>CAZFTP010000010.1:0-3833 GCA_964521915.1 uncultured Candidatus Marinamargulisbacteria bacterium
ATTGTGGAGAATTATTTATTGGCTGCTTAGCACCCAAGGGTTTTACGTGCACCCTATCTTTTGGAAGTAAAAAAAAGTTTTTTCTAATGGAAGATGCTGAAATTAAATGGCCATTTTCATTATTTTTTGGTAATAATCCAAAAATTTCGTCCTTTATTGAATTTAAAAAAGTAGGATGATTTTTTCTTTTATAATATTTTACTTGGATAAAATAAAAGCATTTTTGATTAATATCGTAATAAAATTCTAATTGAAGTTCTTGAAAATTTTTGTGATTTTTTTTTGTTTGTTGCCAAAGGTCAGAAACCGTATTTGTGGTAATCATAATACTATTTTCTTCTATTTTTATTTGTCCTGGATTTTGTTCTTGTAAAATTTTTCCTGAGAGATCATATTTTCTAACAAAAGCAATCTTAGAACCTTGATCGTGTTGACATTCAGGTTCATACGTTTCAATAATAATATTTTGATCATTTATTATTATTGTGTCAGATAAATTGTTTTTGGGATAAGCTTGTATCATTACTGCACACGGATTCATTTCTATTAAGTTTTCACGGTTATCAGTAATATTTGAAAGAAATGGTTTAATTTTGTCTAATCTATTTTTTCGAGAAAGTTTATCTTGAATAATTAAGATATCATTGATGATATTTAAAAGGGTGTTAGGAAAATTAGCAGGAATACAAGTCGAAGATTTTACTAATCCCGGAAAACAACCGTCTGTACCTAAACGGACGATAATATTATCGGTAAAATTATTATTAATCTGATTAACTAGTGATTTTATATCTACAAATTTTTCAAGCATTTCGACTGAAATAAGCTTTTTAATGCCGGCTTTATTGATTTCATTGATTATGTTTTTTAAGTTCAATATCTTGGTTTTTGGAACAAATTTAGCAAATTTGTCATTTTCAAGTAGTTTTGCCAGTAAAGAAATTTTTAGAGCATATTTTGCTGAATTTTTTCCTTCTT
Source organism: uncultured Candidatus Marinamargulisbacteria bacterium (assembly GCA_964521915.1). GTDB lineage: Bacteria > Margulisbacteria > Marinamargulisbacteria > CAZFTP01 > CAZFTP01 > CAZFTP01. The sequence goes on from CAZFTP010000010.1 coordinate 979, forward strand.
CGAAAGGTATAAGTTTTACATTTATGGGTAAGTTGTTTATTAATCGATATGCGACTATTTTAGATAAAAACATAATTTTGGATGATCTCTTTATTTTTCGTGTATAAGAAGAAATTAATTTCAATGTTTTATGATATTCATTTTGTAAGGGGGATAGTATTTTTATATTCGTAATTAATTTAAACAACCCGTAGGTTTGGTGTTAAGAAGAATAATTTGGTAAGCTATTTAATTCTTGTTTAACAGCATCAAAAGAAGAAAATAAGGTTACCATAACAGCATCACGGTTTATATAATGAAAAGGGATTAAAGTTTCTCCTCTGTTAACCATAGCAGTAAATTCTTCATTAAATCTTTCATTTAAGGTTTGAAAATTCATTTCAATAAAAGCTATCATTTGAAGAAAAATAGTACGCTCATCACGACGCAAAATAATCGTCGAAGTATCACAAAGTTCAAATAGTTGTAATACTGCTGATACATCTATTGCAAATTCTTCTAAAGCCATAATATCCGCTTTTAAGGTATTTATTGCAGTAGTAATTCGTTTAAGATCATCTGGTACAATTACTCTTAATTGATGAGGGTGAATAGGCGTAGTATTAATAGAAGAGGCAGAGTTACTTGAGCCACTCCCGTCAAAAGCTAATTCAGAAACATTATCTTCTCTACTATCTCTTCTGGGCGGGCGGGAATCCATGATTGGGGGCAACCTTCTTATATCCATAATTTTTTCCTTTTTTTATTTATTAACAACGGGAGCTAAATATGAAGTATTAAAAATCATTTTGTTCCCCCTGTAATTTAATTATTCCCATATAAAAAATTTTTGAAACATTTTTTTGAATAATAAGTTATTTTTTCTTGAAAATTTTGAGGAAAATATTTGATTTGAAAATGTAATTTTTGGGGATTTATCTCTCGTTTGAACATAGCCGGTGAAGATAATAATATTTATAAGTAGTAAGATTGTAATTAATATGTACTATTTAATTCTTAATAATTAATTTTACTATTGAAGAGTATTTAAAAATAAAAAAAGTTTCTGGTTTTATTTAAAAAATAGAAGGGAGTTAAAAATTATGCTAATCTGAGTAATATATTTAAGTGGGGAGTAGTTTTTTATGTATCAAAAACTCAAATTATTTTCTTTAATTAATTTTTGTTTAACTGTTCCTTCTCTGGTATTTGGTTCAAATGTAATAAAAATAGATAGTGGTTTTATTTCCGGAAAAACTCAAGATGGCATTAAAATCTATTTAGGTATACCTTATGCGGCACCACCAATAAAGAATTTGCGCTGGCGTGCATCAGAACCGGTTAAACCTTGGCCAGGTGTAAAAGAATGTACTAAATTTGGTTCAGCCCCACCCCAACCAATTGGTGCGAATATTGGCAAAACCAGCGAAGATTGTCTTTATCTCAATGTTTGGTCTCCAGCCAAAAAAGTAGACGAAAAGTTGCCGGTAATGGTGTGGATCCACGGTGGGGGTTGGTCTGTTGGTGCGGCTTCTGACCCTATTTTTGACGGAGCAAAATACGCAAAAAAAGGGGTTGTTTTTGTTAGCTTTAATTACCGTTTAGGGCCGTTTGGGTTTTTGGTGCATCCGGAATTAGTAAAAGAATCACCATATCATACAGCAGGTAATTACGGATTTTTAGATCAAATTGCGGCATTAAAGTGGGTAAAAAAGAACATTGCCAAATTTGGAGGGGATCCAAATAATGTCACTATTTTTGGAGAATCTGCCGGGGGTTTAGCGGTTTCTTTACATTTAGTTTGTCCTTTATCAAAAGGATTATTTAATAAAGTAATAGCCCAAAGTGGCGGGCCCTATGGTACTGAATGTATGATCCCAGAAACCAGATATGAAATGAAAAAATCACTTTTAGAAGGGGAAAAATTTGTAGCGGAATTAGAATGTAATAAAGCTGAAAATTTAGTTAAAGCTATGAGATCAAAAACCACAGATGAAATAATGGCGGTTTACAATAAATATCCATTTTCCTTAACACCTTTTGCACCTGGTTACAAATTTACCCCAGTAATTGATGATGGGTACCTTTTTTCAAAAAAGCCAAAGAAATTATTTGAAGAAAATAAGCAAGCAGATGTGCCGATTATTATTGGGTCAAATGCAGATGAAGGTACCTATTTTTATAGTAAATTAAGTGTGGAAGATTATCAAAAATGGTTAAAGATAAATTTTGGAGATAAAGCAGATGCTGTTTTTAAAATGTTTCCGGCAAAAGACCAAGATGAGGTAAGAGATGTTTATAATCAACTTACAACGGTGTTAATGTTTGCTGAACCAGCTAGGTTTGTGGTTCAAACTTGGCAGAAGAAGAAATCCAAAAGCTATCTTTATCAATTCAGCAGGGTTGGTACTTCCAAATTAGCGCAATCAGTTGGAGCTACTCATGGTTTGGAAGTATTTTATGTTTTTGATTGTGTAGATAAAGATCAGCCATTTTACTATGCACCATTTTCCAAAACAGTTAGTTTTGCTGATATAATTGGGGCAACCGTAACAGATGAGAATTTAGCTCAAAACATGATGGATTACTGGGTAAATTTTGCTAAAAACGGAGATCCAAACGGGAAATGGTTACCTAATTGGCCTCATTATGAGGTTAAATCAGATCAAAATATTGAATTTGGAGATAAAATTACGGTTAAGAAACATTTATTGAAAAAAGAATGTGATTTTTTGGAATAGGCACTAGGCACTAGTGAGGCTCAGGGGAAAAGAGCCCCAGGGGTTTTTAAGGGGCTTGCCCCTTAAGAAAAGATATCTCCCTCAGGGTTTAAGGGACGGAGAAAACGTCTGAACCATGATTCGCATGATTAAATG
>CAZFTP010000010.1:3933-48305 GCA_964521915.1 uncultured Candidatus Marinamargulisbacteria bacterium
TTAAGGGGCTTGCCCCTTAAAAAAAGATATCTCTCTCAGGGTTTAAGGGACGGAGAAAACGTCTGAACCATGATTCGCATGATTAAATGATTAGCATGATTTTAGAACTCAAGGCACAAAGTTTAGCTCAGGGAAAAGAGAGCCCCAGGGTTTTTAAGGGGCTTGCCCCTTAAAAAAAGATATCTCTCTCAGGGTTTAAGGGACGGAGTCCCTTAGAAATCTTTTTAGCCGTATACCCAGGTGGCAGAGCCACCTGGGTATACATAAATAAAAACTTAATTATTATGACAACTCATTCTTCCACTTATAAAGGTAAACGTGTTTATATTGTTTTAAAAGACGGTACTAGTTTTGTAGATAAATTTGTAGATAGCAAAAGCGGTTATATTCATTTGCAAGAGAAAGACAAAGTAAAAAAAGTGGATATTAGAACCATGACGATTTATCGTAATCAGACGGGGTGAGGGGGTGTATCCATAGGGCTTTTCCCCATGGATATACAAAAATCAAAAAAACATTTAAGATATAAACGCCTTAGGAGTAAACGCGATTTTTGCTAGAATACTTACTTAAAAGCTCCTTAGAAAATTTCACCAAAAATAGAACAAATTTAAATTATCATTAAAAAGTTATTAAAACGATTTTTATGTTAAAATTAAACAAGGAGAAGCTATGAAAAAGAAAAAATCTATCGTTCTTTTTAATCAAAAACAAGTTCGTCGATATTATGATGAGGAGCAAGAAATTTGGTATTTTTCTATTATTGACGTAATTGAAATATTGACAAATACAACTAAGCCAAAAAGATATTGGAGTGATTTAAAACAGAAGCTAAAGGCTGAAGGAAGTGAAGTGTACGAAAAAATCGTACGGTTGAAAATGATTGCTTCTGACGGGAAAAATAGGGAAACAGATTGTTATTCCACCCAAGATTTATTAAGAGTAATTCAATCAATCCCCTCAAAAAAAGCCGAACCTTTTAAAAGATGGTTAGCAAAAGTTGGTTATGAACGAGTACAAGAAATAGAAAACCCTGAGCTTGCTCAAGAACGCATGAAAAAAATTTATGAGCAAAAAGGTTATTCTAAAGAATGGATTGATAAGCGTTTACGAGGTATTGCAATTAGACAAAATTTAACTGACGAATGGAAAGAACGAGGTATTAAGCATGAAAAAGATTTTGCAATATTAACTGCTGAAATTTCTAAAGCTACTTTTGGTATGACGCCAACAGAATACAAAGACTTCAAAAAACTTACTCTGAAAAATCAAAATCTGAGAGATCACATGACTGATTTTGAACTTATTTTCACAATGTTAGGTGAAAAAGTTACAACTGAAATTTCTCAGACAGAAAAACCAGATACATTTGAAAAAAACAAAAAGGTTGCTAAACGTGGTGGAAATGTAGCCGGTAAAGCACGTTTTGAAACAGAAAAAGAATTGGGTAGAAGCATTATTTCTAATGTAAATTATTTAGAAGGTTCATCTGGGGAACAATTAAATATTAAATCATTATGATAATTAGTTGATTTATACCTTAAAAATCCGCTGTAGCTTTAATCAGTAATTAAATAATTATTTTGTGATCCGTTTACAAAAATATTATAAGTAATTAATATAATAACGTCTTAGGAGTAAACGCGATTTTTGCTTGAATACTTACATAAAAGCTCCTTAGAAATTTCATAAAAATTAATTGAAACATTATTTTAGATTTGTTTTAGGATAATTACGTGCAAAATTATTCAGAATTACCAAACCGCAAATTAATTCGTTTAAAAGAATATGACTATTCACAAGATGGGTATTATTTTGTGACTATTTGTACCTATAATAAATAACCAATTTTCCGGCATAATTTTACCTGTAGGGACGCGATTTATCGCGTCCGAACGATTTATCGCGTGGGGGGGTAACACATATCAAAAACCCAATGCTATCCAATAATTTATCAAAAATTATTCGTTTGTATAAAGGAAGGGTTACCTTTGAATCGAAAAGATTAATAGATAAACCCATCTGACAATCACGGTTTTATGAACATATTGTGCGTAATAATGAAGATTTAAATCAAATCCGCGAATATATTCATTTTAATCCGTTTTCCTACTATTGAAAAACGCTATGAAATATGTTTGTTTTCCCAAAATATGAGGTAACAATATATAGGGGGGAATATGGCAGAAACAACTGTCTCATATTTTAGAGGTTCTTTTGATCATGCAGATAGGTGCAAAAAAAAAGGTTTAACTCATGCCAAACGCAATAGTCTAGGTGCATCATCTAGAACTTCTCCCGTACGTTATGCACCTTATGAACCATCAAGATTAAGAAAATTGTTTTCAATGGTTGAATCTGTACTTACAGAAATTGAGTCAATAAGTGATTACAAAGAAAAAATACGATTACTTGAATTAGCGCTAAGAAAAGTTAAATCATTTGATGCTAAAATAAAACTTCTTTCTAGAATGGCTGAACTACATTATGATCAAGCTTTAATTGCTGATGCAAGTAACAAGCCAAAATTATTAGAATTAACCGCCAATACATATAAAGAACTAAGAATATTAACCAGTGATGAAAAAGATAAAATTAGTCTATTTGAAAAAATTGAAAAGATATTAATAGAAGCTATTAATTTAACTACTGATATTAATGAGAAAAACAGACTGAAGGAATTATTGAAAGAACATTATCAAAAGATAAGTGAGGAGTTATTTCAAATAGCAGTAGCAAAAAATCCGGCTGAAGAAAGACTAGATTACGCTTATAAAATAGCGAAATATTTATTAAAGGTTTTCAATATGTGTGATAATACTCTTGATAATTTTGAGTATTTTTTCACTAAGATAGCTAATTCTTGTTTATTATTGGCTGAAAATTCTCAAATAAAAAGAGATAAGCAAATTATTATTTCTTTAGCCATAAATAGTTTATTTAAAATTGCGGTATTTTCTAATGTGGAAAAAAAAATAAATTATCTTAGTCAAATAAAAGATTGTTTATTGCGGTTATATGAAGTTAATCCATACCCAGAATTATTATTAAAAATAGAGGTAATAAAAAATCAAATAATTGCCATTTGTGATAAATTAAGAACAGTTTCTGATATTTCCGTTGTTAATAAAGAAATTCAATTTTTATTTCAAAATATTGAAAAAGAATTAATTGATATTACTACCATAATTAATTTACAAGAAGAAAGCGTAAAAGATGTTCCTAGCTTAGCTTTTTTAGATATTCAGACTAAAGAATTAAATGAGGTACTTAGTAAAATTCCTTTGGATGGAAATTATTATGATGTTTTACAATTAACAGTAACTTATTTGATCGAATTATTGGGAACCAAATTAGATTCTCTTAAAACTATGTCTTATGAGGAAATAACATTAAAAATGTTAATGTTATATAGGTCCCTTGAAATTTTGGATACTTTTTACCTTAATACCAAAGAAGCCAAACGGTATTTCGAAGCTAAAATTATGCTTTTTAACGCAATATATATTTTAGAAGATAAAATAAAAAAATCTTTATTGCCGTTGTTTTCTGAAAAACAAAAGATATTTAATTTTGTGGTATCAAAACCTGTAGTTATTTATAGGAAAAAAGTTTTAAAAGTTAAAAATGCTTTAAGAGTATTTGATCAAGTTTATTGCTTTGCCAATTATTATGCTCAAGAACCTTTATCCTTAGGAGAAGGCACTTATGGAAGAGTTCGTTTAATGATAGATACTTCATCCCATACTGATATGGTTGTAAAAAAAACTAACCTTAAGTCATGGGGAAATTTTTTCGATTTTTATGCAGAATATAGGATTTCCAAAATGTTTATAAATCCGCATGTATTGTCTTATTTAGATTTTGGTATTTATCAGGGAAAAAAACATAATGCTTTTTGTATTATGCCCAGATGTAAAGCTTTCAAGCCAACTGTGATTTCAGATAGAGATAAGCTTTTACAAGAATTAAAAAAAATAGCAGAAACTATTAAGCTATTTCATGAACATGGAATCGTTTATAATGATTGTAAAATTGCTAACATAATTGAAGATATTGTAACCGGTGAACTGAAAATAACTGATTTTGGGTTAAGCTTACCAAGAGAAAAGAGTCTTATGCCAGTTTCTTATGTCTTTGGCGGGACATTTTATCCTCCTGAAAAAATTCCCATAAAATTTAAAACAGGGATTATTCCCTCAGATTACGATTTAGCTACTCTAGATGTTTGGTCTTTTGGAGTAATGCTTTTAAATATTTTAGGTTTTGAAGTAGATAGTAGTATTGATCATAATCCAAAGCATCGAGAAGAAATAGGCCCAAATAAGAACGGGGTTTTTATATGGTTGGAAAAAGCTATGGATTTTATTTCTACTCAAATTGCACCAGCTGATCCTAAACTAGCCACACTTCTTTTTGGTTGTTTAGATCCCGATTATCATAATCGCTGGACTATGGATCAAATAGTAGCTTGTTGGCCTTAGATCATGGGAATCCGCAATTTTGTTTAATATTTTACGATATATTTTATTCCAAATATAATTGTAAGGAGAGTTTATGAAGAATTTTTTTATACATTATAAAATTTTGGCTATTGTAAAAGAAAAGATTCAGATTAATCCTAAAATATTTGGAAATACGTCTGAAGAATACAAAAAAAGAAAAGAATACCTTATCACTTCAGCGTTAGAAGCTGAAAAGGCACTTATGGATTTTCCGGAAATTCAGATTGATGTACCACAAAAATCAATAAAATCTATTGCTGATAGAATTGAATCAATTCCCGATGTGATTTTCCCTAATATAAATAAGGATAAATTAAAAAATAATTATATTATGGTACGGCATGGACAAACTTTTGGAAATTTAAAAAACACTTTAAATACAGCAGAAAGAGAACTTAATTTAAAAACCGGTACCTTATTAACTCCATTAGGAAAAGAACAGGTTGCAGAGAATTGTAAATTATATTTAAAAGAACACCCAAAGATAAATCCGGAAAATGTGGTTTTGGTAACTTCAGATTTTGCCCGTACTCTTGAAACCTCTGCTATTGTGGCGGCTAATTTTAAACTTTCACAAAATCAAATATTCCCATCGCCTTTATTAAGAGATAGAGCATTTGGCATATTTAATGAGAAACCAGGGAAATTTGCAAATTATATTATATTGCAAAATATAGTTAATCCTTATTGGAAAGTTTCTTTAAAACCAGGTTTTGAATCTCAAACTACTGAATCGAATATGGATGTGTTTATGAGAGTAAAAAAGCTTATAGACCAGTTAGAATCAAAATACCAGGGGAAAACGATTATTTTAGTTACTCATTTAGATCCAACTAGTATAACCTATTTGGGATATAATAATTTACCCATTAATAAATTTTCACTTATAAAACCAGTAGGTAATGGTGAATTTGTTAGCTTAAATTAAAAATAATAACCTAGTTGAACTTGAAATTTAATAGTATTAACTATATCAATACCTGCTTCACAAAATAATGGTTTAACATTAAAAATTTCTTCTAAAATTAATGAACCGGTAAGCCCGAAGGTAGAAGTGTTGCCTAAGTAACTTATTAAACCAAGATGCCCGGATAATGGATATTTATGCTGAACATCTAAAAGAAAAAATTTTCCGCCGGCAAATATTATAAATGGTGAACTGGAAGTACTTGCTTCCACTCCTAATCTGGCTTTAATTCCTTTTACAATTGGGGTTTGGGCTAATAAACCGATTGCCGCACCATCTCTGTAACCGCCTTCAACCGCAAATTGAAATGGGGAAGTGGCACACATACTAATTGAGGTGCCAAAAATAATTAAGCTTAATACCAGAATCGAAATTATTTGTTTTTTCATTTTTCTTTCCTTTTAGAAAATATTAACTTTTTTAATTATACAATATTTTTTTTTGTAAAATGTAAATTTTATTTTCATTTGACAATAATATATTTTTCGACTAAAATCCAAAAATGGTCGAAAATTCTAATAATTTAAATAAAGATACATTAATCAGAGCCCTTATAATTAGAGCCGCTGAGCAAGTGTTTCAGAAATGGGGATTAAACAAAACTACCATGGAAGATATTGCCATTGAAGCAGGAAAAGCAAAAAGTACACTTTATTACTATTTCGAAAGTAAAGAAGATATTTTCGAAACCGTGGTTAAAGAAAAATTCAATGATATTCTTGATAAAGCTAAAATTGATATTCAAAAAATTACGTCTGTAAAGGAAAAATTGAAAAAATATATTGGCATTTCTTTAACTGAAATTAAGAAATTTGCAATTATGTATCATATTGTAAGAGAAGAAGTAAAAAGCAATAAACCGCTAGTTGAAAAAATTAGACAGTATTTTGAAGATAAGGAAACTCAATTTTTAACTGAGCTTATTGCTTTAGGGGTAAAACAAAAAGAATTCAATTTTTCTGAAGAAGAACTTGAAATAGCGGCTAAAACCATTATAGGTATTATTTATGCCTTAAATTTATATCTATTTTTTGATGAAAATGATAAAATTGATCTTATAAAAAAGGTGGATATAACAGCAAGATTAATTGCTGATGGTTTATAAAAGAGGTACTAGTGACTTCTGCCTAGTGCCTAATAAAAGGAGCAAATATGAAAAAAACAGTATTTAAATTAGGTATTTTTCTTTGTGTTCTATTATTAACCGGCTGTCAGGTCAATAAGAATGATTCCCCTGCACCGGTAAAAGTTAAAGTTGAAAAAGTGCAATCTGTAAACTACAAACAAACTCTAACTTATAGTGGTACAATCGAGGAATCTTATACTGTGCCTTTAAGCTTTTCTACTATGGGAACCGTAGCAGAGGTATATGTTTCCGAGGGTGAATTCGTTAAAAAAGGGCAGCTTTTAGCTAGATTAGATAATACAACTTATCTTAATGCTTATAAGATGGCTTTAGCCACTGAAAAACAAGCTCAAGATGCTTATAATCGTTTACTGCCAATGCATCAGAATAATACCATACCCGAAGTTAAATTTGTTGATGTTTCTACTAAATTACAACAAGCTGAAGCCGCTGAGGCTATTGCTAAAAAAAGTTTAGCTGATTGTAATTTATACGCAACTATGAGCGGTTATGTTGGCAGGCGTTCAATTGAACCAGGTATGGTTGCTATGCCAAATATTACTTCTATTACGCTTATAAAAATAGATAATGTATATGCCAGAATTCCGGTACCCGAAAATGAAGTAGCAAGTGTAAGAAAAGGAGAAAAAGTTTATCTTACCGTACATGCCTTAGGACCTCGTACTTTTATTGGAAGAGTGGAAGAAATAGGGGTAGTAGCAGATCCATTAGCACATACTTACAAGATTAAAGCCAAAATTAGTAATTTTGATAAAAAATTAAAACCAGGTATGGTTTGTAATGCAATTTTAGAACATAATTTTAATAATCAAGTTTTGGCTGTGCCAAACCAAGCTATTATGGTTGACGAGAAAGGAGATCAATTTGTTTATGCTGTTGATCCGGCGACCAAAACAGCTTACTGCAGATATATAACTACCGGCGATTATTTACAAAAAGGTATTGAAGTTACTAACGGAATAAAACAAGGCGATTTATTGGTAATAGAAGGGCAACAAAAATTGGCAGATGGCACATTAGTGAATATTATAAAATAATTGGATTATTAAGGCGGAGCCTTAACGCCAGTCCGGCAGGTGAAACCAGGGTTTAAGGGACGGAGTCCCTTAGAAATCTTATCTCTGGTATACAAAAAAGGAAAAGTTATGAAGAATAAAAGTCTTTTAGCATATCTTTTACGTTATCGCCAACTTCTAATTTTTTGTTTTATAGTACTGGTTGGGTTTGGTATGGCCGCTTTACTGGAAATGCCAAGAGATGAATTTCCACAATTTACCATCAGGCAAGGTGTGATTGTTGGGATTTATCCGGGAGCATCCTCTGCTCAAGTAGAAGAACAGCTTACCAAGAAAGTCGAACAATATTTGTTTCAATATCAACAGGTTAACAGAGCTAAAACTTACTCTATTTCCAAAGAAAATTTAATGATCATCTACGTTGAATTAGATGAAAATGAAAAAGATCCTGATAATTTTTGGTCTAAAGTTAGACTTGGGCTTAATGAACTTAAACCTCAATTACCTTCCGGGGTACTCACTTTAACCGCTGATAATGATTTTGGTAATACATCCGCTATTTTACTAGCAGTACAATCAGATACTAAAACCTACCGTGAATTAGAAAAATGTTTGGAGAATTTTGAGGATAATATTAGAAAAATCCCTACTGCTTCCAGGATAAAACATTTCGGGTTACAAAATGAAGTAATCAATGTTTATATGGATGAAGCTAAACTTACCAAATATGGTATTAAACCTTTAACTTTATTTATAAATTTAAAACCCGAGGGTATGATTAATTATGCCGGTGAAGTTAATGATAAAACCAATATTTATCCGATTCATTTACCGCTTAAATACCAAAGTGCCAGTGATATAGCTAATCAGATTATTTATGCTGACCCGATGGGAAATGTTATTAGATTAAATGATGTAGCTAAGGTTAAACGAGAATATCCGGAACCAAGTTCATTTATAAGAATTAATGGTAAAAAATGTTTGGTGGTTTCTTTGGAAATGCGGCCAGGAAATAATATTGTTCAATTCGGACGAAAAGTAAATAAAGTAATCAATCAGTTCTCAGCAACATTACCACCGGATGTAAAATTGGAAATTATTTCTGATATGCCGCGTTCGGTTGGTGTAGCTATTGAAAATTTTATGCGAGATTTTTGGATAGCAATTTTTGCCGTAATTTTAGTAACTATTCTGTTATTGCCAAAAAGAGTAGCAATTGTGGCGGCGTCAACTATCCCCATCACTATATTTATAACCTTGGGCATTATGTGGGTGCTTGGCATGGATTTACAAACCGTATCACTAGCCGCACTTATTATCGTTTTGGGCATGGTTGTAGATAATGCCATTGTAATTGTAGATAATTACGTCGAAAAATTAGACCATGGTATTACCCCTTTTGATGCCGCATCACAAAGTGTAACTGATCTTTTTATATCCGTATTTACGGCTACCCTGATTATCGTTATTTGTTTTGCTCCGTTAGGATTTTTTATGACTGGTATGGCCAGAGATTTTATTCTTTCTGCACCGGTTTCTGTTGCTTTAGCTCTTTTTATTTCTTTGGGAGTTTCGGTATTGCTTTTACCGTTAATGTGTTACGTTTTTATTAAAAAAGGAATAAAACAAGAAACAAATAAGAAAAAAGCTTCATTTTTAACTTTTTTACAGAATATTTATGATAAATCGGTTGAATATGCTTTTACTAAGAAAAAAATTGTAGTTACTATTGGGGTTTGTTCTTTTATTGCCGGGTTGTTACTTTTAGCGGTTATTCCTCAAGAATCTTTCCCAAAAGTGGAAAGAAACCAATTTGCGGTAGAGGTTTATTTACCTACCGGAAGTTCCTTAGAACAAACCGATAAAATAATGAAAGACCTGGAGAAAAAATTAGAACAGGATCCCAGGGTAAAAATAGTGACATCTTTTGTAGGTACCAGTTCACCAAGGTTTCATACTCTTTATGCGCCAAATTTCCCGGCAAAAAACTATGGACAGATGATTGTACTTACCAAATCAAATGAAGCAACGGTGGAAATTCTTCGTGAATACGATAGAAAATATCGTGATTATTATCCTAATGCCCATATTAAATGGAAACAATTAGAGATGCTTGCTTCTCAATCTCCGATTGAAATTAGAATTTCCGGAGATAATATACCAACTATTAAAAATACAGCGAATCAGATTATAAAATTCATTAAACCTATAAAAGGAGTTACTTGGATCAGAACTGATTTTGATGATCCACTGCAGGCTATTCAAGTAAATGTTAACCAAGATGAGGCTAATCGGTTAGGTTATTCAAAAGCTATTATGGGTTATTCTTTACTGATAGCTACCACCGGTTTACCGGTTTCAACACTATGGGAAGGAGATTATCCGATCCAAGTTGTTCTTAAATTAGATAAAAAAAACAAAACTTCACCTAAAGATGTAGCAAATCATTATGTTACTTCACCAATTACTTTAGCGGCTATTCCAGTGCGTCAGTTAGCTACTTCTCATCCGGAATGGAGTGAAGGTTCAATTGTGCATCGCAGTGGAATTCGAACCATAACCGTGAGAGTAGATCTGGCTATGGGTGTATATGCGGCACCTATTTTGTCTCAAATTCAGGATAAAATAGCTAAAATGAAATCACCACCTGGTTTAAGTATTGGTTATGGTGGTGAATATGAACAAAACATAGAAGCTATGACCCCAATGTATTATTCTTTAATTATCAGTATATTTTTAATTTTTATGATTTTACTTGGTCAATTTAGAAATACGAAAACCGCTTTATTAATTATGGCTACTATGCCATTAACAATTTTTGGTGCGGCTTTTGGGGTATTTATTACTGGTTATCCGTTTAGTGTAACTGCTTTTATCGGTATTATCAGTTTGATGGGCATTGTGGTAAGAAACGGTATTATTTATGTTTCTTATGCTGAAGAATTAAGACTCGGACAAAACTTGTCTTTAGAGGAAGCGGCTATTGCCGCGGCTAAACGCAGAATGCGGCCTATTTTTCTTACTGCGGCTTGTGCCGCAGTAGGGGTAATACCGATGATTCTAAGCCGTTCTTCTTTGTGGGGACCTTTAGGAGCCGTAATTTGTTTTGGTTTAATGTTTGGTTTGGTTTTGTCATTAATAGTAATGCCGGTTTTATATTATTTGGTTCACCAAAAAGATTACAAAAAAATTGAAGAGGTTTAATTTATGAAAAAATATGTAGTTTTACTTTTTTTGTTTTTAAATATAGGTATGGTCTACGCACAAAATGATTTAAGTTTGGAAACTACCAAAGCTTTGGCTCTAAAAAATAATGTTAAACTGCAAAATAGTTCAATTGAATTAGATACTTCCAGAGACACCAAAAATGCGGCAGTTACTAAATTTTTCCCTAATATTTCTGCTACTGGCGGTATTTTTCAGGCCGCTAGCCCTTTAATGAATATGACAGTTATGCCTGGTTTTACTTTAGGTTTAATGAATTCTGGGACTTTTGGTATGGTTAATGTAATGCAGCCTATTTTTGCCGGTGGGAGAATCGTCAATGGTAATAAATTAGCTGATTTAGGTGTGAGTGTAAATCAATATAAATTTGATTTAGCTAAAAACGAAGTGCTTTTTAAAACTGAAGAACAATATTGGCAAATTGTGGCATTAAAAGAAAAGATGAAAACTTTATTAACTTATCAGAATTTATTAAATTCATTATTAAAGCAAGTGCAAGAAGCAAAAGCCTCTGGTTTGGTAATGAAAAATGATGTTTTAAAAGTAAAATTAAAACAAAGTGAATTACAAATGAATAAAACTAAATTGGAAAGTGGTATTAAACTTGCTTCCATGGCTTTATGTCAGTACGTAGGTTTAAATTATGATCCCACAATTCAACTTAGTTCTAAATTATCTATTCAAAGTGTAGAAATTATAGATCCGCAAGTTGCCTTAAAAAATCGAGATGAATATAGATTATTGCAAGCAGGTGTAGATGCTTCTGTTTTACAGAGTCAAATGCAACTAGGTGAATACATGCCGCAAGTTGGCGTTGGGGTAAGTGGAGTACTCTTAAAATTAGATTCTAATACTCCTCAAACAGATACGGTTGTCTATGGTTCGGTTAACATTCCTATTTCAGATTGGTGGACAGCTTCTTTTAAGATGGCAGAACAGCGTAAAAAAGAACAGATAGCTAAAAATAATTTAAAGGATATGTCAGAATTATTGGTGTTACAGATTCAGAAAGTACAACAAGATTTAACTGATTCAATTAATCAAGTATTTTTAAGTGAGGAAGCAGTTCAGCAAGCCGAAGAAAACCTTAAGGTTAATCAAGACAGCTACAAAAATGGGATGAGTTCAATATCCGATTTATTAGAAGCTCAAGCCATGTTGCAACAGACTTGCGATCAACTTACTGAAGCAAAAGCAAAATACCAAATAGCAAGAGTAAACTATTTACAAGTAACCGGTAGGTAGTTGCTTCTATCTACGAAAAAATAGTATTATTATAATAAAATTATTATTTAAGGGGATTTTTTTTAACTATGATAATAAAATATTTTAAAAGAATATTATGGTTAATAATTGCTTTTTTAGCGGCAGTTGCAGTAGCTGTTATTTTTAAAACCGCGCATACTGGTGAAGAAATTGATGCTTTATGGTTAATTATTGCTACAGCTTGTATTTTTGTCATTGCTTACCGTTTTTATGGATTTTTTATTGCCACAAAAGTGCTAGTGATAGATGCCAAGAGAGCAACCCCTGCAACAACTTGTAAAGATGGAATTAATTACTGCGGTACAAATAGATGGGTATTACTAGGGCATCATTTTGCGGCAATTGCTGGTGCCGGTCCACTTACCGGACCTGTTTTAGCGGCACAATTTGGTTATTTTCCTGGTTTTCTTTGGATTTTAATTGGTGCGGTAGTAGGTGGGGCAGTACATGATATGGTAGTTCTGTTTGCGTCAGTAAGACATAAGGGAAAAAGCATAGTTGATATTGCACATGAGTATTTGGGACCAGTAGGTTGGTTTTTAACAGGTTTGGCTGTAATTTTTATTATCCTGTTAACATTATCAGTGTTTGGTCTTTCTATAATAAATGCGCTTTACCAAAACCCATGGGGTTTATACATTGTTAGTACAACAATCCCAATAGCTTTAATTATGGGTATTTACCAAAAAATACGTCCGGATAAATTGGTATTCATAACAATTTTTGGTATTGTTTGTCTTTTGGGAGCAGTTTATACCGGTAATTTTGTGGCTCATAGCCAGTTTAGTTTTCTTTTTAATTTATCAAAAAATCAACTAACTGTAGCAATGATGTGCTACGGTTTTCTAGCTTCAATTTTACCAGTATGGGTATTGCTTTGTCCGCGAGATTATTTATCAACTTTTGTAAGAATAGGCACTATGTTTTTACTTGCAATAGGGGTGATTATAGTTATGCCTAAAATTCATATGCCGGCTATAACTCAGTTTGCGGCTGGTGGTGGTCCGGTGGTTCCTGGTCCGCTTTTTCCATTTCTTTTTATCACTATTGCCTGCGGTGCTATTTCTGGTTATCATGCCTTAATTTCTTCTGGTACTACGCCTAAGATGATTTTATCGGAAAAAGATATTCCCATGATAGGTTTTGGCGCTATGTTAATAGAGGGAATGGTAGCTTTAATGGCCTTAATAGCTGCTACAACTTTAATTCCAGGTGATTATTTTGCTATAAATTCTAATTTAACCATAGAAAAATTAGCATCTATTGGATTTCCTGTAAGTAAAATTACAGAACTATCTCAAATGGTAGGTTCAAATCTGATGGGTAGAACAGGTGGTGCGGTTTCTTTGGCAGTTGGTATGGCTAATATTTTTTCAGGAGTCTTTGGAAAATACGTTATGCCATATTGGTATAATTTTGCTTTAATGTTTGAAGCCTTTTTTATTTTAGCCGCTCTTGATGCAGGTACAAGAATTGCTCGTTTTGTTCTTCAAGAATTCTTAGGGGTTATTTATAAACCGTTAAAAAGAATTGATTGGTGGCCTGGAACTATATTTACAAGTTTATTGATAGTCTTAGCTTGGGGTTATTTAATTTTTTCAGGTAGTATTTCTATGGTTTGGCCAATGTTTGGTATAGCAAATCAATTGTTAGCCGCAATTGGTTTAGGTATTGGAACCACTTTGTTAATAAAATACAAGAAAGTAAAATATATTTGGATAACTTTAATTCCAATGTGTTTTATGGCTGTAACAACATTAACCGCGGCTGTAGAGTTAATGAAAATTTTTGCGTTAAAAATACCAACAGCAATAGGACTACAAGTATTTAGTTTAAAGGTAGATATTGCATTAATTGTTTTTATTGCTTTAGTATCTGTATTAACTTTTATTACAATGTTGGTAACGTGGATAAAATTACTTTCTAAAAAACAAACAGCGTAATCTTAAAAAGAGCAGTTTAATTTTATTTATTAAGATCAGCAGTGATTTTGTAAATAAGTTTTTCAAATCGCAGAAGTTGCCTGCTAAATTCTTGATATAACCCTGGCGGCACTCCGATATCTGCCAAATATAATTCACCAAGATAAGATTTTGCCATCGGTTCTTTAAACCCAGATTTTAAAGCCGCTAAAGTAAGCGTTGCCGTGGCTTTAATGCAAGGTCCGTTAGGTTTGCCGGTTGTACAATCTAACCCAGAAGGGCAATCTATGGCATAGATTGGTTTTCCTGAAGAATTTACCAGATTTATTATTTCCTCACAAATTCCGGAAATCGGTTTATTTAAACCAAAGCCAAAAAGAGCATCAATAAAAATGGTGTACTTTGATACTGCTTGCTGGCATTCAACCATATTTACAGGTGTTAAGATTTGTACCGGAAAATGGGTGAGAATTTGATATTGTTTAAGCGGATCTGGTTTAAATTCTTCCACTTTCCCGGTTAAAAGTACACTAACATTTGCCCCAAAATTTGCTAAATGCCGCGCCGCAACTAAGCCATCTCCACCGTTATTCCCTTTACCGCAAAGAATTAGAATCTTTTCAGTTTTGAGTCTGCTACCTAACATTTGGCGTAACCAATTTGCTAAGGCAAAACCAGCAAGTTCCATTAGTTGTATCGTATCTATTTGGTAATCTTGAACTAATTTTTCTTCAAGATGCATTAATTCTAAAGCGGTAAAATAGGGATATTTCATAGTTTTTTAGATTTGGAATTGTCAAAAAAAGATTTATAAATAGAATACCCAGCCAAGATCAAAATAAAACCCCAAGAAACTAGAAAAAAAACTATTCCCCAAATATTCATTCTATTATTACCTCTTTAGCGTATTTTCTGTTTTTCCAAGCAATTTTAACTAAAATAGCCAGAATTATTATTAAACTGATAAGCATTATTCTTATTCCTATAATATATGGTATGTTTTGAGGATCCACTCCTTTAAGCATAAAAATAGGGATAGCATTTTGCCAAAACCAAGTTCCCATAATAATAAGTAGAACAGTTGGAGTAACGTATTTCATAATAAATTTAAAAATAATGGGTAGTTTAATTGATGCCCCATGGTGGATTTCTTTCCACGCTTTATCTATGCCAAAAACCCAAGTGAATAATACTACTTCAATTGTTGCAAATAATACCAAACCAAAAGTGCCGCCCCAAAAATCCAGTTCATCAAGTACCCCATTTTTTAGAAAGAAAATAGCAGGTTGGCAAAGGAAAAAAGTAACAATAGCTAAGATTTTTACGGCGGCTTTTCTGGTTAAATTAAATTCATCTTCGAGAAATGCTATCGACGGTTGAAGTAACGAAATTGAAGATGTAATTCCTGCTAAAAAAAGTAATAAATACCAAATAAAAGAGAAAAATTGACCAAATGCAATATGCGCAAAAATTTTAGGGGTAGTAAGAAAACTAAGATTAAATACTCCACCAGCCACAATTTCTTTTAATTCAAAGGGTCCAAAAAACATATAAGCCGCTGGTATAATAATACTTGCACCAAGAATTACTTCGCAAAATTCGTTAATACTTACCGCAGTTAAACCGGAAAGAACTACATCATCATCTTTTTTGAGGTAACTGGCATAAGTTAAAATCACCCCTATACCAACACTAAGCGTAAAGAAAACTTGACCAGCCGCAGATAACCAAATTTGAGGTTTTAGTAAAGCAGAAAAATCCGGATTCCATAAAAAACCGTAACCATTAAAGACATTCCATTCCGGATGAGCTGGGTTTAAAACTCCAAAAGAGGCAACTCTAATAGCAATAATAACGGCTAAAATAATTAATATTGGCATAACTATTTTAGTGAATTTTTCAATGCCTTTAGCAATGCCGTTTTTAATAATCCAAAAATTAATGATAAAAGTTACTAAAAAAAAGAAATAAGCCCAATATATACCATTAAAAAATTGATTTTTTTCTAAACCTTGGTAACCTTTTAAAAATTCTGCTATTTGACCTAGTTGTATTGCTGTAGTAAATTTTGGGGTCAAAGAAAAAAAAGTATAACCTAGTAACCATGATTCTATATAAAGGTAATAAATAAAAATAACAATTGGTCCAAAAATCCCGATAATGCCAAAATATTTTATAAATCTATTTCTCCATAAAGAGTGAAAAGCTCCGGGCGCTGTACCATGACCAAAAATGCCACCATATCTGCCGATGGTCCACTCAATCCAAATTAAAGGGATACCTAAAATAAGTAGACAAATAAAATAAGGGATCATAAAAGCACCGCCGCCATTCATAACAGCTTGAGAAGGAAAACGTAAAAAATTTCCTAAACCAATAGCACTGCCGGCAACAGCTAAAATTAAACCTAGTTTTGTACCCCAACGTTGACGTGGTTTTGAATTATTTGACATTTTAACTTACCCTTATCATCAATAATTTCGGCAGAAAAAGCTTCTTTAAAACAATCTCTGGGTGTTTTCGCATTTATCCCTTTATACTCAAGAAAAGCTTTTAATAATTTCCAACTTAGTTCATAAGTAAATTCAAATCGTTTAATTATGGCATCAATTTTATATTCAACATCTTCATCATCATTAAGAATTTTAATGAGTTTATGTAATGCTTTTTGAAAATTTTAATTTTAAATATATAATTTTTTTTTCCATTATTATGGTTTAATTCTAATATGATTTTAGTAAAACCTCAAATTAATTTTATACAGAATTTAATAATTCAAAAGTTTAAAAAAATTTGTTATTATATCAGTCAGACGGGCCCATAGCTCAGTTGGTTAGAGCATCCGGCTCATAACCGGCAGGTCCTAGGTTCAAGTCCTAGTGGGCCCACCATTTAATTAATACAAACATAGCTGTCGCAGGTTAATTAAATAATCTGAGGAAAGTCCGGGCTCAGAAGGGCAATAATACCTCCTAACGGGAGGGCAGTTGTAAAACTGACGGCAAAGTACCACAGAAAATATACCGGTAATAACTTATGCCAACATAAGTTAAAACTAAGGGTGAAAAGGCGGGGTAAGAGCCCACCAGGGCAGTAGTAATACGGCTTATTTGGTAAACCCTATTTTGAGCAAGAACAAATAAGAAGAAAGAGGCGGCTCGTTTCGTTTGGATCTTCGGGTTGTTCGCTTGAACTTAACAGTGATGTTAAGTCTAGATAAATGACAGCTGAATGAGATATACTAGGTAAAACCTGGTACTACTCAGGATACAGAACCCGGCTTATCGTTTGTATTAATTAAATGGGGTATCAATTTTTGTTTGACTTTTAAAAATATAATGGGTATATTAGTTACTTGATTATATACTGAGTTTGTCGCGAAATAAGAATTTTTGAAAAATAGTTATTTTGCAACAGATTCATAATAATAATATTAAATGTAGGTAATAATTTATGAAAAGAACATTTCAACCAAATCAAAGAAAAAGAAAACGCACACACGGGTTTTTAGTAAGAATGAATACAAAAAATGGGCGGAAAGTAATTAACAGCCGTAGACAAAAAGGAAGACATAAATTAGCGGTCTAATTAAAACTCGCTATAAATTACCAAAAACGAAAAGAATAAAAGCAAAACAGCATTTTAATTATATTTTTAAAAATGCTAAAAGGATTCAAAATAGTTACTTCCTATTGTATTTTACTAAATCATATGAAGTAGAAGGAAAAGTAGCTTTTGTTGCAAGCAAAAAAATTGGTAATGCGGTAATTAGAAATGCGTGTAAAAGAAAATTAAGGGAATTTTTTAGGCTAAACCAACATCAAATAACAAATAAATTTGATTTAGTCTTTGTGGCAAAGAAAATAATTTTAACTGATGCTTTTGAACAGATTAATATTACTGGGATTGAATTATTAAAAAAATGGAATCTTTATCAAAACTAGTTTTAGGAATATTGATATTACTGATTAAAATATACCAAAATTCTATTTCTAGACTATTTCCTAATAAATGTAGATATTACCCTAGTTGTTCTAATTACACTGTTACAGCTATTGAAAAATATGGATTTAAAGGCTTATTATTAGGAGTTAAAAGAATATTATCTTGCCATCCATTTTCTGCTGGTGGTATAGACGAGGTTAAATAATTATGTTTGATACTATTATTCACGATATTATGTTACCTATTTTAAATTTTTTGTATTACCATGTGTATCCAAATTATGGTGTAGCTATTATTTTATTAACTATTATTGTCAAAGTTATTTTTTATCCTCTTACCAAGAAACAATTTGTAGCTATGAAAAAGAATCAAGAGTTACAGCCATTATTAAAAGAAATACAAGAAAAATATAAAAAAGAACCGGAAAAATTACAAAAAGAATTGATGGGTTTTTGGAAAAAACATAATTTTAACCCTTTAAGCGGTTGCCTACCAGCTTTATTACAATTACCTATTTTTTTAGCAATTTTTTGGACTATTAGTAATCCGGCTTTTAATGCTTTATTAAAGACACCTGGGGTTAACCCTGGTTTTTTACCTTTTTGGTTATCAAATTTAGCTCAACCGGATGTTACTTTAATTTTGCCTATTTTTATTAGTTTATTAACTTATTTATCTCAAAAATCTATGACTATGGATCCGCAACAAGCCAATATTTTTTTATTTATGCCTTTTATTATGTTTATTATTTCTTGGAAAATGCCGGCTGGGGTACTTTTATATTGGGCAACGTCAACAGGCGTTTCTTACCTTCAGCAGATTTGGATTATGAGAAATAAGCCGACTACAGTGATATTAGATACAAAGAAATAATTGTTAAGGAGTATAAAAATGTCAGAAAAAAAGAGTTTTTTTAGTTTTTTTAAAGGTGTAAGAACATCTTATGATGAATCTTTGGCTGAAGAAAATAAACAAAGGGAATATGCTTTATCTATTGAAAAAAACAGGGTTGATGATGAAGCAGAACCTGAACTTACTACAGTTAAAAACATACCTTTAACTTTGAATGAAATTTCAGAATTTGCAATAGAAAAAATCAAAGAATTATTAACATCTTTAAATTATAAAACGGATGTTAAATATTTTAATAATGAAGGCAATATTTATTATTTTGAAATAATTGCAGATAAAGAAGATGTCCCGACTATTATTGGAAAAGAAGGTTCTATGATTAATTCTTTACAAATTTTGGTAAATGCCATGACTTATCAAAAGTTTAAAGAACCAAATCAAATTATTATAGATATTGACAATTATAAACAAAAAAAATTTAGTTCTTTAAAAAGTATGGCTTTAAAAGCCGCCAGAAATGTAGCGATGAATAAAGAGAGAGTTGAATTAAGACCAATGTCTGCGCAAGAACGTAGATTCATCCATATGATTTTTCAAAATGATAAAAAGATTAAATCATATAGTATTGGTGAAAATAATGAACGTAGAGTAGTTCTGGAATTTAAAAATGTTAACGGAGAAAATAACTGATACCATTTGTGCTATTTCTACTCCATTAGGTGTAGGGGCTATTGGTATTATTCGAATATCTGGTAATAAAGCTAAATCAATTGCGGAAAAGTTTTTCCCTGAAGAACCGCTTACTAAACCAAAATATTTATATCATGGTTTAATTATTGATCCTATTACAAAAAAACCGATTGATACTGCTTGTTTACTTTATTTTAAAGCCCCTTTTTCTTACACTGGTGAGGATTTAATAGAATTCCAAGTACATTCTGGTTTGTCTATTTTAAAACAATTAATTAATAGCCTTATTCAAAATGGTGCTAGATTAGCAGAAAAAGGGGAATTTACAAAAAGAGCTTTTTTAAATGGAAAGATTGATCTTACTAGTGCTGAAGGAATCATTGATTTAATTAATGCAAAAGGGGAAAAAGCACGTGTTTCTGCTTTAAACCAAGTTCAAGGAAAACTTTTTTCAATTATAACTAGGTTAAAAGAAAAAATAATGATTTTGTTAGAACAATTAGAAGCAACTTTAGATTTTCCTGAGGAAGTTTTTGCCTTAGATAAAAATATGGTGTTGACTTCTTTAAATGAAATAATCAGCATCATAAAACCTATTATTGATCAGCAAGATTACGGTAGATTTGTAAAAAATGGCCTAAAATGTGTGATTATTGGTAAACCTAATGCAGGTAAATCTTCTTTATTAAATGCTTTGGCTGGTGAAGAAAGAGCTATTGTTACAGCTATTCCAGGTACAACTAGGGATTTTATAGATATTACTATGGAATTAAACGGTACTTTATTTGAGTTTATTGATACTGCCGGGTTACGTAAACCTAATGATTTAATTGAAGAATTGGGGATAAAAAAACTGAGCGATTTAATTACAAAAAGTGAAGTAATTATCTGGGTAATAGATAGTTCACAACCAATATCTCAAGAAGATTGCAAAATTTATCAAAAGATTAAACATAAAAAAAATATCTATATTTTGCTTAATAAAAGAGATTTAACTTTAAAAGTTGATTTGAATGAATTTAATTTTGATTATAATTTGCCGGTGATAGAAACGTCTTTAATTAAAAATCAAGGGTTAGAAACATTAAAAGAAAAATTAATTGCAGATTTTATTGCTGGGCATGATAACCCCAATAATGATTTTTTTTGTAATATCAGGCAAATTAGTATAATAAAAAAAATAGAAAGTGAAATTCAGAAAATTATTAAAAATCTATCTCATTATTCTGAAGAAATTTTAGCTTACGAGTTAAAACAAATTCTTATTGCTTTTAATGAACTTACCGGTGAAGAAATAAGCGAAGAAGTAATAAATCAAATTTTCAGTAAATTTTGTATTGGAAAATAATCTGCTAAATTGATTCAAAGAATTTTTAATTATAAGTGATACACCCAATATAAAAAAAATTGAAGCATTTATCTTCTATGTTAAAATATAAATATATATCAAAAAAGGAGAAAATATGAAAATTATTGCCCTAGAAGAAGAATTTATGGTTGATAGTACCAAGGAAATGTTTACCAGTAGTTATCAAGAACATAGATATACTTTTGAAGCCTCTAGCCAAATTTTAGGCAAAAATATTATTGATGCTATGCTGGATCTTGGTGATGATCATCTGGCGGCTATGGATGAGGCTGGCATAGATTTACAAGTACTTTCTGCCATGGTAATGCAAATTCCTGATATTAAAACACTTATTAATATTGCCATAGAAGGAAATAATCAAGCCGCCGAAACTATTAAAAAGCATCCTACAAGATATTCCGCTTTTGCTAATTTACCTTTTGCTGAGCCAAAAGCCGCTATAAAAGAATTTGAAAGATGCTTAAAAATGGGTTTTGTCGGAACTATGATTTACGGTTCTATTAATGGAGAATTTTTAGATAATAAAAAATATTGGTCAATTTTAGAATTTGCGGAAGCACATGATAAACCTATATATATACATCCATTTTTTCCTTTATCAGGTTTTGCAGATGCTTATTTTAAAGGAAGAACAGAATTGCTTGGTCCCGAATGGGGTTTTATGGTTGATGCCAGTTCTCATTTTATGAGAATGCTTACCGGTGGGGTTTTTGACCAATTTCCAAAACTTAAAATTATTCTGGGGCATTTAGGAGAATCAATTCCTTATAATATGGAAAGAATTGATAATCGTTTATCAGCATATACAAAAGAAAAGTTGAAAAAATCAGCGGCTGAATATATTAAGGAAAATTTATATGTAACTACCAGTGGTAATTTTTCTACTCCGTCACTTTTATGTGCAGTGGCAACTTTGGGCATAGATCATGTATTGTTTTCCGTTGATTGGCCTAATGAAGCAAACAAAACCGCGGTAAATTTTTTGAAAAATTTACCGGTTTCTGAAGCAGATTTAGAAAAAATTGCTTATAAAAATGCGACAAGAATTCTTAATTTAAAGAATTTTTAAAGTTAAATTTTTACAATTTGGTATCTTGGTTATTTTTTCTTGTTATGATACAATTTTATTTCCAAAATGGTAATTACTGATTTTGTTTAAGGAGTTATTAATGAAAAGAGAAAATAGAGAATATGAAATTTTATTTATTGTTAAAGCAAATTTAGGTGATGCTCAATATCAGGAAATTATCACAAAGTTTTCTGAGCTTATTGCTAAAAATGAAGGTGAAATCATCAATTTAAAACCATGGGGTTTAAGAAATATTTGTACGACTTTTAAGAAACACACACAAGGTTTTTATGTTGAGTGTCAGTTTTCCGGTTCAAATAAAACTTTAGATGCAATAAAAAAAGCATTTCAAGTTAATGAAAATATTATTAGACATTTAATTGTTTTATTAGATTCAATTAAACCTAAAAAAATACTTAAAGAGGCGGTAAATGCCTAGTTTAAATAAGATTATTTTAATTGGACAGCTTACAGCAAATCCTGATATAAAAGTTACTAATGATGGGGTTTCTTTTGCTAAATTTACTTTGGCAGTTGATAGACCTGATCAAGAAAAATTTGGCAAACAAACAGATTTTTTCAAAATTATTTGTTGGCGTAATTTGGCAGATAAATTAAAAGATTATCAAAAAGGCGATTTTTTTCTTTTAGAAGGGCAAGTTAATTTTAATAGTTTTAATAATGAAAGCGGACAAAAACAGTGGATTACGGAAATTGAAGCTAGAGAGTTGCGTCCTTTAATGAATTTAAAAGATCATAATAATCAAATTAATCAGCCTGTAAAAGCTGTTGATAAAACTATTAAGCAACAGCCAATCTTGGAAATGAAAAAAGATCAGCCTGAGGTAGATTTTGATTTTAATAATAGTGAACTTAATGATGTTGAGGCGGTACCAGAATTTACTTTGGCCGCTGATGAAGATATCCCTTTTTAGGTTGAGAGGTTAATTATGTACAATAAAATTTTTATTATTGGGCGTGTGGTTAGAGATCCTGAATTTAGATTAACTTCTAGCGGTATACCAGTAGTAAGATTTACAATTGCTGTAGATAGAATGAGGAAAAAAGGGGCAGAAGAAAAATTAACGGATTTTTTCAAAGTTGTTGCTTGGCGCCGTTTGGCTGAAATTTGTAACCAATATTTAAAAAAAGGAAAGTTAGTAGAAATTGAGGGGCGTTTGCAATCAGATTCTTATGAAAAAGATGGGGAAACCAGATATATTACTGAAGTTGTAGCTGATAATATGCAGATGCTTGATAGAGTAAGTTATGAAGAAAGTGAAAAATTAGAGGATAGTTTTTCAAAGGTTGCTGAAGAAGTAGTTTCTTAAATTCAAGAAACTAATGGAATGTCTTGAACTATGATTAAAATGATTGAGGTTTAAGGAGCGCAAAGCCGCTTAGAAATAAATACGGGAGAAAAAGAGAGGGCTCAGCCCCTAAAAAAAAAGGAGTTAAAAGATGGCAGAAAATATCAATATGAAAAATAGGAGAAGAAGAAGAAAACCTTGTGTTTTTTGTCTTGAAAAGGTTAATGTGGTGGATTATAAAAATATTGATAAATTAGCCAGATTTATTACTGAAAGAGGAAAAATTTTACCAAGAAGAAATTCAGGGGTTTGCGCAAAGCATCAAAGAGTATTAGCGTTGGCTATAAAAAGAGCTCGTTTTATGGGATTAATTCCTTATTGTATTGATTAATAAAGAGAGGTAGAAATATTATGCATACAGAAGTAATTTTATTAGAAGATTTAGGTCATAAAGGGAAAAAAGGGGATGTTGTTAGAGTTAAATTAGGGTTTGGTAAATATTTACTCGAACAAAAAAAAGCGCTTCGTAAGACAAAAGGTACGGAGTTTATCGTTAATCAGATAAAAAAGAAAGCTATTAAATTGCAAGCAAAAGAGTTAGCTGATGCTAAGTCTTTAGCTGAATTATTAGCAGATAAAGTTTTGAATTTTACTGGTAAAGTTCATGAAGAAAAACTTTATGGTTCAATTTCTGCACAGGATATTCAGCAAAAATTAGAAGAAGTATTAAAAATTAAGCTTGATAAAAAGAAAATTAATGTGGTTGATCATTTAAAAGAATTAGGTGAACACGAAATTATAATTAATTTATTGCCTGAAGTACAAGCAAAAATTAAAGTTGTTATCTCAGCAGAAAAATAATAAGTTTATTTCTTCTTTAAAAATTCCGAATTCTCCTGGTATTTATAAAATGTACTCTGAAGATGGGGTATTATTATATATCGGAAAAGCAAAAAATTTACATAAAAGAGTTAGTAGTTATTTTTCTCTAAGTAAGAATCAAGATCTTAAAACTAAATATTTAGTTGCCCAAATTAGTAAAATTGATTTTATTGTTACTGCTAGTGAAAAAGAAGCATTAATCTTAGAACAACAATTAATTAAAATAAATAAGCCCAAATATAATATTCTACTTAAAGATGATAAAAGCTATCCTTATATAAAAATTACTAAGGAGGCTTTTCCTAAAATAGAAATTGTCAGAGATAGGAATGATAAAAATGCTTTGTATTTTGGACCTTTTCCATTGATAGGTAATACCAGGCAATTAAAGAATTTTTTTCAAGAAATTTTTCATTTAAGAAGTTGTAAACAAGAAATAAGTTTATTAGATAAAAATAAATCTTGTATTTTATTAGATCTTCAGCAATGCTTAGGTCCATGTATTAATAAACAAGTAAAAACTGAATATGATCAAGCAATTCATAATTTTATTCTATTTTTAAAAGGTAAAAATAAACGATTAATTAATTTTTTTACCCAAAAAATGCAATTTTATAGTCAAAATTTAGAATTTGAGTCTGCAGGTAAAATAAGAGATATTTTGTATAAATTAAAAATTATTACAGAAAAGCAAACAGTTAGTTTAAACAGTAAAAAGAATTTAGATGTTTGGGCTTTTATACAAAATAGTAATTATTATTATTTAATAATTCAACAGATTAGAGAAGGTCGGCTTTTAGTTCAAAAAGGATATTATGTAACCAAAATAAATACAGACGTTCAAAATTTTTTAGAAACAATTTTTCAGGAGAATTATGAACAGAAAAAGAAAACACCTGATTTAATTTTGATTAGTGAGGAATTATCATCGATAGTCGAAAATATAATTAATTTTATTAAAAATAATAATTTTAAAACTGAAATTAAATTTCCTTTAACAGGCGAGAATAAAACTATTCTTGAAAAAGCTGAATATAATGCCAAAATTGGGTTAGCCAGAATAGGGGTGTTTCCGGAAAATTTTAAGCAACCTAAAATAGATGTTTTAAAAGAATTACAAAACAAATTGTGTTTAAAAAAATATCCTTATGATATTATAGCCATAGATGTTTCTCATTTGAATTCAACTGATATTGTTGGTACAGCGATATACTTTGAAAATGGGTTTAAAAAAACTAATAAATACCGTAGATATAATATAAAATTAGTTACCCAAAAAAGTAATGATCCATTAGCTGTTTATGAAGTATGTATTAGAAGAATAAAAGAGTTACAAAAAAAATTTAATAAAAAACATTTTTTGTTTATCATTGATGGCGGAAAAGCTCAATTAAAATTTGCACAAAGAGCTTTTATGGATGCCAATTTTTTTAATTATGATTTAATTAGTATTGCTAAAAAAGAAGAAGAAATTTTTATTTCGTTTCAAAAGCAATCCATAAAATTGGCAGAGCAGGATGAAGTATTATTATTTATCCGTAAAATTAGAGATGAGGTTCATCGATATACGGTTTCATTTCAAAGACAGAAGAGAAAAGACTTTTTTAAACGAAGTATTCTCGCTAAAATAGATGGTCTGGGTGAGATTAGAATAAATAGATTAGTAGCAAAATTTGGTAATATTAATGAAATAAAAAATAGTAAGGTTGAAGATATAGCAAAAACAGCAAAAATAGGTTTATCTTTAGCTGAAGAAATTAAAAAAAGGTTAATTAATGAAAAGTAAAATATTAAGCATTATTCTTCTAATTTTTTTTACAACCATAATTTATGGACAACCTGCTAGTAAACAGGATCCTAAACTATTAAAAGAAATTGTAAAACAGAATAAAACGAAGATTGCCGCTAATCAACAGAAAATTCATGAAAAAAAACAACAGGCAAAAATGGTAATTAATCAGATTTCTACTATAGAAAAAAAGATTTATATTACTAAAAATAAATTGGAACAATCTCATAAAATGCTTAATTGGTATCAAAATCAGGTAAAACAAAAAGAAACGGCACTATCTATTTCTAGAAAAAAATTTAATGAAAAGAAAAATTTATTAAAAAAAAGAATAGTACAGATTCTTTTTATTTTGAAAGAATACTTAAAACAGATGTTAATTTAGTAAAAGAAATTAATCAAATCTGTTATGAAATTAGTAATAAGAAAAAAGAATTAGCTAATAAAAAAGAGCAAGTTCATAAATATGCTGTAGATATTTCACAACAGAAAAGTGTATTAGCTGGTGAAAAAAATGAAAAAAGAAGATATTTATTATCTATTAAGGAAGAGATAGCTCGTTATGAAAGGGAAAATCGTATTTTACAACAAGATTCCCGTAGAATGGAGTTATTAATTCAAAGAAGTATGCAGAAGAATCGAGTTTTTCTTGGTACCGGTCGTTTTATAGCACCGGTTAGTGGTTGGGTTTCCTCACCTTATGGCTGGAGAACGCATCCAATTTTTAAAAGGCGGATTTTTCATACTGGTATTGATATTGCTTCTGGATATGGAGTTCCTATTAGAGCGGCAGATAGCGGAGAAGTTATCTTTAGAGGATGGTGGGGCGGTTATGGTAATGCTATTATTATTGACCATGGAACAAGTATTTCTACGGTATATGCTCATTTATCACGGATTGTTGTTAATAAAAATATTAAAGTAAGTAAAGGAACTATTATTGGTTATGTTGGCAGTACTGGTTTTTCAACTGGACCGCATCTTCATTTTGAGGTGCGGGTTAAAGGTAAGCCGGTTAATCCCCGATTATATATAAATATATAATTATTTTATCCTGAATGGGGCAAAGTCAGTATAACCAATAGTGTCCGGTCATTTTAAATCCTCTCTTCACTATTGGTTTCCTCCTTACCCCAACTTCGTTAGTCCCCTTTAGGCTCCAATTTGTTTTAGTTTTTTCCCAGATTTTAAATTTAATTCTAAATTTTCTAAAGTAATACCTTTGGTTTCAGGCGTAAAAAAGAAAACAAGTAATAAGCCAAGAAAACAAGCCAATGCAAAAAAGGAAAAGGTAAAACCAACGCCAAGCATTTTTAGAGAAGCTAAAGAAAAATAACCTACTAATGAATTACAGATCCAATTAGTAGCTGTAGTTAAGGTAATTCCTAGATCTCTTCCTTCTAATGGGAAAATTTCTGAGCATAAAATCCAAATAACCGGACCTAATGATACCGCAAATCCGAATATATAAACTAAAAAGGATATTAGTAAAATCACTTCTGTATTTTGGCTTAAAGTATGAATAGTTGCTAAATGAAAAATATAACCAATGGTTAAACAAGAAATAATAAGAAGTGTTAAACCAAAATAAAGTATTTTTTTTCTACCAATTTTATCTACATATTTAATAGCTATTAAGGTTACAAGCATATTAACTAAGCCAATAATAATTGTACCTATAACAGGATTAAAAAAACCAGCTCTTTCAAAAATTTCACTTGAATAATACATTACAGTATTAATCCCTGAAAATTGTTGTAAAATTTGTAATAGAATACCTAATATAGCTACTTTTATAAAAAAGGATTTAAAAATAATTTTTAGACCGCCAGTTGTATTTTTAAGGCTGGCTATAATATTGGTTAATTCATTTTTAGCTTCTTTTTCGTCACCTAAAGTTTGAAGTAGAACATCTTCTGCTTCTTTATTTTTTCCTGCCAGAACTAAAAATCTAGGGCTTTCTGGCAAAAATAAAATACCGATAAAAATCAATATTGCCGGAATTAAAATTGAAATTAGCATTAATCTCCAAGAATGAGTAACTTGTAATAAACCATTAGAAACAAACATTGCAAATATACCAGCCGTAATCATTAATTGATAAAGGGCTATTAAAGCGCCTCTAAATCTAAAAGGTGCTATTTCTGCTAAATAGAGTGGTGTTACGAAAGAAGCCATGCCAACTGCTAAACCAATAATAAATCTGGTTGTTAAGAAAATATGCCATTCAGTAGACATCATGCAAATAATGGTAAATAAGGCAAAAATTAAAGCTGAAAGACCTAATAATTTTTTTCTGCCAAATTTTCTAGAAAGCCAACCACTACAAATTGCACCAATAGCCGCACCGGTAAGTAAAATACCGGCAACTTCTCCTTGTTTAATTGGGTTTGTAATATGAAAATCTTGAGCAATATATTTTAATGAACCATTAACATAAGCAACATCTAGACCGAATAATAAACCGACCAAAGAAGCAATTATACAAATTGAAACTACATAAAAAGTGGTATTTTTTTTAGCCAAAATAATCTCCTTTATTATTAAAATTATTTTTATATATTAAGACTGTCGCTGAAATAGCCATTTTGCGACAGGATCATATTTAATAATAGCATTAAAAATATAGATTCCAACTAAATTTTATTATAAAAAAATCAATTATTTTGTTCGACTTCTGTTCGAATAAATTGCGTTATAAATGTTTTATTATTAATCTTTATGGTAAGATTTAAAGGAAATTCCAGGTTAAAATCTGGAATTAGGCAAATAATACCTTGACGGGTTTTACCTGCATAAATTGGTCGGAAGCTAAAATAGTTATTTATACCTTGATTAATTACTTCAATTATTTTATCTTTTGTGGATAAATTTACTGTTTTCATGGCAGTATCAACGGTATTTTGTATTAATTGGTCTTGTAAACTACCACTTGAACCAGTTAAATATTTTGATTTTAACGCTATTAGATCAGATCTTTCTAACATTCTGATAGGTTTTTTATCTTTACCATCTGTAAGAGTTATTGAATAGTTTGTAGTGGAGATATCTTCTCTGGTATTATTAAAAATAGCAATGAATAAAATTACCCCTCCATTTACATTATAGATACTACTATTTATTACAACATCTTGATCTCTATAAATTTCATACATATCCCAATTAGACAAAAAAGATGAGGCTAGTATAGGGTTTTCCTTAGGGCAGTATTTTGTAATTTGAATCGGATCCTGAATTGGATTTTGAAAACAACCGGAAATTAATAATAAAGAACCACATAATAATAAAAAAAGTTTTTGTAATTTCATTCTAATTATTATTTTAGTATATTTTTTGGTAATTACAATTATGAGTCTGTTACAAAATAGCTATTTTTTCAAACTAGTGCGTTAAAATTAATTATTTATAAGCATAAACTCCGAGCCAAAAATTAATTTATGTCTTTTATTTTGACATTTAGCAACAGATTCATTATTTTGTTAGTAACTATGTAATTAATTCCTTTCTTCTTTAAATACTACACCATCTTTAAGAATGATGTTATGTTTAGCAATATTTATTAAATTGGGATCATGTGTAGAAAAAATAAAAGTGACTTTATCTTCTTCATTAAGCTTTTTCATTATATTAATTAAATTTTGAGCGTTAACTGAATCTAGATTTGCAGTTGGTTCATCAGCTAAAATTAGTTTTGGCAAACTAACCATAGCCCTGGCAATTGCAACTCGTTGTTGTTGCCCACCGCTCATTTCCGTTGGTTTTTTCTTTAGTAATTCTTTAATACCTAAACGTTCTGCAATTTGGTTAATTCTGTTTTTTCTTTCTTTAGCCAGTATTTTTTTTAGAATCATAATATATTCGATATTTTCTTCTGCAGTTAAAACTGGAATTAAATTATAAGCTTGAAAAATAAAACCCATTAAATCTAACCTGATTTGAGATAATTTATTTTCTTTTAATTTAGAAAGCTCAATGCCTTCTAAAAATACTTGTCCAAAACTAGGGGCATCTAACCCACCAATAATATTTAACAGAGTTGTTTTTCCTGAACCTGAAGGTCCGGAAATTACTACGAAATCACCTTCTTTTATCTGTAAATTAATTTCTTTAAGCGCTTGTGTTTCAACAAATTTCCCTTGTTTATAAATTTTAGTTAGATTTTGTAATTTAATAATATCTTTCATTATTTAGCTCCTAAAAGATCCTGCACGATAAAATGTTTCTAAAGCTCGATATTTTTCAATAAGTTCAGTTTGTAAAATAATATCTGTTTGAGAAGTTCCTCGTACAACAACAGGAATAAAATCAGCGGCAAGTTTTTGTGCTAAATTTACGGGATGATTTGCTTCAGGAAAATTAGCAGTTGGGTATTTTTCGTATATTTTATTAAGTAATTTTTCTAATTTTATTCTAGCAGTTATTAATTTTTCTATTTGTTTTCTTGATAAATCTGGTCTTCTTGATTGTAAAAATGCATATAATTCAAAAGAGGGATTAAATATTTTAGTGAAATTTAAAGATAATAATTCTTGTTGTATTAAAGTTAAAGCTTCTTCAGTTTTTTTTGCATTTACTTCATCTAAATTTAAAAATAAAGTTTGCAATCTTTTAGTATCTATTCCCGTTAATTCTTTAGCATTTTGCCAGCCTGAAAATGAATCCCAAAACCCTTGCATTCGTACTGTATTAAATTCTGTTGACCACGTTTTAACTGGCGGACCACTAAAAATATTTCGTATCCATCGCATAAAACGTTGCCAGCCGCTGAATTTAACAGAAGTTCTTAACGGTATGGGATGATTTAAAGTTTCTTGAACAAGAGGTGTAACTTTTTCCCTGATTTCTGCT
This sequence comes from uncultured Candidatus Marinamargulisbacteria bacterium, assembly GCA_964521915.1. Taxonomy (GTDB): domain Bacteria; phylum Margulisbacteria; class Marinamargulisbacteria; order CAZFTP01; family CAZFTP01; genus CAZFTP01. The sequence goes on from CAZFTP010000010.1 coordinate 34,736, forward strand.
AAAGTATCTGCTTTTTTTCTAATATCAATAATTTGTGAAATTTTAGATGGCGTTTTAACTTCAAAAGGGTCAATTTTTTTTTCTTTAACAATATCTTTTTCAGGTGTTTCTGAAACCATACTTGTATTTTGTATTGCTTTTTCCCCAAAGCCACTTGCTATTGGTATAATTTCAGCTTGATTAAAAGGCTCAATAATTGGTGGCACTTCATCTTGATTTTCATCAACAACTTGATGAGCTGATTCTTCTAACTGTTTAACACTTTGCGTTGGTAAATGTATTGGGTTTGCACTAATAAGTTCTTCACTAGCCATTTGTTTCCTCCTTAATTAAATCTAATAGCTTCTACAGGTTTTAATCTCCATAATTTCCAAATAGGGTATAGTGCAGAAATAATGGCAGTAATAAAAACTGCAACTAAAGGTATGATAAAATAACTGATTTTAATATCCGAATAAATAATTGATGCCATCCCAAAACTATTTAACCCTTCAGCAAAAAAGCTTAAGTTCAGCCCAAATATTTTTAAATATAGTAAAAGTAAAAGACCGCAGAAAGCTCCTAAAACATAACCAATTAAAGAAAGAATTAATGATTCAAAAATAATCATCCAGAAAACATGTTTAAATTTCGTGCCAATTGCAATTAAAATACCATATTCTCTGATTCTTTCTAAAACTGAAATAAAAATAATATTAAATAAACCGATAGCTACTACTAAAAATACGATAAAATAACAAACCATTACGTAGTAAATCATGAATTTTTCGGAAAATTCCAGGAGTTTATTAACGTCTTTCCAGGTAAAGATAGAATATTCCAGGGGCTCCGCCCCTGAGGGGGTGGTTATTTTTGAAGGGGGCAAGCCCCCTTCAACCCTAATTTTTTTTCTCGTCTCTTCTAATAATTTCTGATCTTTCACTAAAATATTATATTCAGAAATACCATTTACTTTAAACATATTTTGCATAGTTGGTAGATCAATTAATACTCCGCCTTCATCAATAGCCGGATTATTAGTTTTAATAATCCCTTTAATACGAAAGACTCCGGCGGTTATTTCTTTATCTAACGATTGCGCATTAATAACAATTTTTTTGCCAATCTTAACCTTTAATTTTTTTGCTAATCTAAAACCAATTATGGCAGAATAAGAATCTAGCTCAAAATTACCGGATACAAGCGCATTTTGATAATTTAAAAAGTTTGTTTCTTTTGCAGGTATGATACCGTATATTTTAGTACCCTGTGAATAAGCCGAAGATGATACCAAACCATCTGTTTTTAATCTATAAGTATAAGCTAAAATATTTTTTTCTTGATCCAAAAAATCAATTAAAGCTTTGTTGGGTTTTAAATAATCTGAAAGTAGTTGCGATTCATAATAACCTTTTTTACAGATTTCAATATCACCTGTGCCGGTTCTTATTGCACTTTGTACCATTTGAATAATCATTCCTTCGTAAAGTCCTTGGGTAAACATCATCATCGCAATGCCAAAAGTAATCATTAGAATAACTGCTATTGTTCTGCTTTTTCTTCTGAATAAATTAAAAAAAGCTATTTTAAAATTATTTTTAAACATAATTAATGGCCTTAATGGGTTTTAATTTTAATACTTTGTAAGTAGGATAAATTATAGCTAATAAATTCATTAGTAAAATAATAAAACAAACTAGACCTACATCAGTAAACGAGAATTTTGTTGGAATAGTAAAATCTACCATGCCCCATTTTTGGTATTCTTTTAGTATTTCTTCAGATAATTTAATTTGTATTGGATGAATATAAAAATAATAATTAACCAATAAAGAAATAATACCGCCAATAATTGTACTAATAATACCCAAAAGAAAAGCCTCAGCAAATAACATCATTACTATTTCTTTGGGTTTTGTCCCTAAAGCCCTGAGAACCCCTATTTCTTTTGTTCTTTGTAAAATACTGATTAAAGAAAAAATCATTATTACAAAAAACACTATTACTACCAAAATGCCCAGCGAAAAATAATTAAAGATACCATCTATGGTAATAGATTCTACTAAAGAAGGTAAAATTTCATGCCAAGTTGCTACTTGATTTTGACTAGCCGGTAATTTTTTTTCAAGTTCTTTTTTTATAGAAAATAATCCAGCTGAATTAAGATAATTGGTTTTGGGTAAAATTATTACTTGTGAAGCAATACCTGCTGTATAAAAGACCAGATCCATATAATCTTTTGGAATAAATACCATATTATTATCCATAGGTGTATTTGAATTATAGATACCAACTATTTTTACATTATCTGCAGAAATGGAAGAATCAACAGCATTAGATAAGTAAGTTAATTTGTCACCTAATTTAACTTTAAGTTTTTCCGCTAAATCATCACCAATAATTGCTTCCGGATTACTGGTTTCTTGTAAAAATCGACCACTAACAATGCATTTTTTGATGCGAGATAAATATTGTTCGGTTTTTGGTTTAATACCAATTAGCATACCACCAAGAGAATCTGTTTCTGCAGTAAATAAAGCAAAGGTTTCAAATCTTGGTGAATAATATTCAATTTTTTTATTCTGGCTAACTACCTTTAATACGTCGTCTAAATTATAAATAAGGTTATCATAATTTGGTTCGTCTAAATAACCTTTGCCTATCACTTCCATATAGCCGGTATAAATTTCTACGGCATCTTTGATCATTTTTATATGGGTTCCTTCAGTAAACGCAGAAGAAAAAGCTAATAATATTGTACAAATAACAGATAAAACTATAGTGATAAAAGCTTTTCTTTTATGAGCTAAAATATTTCTAAAAGCAATTAAAAAATACATTATTGTTTTCCTTATCGGGCTAAATCTTTTAAAGCTTTTAAAGTAAAAATATCTGGGATGTCTTTATTAAATTCTATTTCTTCTATTTGTACTATAGTAGAATTGCCTTTTTTATCATCTGTTTGCGGTAACATAGTCCAGGTAAGGGGAAAATAACGATCCGGTAATTTAGTGATATTTGAATATAAAAGAATTCGCATTAAATTATTATCTTCATCATAATATTCAACTTTTGTTGGGAAAAAAGCCTTTTTATCAATAACTTGAATTAATTTGCCCCAAACAATAGCGGCTTGAGGTTTTGGAATAGATTCAATAATATACGAATTTTGATCTTCTTTCAGTAATTTATGGGAATAATCATCAATAACCGAACTTTCTTTCACTAAATCATCATTGGTGAAATCGGTCCCCATCCAAGATTGTAGCATCATAGATGGCGGAAATTTGATTACTTTTTCAATTTTGGGTACATATTGCCAAAAATCAGTTTTGATTTTTAAAAAAGTAGTTCCTTTATCTTTTAAAGGATAGTTAATTTTAATGAAAGCTTTATCAGTACCTTGAGCCCAACTATCCATTTTCATGGTTCTGGTCCAACGAGGGGTTGTACTAGTAATGGTATATTTGCCAAAACTGCTTTTACCGCGCATTAAAGCATCCATTTTAATAATAATTTCTTCAGCTTTATTATCTGCATAAATTGGGAGAAGAAAAAATAAGAAGAAAAAAATTATTAAATATTTTTTCATGATTAATCCTTTTAAATCTAGTTTATTATATATTATAACACTCTAATAGAATTTCGTGAGTTCTAATTTTTTATTCTTAAATTTTTTCTCTAAATATAGTAATATATTTGAACTAAATATAGTCAAGGAGAAAAGCATGTCAAAATCTTATTTATTTACCTCTGAATCTGTTTCTGAGGGGCACCCTGACAAAATTTGCGATTTAATTTCCGATAGTGTTTTAGACGCATTACTTAAACATGACCCTGAAAGCAGAGTTGCAGTAGAAACTTTTACTACAACAGGGTTGGTAGTAGTAGGCGGGGAAGTAACTACGAAAGCTTATTTAGATATCCAAAAAATAGTACGTAGCACTTTAAAACATATTGGATATACAAAATCAGAATATGGTATTGATGCAGATCATTGTGCAGTATTATCTTCTCTTCACGAGCAATCACCGGATATTTCGCAAGGGGTTACAGCAGGACAAGGTCTTTATAAAGAAATGGGTGCTGGCGATCAAGGTATGATGTTCGGTTTTGCTTGTAAGCAAACTGAAAATTATATGCCTTTGCCAATTAATTTAGCTCATAAATTAATGGCAGAATTAGCTAGAATACGAAAAGCAAAAGAAATTAAATGGTTACGTCCGGATTCTAAAGCTCAAGTAACTGTAGAATATAATGGTTTAGAACCAGTAAGGGTAGATACCGTTGTAATTTCAACTCAGCATGACCCGGATACAGATTATGAAACAATTAGAAAAACTATTATCACTGAAGTAATTGAAAAAGTAATACCGGAAAAATATTTAGATGAAGATACAAAATATTTTATTAATCCAACCGGCAGATTCGTAATTGGCGGACCTTATGGTGATACTGGTTTAACCGGACGTAAAATTATTGTTGATACTTATGGAGGTTGGGCAAAACATGGCGGAGGTGCTTTTTCCGGAAAAGATTATACCAAAGTTGACCGCTCTGCCGCTTATATGACTAGATATATCGCAAAAAATATAGTTGCCGCAGATTTAGCAGATCAAATAGAAATTCAAGTTGCTTATGCTATTGGTGTAGCAGATCCGGTTTCAATAAGAGTAGATACTAGAAATACCGGTGTAGTTGAAGATAAAGAATTAATAAGAATTATAAAGGATTGTTTTGATTTAACCCCAGCTGGTATTATTAAAACGTTAGATTTAAAAAATCCGATTTATCATGAAACATCTAATTATGGGCATTTTGGTAAAGAACAATTAAAATGGGAACAATTAGATCGCGTTGATGAATTGAGAAAACTAGTTAAAAAATAATTTTTTATTCTCACCCCTTTTTCCGGGGTTTAAGGGGCTTGTCCCTTAAAAAACTAATCTCTCTCGTAACCCCAGGGTGCGTAAACACCCTGGGGTTACAAAAAAAGCCGCGTTGGCAGGCGAAACAATAATTATGGATAATGCTATTTTTCAAAATTTATTAGATGATGAAATTAATAATTTTGAATCTAAATTAGATTTAGACATTGCCGAAAAATTAAAATTAGCGCAACTTACTCTTTCTGTTGCTGAATCTATTACCGGAGGTATGCTTAGCCAAAGAATTAGTAGCCTTGCTGGTAGTTCAGAATATTTTCGAGGCGGAATTATTGCTTACCATAATACCCAAAAAATATCATTATTAAGTGTAAAACCGGAAACTATTAGAAAATATACTGTAATAAGTGAACAAGTAGCTTTAGAAATGGTGAGAGGTTTAAAAAAACTTATCAGAACAGATTTATGTATTGCTACAACTGGTATTGCGGGACCTGCAAATGAAGAATTTTTTGGTAACATTATTGGTAGAGTTTATATCGCTTTTATTGTAAAGAATGTTGAGAGAGTTAAATCTTTTCATTTTACAGGGACCAGAGATGCCATTAGAAAGCAAACGACAGCTGTTGCTTTAAATTATTTAAAAATCTATTTACAACATCATAAAATTTAATAACTCCTATCTTTTTATAAAGATAGGAGTTATTAATTAATAAACTATAATTTGAAAGAAAATTTAATTTGCGGTTCAATAGCTGATAAAATACTGAATGAAGAATAATTACCAAGACCAGGTGTATAAGCCATAGCATACTTAAGTAAAGTTAATTCCGCTGAAAGAGCAATTTGATCTGTAATTTTAAAATCAAATGGTTTTTTTAAGGCAATAGAATAATCATCAAATAAATTTTCAGTATTCATATCCCAATAGTTAAAATCTAAATCTAAAACTAAACCAAGGAATTGAGGAAATTCAATTCCCATTCTTAACAAAGAAAAAGTAGCAGATGTTGTACCAAAACCATTAGCAAAAGATAAACCAAGACCACCTCTTAAATTGTAATTTGAAGACATGGGCACAACTAATGTGGCAACAGCCGCACCATTACCAATAAATCCGGTATTAAGCTGTAAAGGCAATGCATTAATATGAAACGTAAACATAAACATTGCGAAAACAACTAAAAATGGAACAAAAATTTTTTTCATTGAGACCTCCTAAATTTTTAGAGAATTTATATAAATTATAAATGAAAAAAAAATAAAAGCAAGATAATTTTAAAAACAATCCTTTAAAACAAACTTAATTGCTCAACCCGTTTTTTAGCTTCCAAATAACTCAAACCTTCTTCCTGAAAACCAGTTAGGATTTCTTTGGCTTTTTTAATTATTTCAAAAGGCAGCCCCGCCATTTCTGCAACATGAACTCCGTAACTTTTATCTGCAGAACCTGGCGTAAACTTATATTTAAAAACTAAGGTATTTTGGTTTTCAACTATTTCCATATGATAGTTTTTAAAACCAGGAAAACGTTTTTCTAAAATGGTGATTTCGTGATAATGAGTAGCAAACAGAGTTCTGGCTTTTATTTCGTTATAGATATAATCAGAAATCGCTAGCGCAATACTCATCCCATCATAAGTAGAGGTTCCGCGGCCAATCTCATCCAAAATAATGAGGCTTTGCTCAGTGGCATTATTGATTATGGAAGCGGTTTCAAGCATTTCTACCATAAAAGTGCTCTGCCCGAAATAGAGATTATCGAGCGCTCCGATTCTTGTAAAAAGTTTATCAACAAGAGACATTTTTAAGCTTTTGGCAGGTACGAAGGAACCTATTTGTGCCATAATTACAATTAAAGCTATTTGCCGCATAATAGTAGATTTTCCCGCCATATTTGGGCCGGTAATTAAGGTAAAACGGTTATCATTAAAATCCATTTTTAAATCATTAGGAATAAAATGTACATCAGGATTTCTTTCCAAAACCGGATGTCTGCCTTCCTCAATTTCTAATAATCCGGGTGTATCGGAAAATTCCGGTTGAACATAATTATTTTTTTGTGCCACAGTTGCCAGCGATTGCAAAGTATCCAGTTCAGCAATCATAGAACAAAGTTGCTGTATTGGTTCTATGAATTTTTTTAATTCTTTAATTATTGTTTGGAAGATTTGAATTTCCAGTTGTTTTTGTTGTTCCTCTCCGTTTAATAGGATATTTTCTTTTTCTTTAAGTTCCGGAGTAATAAATCTTTCTTGATTAACTAGAGTTTGTTTACGAATATAATCTTGTGGAACTCTATCAAAATAGTTTTTATAAACTTCCAAGTAATAACCAAAAACTTTATTAAAACCAACTTTTAAGGATTTTATTCCAGTGCGTTCTCGTTCTCGCTCTTCTAAGGTTTTAATCCATTCTTTAATGTTTTTAAAGCTGGCTTTTAATTCTGCTAATTCTTCCGAATAAGTTTCTAAGATAAAATTACCATCTTTAAGGGAATGCGGGGCAGATTCAATAATACTTTTTTCGATTAAATTAATTACCTGAGAGAACGGGCTGCTTGCTTGTTTAAAATCCGCAAAGAATTTAGTGATGCAAGCTAGTTTTTTGCTTTTTGAATTTTTGGTTTCTTCTAATATTTTTGGTAATAATGATAAATTTTTCAGAGAATTTTTCAGGGTAATTAAGTCTTTTGGGTTATTTGCTTCTAAGATAATTCTTGAAAGTAAGCGTTCAAAATCAGGAATACTATCTAAGATTTGTCTGATTTCTTCTCTTAAAGAAAAATTATCTTTAAGTTCTGCTACGGCTTTTTGAGTATCTAGAATTTTTTCAAGATTAAATAAAGGATTTTTTAAGAGGTTTTTTAAGTATCTGGCACCCATAGAAGTTTTAGTTTGATCTAAAACCCAAAACAAAGTAGCTTTATGATCTTTTCTAAATAATGATTCGGTAAGTTCCAAATTTTTTCTGGTAACCTGATCTAAAAACATGATCTGGTTTAAATTAAATGGTTGAATTTTTTTGAGGTGATCCAAATTATTTTTTTGGTTTTGAGTTAAATAAGTAATTATAGCCCATAAAGCCGGATAGCTATCGGTAAATTCTGTAATGCCAAAACTAGCTAAACTAGGTAGATTGAAGAAACGTTTCAATTCTTTTTCTGCTTCATTACTATTTAATGGTTCGTAGTAGTTTACTAAAATTTCTTTATTGATGGGGAATTTTTCTCCCTGAGGTATTAAAACTTCTTTGGCTTTTACATAATCTATTTGGCTGAGAAGCTGGTTTTCATCTGTAGCCTGAAAACAAAAAAATTCACCAGTGGTAAGATCAACAAAACCACCGGTAAAAAGATTTTTTTTATCAGGTTTAAATAGAGCTAATAAAAAGTTGTTTTCTTTATCATCTAAGGCACTTTGTTCTAAAACCGTGCCAGGCGTAATTATTTTTACTACTTCTCTTTTAGTTATCCCTTTTGCCAGCCTAGGGTCTTCCACTTGTTCACAAATAGCTACTTTGTAGCCATGATTTGTAAGTTTAAAAATGTAATTATTGGCCGCATGATAAGGAATTCCGCACATAGGTACCCGATTTTCTTCTTTACCTCTGCCAGTTAAAGTAAGGCTTAGTTCTTTAGCGGCAATTTTAGCGTCATCAAGAAACATTTCGTAGAAATCACCGAGTCTAAAAAATAGAATGGCATCTTTAAAATCTTTTTTGATAGCTTGGTATTGTTTAAGCATGGGGGTATCAAAAACGGGTTCATTCGAAATCATAAAAAAATTATATCAGAAACTTAAAAAATTACGTATCTAAAATTTTTGTTTTGCAAAAATTTTAGATACGAAAAAAAACAATGTTTCAAAATTCTTTTCCGGTGGTATTTAATCTTCGTGAGAAAAAATGGAAATTTTTAAAAAATTAAATTTTAAAATAACTAATCCTAAAAACGGTGAAACTTTAATCCTTTTTAAAGATCAAGAAAATTATTACCAGGTTTTGCCAAAATCTGTTCTTGATTTTGCCCCTATCGGACAAGAAGATCCTTTAGTACAACAATTATTGGAGGATTTTAACGGCAAAGAAGAAAAAACCAAAAAGTCTTTGGTTCAAAAAATAGAAACAGATCTACCATCAAGTATTAAAAAATCACCTTTTCCGGAGAAATTTAAGGATAATTTCCTCACGGCAAAAGAAAAACAGGCTTTAAAAAGTAAAATTTCTAAATCTAATCGGAAAAAGAAAAAAAAAATAAGCCTTAAACTTCTTTATTTTGCTTATCTTTCAGAAATTTTTATTTTAATCAGTACATTAATATTTTTACTCAGTAATTTGGGGATTTAAAACTCAAGGCACTAGGCAGAAGGCACTAGGCACTAGGGAGAACTCTGGGGAACATGCACTAGGCGTAAGGTAACAATTACAAAGGTAATATTTCTATTCGTAATTTATGTTATACCTTAAGTATGAATAGAAACAATAACTAAGAATTGTTTTAACACCACTAGTGCCTTTTGCCTAGTGCCTTATGCCTCGAGTTCTAATAACTTCTTCAATAAACCAAAAAATTATTGTAAAATAAGAAAAAAATGATATTTAAAAGGATCAATTTTGTTTAAAAAACATAATCGTAAATATAAAGGCAGAGTTCAATACTTACCTAATTCTTTAGGTATGAAATTTCAAACTCGTAAAAAACAGCAGAAAAAAATGGCTTCTTTTTTAAGTAAAGCTTTTTATTTTATGTTTTCTATAACTTTAGTTGGCTGTTTGTTTTTAGGTATTGCGGTTTTTTTAATTGCGCAAAAATTACCTAGTGTAGATACTATTAGTACTTATATACCGGCAGAAACAACTAAGATTTTTTCTATTGACGGCGTTGTTTTAGCTGATTTACATGAAGAAGAAAATCGTACTTTTATTCCTATTGAAGAGATTTCGCCAAATTTAATTAAAACCGTGATTGCAGTTGAAGATACAGATTTTTATAAACATCACGGTATAAATATTAAAGGCATTTTTAGAGCTATGTTTCGAAATATAATTGCTGGTAGATTTTCTGAGGGGGCTTCAACCATAACCCAACAATTAGCCAGAAATTTATTTTTAAATCAGAAGAAAAGGATTTCTCGTAAATTAGCTGAGGTTTTATTGTCCTTAGAAATAGAGAGAAAATATACCAAAACCGAAATTTTAGAATTGTATTTAAATGAAGTTTATTGGGGACATAATTCTTATGGTATAGAATCGGCATCTCATTTGTATTTTGGCAAAAGTTCAAAGGATTTATCTATTGCAGAATCTGCCATGTTAGTTGGTTTATTAAAAGGTCCGGAATTATATAGTCCGCTTAAAAATTTTAGTAATGCTAAATTTAGACAAAAAGTGGTTCTTAAAAGAATGAAAGATTTGGGTTTAATAGATCAGCAAACTATGATTAATGCTTATAACGAAAAACTGAAATTAGCCGAAAGAAAAAGGTTTCGGTTTTTAGCTCCTTATTTTACTTTTTATATTGTAGAAAAATTAAAGGAAATGTACGGTGAAGAAGCTTTATATACCGGTGGTTTAAAAATTTATACTTCTTTAAATTATGAATTACAAAAAGTTGCGGAAAATGTTTTAGCCAAATGGGTTGATTTTAGTAATAATTCGGTGTTAGTGAAAGATAAAGTTGCTCCTAAATTAAATTTTGACCAAGCGGCAATTTTGGCAATAGAATCTGATACTGGTTATATTAAAGCTATGCAGGGTGGGGTTGATTTTGGGATTTCTCAGTTTAACCGATGTTATCAATCTAAAAGGCAACCGGGTTCTGCTTTTAAACCCATAGTATATTTATCTGCTTTAAATAAAGGGCTTACCCCAGATACAGTAATTGCTGATACACCTGTAACTTTTCATACTTTTCAAGGACCGTATACCCCTCTTAATTATGATAAAAGATACAGAGGAAATATCACTCTGAGAAAAGCTTTGGAACAATCTGTTAATGTTGTAGCAGTGAAACTAACTAATATGCTTGGGCCTGGTTATGTTGTTCAAACAGCACGTAAACTAGGTATTCTTTCACCTCTATATCCGGTTCTTTCATTGCCATTAGGTGCTAATGAAGTGAATATGTTAGAAATTACTGGTGCTTATGCGGTTTTTGCTAATGGGGGGTTAGCTGTAAAACCAACCGGAATTATCAGAATTGAAGATAGAAACGGAGAGGTAATTTATAGAAATAAAATAGAAGAAAAGCGTATTTTTGATGAAGATAAAATAGAAATGTTAAATAATATGATGGAAGGTGTTGTTAATAATGGAACCGGAAAAGGGGCTAAATTGCCAAGACCAATTGCTGGTAAAACAGGAACAACTTCAGATTATCGAGATGCTTGGTTTATTGGTTATGTGCCGCAATTAGTTTGTGCTGTATGGGTAGGTAATGATAATAATAAACCTATGAATAAGGTTTCGGGTGGTTCTGTTCCGGCTCAAATTTGGCGTGATTTTATGCGGGAAGCTTTAAGAGGAATACCCCCGCAAGATTTTCCTAAGCCAAAAGCTTATCAAGGTAAACCGATTAAATTAATAGAAGAAAACGATAATTTAGATTTAAACCCAAAAAATAGTGAGAAAGAAGAACAACCAAAAACAGAAGAAGCTAATAGTGGAGGAGAAAATCCTAAGGCTGATGAAGAAAAGGTTTTGGATTTTTTCAATAAAGGATTATGAATAAAGTAATTATTATTGGTGCTGGCCCAGCAGGGTTAACCGCGGCAATTTATTTAGGGCGAGCTGGTTTTAAACCGCTTGTTTTAGAGGGTGAGTTTTTTTCTGGACAATTAGCTACAGCTCCATTAATTGAGAATTTTCCTGGTTTTTCTGAAGGAATTGTCGGTTTGGATTTATTAAGCAATATGCGTAACCAAGCCGAAAAATTTGGTGCAGAAATTATTTCCGATAAAGCTGAAAAAGTAGAATTATCTGAGGAAATTAAAATAGTATACACTGGCGAAAAAGAGTTAGAAGCGAGAGTTATTATTCTTGCTCCTGGTGCGAAATATCAAACTTTAAATATTCCTGGAGAAGAAACATATTGGCATAAGGGTATTTCTACTTGTGCGGTTTGTGATGGAGCTTTACCAATTTATCGTAATAAAATTATTGGGGTAGTGGGAGGAGGAGACAGTGCTTTGGAAGAAGCAATATATTTAAGTCAGTTTGCATCTCAAGTGAACGTATTTGTAAGAAGAGATGTTTTAAGAGCTTCCGCTATTTTGCAAAAACGTGCAGAGGAAAACCCTAAAATTAACATTATCAGAAATACAATATTGGTATCAGCCGAGGGGGATAATAATTTATTAACACATCTTAATATTAAAAACGTAGTTACCGGAAAAGAAGAAAAGGTAGAATCTCAAGGTTTATTTTATGCTATTGGGCATGTGCCAAATACTGATTTTTTAAAAGATACAGGTTTATTAGATGAAAAAGGCTACATTATTACAAAAATAAATTCAAAAACAACTATTTTTAGCGGTGTTTTTTCTGCTGGCGATGCTAATGATTTTCATTATCGGCAGGTTGTTGTAGCCGCTGGTGCTGGTGCTAAAGCCGCTTTAGAAGCTATTTCATTTTTGCAGTAGTTTTTTCTTTCATATACCTATGGAGCGAAGCTCCATAGGTATGAAAATTAAATTGCAAGAAATCCTTTTAAAAATCCGATAAATAGATAAATTGTATATTTTGTACAATTTATATATAATATTGATAGGGAGAAACCTAAAATGAAAATGTCAACTACAGAAGCTAGAGAACATTTTGCGGAAATAATAAAAAAAGCAGAATACGGAAAAGAACGTATTATTTTAACTAATCATGGTAAAAATGCGGTTTTTATTGCTTCAATGGAAGATTTGGAATTACTTGAAAGATTAGAGGATGAAATAGATTTAAAAGATGCCATTTTAGCTCAAAAAGAAGCAAAAAAATACGGGACTAAAAGTTGGGATAAAATAAAAAGTGAAGAAAAAGATGAAAAGGAAGAATTTTTTAAAAAAGCGTTAGGAATATAAATTGATTTATAATATTGAATTTTCTCCTAGAGCTGAAAAAGATTACAAGAATTTAGATTTTGATATTATTACAAAAAAAAGAATAGCCAGAGTTATTGAAAATTTAAAGATTAATCCGATTACCACTAATTCGAAAAAATTAAAAAACAGTGATTATTGGCGTATTAGAGTTGGAGATTATCGAATTATCTATTATATTGAAAATGATAAACTAATAATTTTAATAATTAAAATAGGTCATCGCAGAGAAATTTACAAAAAAATTTAATTGTTTAAATAATGAAGAAAAATCTATCAAAACTTGAGCAATCATTCTTAAAAAGAAAGCAAAAACAACCTATCTATGGGCAAGAAAAAATTATTTCTCTTGTTACTGATAACATCAGAGAACTAGGGCAACTTACTGCTCTACGCTTTATTGAATGGGTAAACGAAAACCCAGAAGGGGTAATTGCTTTGCCAACTGGTAAAACTCCGGAATATTTTATTAAATATCTTAAGTTTTTTAAACGTAACTGGCAGAAAAGTTTTATCCAGCAAGAACTGGAAAAAGAAAATTTGGGTTTAAAAAAATTCCCTAATACCACTAATCTTAAATTTGTCCAACTTGATGAATTTTATCCCATGGACCCGAAC
>CAZFTP010000010.1:48333-60832 GCA_964521915.1 uncultured Candidatus Marinamargulisbacteria bacterium
TAAAACCGGAAAATAGTCTATTAATAAATACTTCCGAAATTGGGTTATTAAAAAATCACCCGATTAAAGAAGTTTTTCCCAATCTTAAAGCAGATTTGAGTTTGCTAGAAAGAGACCCTCAAAATAAGTTAGAAGAACTACAACAGCAAGCTTTGTTACAGGCAAAAGAATTTTGCCGTGAATACGAAGAAAAAATAAGATCGTGGGGCGGGATTGGTTTTTTTCTTGGTGGTATTGGGCCAGATGGACATATTGCTTTTAATGTTAGCCCAAGCGAGGAAAATAGTGTTACAAGGTTAGTTAAACTTAATTATCCAAGTGCCGCGGCAGCAGCAGAAGATCTTGGTGGTATGGAACATGCCAGAGATGCCACCGCTATCACCATTGGTTTAAGTACCATTACTTATAATCCAAAGGCAACCATTATTATTATTTCTGCTGGTGAGGCAAAAGCGCACCAAGTCTCTAGTGCTATAGAAGCGGAGCCAAACCCTAATTTCCCAGCAACCTATTTGCAAAAATGTACTGGAGCAAGGTTTTATTTAACCAAGGGCTCTGCCAGTAAACTGCATGCCAGGCTGGTAGATGAGTTAGCCCATTTTTTAGAAAAACCAGATCGAGATAAATTTCCTATTATAGAAGAAGTAATTATAGGTTTAGCTTTAAGGTTAAAAAAGAATCTTTTGAGTTTAACTAAAGAAGATTTTCTAGCTTCACCAATAGCCAGCGTTCTTTATACAAAAATTAAAGATTTTTTACCTGATATTATAAAAGAAATACGCAATGATTTAATGAGTAAAATTGAGAAGGGTTTAAAACTATATCAAAATCAACATATTTTACATACTTCTCCGCATCATGACGATATAATTTTATCTTATTGGCCAATTGTAACCCAGTTACTTAAAAAGAATCAAAATAGGGTAAATTATTTTACTAGCGGGTTTAGAGGAATTTCAGATCATTTATTGCTCAGTTATTTGGAAACAGTGAATTTGGATTTAATAAAAAATCATGATGAAATTATTTTTGGTGATAAAAAAATTACTCCTGAATTACCTTCATTAATCGGATTTTTAAAAAATGTAACTATATTTTTTGAATGTAAAAATGCAAAAGAATTATTAAATATTTGTGAAAAATTAAAGGAAGTTTATTTAGAAAGTCAAAATTTATCAGCAAAAAATAATCTTAATTTAGTAATTTTAATGGTTAGAGATGAATTATTAAAAAAACAAGGAGTAATTAATGTACCTGAATTTTCAGAATTAAAAGATAATTTGATAAAATTTGTTTTATATAATAACCTCCTAAATAAAGAGTTGTTATTTTATATTGAATATCTGATAAAACAGCTGAAAATAAGATTTAATTTATTATATAAAAAGGATTTAATAAATTTTATTAAGAGAGAGTTAATAAAAGAAGAATTTTTCCGGGAGAAAATTCAAACAAAAATTAATAAGATAAAGAGTAAAATCAGAGAACAAGAAGCAGAAAAAAAATGGTATTTACTGGGGTTAGATTTAGATCAAGTTAAGCATTTAAGGTTACATTTTTACCAAGGTAAAATTTTTACACCAATAGTAAATTTTACCAAAGATATTAAACCGGTAGAAGAGGAAATTGAGGACTTTAAACCAAATATTATTACCGTTGCTTTTGACCCGGAAGGTACTGGACCTGGTACACATTACAAAGCTATGCAGGTTTTAGCAACAGCAATTAGAAATAGTAATTTAGATTTTTTAGTTCTAGGTTATAGAAACATTTGGTTTCATTTTAAGTTTTCGGAGGCAAATTTATTTTATCCGGTTTTTAAGGAAGAGATTAAAGAAAATCAAGCTATGTTTTTGAATTGTTTTTTATCTCAAAAAACCGCGGAATTCCCAAGTTACGAATTAGATGGACCTTTTTGTGATTTAACCGCTAAAATTCAAAAGAAACAATTAACCGATTTAAAAATTTTACTTGGAGAAGATTATTTTAATAATCATGAAGATGATAGAGTAAAAAACGCGGCTGGTTTTGTAATTTTAAAAGAAATGACGAAAGAAGGTTTTCTAAAGCAGGTTCAGGAGTTGGAGTTGAGGTATTGAGAAGTCTGAACCATGATTCGCATGATTAAATGATTAGCATGATTTTAGGCGTGCTAACGTTCAACGTGCTAAAGTGCTAACGTTGGGAAAAGGAAAAGTATTTTCTTCGGGGTTTATAAGGGACGGAGTCCCTTAGAAGAATCATTCTTTCCTTAGGGGTTTAAGGGGGCTTGCCCCCTTTAAGAATTTTTTTTCGTATACCCGGGTGGCGGAGCCACCCGGGTATACATGAAAAACTCAAAAGGCGTAGCCTTAAAGCCCGCCCGGTAGGGCAAAACAATTTCTCTCGTATACCCCATGAGGCGAAGCCTCATGGGTTTACAAAGAAAAAAATCATGATTAATATTATTCTAACAATAATACTATTAACAATAATCCTTTCCGGATTAATAATCATAATCCAAACCATTATCAACGGCATTTCACCAATGCCCTCGAGTAACGCTCAGCGAGAAAAGATTCTTGAAATAATTCAATGTTTACCAAAACCAAAAAATATTATTGATCTAGGTTCCGGGTGGGGAAATTTTTGTTTTCCTTTAGCAAAAAAATATCCGGAAATTAAGATCATTGGGTATGAAAATTCTTTGGTGCCTTGGTTTTTTTGTAAATTGAGACAGTTAATTTTTTGCAAGCAAAATCTTAGTTTTGAATTTAGAAATTTTTATCAGGTAGATTTAAGTAAAGCAGATTTAATTATTTGTTATCTTTTTCCTGGAGCCATGAAACGCTTAAGCCAAAAGTTAAAAAATGAACTTAAACCTGGTGCTGTTATAATTAGTAATATTTTTGCTTTACCAGGGTGGAAGCCGGAGAAAATATATCGAAAAAATGATTTAATTTATCTATACAAAGTCTTGAATCATGATTCGCATGATTTTTAGGGGTTTAAGGAGCGTAGCCCTTTACAAAAAAAGGATTTTTAAGGCGTAGCCTTAAAGCCTGCCCGGCAGGGCAAAACAATTTCTCTCGTATACCCATGAGGCGCAGCCTCATGGGTATACGAAAAAAACGCATCTGTGATAAAATACAATAATGGATTTCCAAAAACCAAAAATCACAATCATTACTGTTACTTATAATGCCGAAAAAACACTTGAAAATACAATTTTAAGTGTTATTAATCAAACTTATCCTAATAAAGAATATCTAATAATGGATGGTAATTCCAAAGATAAAACCAAAGAAATCATTAAAAAGTATCGAGATAAAATAACACTTTTTATAAGTGAACCAGATCAAGGTCTTTACGATGCTATGAATAAAGGTGTAAAGCTAGCCAAAGGTGATTGGGTAATTTTTATGAATTCCGGTGATTCGTTTTACAATAATCAGGTTTTAGAAAATATTTTTAGCATTGATCAAAAAAATAGCGATATTATTTATGGAGATAGCAAGATAATTTATCCTGAAAATTTTAACCGAATAGCTAAAGCATTAAACCCAGAAAAGCTTTTATTTGGTATGATTTGTTCTCACCAAGCAACTTTTTCAAAAGTTGAATTATTAAACCAACATCCTTTTAATCTTGATTATAAATTAGCTTGTGATTATGATTTTTTCCTAAAGCAATATTTAGCGGGTAAAAAGTTTTTGAAGTTAGATCAAGTTATTGCTACGGTTGATGCCGGCGGAGTTTCTGATAATAATCGCTTTCTAGCCTTTAACGAATATAAAAAAATACTTCAAACTCAAGATCTGCTAAGTATTACAAAGAGATTATATTTTGTTAAACTAAGATTAAGTAATTTAGTGAAATTATGGGTTAAAAAGATGTTACCTAAAAAATTAATATTAAAAATAAAGTATGCCCATGGTGCGAAGCACCATGGGCATACAAAAATCACCCTCCCGGAGGGCAAAAAAAAATGAAAATATCAATAATTACCGTTGTTTATAACAACGAAAAATTTATTAAAAATGCTATTGAATCTGTTCTAAATCAGACTTATCCGGATATTGAATATATTGTGATAGACGGAAAATCTACTGATAGAACTTTGGAAATAATTAATCAATATCAAGATAAAATAGATAAAATTATTTCTGAAAAAGATAATGGTATGTATGATGCCATTAATAAAGGCATCAAATTAGTAAACGGAGAAATCATCGGCATTCTTAATGCTGATGATGAATTTTATCAACCAGATATTATTTCTCAAGTTGCCAAGGCTTTTTCAGAAAATAAAATTGATGCCCTGTATGGGGATTTGATTTATGTAAAAAGAGATAATCCGCAAAAAATTACCAGAAAATGGGTATCAAGAGATTTTAAACACGGACTTTTTGCCAAAAGTTGGACCCCTGCACACCCCACCTTTTTTGCTAGGAAAAACTGTTTTGATGAATATGGTAATTATCGTACGGATTTTAAAATTGCCGCAGATGTAGAATTAATGTACCGCTTTTTGGAAAAGCATAAAATAAAAAGTTTCTATTTACCTAAAATTATGGTAAGAATGCGAGATAGTGGTATGAGTAATAATGGGTTAAAAAGTACTTTAATTATTACTAAAGAAATGAGACGCGCTTTTTTAGAAAATTCAGGGAAATTTAATCTTTCAAAATATTTATTTTTTAAGTTATTGAAAATAAAAGAAAAATTTTGTTAAGGAATCTGTCGCAAAATGAGAAATTTTTCCAAAAAGGTATTTTATGCGTATCCCCCAAGATATTCTGTAATTGGGGATACGAAATAAATTAAACACTTTGTTCTAATGGTTTTCTTTGATCTAATAAACTTTGTAAGAAATCATTTGAACCAACACTAGACGCAACAGAGGCTTGATGGCTAGAATAATAGTCTCTATTTAATATTTGCGCAATAATTTGTTGTATCCTTTTTTGTTCTGTTGACGCTGATGCTAACATTGATGAATATTTTTTACTCAAGTTTACTAAGATAGGCTGTTTAATGTTATCTGGTTGTAAAGCATCAATAAAAGTTATTAACCAGGAAGGCGGTATAATCTGTTGACTATCAGTTTGTACAGAACCAGCACATAGATTAGCTGTTTTTTCTATTAGTTTTTCTTTTAGCGCACTTTTGTCTACATATTCAGATTCATTAATTTTCTTTAATATTAGTGTAATATTTTCAGAAGAAATTGGTGGGGAAGATTGGCTATTGCCGATAGTAGCACTTTCGGTACCGCATACACCTTGATCGGCAAATGTAAATTTTAAATCAATAAAATCTTCTAAATATTTGGTCATAATATTTGAACATAAAGTTGTTAATGCAACTATTCTTCCTTTTGTTTTTTCCCTTATAGTAGGGGTTCTGCCTTTAATTCTGGCAATTGCCGGGTTTATTTCTTTAAAAATTTGAGTCATTAGTTCTTCTATTTTATTTAGTAAATCTTGATCGGGTTTATTATTAAGAGCATTAAGAAGACATTCTTCAGCAGATACTAAAAACATAGATTGTTTTGTTAACAAATACTGCAGAAAATAGATATTAGCTAAAGAAAAATTGGTTGAAGCTTCATTTTTAGCAGATTCTTCAAGTAATTCTTGTGGTTGTTTAGTCTGAATATCTTCTAACTTTATACCGGATTTTATTTTTGTCTCTTTTTTTAATTTATAAAATTCTTTTTTTTGTTCAAGTAACCATATTTCTTCAAGGGGTCTTGGTGTTGATTTTGGTATCAAACTATTATAATTCAAAGCCATATCGATTACCATTGTTAGATTTTCAATGTTAGTATCAGGATCTTCTTCCAATACAGCAATTAGGGTTAGTGCGGTTTCATATTTAGTTGTATTATTTGATAAAAGAGGAAGTTTTTGTTTTAAAGTAGAGTCCAAGTACCTATTTAAATTTTTAATAAGATTATTTTTATCGCTTAAATTTGAACTTGCTACTATTAATTTTAGCTGGTTAATATATTTTATAATTATGTCTGATTTTTCAAGAGAATCAATATGGTTACAAGCAAAATTAAGAAAAGGATACACTATTTCAGAAGATATCTCGGTGGTAAATGTGGAGTTTAACTCAGTTAATAAAGTAAAAATATTTGATGAATAATCCCTGATAAGTTCGGCATTGCTCTCTTGTAAAAGAGAAAATAGATTTTCTTTAATGATTTTCTCTAAATACGCAGGCAGTTCTTTTGATTTAAAAAATTTGGACTGGTGAGTAATTAATTCTTGAGTAGTATCAAAAAGTTGTTTCAAATATTGCTCTTTTGATTGAGGGGTAGAAGTTAAATTATCATCTGACAATATTTTAAAGAGAAGTTGAATTTTTAGTTGATAAAATTTTAATGCCATATCATGTGGTTTAAGTACTGCATAGCTTACTGCATCGTCTCTTCTTAGTTCTGCTAATCTGGTTAAGGCTTTAAGCTCAGAATCATAATCGATTAATTGAGGTGGTCCTGAACTTTCTACTGGTGAAGAATCTCCTACTGATGGAAACTGTAAATTTTTTTGAGCTAACAAAAATAAACTTAAAGCTGTTGCATTAATAGTTTCTTTAGAAAAAGTTTCTAATATTTCCAATTGTGCCTGAGACAAGTTACGGGTAACGGTATGTGTTAAAATTTTTTCAAATTCAGTTAATATAGAAGCATCTGGTAGATCTTGTTCTCCATCCGGTAGATATTCTTGTAAAGGTTTTACAGTACTATCAGCTTCATTAGTAGCAGGATTTTGGAAAATATTAAACAAAATTTGTAGAATCCTTTGGTTTTTTGGTAGAAATTTATGAAAATCAGTTTTTATTTCTATTAATGCGGGTTTAAATCTTGCAACAAAATCGCTTAAATAACCTTGGCTTTGAGCCTGCATAACAATGGTACCTAATATATTAATTAAAGCTGTTTCTTTGCTTGTATGATATTTTTCAGAAAAGCTAGTAACAGCTATATGGAAGAGTTCAAATATATTAGTCTTAAAAATATCAAGAAAACAATCGGTAGTATTAAAGATAGAAAATTCTTGTAATAGCATAATAAATTTTAAAATATTTTTCATTTTATTTTCTGATGCTGTTTTAGGATTTTTTATAATATTTATAATTGTTACTAGTTCTTGTATCTGTTTTGTTAATTCCGCTTTTTTTTCTTCTTCTATTGCTATTTCAGAAAATTTAACATCAACAAATATTTTACTAAATGTTTCCAGATCAAAATTACCTTCTGATAGGCTTAATGGTAAATTAAAAAGATAATCAGCGTTTGTTTTTAATATAGTAGATATAATACTTTCCAAAAGATACGATTTGTCTTTTGTTGATGAGGTTATTGCATCGTAAAGAATAAATTTTTCTTGTACAGATAGTTCGTCACTTGTTGTTATTTGCAATATTACATTTTCAAAAAAACCCTTAAAGGCTTTAGTTTGTTGATTTTCAGGTAGTTTATCTAACTGAGCTAGAAAGTTTGTTATAAATACGCGTAATGTTGGGAAATCTTTGGTCTTTAGAAATTCGCTAACGCAGTTTTTAGCTAATATCATAAATTTAGTTAATGCATTCTCCAATTGGGTTTTTTTTGCAGTTTGTAAAGCTGTGAGCTTAGCTTCAAAATCTTTAGTATCAATACTTGATGTTAAAACATTATCTGAAAAATTAACCAGGGCTACCTCTGTATATTTATCTGGTACGGAATAACTTGTTACTGAGCTAGCGTTTTTTTGTGAAAAATCTGTATATTCATCATGAAGATGGTTATACCAAGCTTTAAAAAAAGGTAAATCAGGATATGTTTCTGTTAATAAATGTAGCATATTTAATGTGAATAAATATCGCCGATTTTTTATTTGGACATCTGAATCTAATAAAATTTTTCTTCTTCCTATCATCGTATTTTTTAGTAAAAAAGAAAATTCATCTCTTTTAGATATTGAAAAATCAAGTATATTGCATAGTGAAAGATTAAAAAATTGAATAGTATCCAAATAAGCTGAATCTTGATGTTGAGCAATTATATCAATGGCTTTAAAAAGTGAAGCTGTTTTTAGTTCAACAGTTAATGATGTGGAGGTCGTAATCCCTTTTAAAGCACTGATAAGATCAGGCAGATTTTTGTTGAAGATTTTTGTGAGATATAATGTTGTTAATTCGGATGGTTTATCTTTAAGCATATCAATTAATAGTGGAGTTAAATGAAATAGCAGTTCTTTCTTATTTGGGTTTGACATAATTATTGATAATAAGGCAGGTAAAAATTTTGAAAAATTTTCAATATTTGCGTTAATTAATATAGTAAATAATTGAGAATAATATTTTGCTTTATCTTCTGGTTTAAGCATAGTGGCATTAGTTATTAGAGTTATATAATTAGTAAAAGAAATATTTTCATCTGGCGAAGTAATTTGCATATTAGCAATGTTAGTTGAAAATCTATCGGTAATAGCACTAAAAGTTGGGTTTTGAAGCATTTCTTCGTGAGAACCTAAATATTGATCACCCATTTCACAATCTTGGGCATAAGTTTTTCCTGGGTTTACAGCGTTAAATAAATCTGCGGTTAAAGTTGATTCCTGTGATTCGGCTTTATACGCTTCATCAGGATTAAAACTTGCCTCAGTAAGAGTTTGGCTAACGGTTTGAAAAATACGAAACCGAAGATCCTTACAATCTGTTTGACATATTGGTCTTCTAGCTTTTTCAAAATATGTAAAGTCTGCCTCTGTTTTTAATGCCCAAAGATTTTGATGTGCTTTAAGCGTTGATTTTTTTTCCGGCGAGAGCTTACTTAAAGCAGTTACAGTTGCCAGTAAAGCAGAATTTAGAAATATATTTTTATTTCTGTCACTACTAAAAGTAGTATTAATTGCTCTTAAAATTCGAGCATTTAATTTTGGTCTGCTTATTACGGCACCGTAAGTTAAACTATAAATAAGTTGAGCTTGTATTTTAGTGTTTTCAGTTTGATTTAAATTAAAATTAGATGTTTTAATAATATCTAAAACCGTATTAAGAATTTGTAATTTAAAGTTAGCAAAAGCAAAATTATTAAAAACAAATTGCATTAAAGCTAAAATAAACTGTTGTTTTAGCTGTACGTTTGCAATTGCATTTAAACACGTTTCAATAGCTGTTTTTAGTGCGGTTTTTTCTGTTTCTTTAGTTGTGGTTTTATATGCCTTGTTTAATGCATTTAAATTACTTAAAACTAAGGCAATATCTTTTTTCATTTCAACAGTTACTTCTAAATTTCCTTCACCTGTATTTGCTAAGCCATCCCAAGAAATTTGTTTTGAGCTTTCTGTTTTTACTGCACTATAATCAGTTATGCGTTTTCCCATTTCATTAACCGCTTTATCCATGTTGGTAACAAGCTTGAATTTTGGTTTTCTCTCAGCTTTTTCGGCGGTTACTTTGGTATTGATCACGTGTGTAATTTTTGGCAAGTTTGGTTGTGCTACAACAGGGATACTTGAACTTTTCTCAGTCCGTGACTTTTTGCAATGATCAGGTTTTAATTTTTTTAGCAAATTCTTGAAACGTTGTATTCTTGATAATTGTGATTGTTGAGATACTTCTGCCATAAAATTTGCTCCTTAAAAAATAATCCATTTATTCTATTTTTTTTATACCCTATTGAAATAATACTTAAACATCGATAAAATTTGTTTTATTTAATTTAAAGCAAATTCTTTCTCTGTAGTTAAAGGGGTGCAGTCTCCTGAAAAAAAGGGTGCATAAGAAATATAATTAAATATTAAAGATAAAATTATGCTATTATAGTAATAATGAAAATATTAATTTTAAACGCAAGCCCTAAAAAAAATGGTAATTTAGCTAAAATTTTGAAAGCATTAAATCTAGGTTTTATTAATAAAAAACTGGAAACCGAATATATAGATTTAGTAGATTTAAAAATAGCTGATTGTTTGGGTTGCATGGTTTGCCAAACAAAAGGACAATGTTTTATTAGAGATGATATTGAAAAAGTAGAACAAGGTATTCTTAATGCGGATATATTGGTTCTGGGTACACCTACTCATTGGGGTAATTTATCTGGTATTATGTTAAGAACAATAGAACGTTTATTCGGTTTCTTGATTACCGAACAAATAGATCGATTCCCTTTGCCACAAAAAGCTAATCATAAAAAAGCAATTTTAGTTACTACTTGCAGTACCAGATGGCCTTTTGATTGGGTTTTTAATCAATCACGTGCGGTTTTTAGTAGATTTAAAGAAATTTGTAAGTATAGCGGTATAAAAATTATTAAAAAAATAACGTATCCTGATACTAAAAGAAAAGAACATATTTCTGAAAAAGAATTAGAAAAATTTCAAAATTATCCTCTGTATCCTCTGTTTTAATTTATATTAATAAATGAGAACCAAAAATTATTTTAACGCACTAGTTTGGAAAAATAGCCATTTTGCAACAGATTTAAATTTTATGTATTAATGCTCGTAGAATTAAAAAAAAATTATTAAGACGAAGTCTTAATGCCCGGTCCCAGGTCAATTCTTCTCCCCCACGAGCAGTGGGTGAATAAATACAATTTCATTAGGTATACAAAAAAAATCATTATGTTATAATTATATTTTGTTATGAATATTCAAGATTTACGCACAGAAATAGATTTTTTAGATCGTCAATTAATCAAAATTTTGTTTGAAAGATTTCAAGTAGTAACGGCGATTGCTAAATATAAAGCAGAAAATAATTTGCCGGTGAATGATGATAACAGAGTAAAATCTATAATGAAAAAACATGCTGAATTAGCTAAGGAATATAATTTACCGGAAGAATTTATCAATGAATTGTTTACTTTAATTATTTCAGCCTGTACTAAGCACCAAGAAGATAGAATTGTTAAGGCGTAGGGGTAACTCTTGCGGTTGCCCTAATAAAAACGCCACGCCGGCAGGCGAAACCAAGGTTTAAGGGACGGAGTTCTCTTAGAAATTTAATCGTATTTATTTTGCGAAGCAAAATAAATACAAAGGAAACAACTATGAGTTTTAAAGCAATAATTCTAGCCGCTGGTAAAGGTACCAGAATGAAGTCGGAATTCTTAAAAGTGCTTCACGAAGTTGCCGGAAAACCAATCGTTAATTATGTTATTGATACAGTAAAGGAAGTAGGCGTTAAAGAAGTTATTTTAGTAGTAGGGCATCAGGCTGAGTTAGTAAAAAACATTACAAGTTATACTCCAATTACCTATGCTATGCAGGAAGAACAATTAGGTACTGGGCATGCTGTTATGCAGACAGAAGCGTATTTATCTTTTCAACCTGATGAAGAAGTAATTATCCTTGCAGGAGATTGTCCGTTAATTTCCAAAGAAACTTTGGAAAATTTAATTGCCACACATAAAGAATCAAATTCTCAGGCAACGGTATTAACCACTATTATGGAAAATCCTGGTAGTTACGGTAGAATTTTAAGAGGGCGAATGGGTTCTATAAAGGGGATTAAAGAAGCAAAAGACTGCACTCCGGAAGAATACGATATCAAGGAAATAAATACAGGAATATATTGTTTTAAATCTAAATTTTTATTTTCGGCTTTAAAAAAGATTACTAATAAGAATGCTCAAGGAGAATATTATTTAACCGATGTTATTCAAATATTAAAAGATGAAGGAGATGCGGTATCTGCTTATTGTACTCCAAATCATTATGAAGTTTTGGGTATAAATACCAGAATGGATATAGCAGAAATCAATAAAATTATTTATCGAAAAAATAATCTGCATTTTATGCAAGAAGGCGTAACCATAATTGACCCAGAAACCACTTATATAGATTCTACTGCTAAAATTGGTAGAGACACGATAATCTATCCTTTTAGTTTTATTAAAGGGCAAGTAGAAATAGCCCCAAATACCGTAGTTGAACCTTATTCATATATAAAACATTAATAATGTATATCTATGGTGCTACGCACTATAGATATACTACTCATTGGGGCGTCGTCTAATGGCAGGACACCAGATTCTGGATCTGTGAATGAGGGTTCGATTCCTTCCGCCCCAGCCAATCTGCTTTTCCCGCGAACACTTTTTTATAAAATCTATCTTCTTTTGTGTTCGTATTCTGCAAATAAAAACATATCTTTTTTTCACACACTTTGGCTAGCCATTGGATTTTAAAAGTTTGGCGCACTGATCAATTTTAGCTAAAATTTTGGTAGATTTTGTGTGTATGGTTTTTTGTTAAAAAATATATTTAGTTCTACCTTTCCCGGTAAAGTGGAACTATGTTTTAACCGCTTAGGTCTAGTTTCCAAGGTAGATTTCTGAATTGGATTCCTAGTTTATCCGGGTAGTAGATGATTTCCATGATGTTGGCTGAGAGGAATTCCTTTAGCTGGGTTGGGTTGTAGAGTTCGTGGTTAGCTTTGAAGTGGATAATCAGCTTTTTGAAGTCAGTTAGGTTGATGAGGTCATCGGCTTTTTTGGTGAGTTCGAATTCGAGTT
>CAZFTP010000011.1:0-20305 GCA_964521915.1 uncultured Candidatus Marinamargulisbacteria bacterium
AAAATTTTCCAAGAAGAGTTGCCTCCTTATTTTTTTATTCAGTTTAATTATAAACGTTATTTTAAAAAAAAGAAAAGCAATTTTAATTAAAATGATAGATGATTATTATGTTTAATGTGGTTTTGAGTAAGCTTATTAACTCCCTAAAACTGAATTAGGGGATTTTTGTAATAAATCTTTTGTTCAGTTTTAGGGTATGTTAAGGATAGAATTTTGTAACAAAAAATAACTTTTATTTAAACCAATCCCAACAGCCGCCAACGGTTGTTTGCATTTCTGTTTCTGATAATACTAAATGTTTTTTTTGCGGGGTATCTTCTAGTACTACTAATTCTAAATCTTCAGGTAAATTAATACCGGTTACTTCTTGTAATTTTTGTTTAGGATTCAATTTGAACTCATTTTTGAAGTTAAGATCTTCCTTGATTTTTTTCTTTAATAATTCCATATTGCCTCCTTATTATATTAAGGTTATTTAAATTAATCATAGCATTATTATTAGAGCAGGGGCAAGTAAATAGTAAATTTTGTACCTTTATTTATTTTGCTTTCAACATGAATTTTGCCATTATGATATTCAATAATAGATTGTACAATACTTAAACCCAGACCATGCCCTTGTTCAGGGTTAGTTGTATAATATGGTTCCCAAATTTTGTTTATTTCAGTTGCAGATATACCTTTTCCATTATCAATAATCTCTGTAATTATTTGAGAATCTTTTTGATATGTACGTAAAATGATTTCACCTTTATCTTTAATAATAGCTTTTTTGGCATTAGAAATTAAATTAGTGAAGACTGTTAATAAATCGTTGCTAACACCTAAAATATCCGGTATTTGCTGAAATTCTAAAATGAATTGACAATTTTCAGCAGAAATAAGATTTAGTGTTTCTTGTAAAATATGGTTTATATTTATGTTTTCTTTAATTGGTTTTTTGCCTTTGTAAAGGTCCATAGTTGTGTCAATTACTCTTAAAGCACGTCTAATTTGTTTTATTACTTTTTTTTTGTGATTTTCTAGAATATCTAAATTAGGGAGATTTTCTGTACTCATTTGAATAATGGAAAGAGGGGTTCTTAATTCATGATGAAATTGTTGGGTAATTCTGCCAATAGCGGCAAATCTTTCTATTTTGGCAATTTCAAGCTCAGCATGATACAGTTTTTCTTTAGTTGCTTCATATTCAGATTTGATTTGTTCATAAGGTTTAATTCTGTCAACAATAGGAATAACTTGTTGAACTAAAAAATTTAAAGTTTTGATATCAGATTTATTAAAATCTTTATTACTGTTTTTAGAAATAATCATTATACATTCAAGCATTTGTGAAGAAAATAAAGGTAAAATAAGGTTATTCTTGGTGAGATTATATAAAGTACTTTCTTTAATTATTTCTTTATTTTTTGTAATAAAAATTTGTTTGTTATTTCTAATTAAATTTAATAAAATATCGTTTTCTGGTAAAAAGCAAGTTTTATCTTCATTAATAAAGACTCTTTTTTTAGTTTTTTTATCTTGATTTAAACAATAAATCTCTTTGACTTGGTAATTAAGGATTTGTTCTAAACTGGTTTTTAATTCAGCGAAAAATTGTTTTTTATCGTAAATATGAGCTATTTTTTCGTAAATTAAATCTATTAAACGTACAGATGAACCGGAAATTATTAGCTTTTTATCAAAAAGATCTAATTTTGTTAGAGCATAAGTAGTAAAAAAAATAAAAATAATCCCTGCGATATTACCAATAAAAAATATTTTTAAGTCATTAAAAACTACTGATAGAATATCAAGGCTTAAAAAGACCCAAAAAAATAAGCCTAAACCAATATAAAGTAGTCTTTTTTTTTGTAATAAATCTTTAATAGAAAAATATTCTTTAAAAATTAAAAAGATAGCGTAAAAAATCAAAATATAAGTAAAAAGAAAATAGATTATTAAGGTTAAATTTGTTTCCGGTACCCAGTATAAATCTGATTTAAAATAGAGCTCTTTCTGGTAAAAAATAAAGCGAAAAAAAATAAAAATACAGCCAATTACCATGGTTAAATACCATAGTAAGTCTTTTTTTCTATTAATTAAGGAATAAACAAAATTAATGGTTAATGGGGCTAACAGCATAGTGGCAATACGCGGAATTCTTCTTAAAATTTGTAATTCTTCTATATTTTTGGCATGTACAAGAAAATGAAAATCAAGCTCCCAAAAACTTATTGCCAGGGTAAGTAAAAAAAAGGGCATAATACTGCGATGTGTATTTTTATGTAAGAATAAATATAGTGCTAAAAAAATACCGATAATAAAAGTTATAAAATGAATATTAAGATAATAAAAAGTACTGATTTTAATTACCCTCGCTAGATTATGAAATACTTCAAATTATTTTAAATTGTATTTTTTTAACCCTTTTTGTTTATTTAGTTCTATTAAGGTATCATGATCCCATTCTTCAAATATTTGATCTAAAATTTTTTCTAAGTCTTGCTTTTTAAAAGGTTTTCTCAAATAACCAGCGGTAAAATTAGCAATTGCACTTTGCCATTTTGTTTCATCTTCAAAAGCCGTAAGAAATACGATAGGCAAAAATTTAGGAAATAAGTGTTTTTTTTCTTTTTTTCTCAGGATTTCTATGAATTCTAAACCATTCATTTCCGGCATATGTAGATCTAGTAATATACATTTTATTTTATTTTCGAGTAAGCCTAATAAACGGTTATTTTCTTTTAATAAATGTAAGGCTTCTTTGCCATTTTTTGCCCAGGTTACATTATATTTATTAGTATTTTTAATAATAGTGATTATTTCTTCAGCTTGGTCAGTATCATCTTCTACTAGTAAAATTAATTTTTTTTCTTTTTTCATCAAGAATATAATAATAGGGGTAGGGTTAAAAGTCAAAAAAGTTTTTTTGAAAAAAATTAAAATGAAAAATTATCAATAACAAAATCATCAGCAAGAAATTCTGGTTTTGTAAATTTTTCTATAGGTGTCAATTTTGCTAAGCCAGTATTTTTTATTAAAACCCCTTTGATTTTAAGATCTTTGGTTAGGCGTTTAATATTATGAATATTATCATCAAAAAAAGCTATTTTTTGGCGTTCATCTAGAAGTAAATTTTCTTTTTTTAAAGATTCTTCAACAATTCTTGAAAAATTTTGATACGGTTTCCCAATCCAATGAACTTTTATTTTAGCTTTTTTTATAACTTGCTTAACATAATGACCAATAACTGGTACTAATTCATTATTATTAAGAATATAGCGGTCAGGGTTACAACAAATTACCGGTATTTTAGGATTGTTTTTCACATGCTTAATTATTTCATTTAATTTACGGTGATGATCTTCAAATACTAAGGTATCTAAAAAAACAATTGTTTCTGCTTGATCTAATTGATGAACTATTTTTTGTGGCTTTGCTTGTTCTAAATAGAATTTTGAAAGGTCTTTGCCAAAAGCATAAACTTTTTTATTAAATATTAAACTATGGATTTTTTTATCAAGATATAATCCTGCACCAGAGGAAATAATTTCTTCAGGTAAGATATTAATATGATTATTCTGAAATCTTTGGCTGATAATATGTGGGGGTACACTGGAATTATTGGTTACCAATCTTATTTGATATGTTTCTTTTAATTTATTGATTGTAGCGGGAATATTATGAAAATAGTTTTGACCATCATATAAAACACCACAGGCATCTAATAATAGTAAATTAAATGATTCTTTTTCCAATAAATATAATAATTTTTTATAGTATTTCATTAATAAGTAATTAAAAAAGAAGAGAAAGAATAATTTTGAATGGGTTTAATCTCTTCTAAAGTATTGATTTGTTCAACGATAGCTGAACTTGGTCCTAGTTTACACCACTCTAGCATTTTTTCAACTTGTTTTTGGTCACCCTCAAAAAGAGCTTCAACTGTCCCCTCCGGATTATTTTTAACCCAACCTCTTAAATTTAATTGAATTGCAGTTTCTTGAGTATAAGCACGGAAAAATACTCCTTGTACTTTTCCGGAGATTATTATTCGAGTTCTTACTAACATCTTATCAGTTAGCTGTTTGAAGTATATTTGTACTTAAAAATTCTCTTAATTCTAAAATATCAAAGGGTTTTTCTAAAATTTTGATAAACATTTCTTCTAATGCTTTTGTTTCTTCTTCTGTGGTATTAGCTTGTCCAATAAAGCCGGAGATTAGAATAGTCGGAATATCAAACTTATTAATGATATCATTTCTATAAAAATCTATACCGCTTTCTCTATTTACAATATAATCTAAGATCATAATTTTAATTTCTGGATTTTGTTTTAAATAATTTCTGGCAGTAGCTAAATCTGTAAAATAGGTTATATCAAATAAATCGCTTAACATTATTTTTAATGTTTCGCAAACACTGGGTTCGTCGTCAATAATTAATAGTTTTGGTAGTTCTTTCATATAGATTTCTCCTTACATTAATTTAATTGGTCTACCTTTACGTTTAACTTCGTTATTTTCTGGCTTGAGTTCTTTTTCTAATTTTCTTTGATATTCAATATCTTCAATTGGTTGAAATAAAAACCTTGATAACCCAACAATATGGAAATGAATAACTTTACCTTCTGCCAGATATTTATCTGGGTCTCCATGATATTTATCTACTATATAACCATTATTAAACCGTAAAAGTATTAATTCACCTATTTTTTCTTGTTCGTGGACAAATGGTCGGATATATAAATTATCGTCTTTTTTAATAAAAAATTCCGGGTAATCTTTATCGCATTTATAAAAAGTAGAATAAATATGTTTAGAAAAATGATATGAAGGTGGAAAAAACTGGTTATCCATTAATTCATCCATGGAAATTCGAATGATATTGGATAATCTTTTTAGTACTAAAGCATTAATACCTCTGTGTCCTGATAAAATTTTAGACACTTGTTGCCTGGAAATACCTAAATGATCAGATAATTCTTCATTAGAATAATTAAAAAATTTTTTGATGAAATAAAATGCTTCAATTATATTCATGTTGTTATACCCCCAATGGTTTTGCTATAAAAATAAAGAAAAATATGAATTTATTCTGTTATTTAATGTTATTATCGTAAAAAAACCAATTAAAATTTCTGCTAATTTTATAGGCAATATATATAGATTAACTTATTTAAGATAATTTGTAAAATATTTCCCCTTAAACCTAAACAATTAGTATTTTATAATTAGTGAACAAATAATGCAATTACCAGTAATACAACACCACCAGATATAATATAAATCATTTCTTGATCGTGCTGTTTTTTCATGCTTTGAATTTCTTCAGTTAGTTTATTAATGTCATTATTCATAGCTTCTTGTTCGGTTGCCATTTTTTTAATGGTATTTTTTGATTGATTCCAAGAGCTATCATTATCAACAATATAAGCTTTGAAATTTTTAGCTAATAAAGTTAATTCTTGAATTTCAATTGCTGAAAGATCAAATCTTTTTTCATTAATGTTTAATAATAATTTATCTAAAATTATGGACATATCTCTTCTTGATATTGGCTGATCTGGGGAAAAAGTTTTATCTTTTAAGAGCGCTAAATAACCATTGTTAATTGAATTAGCAATATATCTATAAGCAGGGTCAGATTCCGTAACATCAGAAATTACTAGTTTTTCATTTTCTTTAGGTGCGGCATAAAGCAACGGATTACCAATTAAAACAAGGATAATTGTACAAATTATAATTTTTTTCATTTAAATAAACCTCCAATTAAATTAAAACTATTCTATTAATATATTTGCGGTGCTAATAACTTGGTTATCTTTTAATAATGTTATTTCGGTATTACCATTTTTTATGGCTTTGAAATAAAATTTGGCAATATTAATATCTGCTAAATCTATTTTATCAGTTAAAGTAAGACTTTTAATATTGATATTTTTTTCTTTTATTGAAAAGTTTTCTTCTAATTTGTTTTTTGTAATAAGTGGCTGATAACTGGTTCTAATATATTGAAGATAAGTAGGATTATAATTAATGGTTAAGTTTGGCGTTTGTAATATTTTTTGATTTAAAATATTTAATGACAAAGCTGAATATTCATTTATTTTTATTCTTTCCTTATTGAATTTAATACTTGTTTTACTTTCTGGAAAAATATCTTTGATATTTTTAGATTTTTTTTCAAGAGCCGTTTCATTTGAACTAACATCAACTGATACCAGATAATCTCCTTTGTTAAAATCTTTGATTTTTAAAAACCAATTGATACTTTTACTGCTTTCAGGGTCAAGCAAAGGGATTATTTTTTGTTGTTTTTCAAAAAATGGTAATTCTAAATTATTTGAAAAAGTTAAATTAGCCTTAATGTCAGTAATTTTAAATTTATCATTATTCTTTAATTGTATTGATATTTTCAGAAAATAATTATCAGATACAATATATTCATTTGGTACAATTAAATCTGAAAAGATAGTAGGGGGGGGCAACAAAATAATTTGTCGTTTTATTTTATTCTCTGCTAAAGTAGATGATGTAATTTTCATTTCTAAATTTTTTAAGCCGTCTATTGGTTTTGCTATAGCTAACCTAAGTGCTATTTGTTTAGATTCATTTATTTTTAATAATCCTAAATTATATTCTTTTTTACCTTCTGTTAGTTTGAATTCTGAAGGGATATTAAATTTGACTTTTGTATTTTGAGAATCAAAACCGCCGGTGTTAGAAACATAACCAATAACTAAAATATCGCTTTTGGAAGTAGCGTATAATTCAGAAGGACAGGCTAAACCAATGGTTAGATCCCCTGGTGCAACACTAATTTCACCTAAACCATAAAGGGTAGTAATTGTTTTAGTATCATTAGGTTTAATATTAGTTGGTTCCCAGTATAAAGCTAACGCAGTATCTTTTTCTAATTCACCGTCTCTAATAAAGCTTCTTCCTTCTTGGAAAGTGAAATCCCAAGGGTTATCTGCCAAAGTGCCCCAATTAACTAAATAGAGTTTATCCGGTGGATAAATTGAATCATCTATTATTTTTAAAGTACCTTGAGCAATTATATTAGGAGAAGTTAAATTATCAAAAGTTTGCCAATAATCTAATATATCGGTACCAATAAAACGGCTTTCATTTTCAATAGCTTTTTCTCCGATTCTGAAAGGAGCTCCATCATTAATACCTAACATGGTATCTAACATTATTCTTAGCCCAATTTTATGATTTTTTTTATCGGAATTAGTTATTTCATAAGTAATTTGGGCAGTATCATTAACTTTAGTTTGCGGATTACGAAAAAAACTAAGCATTTGTTTTACATAAATATTTTTTTCATATTGATATACAGTAATAATTTTTTCATTTAAAATTGTTTGGGAAATAAATTTACCGTAAAGAGCATTTTTACCTGCTCTTTTTAAGGTTTTTTCACCAAAGATATAGTTTTTATTATCAATTTGAATGGTAGTATAAGATGTCCAAGGTTTAGGACGTCCGTAAATTAATGGTTGGTTATCGTCAAGAGGATTATTAGGATTACCGTTAGTAGTTTCAACGGCAAATCTGCCTTTTTCATAATCTTTGTCATTATTAACGATAATTTTAATAAATTCATTTTCAATAGATAATAAATTAGGATTATCTATTGCGTATGTTTTATAAACACAATTTAAAAATAAGGTAATAGCTATTAAAATTAATATTTTATTTTTCATAATTTATTTTTATGTATCCCCCAGGTGGCAGAGCCACCTGGATGATAAGAGAGAGATTTGTTTTTTAAGGGGCAAGCCCCTTAAACCCCGATTTTGCCTGCCGGCGGCGTTAAGGCTCCGCCTTAACAATCCGGTTTTTTTTCTTAAGGGGCTTCGCCCCTACACCCCAAGAGATTTTTTTCTTCTGTCTCCTGAGCCCCACTAGTGCCTTCTGCCTAGTGCCTTTTACCTCTAATTCAAATTAAAAGTATATTCCAATTCAATTTGGTCTTCAATTGGTTTACCTGCAACAATTTTTGGTCTAAATTTTTTACTTGCCAAGGTTCTGGTAAAGGACTCATCTAATAAGGCATAACCAGATGATTTAATTAAAGAAATATTTTTAGGTTCTCCGTTAATATCAACTAAGACTCTTGCTTTTACTGTACCGCTCCATTCATTATTTAACGCTGTTTTAGGATAAATTGGTTTTACAATACCAATAATTTGAGCATAATCGCGATCTCCAGGTAAACGTACATCAGCATTAATATTTACGCCAGGTTTTTCTTCTTTTGCAATTATACCAATACTATTTGTTTTATCTGTAGAATTTTTAGGAATATCTTTTAAAACTTCATTTTTTTGCGGTTTTTTTTGTGTTATTGCTGATTTGGTAAAAGTTTTTTCTTTATTATCTTTTTTATTTTCAGCAATGAAACTGATATTTTTCACTTTTGGCAGATCTTTTAAAGTAGTTGTTTTTTTCGTAGTAATTAAAGGCGTAGTGCTAATGGTCGCTACTGGTTTTATTGCTTTTTTAGGTTCTGCAATTTTGGGAGGTGAAACTAAATGTATTCTTACTGCTAAGGGAAGAGGCGTAAGAATTTTATTAGGAGTAAAATTAAGTTTAATCAAAGGGAGAATAGTAATAAGCAAAAAAATATGAATCATTATTGTTAAAAATAATGAAATAGAATTAATAGATTTTTCAGATTTTAAATTAAATTGTGGAGACATTAGCGCTGATTTTGGTTTTAAAGTTCTTTTTCACATCAAAATTAAATTCATCATCTTCTGTTGATTTTTTTTCTGCTTCAAGAACAATATTATAACAACCGGCTAAGCGTAAAGTATCTAATACGGAAATTACTAAGCTATACGGTATTCTTTTATCAGCGTTAAAGTTAACGATCATATTGGGATCATTTTTTATTAAATCATTAATTTTTGTTGATAAATTTGATAAAGACATTAATTCTCCGTTCAAATAAATTTCTTGTTTTTCATTAACAATTAGAACTGTATTATTTTTTTGTTCAACTACTGTTTCGGCAGAAGGTAAAATTAGATCTAACCCTTTATTGCTTACAGCTAAAGTAGTGGCAATTGCAAAAAAAATTAATAATGTAAATACAATATCAATTAGCGGGGCTATTTCTAACCTAGAAGAACTTTGTCTTAATGATTTATCGTAAATCCTTTTCATTTTTAAATACTTAATTCTTCAAGCGATAAAACCGAGTTGTTTTTTATATTTTTTTCTGATTTCATTGGATTTTTTATGTTTTTAGGAAAAAGGCTACGGTAATAATACAATATTTCATAAGCAGATCTTTCTGTTGAAATAATATATTCTTCAATTTTTTGGTTTAAATATTGATGAAAGAAAATAAAAGGTATAGCAATAGTTAAACCTGTTACTGTTGTAATTAATGCTTGCGCAATACCAGCGGCTAATAAACTTGGATTATTTAAAACCGGACCACCGGAAATAACATTAAAAATTTGCATCAAACCTAAAATAGTGCCTAGTAAACCTAAAATAGGAGAAATCGTAATTAAACTAGATAAAATAGTCATGTTTTTTTCAAGTTTAGGGATTTCCTTTAATAAAGAAATTTTCACACTATCTTCAATATTTTCAAATTGATCGTCACTGGCAATTTTAATAGAATCTGTAATTACTCTGGCTAAGACATTATTTTCCTGAGACAATTCATTAATAGCATCATTAAAATTATTTTTTAAAGCATGTTTGATTTTTTCGTTTAGTAAATCTTTATCTACATTATTAAACATTAAATAAATAAATTTTTGAACAATAATGTAAACACCAATCAAAGAACATAGTAAGAGCGGATACATTGCTAACCCGCCTTTTACAAATAATTCCTGGAAGCTATAAAGTTGAGATAGCATATTTTACCCCCTAATTAGTTAAGATTTCTTAAAAATGCCGGAACATCAATGCTTTCAATGTCTTCTAAATCATTTTCATTATCTGCAAGAGCTAAGTTTCCTTCTTCTTCATCATTATGATTAATTTTGGTTTGATTAAGAAACCTTATCCGTTCATTATTTTCAAAATCTTCAATGATGTCATTTTTTTCAGTTTCGATTTGATTAACTGTTGGGGTTACGATATTTGTTTTACTAGAATTAGGTTGAAAACCTGTCGCAATAACCGTAATCATAATTTCATCGCCCAGTTTTTCATCTATTACAGAACCAAAAATAATATGAGCTTCTGGATCTACGGCACTATAAATTACATCTGAAGCTTCATGAACTTCGTGTAAAGTTAAGCTTTCACCACCGGAAATATTGATAATTACGCCAGTTGCTCCGGAAATAGTTTCTTCTAATAATGGGGATGAAATAGCTTTTTCCGCCGCCGATGCCGCTCGATTTTCACCACTTGCTTTACCAATGCCCATCATGGCAGAACCAGAATCTTTCATAATAGTTTTCACATCGGCAAAATCTAAGTTAATTAAACCAGGAATAGTTATTAAATCTGCAATACCTTGTACACCATGTCTTAAAACATCATCCGCTATTTTGAAGGCTTCAACCATGGTTGTCATTTTTTCTACCACTTGCAATAGTTTATCATTAGGAATAATAATTAAGGCATCAACTTGTTCTTTTAAACGCTCAATTCCTTCTTCAGCTTGTCTTAACCGAACCGGACCTTCAAATCTAAATGGTTTTGTTACTACGGCAATAGTTAAAGCCCCTAGATCTCTGGCAATTTTAGCAATTACCGGAGCCGCACCAGTACCGGTACCACCACCCATACCTGCAGTAATAAAAACCATATCAGAACCTTCAAGCGCCATTTCAACATCTTCTTTACTTTCTTTAGCCGCTTGTTCTCCCATTACCGGCATAGCACCGCAACCAAGCCCTTTAGTAAGTTTAGAACCAATTTGCAGTTTATTCTCAGCAAGAGCAACGTTTAGGGCTTGTAAATCTGTATTTACTGCCCAAAATTCTACCCCTTTTAGAGAAGCGCCAATCATTCGGTTAACGGCGTTATTGCCGCCTCCGCCAATACCTACTACCTTGATATTTGCATAATGTTTTATTGTTTCGCCTGCCATAATTAAACCCCCTCCAAAAGGATTTTTAAACTGGTATTTTTTACTGTTATACTTAGTGGAAACTATTTCTGATATTAGATGTTCTTATGAGCTGTTTTATTTTTACCAGCTATACTTTATTTTATTGCTATTTTGAATTTATTTTAGCATACTCAAATAGCATATGCAATCGATTTTCCATCTAACTTATATATACAAAAATAGTAAAGAGTTTTATAATCATTGCTACTGTTGAGGCTAGGTAATAACAAGAAAATGGTTAAATGTAATAGCATATTTAAACAAAAAACAGCTTTGATTTTTTTATTGGTTTTATTTATTTTTTTTCAAATTGAGATTTTTGCTAATGAACAAAATCTAACCGATAATGAAATTAGAGCTGTTGATGATTCTGTTCCTTATGGATGGATTGCCACAACCATCAATAATAAGACATTTTATTTACCTATTGGTTTAAAAGTTAAGCTTTATAAAGTTACTAATAATAACGAGTATTTTGAGATAATAGAAGGACCTAATCAAGGAAAAAAGGGTTTAATTAAATTAAAACCGGATAAAACGTCTTGGCTTACTAAAGAAATAGTAGTTCAACCTCCAATAGAATTAATTTATTATTCGGATAAACATATTGTCTATATACCTGGTTTAGGAGAATTTAAAACGGCTAAACACGATCGTTATCCAATACCAAAAGGAAAGTATTGTTTATTAATTCCTGATTATCCCCAATTTGTGGATTGGTATTTAAAACATTCAAAATACGTTAGAATTTGGTTCCGAATTGGTTATACCGGTAACAAATATATGCATATGGGTACGTTTTCAAAAGGTTGTGTTACAGTTATTGAAAAAGAGAAATGGACTTCTATCGTTTTATATTTAATCCATCGTAGAACAACCAATAAATGTATAGGTTCAATAATAATTAAATAATCTAATAATATTCAGCAATTGTCTCTATTATCTGTTTTTTTTCTTCTTCTAATAATTCAGGAAAAATTGGTAATGCTAATACCTCTTCAGTGAGTTTTTCTGTTATTGGTAAACTACCTTTTTTATAACCTAAATATTGATAACATTGTTGTTCGTGTAAAGGTACCGGATAGTATATTTCAGAACCAATACCTTTATCCGCTAAAAAGGCTTTTAACTCATCTCTTTTTTCTGCTTTGATAACGTATTGATTAAACACGTGTTCTGTTGTTTCTTTGGCAATTACCGGGGGAGTAACTTTTCCGTTTAAGTTAATTTTGAAAAAATCAGTATAAAATTTAGCTGTAGCTTGACGTTTTTTTGCCCAAGTATTCAAATGTTTAAGTTTTATTCTTAAAACTGCGGCTTGAATAGCATCGCATCTAAAATTTGCACCAATAAATTCGTGATAATATCTTTTTTCTGAACCATGAACCCGGTACATTTTTAAAAGTCTTGCAGTTTCGTCATTATTGGTGGTTACTAAACCTGCATCACCAAAAGCGCCAAGATTTTTAGTCGGGAAAAAAGAAAAACTACCTATATCGCTTAGGGTACCTACTTGTTTATCTTCATACTTTGCGCCTATTGCTTGGCAGGCATCCTCAAAAACCAAGAGATTATGCTTTTTCGCGATTCTGTTAATTTCTTTCATATTTGCTGGTTGACCGTATAAATGAACCGGCATAATGGCTCTGGTTTTTGTAGTAATTTTTTCTTCAATTTTTGCTGGGTCAATATTAAATGTTTCTTCGTCAATATCAACAAAAACAGGGGTTGCTCCAGTTCTGGAAATTGAACCTGCTGTAGCAAAAAAAGTAAATGCAGGGCAGATTACTTCATCTCCCGGACCAATGTTATAAATCATCATAGAAAGAAGTAGTGCATCAGTGCCAGAAGAGCACGAAATAGCGTGTTTTACACCGATGAATTCCGCTATTTCCTTTTCAAAAGCAGTAACTTCCGAACCAAGGATAAACCCTTGTGATTTAAAAATTGGTTTGATTTTTGCTAAAATTTCTTCTTCAAGAGGTTGGTATTGGCGTTCTAAATCAAAAAATTTTATCATTTGTTGTCTCCTTATTTTCTTTTAAAAAAGAAACAAAATTTTTTATTTTATAAGGGGGCAAGCCCCCTTAAACCTCGGGGAAGGAATAGTTTATTAAGTGCCGTGATCCCTCCATTCCCATTAGAATAATTTTTTCTACTAATTCCGGCTGTGAAACACCGCTAGCTTCCCATAATTTGGGAAACATGCTTATATTTGTAAACCCGGGAATAGTATTAATTTCATTTATATAAATTTCTTCATTTTCGGTTAAAAACATATCAACTCTAGCGAAATCTTTTGCATATAAGGCTTTATAAGCCTTAATAGCTGTATTTTGTATTTTTTTATTTAATTTTTCCGGAAAATTTAAAGGGTATTTTAATATTGCTCCTTTTGGATCTAAATATTTTGCTTTATACGAATAAAAAGTATCATGAGGAATAATTTCGCCAATTAAGGATGCAGAAGGGTTTTCATTCCCAATAATTGCACATTCAATTTCTCTCCCTTTTATGTTTTGTTCTATAATTATTCTGGAATCATATTTAAAAGCTAAGTTTATAGCTTTATGGAATTCAGTTTCATTTTCAATTTTACTTATGCCTATAGATGAACCAGTGTTTACAGGCTTAACAAAAAAAGGCAAACCTAATTTTTTAGATATTTCCGTGAAAATAATTTGTGTTTTTTGATGTTTGTAAAAAATTAAAAATTTAGCAACATTTAAACCTTCATGAAGTAACAGTTTTTTCATTATTTCTTTATCCATACCAATAGAGGCACCTAAAATATTGCAAGAAGCAAAAGGAATTCCAGCTAGTTCTAAAGTACCTTGCAAAGCACCATCTTCACAAGTCACTCCGTGAATAATCGGTAGTACTAAGTCAAGTTTTATTATTTTTTGGGTTGTTAGACTTATTATTCCACCGTTTTTACCGGGTAATATGGCAAGATGAGAGTCTGGTTTGCCAAGAGTTATGGTATCTGCAGATTCAATATGTTTAAAAGCTTGATCTTTTTGATATAATCCCCATTCGCCTTGTTTGGTAATACCAATTAAAATAACATCGTATTTATCAGGATTAATTAAGTTGATAACATTTTTTGCTGATAATAAAGAGATTTCGTGTTCTGGAGATTCTCCTCCAAAAATAACAGCAATTTTAAATTTCTTATCAGTTTTCATGAAAAAAAATTATAGCAGGTTTTTGTTTGACTGTATATCTATATAGGCTAGTTTATCTTATTTCATTTTCTTTAAAAATTCTTTATAATTAAATCTATGCCGTTATTGAAGAAAAAAAGTTTTAAGGGAGTTTTTTCTGATTTTGAAAATTTATCTGAAAAAGATGAATTAAAAGAACAACTGAATGAAACAGGACAAACTAAAAAAATTATTAAAGGCATAAAATTATCAGAAGAAAATACTATTGTTTTGGAAAAAATTACGAAAAATTTTTCTAAAATTAATAATGAAGGGTCTAATCAATTTAAGACTGATTTAGTTGAACAAGAAAAATTTGACCC
Organism: uncultured Candidatus Marinamargulisbacteria bacterium; assembly: GCA_964521915.1. Taxonomy (GTDB): domain Bacteria; phylum Margulisbacteria; class Marinamargulisbacteria; order CAZFTP01; family CAZFTP01; genus CAZFTP01. The sequence goes on from CAZFTP010000011.1 coordinate 14,615, forward strand.
ATCTGTAATAACTGAGGAAATTAAGGCTGAACCAATTAAGCAATCAAATATTGAAAATGAATCTCAAAAAAGTAGTGAGAAAATTGAAACTTCTGAACCTCGAAAAATAGAACCACAAATTATTGAAACTAAGGCTGAAAAAATACAGCCTGTTTTAAAAGAAACTCCAATTGTACCTAAAATAGATGAAACCGCTATTAATCAGGCTATTTTACAAAAAAAAGCCCAGGCTGAACAAGAAATAGCGGAATATAAAAAGCAAGCAATGTTAAAAATTGAAGAAGAAAAGAAAACTATTCTTGACCAAGCTTACAAAGAAGGTCATGAACAAGGGCTTAAAGATGCCAGTGCTTCTTTAGGTGATCAGGCTGAGGAAATATTAAAAACCGTTAACTCTGCAGTAGCAGAAAAAAATAAAATTTTAAAAATGGCTAGAGGTGAAGTTTTAAAATTAGCTATAAAAGTAGCAGAACAAATTCTAAAAAGTGAAATTTCTCTTAACCAAGCAGTTTGCGTTAATATTGTGGCAGAAGCAATTAGTAAAATTACTGATAAAGACAGGGTAATTATTCGTATTAACCGTTTAGATGCAGATTTTGTCAAAATGAATAGAGATCGTTTAATGAAGCAATTAGGTGAAGTTAAGAATTTAGTAATTCAAGAAGATTCTCGAGTAGAACAGGGTGGCTGTATTATAGAAACAGATTTAGGTTATATTGATGCTACTGTTGCCACAAAATTAGAAAGTTTAGAACATGCTGTTTTTAAAGTGTATCAGGAAGAATTAGAAGAAGAAGAATCAGCGGGTAAAGCTACAGATGCTTAATTTAAGCCGTTATTTTAAAGCTATTGAAAATACTGAGTTAGTACGAGTAGTAGGTAAAGTTGTGCAAGTAGTGGGTTTAGTGGTTGAAGCCCAAGTACAAGGTGTTTCGGTAGGTGAACTCTGTACTATTGAAATAGATGAAAATAAAAATGTTTTTGCCGAAGTAGTGGGCTTTCGAGAAAGTAAAGTACTTCTAATGCCTTTAGGAAGTGTTGGCGGAATTAAACCTGGCAGTAAAATTTATGCTACAGGTGTACCAATTCAAGTTAAAGTTGGAATGGGTTTACTCGGTCGTATTTTAGATGGTTTAGGTGAACCCATGGATAGAAAGGGTGAACTGAATTTTGAAACATATTACGCTATTGACCGAGATCCGCCTGATCCTGTAATGCGTCCGCGAATTAAGGAAAATTTGCCGTTAGGTGTTAAAGCCTTAGATGGTCTTTTAACCATGGGTAAGGGTCAGCGTATGGGTATTTTTTCTGGTTCTGGTGTAGGTAAAAGTACTTTAATGGGGATGCTTGCCAGAAATGCTAAAGCAGATATTAACGTAATTACTTTAGTAGGAGAAAGAGGTCGAGAAGTTAAAGATTTTATAGAAGAGTCATTGGGGGAGGAAGGTTTAAAGCGATCGGTAGTTATTTGTGCAACTTCTGATACTCCGCCTTTAATCCGTTTAAAAGGGGCAATGGTAGGGACTGCTGTAGCTGAGTATTTTAGAGATCAAGGGAAAGATGTCCTTTTTATGATGGATTCTGTTACCAGATTTGCCATGGCGCAAAGAGAAATCGGTTTAGCAACCGGTGAACCGCCAACCACCAAAGGTTATACACCATCAGTTTTTGCAATGTTACCTAGGTTAATGGAAAGAACCGGGACATCGGAAAAAGGTACCATTACGGCAATTTATACGGTTTTGGTAGAAGGCGGTGATACTGATGAACCAATTGCAGATGCCACTAGAGGTATTTTAGACGGTCACATAATTTTAAGTAGAGAAATTGCCGCTAGAAATCATTATCCTTGTATTGATATACCAAATAGTGTTAGCCGTTTATTTCCGTCTGTTACTTCACCGGAGCATCAAAAAGCGGCTGGAAAATTAAGAGAAGTAATAGCAAAATATACAGAAGCAGAAGATTTAATTAATATTGGTGCTTATATTGAAGGTAGTAACGCTAAAATAGATTATGCTATTAGAAAAATTGATGCTGTAAATAAATTTTTAAAGCAGGGTACTATGGAAAAGTTTTCGTTTGAAGAGACTGTAAAAATGATGACAGGTATTTTTGGTAATGAGTAAAGCAAAAAAAAGTAAAGTTTTTAAATATAAACTAGATACAGTTTTACGTGTTAGGGAAATAAGGGAAAAGCAAGAACAAGAAAAATTTCAGATAGCTGAGAAAAAGTATTTCGAAGAAATGCAGAAAGAAGAAAAAATCAAAGCTTTTCAAAAAGAAAAATACGGTGAATTAAGAAATATTATTGAGCCTGGTAATGTTATTTCTGATTTTCACGAAATTTTAATGCGTAAAGGTCATTTGGAAATAGTTAAAGAACAAGTTTTAGAGCAAGAAAAGCAACGTCAAGAAGCTGAACGGTTGAAAGATGAACAACGAAAACAATTAATTAAAGCCGCATTAGATAAAAAAATAATGGAAAAAGATAAAGATAAAACCAGAAATTCTTGGAAAAAAATTATGGACAAAGAAGAAACTAAGTTTTTTGATGATATTTCTTCAATCAGGTTTAATCAGCAAAAAAGGAATGCGGAAGAACAATAAAAATGGAAAATATCAAACGCCTTAATGGAGTAGTTATCCCTTTATCATATTTAAGAACTAAAAATAGTTTAGGTATTGGTAATATTGGAGATTTGAAGCAGTTTATAGGGGGTGAAGGGGGCTTGCCCCCTTCGAAAATATTTCCTCTTCCAGGGGTTAAAGGGGGCGAAGTCACCTTTAATGTAATTCAATTACTTCCAATTAACGATACCGGCGAAAGCAACCTATGGCCTTATTCAGCAATTAGTAGTTTTGCTATTAATCCGGTTTATTTAGATATTAATAATTTATTTAGTAAATACGAGAAAAATATATCTAAAAAAAGCATTGCTAAACATAAAAAAATGCTAGAAATTGCTAAAGAACAAGAAAATTTATCAATTATTAATTATCCGGAGGTTAGAAAGAATATATTAAATTTAGCTGAGAATATTTTTGATGAAGTTGCAGATGCAATTTTACCAGAGATTGAAAAGTTTTCCAAACAATACAAATGGGTAAATGAATATGTTGAATTTTTGGAACTCGAGGCACAAAGGCAAAAAGGTAAAAAGGTAGAATGTAGGGCGCCCGCAGGCAAAACCGTGGATCAAGGGGTAAAGTCCATTAAAAAAAATTCTTTTTATGTTTTTCTTCAAATGGAGTTATTAAATCAATTAAAAGAAGTTAAAAAATTTGCTAATGAAAATGGTATCTACTTAAAAGGAGACATCCCAATTTTAACTAGCTCAAATAGTGCTGATGTGTGGGCATATCCTGATTATTTTTTGCTTGATTATGGGGCTGGCGCGCCGCCGGATATGTTTACTTTAGGTGGTCAAGAATGGGGGAATCCTCCGTTAAATGTGGAAAATCCTAAAGCAGTTGAATACTTTATTGAACGGTTTAAGTATGCAGAAAATTATATGGATATGGTACGAATTGACCATGTTTTAGGTTTATTCAGGTTAATGATTTGGCAGAAAAATAAAGGAAATATTTTAACCCAAGGTTTTTTTTACCCACAAAGTATAGATGCGCGGTCCGTGAACGTAACAATTTCTGATGCAGAATTAAAAACGCTAGGTTTAACGGATTTAGAACGCTTTACTAAATTAGAAGGTATAATTACAGATATAGATCAGTTAGGCGATTTAGCTCATAGATGCGTTGAAATTGGTTTAGCGCAATATGTTTTTGGTGAAAGCAGGATTAAGTGGATAGGGGAAGAAAAATTTTCTGGGGGTTTAAGGGGGCTTGCCCCCTTAGAAGAAACTATCTCTTCCCATGGATTGTTAAGGCGTAGGGGCAACCCTTGCGGTTGTCCTAATAAAAACGCCTCGCCGCCGGCAGACGATATCGGTGTAAAAGGGGACGGAGTCGATAAGAAGACACAATGGCACAAAGGCACAGAGGCACAAAGTAGAGAAAACGAAAACTTATTTTACAACCAAAATCATAATTTATTCTATAACGAAGATTATGTCTTAAAATTACTACGTGAAAATAATTTTACCGAGGAAGATGCTCATAAAATTGTATCTGCCAGGCGTAAGCTTTACAATATGTTGGGCAATTATTTAAATAATGACAAAGAATTTTTTCTTACTTATTATTGGCAAGAAACTTGGCAATATAATAATTTAAGCGAAGAAATTAAACATAAATTAGTGGAATTTGTTGCTGAAAAACGGCAAGAACAATATGTTTTTTGGGAACAATTTGGCAGAAATTTTTTGCAATTAATTAAACAAAAAACTAAACTAATACTTTGTGCGGAAGATTTAGGTATGGTAGATGATTATATCCGACCGGTATTAAAAGAATTAGCTATACCCGGAATTGATGTTATAAGATGGTCTGCTTCTTTTAAGAAAGCAGATCAAAGAGAAATGGCAGTTCTAACTACTTCTACTCATGATACTGAAAGTTTTTTAGCTTGGTGGCAAGACGAAAATACAACAGTGGAAACTAAAAAACGGTTTTTAACAGAATTTTTTCAGAATAAAGAAGAAGAAGTTTCAAGTTTGAGTTCTGTAGAACTGACTAAAAAAATTATAGAAGATATGTTTAATTCAAATGAGATAAAAAGTAAATTAGTTATTATACCGTATTGGGAATTAGCTAATTTATATTTTAATGAGCCTGATATAAGAATTAATATCCCTGGTATATCTAATCATGAAAATTGGTTACAACGACAAAAAAATATTTAAATAAGAAATTTAAGCCGAAATTAATTATTTTTCAGGAAATTTTTTATCTAAAGTTTGTAAGATTCCTTCTGCTTTAGCTTTGGTTTCCAGCCATTCTTGTTCTGGGTTTGAATCTGCAACAATACCACCCCCAACGTGAAAATATAGTTTGTTTTTTACTATATAAATAGTCCTAATAGCAATATTAAAATCAAAGTTTTGACCATTAATATAGCCAATAGCGCCGGTAAAAATATTTCTGGGCGTAGTTTCTAATTCATTAATAATTTCCATGGAACGGATTTTAGGCGCACCAGTAATAGAACCACCTGGAAAGACGGCTTGAAATATTTGCTGTAATGACGTTGATTTTTTTAATTCACCTTTAATAATAGCTACTAAATGAAAAACATTATTAAAAGTTAATATTTTTTTGAGATTTTTAACTTTAATACTGCCATATTTACAAATACTGCCTAAATCATTGCGTTCGAGGTCTGTAATCATAAGAAGTTCTGCTTGGTCTTTTAGTGAATTCAGTAGTTTTTCTTTTTGTATTTGATCTTCTTCAGGGTTTTTACCACGTGCAATTGTTCCTTTAATTGGTTCGGTAATAATTTTTTGTCCGATTTTTTTAATAAATCGTTCTGGGGAAGCAGAAAGAATTGAAAAATCAGGATGTTTTATAAAAGCTGAAAATGGGTTAGGGCTGGTGTTTCGTAATTTTTGGTAAAGATCAGCAGGGTTACCTTCAAAATTTGCGCTGATTTGGTGTGATAGGTTAACTTGGTAAATATCGCCTTCACGAATATAATTTTTGGCTTTTTTAATAGCCTCAATATAGGCAGGTTTGGTAAAATTAGATGTTTGTTCGGATATTCTAAATTTATTTTTGAGTGCGTTAACG
>CAZFTP010000011.1:20347-26785 GCA_964521915.1 uncultured Candidatus Marinamargulisbacteria bacterium
ATTAATAATAAAATAATTATTAAAAAAACCAAAAAACATCAGGGGCAGGGTGGTTTCCGATAATTTGATAATAGGGTTTTGAAAAAATGTGGCGAATTCATACGAAAAAAATCCAATAGTAATTGGTGTAGGGGCAGACCTATGTGTCTGCCCTAATGTCATTGGGCAGACACGTTCATTCAATGGGCAGACACATAGGTCTGCCCCTACGGAATATTTTTTTACAAAACGATCCAAAATATCTATCGGATTCCTTGTTTCCTGCTGAATTTTTCCATTTTCCCAAATTTCGGTAATGCCATTTTTGTCTGTGGTTATGGTCAAATACGGATCACAGGCCATGATGCTGAATTCGTGGTTTTCTGAATCAGAGTCTGCGCTGTCCAGATAGCAAAAATAGGGTTTTAGGGATAATTGGTTGAATAAATCGGTTTCTGAGATATCGGTTAGAATTTCCTGATAAATTTTAGGCATCGTCTTTTTTAAGTACAGCAAAAAAGGCTTCTTTTGGTACCTGAATAGAGCCAATGTTTTTTAATTTCTTTTTACCTTCTTTTTGTTTTTCCAAGAGTTTTCTTTTTCTGGTGATATCACCGCCATAACATTTAGCAGTTACGTTTTTTCGCATAGCAGAAATAGTTTCGCGGCAAATAATTTTCCCACCTATCGCCCCTTGAATGGTAATTTCGTAAAGCTGGCGTGGGATAATTTGTTTTAATTTTAAGGCCATTCTTTGTGCCGTGTATCTGGCATTTGAATCGTGACTGATAAATGAAAGAGCATCAACCGGATCGCCATTAATAAGTATGTTTACTTTAACTAATTTACTTGGTTTATAACCGTCAAAATTATAGTCCATGCTGGCATAACCTTTGGTGCGAGATTTTAATTGGTCAAAAAAACCGCCGATCATTTCATTTAGCGGTATGGAAAAATGAATAATTTGACGTTCAGCATCAAGAAATTCTGCTTTTAAAAAGTCGCCGCGTTTTTCTTGTACTAATTCCATAATCACGCCTAAAAAATTATTCGGGGTAATAATGGCCAAACTCATATATGGTTCTTCAATTATTTTTATTTGCTGTACCGGTGGGTATTCATTCGGGTTATGAATCATGATTTCTTCGCCATTAGTTTTGAAAATTTTATAAGTTACGTTAGGGGCAGTAGCAATAATTTCAATATTGAATTCTCGTTCCAAACGTTCTTGAATAATTTCAAGGTGTAGTAAACCTAAAAAACCGCAACGAAAACCAAAACCTAAAGCTTGAGATGTTTCCCCTTCAAATTGCAAAGAAGCATCACTGAGTTTAAGCTTTTCAAGAGCATCTTTTAGATCAGAAAACTGGTTGGTATCAATAGGGTAGAATCCGCAAAAGACCATGGGTTTAATGTCTTTATAACCAGGTAAAGCAACATGCGTTGGATTTTTAGCAGAAGTAATAGTATCGCCAACGCGGGCTTCTTCTACGTTTTTAATGTTACTTATAAAATAGCCTACATCACCAGCATTTAGTACGTTATTTGGCGTCATTTTTGGTTTAAAAAAGCCTAATTCCAGCACTTCGTAATTACGGTTTGTGGAAACCATCTTAATTATTTCTTCTTTTTTAATGGAGCCGGAAAATACGCGGATATAACAAATTACCCCGCGGTAGCTATCGTAATGAGCATCAAAAATCAGGGCTTTTAAGCTGGGGTCTGGGTCAATTTTTGGCGGGGGTATTCTTTCTACCACGGCTTTTAGAATATCGCTAACCCCATCACCAGTTTTAGCACTGCAGAGTAAGCATTCTTCTTGTTTAAAGCCTAACACTTGTTCTATTTCTAAAAATACTTTATCTAAATCTACAGAAGGTAAATCAATTTTATTTAAAACCGGGATAATCTCTAAATCATTTTCTAAAGCTAAGTAAAAATTAGCCATGGTTTGAGCTTCTATGCCTTGGCTAGCATCAATTAGAAGCAGGGCACCTTCGCAGGCGGCTAAAGAACGAGAAACTTCATAGGTAAAATCTACGTGGCCAGGGGTATCAATTAAGTTCAAAATATAGGTTTTTTGATCGTCTGCTTTGTATTCTAAACGTACAGCTTGGAGCTTAATAGTAATACCACGTTCGCGTTCTAAATCCATAGAATCTAAAAGCTGGGGTTTCATATCGCGTTCGGAAACAGTTTTGGTAATTTCTAGAATTCTATCTGCTAAGGTAGATTTTCCGTGGTCAATATGGGCAATAATACAAAAATTTCTTAGTAATGAATTATCCATTTATTTAATAATTTTTATGGCATTTTGTGGACAATTTTTTTCACAACAACCAGATTTTCCACATTTAGTTTCATCAGTAATTTTGCATTTGTTAATAGTTTTATCAATATAAAGAATTTTAGTTGGGCATATTTTGGCACAAATCCCACAACCTATGCAAAGATCATCGTTTATTATGACAATTTGGTTCATGTTTTTCCTTTAAGTTTATATTTTTGTAATATTAGCATATATTTATGCGAGGAGCAAAAGTTAATAAATAGTTAAAAAGGCACAAAGACAAGAATGTGTTCTAGGGGTTTAAGGGGCAAAGCCCCTTAGAAAACTAATCCCCCTAGGGGTCTTAGGGGACGAAGTCCCCTAAAAAACTGAATCTCTCTCGTATCCCCAAGGCTACTCTGCATCCTGGAGATACAAAAATATTTTTTTTCTTTTCTATAAAGAAAAAAAAGATTAAAATTAAATATATATAAGGAGGAATTTAATATGAATTCATCACATATTTTAGCACAAATTATCGGGCTTTTTTGTATTTTTAATGCTTTAGGCATGTTAATAAATATTAATAAAGTTAAAATTATTTTAGCAGAATTAAAAAAAAGTGATTTTAATAAATATTTAGTTAGTATGGGGACAATTGCTGTTGGTATTATTATGGTAACTTTACATAATAATTGGGTAAAAGATTTAACTTTTGCAATAACAATTTTAGGTTGGGTTATTTTATCATTAGGAATTCTTAATTTAATTTTTATGAATTATTTATATGACGAAATAGATAAATTAGGAGAAAAAACTATTGTTGTTATAATTGCAATTATTTTTTTCCTTATAGGCAGTTCTTTGTTGTATTATAATTTTGCATTACTTTAGAGTAAATTATCGGCAATGTTTTTAATTACTTTAGCATAATCCGTATTAGGCGTTTCTAAACTAAATAACCCTTTACTGCCAAATTCTAGCATTTCATCTGAGAAAGGTATTACACCGGCTAAATTAGTTTTATAAAAAGTTTGAACTCTTTCTTCTATAATTTTAGGGTCTAAATTAGGGTAGGCTTTATTTAAAACCAGTTCTATTTTAGGCACTTCTAATTTATTGGCTACTTCAAGCGTAATTGCCGTACCTTGAAAATCTTGCTGGTCTGGTCGAAATAATAAAAATAAAACATCAGAGAAGCTTAAAGAAAAAAGGGTAGTTTCATTTAACCCCGGATGTGTATCAATAAGCAAAAAATCAAGATTGAATTTTTTAATAATTCTATTGAAGCCGTCACATAATAAATTTATATCATAACTATCTCTTAAAATAATGCTAATATCTTTAGCTTTCATACTGGAAGGTGATAAATAAACTTTGCCCTTAGACACAATTTGTTTAGGGGTAACGTCATAAAAAACTTCTTCAATATCAATACCTTTTTTAAGAAAATCATTAAGGGTTTTCGGATTTTTACTTTGATCAAATTGAAAGATAATATGAATACCCGGAGATTGAATATCAGTATCTATTATTCCTACAGATTTATTAGCATTAGCAAGAGTTACCGCTAAGTTAGCGGTGAAATTAGATTTTCCGGTACCGCCTCTAAAAGAATGAATTGAGATTATTTTAGCCATATTATTTCACCTGTTAATTAAAAATTCGAGCTCGTAAATTTTTAGAACGTTTTTTTAGATCTTGGAAAAATTTAGTATCTATAATTTCTTTAACATCTGCTTGTTTTTGTTTTTCATCAATAATTAGACTTCTTAAATGTTGCATTTCTTTTTTTAATTTTTCTTCTTTTTTAATTCTTTCTTTAGCCATTTTATCAAATTCTCGAGCTAAAAGTCCAAGCTCATCTTCTCTATTCATGACAGATTTAATACTTTCTTCTTGATATTTGCTTTTCGAAAGTGCAGTTGAAGCTAAAATTAATTTATTTACTTCTTTTAAATATTCTTCTTTTCTTTTTTCTTCAAGAATAATGCTGGTAATATCTTTACCTGAAAAAACATAACCAATAATTTTCTGTTCTTTTATTACCGGATAAGCAGTAAAACCAATGAATTTTGGTTTTTCCGGTGTTGATAAATCAATAGATTCAATTCTTATTTTTTGTTTGGTTTTATGAATATTATTAATACATTTTTTAATAATAGAACTTAGAAAATCATTAAAAGCATGTTCAATTTTAATTTTACTTATTTTTTTGTTTTTTAATTCAAAGATTTCTTTAGCAGGGTCATTAATATAGATTAATTCCGAGTTAGTATTAACAGAAAAAAGCGGATTCGAAATACTTTCTATAATTAAATTATTAAAAATCAAATTTTTTTCTTTTAAAATAATTTCCGTGATATTTTGACCGGTAATTAAATAACCGGTTAATTTATTAATTCGACTTTTTTCTTTTTCTATTTTTTCCAGTAAAGGCATTATTGTTAAACCAAGAATTAAATTTGGTAATAATTCAATATTATCTATGCGAAATTTTTTATGGTTTTTATTTATTTCGGCAAAACTTGTTTTTAGTTTTGTTACTAATTTAGTTGGTAAAGCTTTTTGGTAATTAATATTAATGAGATCAAAAATTTCTAAACTTATTAGTTTAAATATATTTAAACCAAATTCATTAATAAAGATGATTTTTTTGTTTTTATCTAAAATAATAATAATAGATTGAAAATTATTAAAAATTTCTTTTTCAAAAAAAAATTTATTGGATATTAGCTTTTTTTCCATTTTTTAATAATACAAGTTTTCTTTAAATTTATCAAAAAGAATAGAATTTGGGGTACATAAGAAAGTAGAGTAATCAATGGTGTCCGGTTATAAATTTACTTTAAAATTAACTCACCCCCTAAATCCCCCTCTCTTTTTGCTAGCAAGTATATCTTGGTTTATTTTTAGATTGTTATGCAAAAAACGAGGGGGACTTTTTTTATTTTTTCAATATATTTATTATTTACCAGAATTTGATCAAAGATTTTTTTTATATAAATAATTCTCAATGATTTTCTTTACATCTTCAAAATTATGTTCTATTAATTCATTATCAAAACGTATTATTGTGTATTTTTTTATCTTTAATAATTCAGTGCGATATTCATCGTATTCCTTTTGTTTTTCATGTATTTTACCATCTAGTTCTATTATTAATTTTTTCTTAGCACAATAAAAATCAGCAATAAAATTAATTTTCTGATTATTAATTTTAAATATTATAGGATATTGACGCACAAATTTGAAATTCTTCAATTTTCTATTTCTTAAAGCAGACCATAATAGTTTTTCAACTTCAGTATTATTTCTTCTTAAATGTCTAACCATTTCTTTTGTTGTAAAACCGTTTCTCATGTTTTGTTCCAATCCCCTCTATTTTTGTGAGGGTTGCTTTATTGTTACAATTGCCAAGTTTATCATAAACCCGAATAAAAAGAGAGGGGACAACGCAGTTGAGGGGTGAGTTAATTATTAGTAAGGGTTTGTCATTTCTAATTTCTAGTCTACTATTTTGCTTTTAAGATTATTTTGTTCTTAATCTTTTTTTTATAACCGGACACCATTGTAGAGTAATAATTATAAAACAAAATATATCAATGTATACTATTTTAAATAATGGGTATTAATGATATTAGGAAAAAACATTTTAGATAAAGTAAAAATTTATCTAGTGGTAATTAAAATAGAAAAAAATGGGGGGGTAAAATATGGAACCATCAGGTAGGTTAAGCAGGCTGTTGCAACATGGAAGAGTAAAAAGAGGGCTACCATCCTCTGATCATACTAAAGGTGAAGATTTAAGATTTTCTGAAGTAGGTCTGTTATCTATTCGTGGAAGAGCCGTTCGCCCACAATTATTGCCGCCTTTATCGGCGAAACTAGTAATTGATGAAAAGGGAAGCCCTTCTGTAAAATATCAACCAGAAGCAACAGATCCTCCAGATGGTGTTGATAGCTCATCTATGGATGTCTCTGTAGTATCACAACCAGAAGCAACAAATCCTCCAGATGGTGTTGATAGCTCATCTATTGATGTCTCTGTAGTATCACAACCAGAAACAACAGAGCCTCCAGATGGTGTTGATAGTTCATCTATTGATGTCTCTGTAGTATCACAACCAGAAGTAACAGAGCCTCCAGATGGTGTTGATAGTTCATCTATTGATGTCTCTGTAGTATCA
>CAZFTP010000011.1:26885-59269 GCA_964521915.1 uncultured Candidatus Marinamargulisbacteria bacterium
CAACCAGAAGTTCCAGATTCTCTTGAGATTGTAGATCGTCGATCGAATGAGGGTAGCGCTATTCCTTTTCTGGCGTTAACTGAATTAAGGAAAGGAGGTTTAGGCTTATTTCAAACCTTGCCTCCTGCTGATATTTTTCGAAAATCAATGCAAATATTGGGTAGAGGAAGAAATAAAGAATACTTTGAAATTGATGATGATAGCTTTTATCTTAAGGAAGATGGTTTTATTTATTTTTTAGAAGATACCGGTTCTGCAGAATTGACTAAAATTGATGAAATTAAAAAAAATGAAATTGAAAAAACGTATCGTAATCATTTAATTGCGGAAATAGTAAAAGGATTTGATCAGTTTGATACACAAAAACGAGCATTAAGTTTTTTAGGTGCTTCTGAACAATTAGATATTTTTGGCGCTTATTTAATAAGTTTAAGAGCTAACTTAATAAAAGAGAAAGAAACAGAATCAAGTACAGAATTAGAAGAGGTTTTATTAACAGAGGTATTACAAACATACGATACAGAAAGTTTAGAAAAATTATTTTTTCAATTTTCTCAAGTTTACTTAAAAGAAGTTCAAGATAAATTAGCTTTAGATTTAGATCTAAATAACCCTCATGTTTTAAGGTTTTTAATGAATTTTGAAATAGCTTGGGATGGAGCAATGAGGTCTTCTTCTGAATATCGGGCTATTGCTAGTATAAGGACTTTGTTGGCTCTTAGTAAAGAAAAAAGTACTGGTTTAATGAGAGGATTTGGACGACTGAATTTAAGATTACCGGCTGGTAATCCGAATCAAGTTAATTTTGAAACTTTATATCGTTTTGCTACTGGTGGTGTTTTACGTGGGAGAATGCATCATAGTAATGTTGTTTTACCGGAAAACTTAGCAGGTATAAAAGTAGCAGAAGAAGAAGCTCCTTTGGATGTAACTTCGATAACTAGAAAAGCAATTATTACTTCTGCTCCAATGTTGGCAGGAAGTGTTTTTCGCGACCCTATTGATAGTATAAGAGATTATTTTAGAATGATTTTAGAAACAGGTATTAGGTCTATTATCAATGCGGAAAATGCAGAATTTATGGCTTTTTATGATTATATTAGAAGTAATGCTTTAACATTTGATACCGAAAACCATGGCAGAGTTACAATTACTTTAATAAATGATATAGCAAAATTAAGTGAAGATGAAAATAGTGTAAGATGTATTCTATTAAGAATTTCTGGTGAAGATGGTTTAAATGTTGAAGTTCCTTATTATGCAATGCCAAATATTGCCGATGGTGCTTATGCTCACAATAAAAGTGCTATTATTCAGGCTTATTTACAAATTAATCAGGATTTAGCTGAAAGAGGTATAGAACATGATCCGCGAGTTTATAATTGTGAGATGGGGCAAAATAGAAGTAAGGCTTTATTATTATTTGATTTTACTGAACAATATTTACAAGGGTTATCTGCTGAAATTAAAGCGCAATTAAGAACTGAACTAAGCTCAGAATCAGAAGTAAAGCCAGCTTGGCAGAAGCTTGGTCAGGAATTGGAGAAAATTTATCAAAGAATTCATGGTTTATCTATGAAAATGACTGCCTTTTATTTACACGGTAATGAGTCTATTTTAATGGATTTTGCCAAAAAATTAATTATGAGCTAATTTTTTTGAACATAAATTTAATTAAATATATTAAAAAAAGAATGATTTTTTGTATATAATTTTGTTTTGCTAATTTTTTATCTTGCCAAATATTTTTTAATAAAGGATATATTTTATTATAATAACCGGTTTTCATTTTTGTTTCGTGGTTAAATTCTAAGTAATTCTGTGTATTAGATTGATAATTTGACCAATGAATTAAATTATCTGAATTCGGGTTACCTGTTTTGGCAAAATTAACCCAATAATTCATTAATAGTTCATTTAACTGTCGATCTGTTTCATTTAGTTGAGTTGATTTTTCAAAATTTCCAAAAACATAATTTATTTCTGCACCATGAAAAACGCCTAATTCTTTACCTAATGGGGTATTAGGTTGATGGTTAAAATAGTAGAGAAAAGTTTTATCATTTTTGACCATTATATCTGCAAGAAAACGAGCCGGACAACCAAACTCAAAATCAGTAATGATTTTTTCGAAAATTTTGGGTAAATCAAACTTATTTTTAAGTGGGTAAAGATTTAAAATTTTAGAAGTGTATTTGCCAAAAAATAAATGAAGGAAAAATTTATAGCCTAAAATGGTTTTAATGGGTAACCGATTAATAAAGATGCTTCCTTCATTAGCATTGGTCCCAATAATAGTTGGTATTTTTATTTGTTCATAATTTTCAAATAAGGTTTTAGGACTATTTGGTATCAGCCAATTATCTGTTACCGGACCCCAAAAAGGTTTTTTATCAAAAATTTTAGTGCTTTGATTAGCTTTTTTTAATATTTGTTCTGCTGGTATCAGTCTTAATTTATTAAACACATCTTCTTGCGGTTTTAAATTAAAATTTCTGATAAGTTGATTACTGGTTCTATGTGCTTTTTCTAAAGACGGTAAATTTGCCGGTAACCAAAGCCAATCACCAGCGGGGTTTCCGCTTTCAATAATTGCTTGTTGAAAAAGGTTTTTAGCCAGCGGACTAACCATTAATCTGCAAATGCTAAAAGCCCCGGCTGATTGTCCGAAAATAGTAATTTTATTATTATCTCCGCCAAAAAAAGCAATGTTATCTTTTACCCAAGTTAAAGCAGTAATTTGATCTAATAGACCAAAATTTCCAGATTTAATTCCTGGGTTTTCTTTATCTAATAAAGGGTGCGCTAAAAAACCAAAAGGACCTAACCTATAATTAAAAGTTACAATAATTACATTTTTTTTGGCTAGATTTTCACCGTTATATAATGGTAAAGAGCTTCCACCATTAATAAAAGCACCGCCGTGAATCCAAACCATTACCGGTAATTTTTTTCTAAGATTATTTATAGGGGTCCAAACATTTAGGTATAAACAATCTTCACTAGTGTCTTCAGATTCAATTCCATGTCCGGTTCTTGATGGTAATTGAGGGCAGGCTTTACTAAACTTAGTACATTCTTTTACATCTGACCAAGCCGAAATTTCTTGAGGTGCTTTCCAGCGTAAATCTTTAATAGGCGGTTGTGCATAAGGAATACCTAAAAAAGTATTAACACCATTTTTTGCAAAACCTTTAATTATACCTTTTTTAATTTTAATTATTGGTGGATTCATAATTTATTTATATAATATCACGAGGTTGGGACTAGAAACCAGAAATTAGAGTACGGGGCTGTCCCAAAAGTCCGTGATGCTTCGTTGCTTTTCGCACTCGCGTGCTCATTTATTGCTATAAACTCCGCGCGCTCGTGCTCAAGACGCCTCGCCTGACGAACTTTTGGGTCAGCCCCAAAAAAAACAATCCGTACTATCTTTCATTTATTTACCAGAAACTAGTGCTATAATTATACATAATTAAATAATAAATGAAGGAGAAATTAGATGACTAAAATTAATACTGTTTTAGGGAGTATAGAAGCAAATGAATTAGGTGTTACGCTTATGCATGAACATCTTTCAATTGTAGACCCTAGTATGCGTAATGCTTTTCCAAATTGGTTTAATAAAGAAGAAGTAATAAAAAATGCTGTAAAAGACGTAATTAAAGCTAAAGAGGTTGGTGTTAAAACTATTGTAGAGGTAACGCCGCTTCGTTTAGGTAGAGATCTATCTATAATTAAAAAAGTAGCTGAACTTACTGGTATTAATATTATTACAGCTACTGGTATGTATTGGTCAGATGAACCTTGGACTATTTATTGGGAACCCGAACAAATTGCAGAAAAAATGATTCAAGAAATAACTATAGGTATTGAAGAAACAAATGTGAAGCCGGGAATAATCAAAGCGGGTACAGAATTACAAGGGGTTACTACTTATAATTATAAAGCGTTACAAACAGTTGCTATACTTCATCTTAAAACTGGGTTACCTATTACAACGCATGCTTCGGTAATAAATAAAATAGGTTTATTACAACAAGATATTTTTGAATCTGCAGGTGTTGATTTATCAAAAGTTATTATCGGACATTGCGGCGATACCGCAGATATTTCTTATATTGAAAAGATTTTGGAAAGAGGTAGTTATGTTGGGTTAGATAGATTTGGTCTAGAAACAATATTACCTGATAATTTAAGAATTAAAACCTTAGTAGAATTATGCAAACGTGGTTATGCGGAAAGAATTGTTTTATCGCATGATTACTGCAGTTTTGTTGATTTTGTTCCTAGTAGAAAAATTATTGAAGATGTTTACCCCACCTGGCATCTTGCTCATTTACATCAAGATATTATACCAGAAGTAAAGAAACAAGGCGTTACTCAAGCACAAATTGATACTATGTTAATTGATAACCCTAAACGTATTTTAAGTTTGTAGAAAAATATTCTAGAACATGCTAAAAATATAATTAGAATGTTAAAAATTACAATTGCGCAGTTAAACCCAATTATTGGAGATTTTTCTTTTAATTTTGATAAACTTTGTAATGCTGTTTTAAAAGCAAAGCAAGATAATGCAGATTTAATAATTTTCTCGGAATTATTTTTAACTGGTTACCCTCCGCAAGATTTATTAAGTAATCAAGATTTTTTGATACAAATAAAAAATTGGTTAGAAAGAGTTTTGGCTTTTTCAAAAACAGTTCCGAATATAGGGATTCTTTTTGGTATGCCGAGAAACACAAAAAATCAATTAACTAATTCTGCTGTATTAGTACAAAATGGAGTTATTATTTTTGAACAAGCCAAAACTCTTTTACCAACTTATGATGTATTTGATGAAACCAGGTATTTTATTTCGGCTAAAGAAAGGCGTGTTTTTAAATTTAAAAATACAATTTTAGGTATTTCTATTTGTGAAGATGCTTGGCAGTTAGAAAAAGAAAATTGGTATGAGCTAAACCCTTTAGAAGAATTACAAAAATTAGGTGCTGAAATAATCATTAATCTTTCTGCGTCACCTTTTTTTATGAATAAAAACAAAGAACGAATAGTTGTTTTTCAAGAACAAATAGCAAAGATTAAATTGCCCATAATTTATGTTAACCAAGTTGGTGCTAATGATGAACTGATTTTTGATGGACAGAGTTTAATTCTTAATGCAAAAGGAACAGTAGTTTATCAAGCAAAGGCTTTTATAGAAGAAACAACAACTATAGAGTTAGAAAAAGTTTTAGATTTTTCAGAAATTCAGATCAATAACATTTCAGAGGAAGAACAAATTTTTCATGCTTTAGTTTTAGGTATAAGAGATTATGTTCAAAAAAACGGGTTTACAAAAGTTTTGTTAGGTTTATCTGGTGGAATTGATTCCGCTATAACCGCAGTTTTAGCTGTTTCTGCTGTAGGTGCCGAAAATGTACTAGGAATTTCTATGCCAGGACCATATTCTTCTGTTGGCAGTGTGGAAGATTCGCGTATTTTAGCTAAAAATTTAGGAATAGAATTTCAAGTTATTTCAATAAAAGAGATTTTCCAAGTGTATTTGGATTTTTTGAAAACAGAGGCACAAAGTTGGGGCTCAGGAGACAGAAGACAGGAGACAGGAGATAGGAGAAAAAATTCTTTTGGAGCGCAGGAGCTCTGTCCCGCCAGGGTCGAAGGGGGCTTGTCCCCTTCGAAAATAGCCGCCTTCCAAGGGGGCAAAGGGGACGAAGTCCCCTTAGAAAAAAACACTGATTTAGCAGAGCAGAATCTGCAATCCAGAATTCGTGGTAATATACTAATGGCATATTCAAATAAGTTTAATTATTTGCTTTTAAATACTGGTAATAAAAGTGAAACGGCTGTGGGGTATTGTACTTTGTACGGAGATATGAACGGCGGTTTAGCAGTTTTAAGTGATGTAACTAAAGAAAAAGTTTATACCTTAGCTAAATTTATTAATAAAGATCAAAAAATCATACCGTCAATTATTATTACTAAAGCGCCGTCAGCTGAGTTACGACCAGATCAAAAAGATCAAGATACTTTGCCGCCCTACGAAATTTTAGATCAAATTATAGAGCTTTTTATTGATCAAAATTTTTCTGCTAAAGATATTATTAAACAGGGTTTTAATAAGGAAACGGTTAATTGGGTAATAAAAGCCATAAAAAATAGTGAGTATAAAAGGAAGCAGAGCCCGCCAGGTTTAAAAATAACTAAAAAAGCTTTTGGTAGAGGCAGAAAATTTCCTATAACCGCAAATTATGACTTATCTTATTAAACCAGAATTAGTTGCCCCGGCAGGTAATTTAGAAAAATTACAAGTTGCTTTAAATTATGGCGCAGACGCTGTATATCTGGGTACAACTTTATTTGGGTTAAGAAAACATGCGGATAATTTTACTATTGATGAATTACCGTTAGCAAAAAAAATTATTGGTAAATACAACAAAAAAGCTTATTTAATTTTGAATGGTTTTGCGTATAATGAAGATTTACCAAAAGTAAAAAAAATTTTAAAGTTAGCTCAAAAACTACAGTTTAATGCTTTGATAATTTCAGATATTGGGATTTTACAATTAGCCAAAGAATATACGAATTTACCAATTCATATTTCAACACAAAGTAGTGCAACTAACCAATTTGCCGTAGATTTTTGGTTATCACAAGGCGCTAAAAGAGTTATTTTAGCCAGAGAATTAAGCATTAAAGAAATGGCAAAAATTACGAAGGAAACCTCTGCTGAAATTGAAGTTTTTGTGCATGGTGCCAGTTGTGCCGGTTATGCTGGTTTTTGTACTCTTTCTAATTATTTGGCAAAACGTGACGCTAACCGTGGCGGTTGTGAACAAAATTGTCGGCATTTATTTGATTATTACGATAAAAATGACCATAAAATTACTAGAGATTATTTAATTAATATCAAGGATATAGCTTTAATTCGGAAATTACCGCAATTAATAAAGGCTGGTATTCATGCATTTAAAATTGAAGGAAGAATGAAGTCAAGTATGTATTTAGCTACGGTAGTTAGTGTTTACCGTAATGCAATAGATTATTGTTATGATAAGCTAATTAAGCAGGAAAAAATTGATGCTGAATTTTTGGGAAAAGGCTATCAAGAATTAAGTAAAATAGCCAATAGACCTTTTAGAGAAGATTACAAAAAAGAAAAAAACATTCTTTATTTTGGCGAAAATAATTTAAGTTCCCTTAAATTTGTTGGATTAATTAAAAAAATTATTGCTAAAAAATGGCTGGTTATTGATGTTAGAAATCCTTTTAAAACAGGGGATGTTTTAGAAATAATGCTTCCATCCGGAAATACAGAAAAATTACCAGTTAACGATATTTACGATCTTGATGATAATTTAATTTCATCAGCAAGGGTAAATCAGCTTGTTAAAATACAATGTCTTAATTTTGTATCGCTATGGAGTCTGTCGCGAGATGAGAAATTTTTTCAAAATAGAAGGCATAAATCAATTTTTAAATCAGAGTTTATGCTTATAAATGGTACTCAAAATTAATTTTAATGTATTTAGTTTGGAAAAATAGCCATTTTGTAACAACTTATGTTTGAGATATTAATTATAGTGGCATAATTAATATTAGGGGGGAATAATGGCAGAATTATCTCGGTTAAAGCCTAGAGACCAAGCGCCTGTTTTTTTGGGTAGAGACACCACCGTATCAACTAGTAGTTCACCGGACAGAAGTATTTTTCCGTTAATGCCATTATCAGAGGCAAGTAGGGCAGTTCCCTTTATTCCACAAACTATACCTTTAAAATATCCGATTTCTTTAGGAAAAAGAGGGATTATTTTTTCGGAATTAACTAAAACTAGATTATATGAATTATTTAATATCCCGGGAGTATGTAGTTTTAATGTTGTAAATTTATTAGCTGGGTTATTAACAGCACTTGGTGATAAAATTCTAGATATTAGAATAGTAGGTAGTTTAGCTTATGCTGAATCTGCTTCTGATCTAGATTTGCAGATCATAATGCAAGATGGTTTTGATATTAGAAGCGCCAAAAGTTTTTTAGGAGAAGCGTTTCAGGGTTTTATACCAAAATTTGAAAATTTAAAATTAATATCAGGGGATAGCCCTAATTTAGGTCATGCTATTTTTAGTTTTGCAAAAGTTGATCTTAATTTTATTTCTCAGAGTGTTAAAGAACGCAACCCTGCTTATTTTTGTTTTAAGGATGCGCCTTTTATTTCTATAAAAGAGCTTATATCTAATTTTTTGAAAGATGTTAGATTTTTTTATAGAACAGATTTATTTTTTGAATTACCAATAGGTTTAACTATAACTGAATATGAAGTAGCTCAAAAATATTTTTTAACTAAAGAACCGCAAAATCTTTTTAATTCTTTTTTTTCTTTTTTACGGTTTTGTCATAAATATAAATTGAACCCAGATTTACAACCAGGAAGTTTATTTTTATTTTTATTCAAAGAATTTGAAGAGTTTTCAAAATTTCCGCAAGGTTTAATAAGAAAAATTGAAAATTTACTAAATCATTTTGAAATTTTGATAACAGATTCAACCGAAAAAAAATTAGAAAAAATAATGATGCAACTTTATTGTTTGCAGGATTTATTCTATTTAATTTCTGAAGCATCTATTATTCCTGAAGAAAGCTTAAAACAATATCAACAAATAGTAATAAATTTTTTTTTAGTAAAAACAGATTTATTTTTCAAACTTTTTTTTCCACAAGTTATTTTCCAACCTTTAAATGATCAACAGAAAGAAAAATTTGCAATTTTAGAAAGAGAAATAGTTTCAATAATAGAAGACTCAGATTTACGGGAAAAAATTAGTAATTTAATTAAGCAAATGTTGCTTTTCGAAATGCAGGGGGCTAGATTATCATCAGAAGTAATCTCTTTATTAAAGCAAGGAAAATATTTAAAGGCATTTAATCTTTTTTTAAAGGAAAATAATATATCTCCACTTTTAGCAGATTATGAAAATAGTATAATTATTAGTTTTTATCAAAAACCCTGTAAAGAAAAAATTATTGATTTTGTGAAAGAATTGATCAAAACATTAAATTCTTTATCTTTACCTTTGCATAAAATATTATTAGATTCGTTAAAGTCTTTTTCTTATTTTTTGGTATCAAGTCTTTTACAAGAAGATAATTTGCATAAAGATATTGGTTTGCAAACCGCATTAATATCTCAAATATATAGAACAAGTAGTGAAGATGCTGAAAAATTAAGTGCTTTTGACCCTGTTTTATTTTTAATACCTGAAGTTAGAAATAATTTTGAATTAATTGATAGTATTTTTCAAAAAATATGTGCTTTTTATATTAGCCGCTTACATCGTAAAGAAACGCTTTCCCCTGAAGAGAAAACTAAAAGGGAAATAATAATGCAAGAAATGCAAGAAGTTTTTGCTAGATTAAAAGAATTAGTTATTAATACTCCGTTTAGAAGAATTTGGGAAAAAAGCATTGATTTTTTAATTGATCAAACAAATTTTATGGGTTTAAGAGTTTTATTAGATTCTGCACCGGAACAAAGGTTAGTGAGTACAGTTGCTGATTTTGTTTTACCGGTTGAATTTGGTAGAAGACCATTAACTGAAGGCGTAAAAGAAGAAGGTGCTTCAGTAGTTCAAGAAAGGGAAAAAGCAGGAGAAACATCAGGAGCTACGGAAAGAGAAGTAGTAACTGAAGGGTTAACTCTGGAAAGAGGAAGCGATTTATCTGCACCAAAATCTGAAGAAGAACTTTTAGCTAGTGCCGAGGTTAAAGAAAAAAAAGAAGAACCATTATTAGTTACAAGACCAGCTGTAAAAAGGGATAGCAGACATAACTCTACAAAAAGGAAGAAGGGGAGAGCCGGTAAAGCTAAGGAAGTAAAACATAGACCAGCTACAGCTCCAATTATAGTACCAGTACCGGAGGAGCCTGTTATTCCGAAAAAGGAAGCAGACAAATCGGTTACTTTAACACAAGAAGAAGTCGGAGAATTAGTAACAAAAGAGATAGCTATTGTAGCTACTTTGCCACAAGAGGAAGTAGTTGCTGAATCAGTGCCCGCTCCAGATTTACCGGTAAGAGAAGTCAGTGAAGAAGAAAGAGTTTTAGCTGAATGGGGAAAGAAGGAAAGATCAGATCCTAAATTAAAAAAACCCGGTACTTTGGCTTTTTTAAAAAGATATTTGAGGATAATAGTTGATTTTTTTTTTCAGCAAGGTGAACCCAAAATTGTAAGTTTAGTTAGCGTAATTCAAGACAAAAAAATTCCCTTAAGTAATGATGATATGATTTATTTAATAGATAAACTTAATTTATGTTTAGTTATTAATCAGATTTTTATTTCGAATTTTATTAGCTCTTTAACAGATCAATGTGAAGATGAAAAAACTTTTGATTTAATTCTAGAATTATTATTAGATTGGTCAAATGATGAACACCCAGGAAAAAAAGAAATGTTCAAATCTTGTTTTGAAAATTTATTCTCTTGGTTTAGTGATATATTACCGAAATATGTTTACATGATGAGAGGAAATAAAGAAAGAACTGATAAAATCACCAAGATTTATTTTCAGTATATTACGCAAATAGATTTTTCAGAATCTGCAAAATCAATGTTGAATTTTTTAAATCAAGTTCTAACTGATGAAGAAAAATTTGCTCTTAGTTTATTAGTTAGTAATTTTTTAATATCTAAAATAATGTTTCATGACAGAACAGATAAAAATTATTTTTTTGCGGTTAAAACTTTTATTAGTTGGATGATGAAATGTTTGAAATTATTAACTAAAGATTTAACTGCTGAAGATTTGGAGAAATTTAGAAGAAAAGAAATTTCGCTGGTTTTTTCTAAATTTTTTATCATCGTAAATTTTTTAGATAAGGTTTTTATAACTTACGAACAAGGAAGAAGAATATTTACCGGAATTAATCCAATTTCTCAAGCAGAAGAGAAAGATGCGTTGAATATCGAATACCGAAAAAAAATTATAGAAACTTTTTTTAGAGATATAGATGGGTTTCTGTTAAAAATAATGGAAAAAAATCCTTCTTTGATAATTAATTTTCTTGGTTATCTTTTCAGTAATAGTAGTTTATTAAGTAATTCAATGATTATGATAGATCGTGCTATTAAACTTATTCAAATTTATAAAGTTGAATTTACTGAAGATAGTACCGCAATGTTTTTAAAAGCTTTTGATGAATTATTAGATAAAATGGTAGTAGATTTAGATTATCATTTATTTGATATTTTTATTGAATTAATAAAGAATTTACCATTAAATATATTAATTGAACATAAGCCTATCCAATTATTTTTATTAGATAGAACTATTAAAAAAGTAATAGCAGAATATGATATTTTAAAAGATTCAGATGAAGAAAGAAAAAGGGATCGTTTAGAAAATTATGCTTTATGGTTAGTTGCTTTTGCAAAAGTATTATTTGATAATATTTTTTTGAAGTATGGGGACTTATATAAAGTTTTTTTTGATAAAGATTTGTTTTTTAAAATGGGGCAAGTTTATTTAAGAGCTTATTTTTTATCTTCTTTATCTCAAAGGGTTGAATCTTTTAACGAGCTTTTTTTAACCGCTTTTCAAGATCTTTTTAAAATTGTTAATAGTTATTATGAAGTAGGTAAGCAAGATTATATTATCAAATCTATTCAAACTGTTTTAAACCTTAATATTTTAACGCCTGAAATTCTAATTTTTATTTTAGGCTTAATTTCTGAAAGTAGAAAGCAAGGTGTTTTCCGAGAATATGGTGAAATTGAAGATTTAACTAAAGCAATAATAGTTGTTTTAGAAAAAACTTTTCAGCATTCAAAACCATTTTTGCTTAGTCAACAAGCAACCTTTTCATCTGTAAATGATACTGAAGCCGTAATAGCTTATAATTCTTCAGAAGGCGCCAGTAGTTCAACTCAAGTAAGTGAAAAGAGAAAAATAATAACTAAAAAAGAGTTGTTGGAAATATTATTTAATTGGTTAATTGAGGAAGAACTATTTTCGCAAACAGAAAATTTTAGAGCTATTTCCGAACTTGTTTTTACTAAAATTGATCGAGATACTTCTAAAGAGTTATTATTAAGTATTATTGAAGAATATGAAAAGAAAATTAGTTTATGCCAAGCTGACCCTAAAGAACAAAAAAAGTTAGTGGTTTTAAAAAATGAAGTACAAAAAATTTTCAGTATTATAGAGACAGTTTTTTCAAGAATACCAGAAGACCAAAGCTATTTTAAGCAAATAATAAACTTATTATTGGTTTATTTAATTCAGAGACAAAGTTTACCCTTATTTATTATTTTTATGGATTTTTTTAAATCTTTTCTTGCAGATAAAACAACTCTTTTAGTTGAGTTTAAATTAAACTTAGAGCAACAAAAAGAAAAATTGATAAATTCTGAAGAAAAAACTACTTTTGAAATGCTTTTACAGAAATATTTAGAAAAAGAATTGGTTGGGTTTTAGTTTTTGAGGCGAAGCCCCTTTAAAAAACCTTTCTTCATCAAGGTTTAAGGGGCATAGCCTCTTAAAAAACTATTTCACAATATGTAATCTGGCAGATTCTTCTGCTTGTTGCATAATTTCTGCGATTTCTGTTGGAGATTTCTTTAATTCTTTAGCTAGATATTCAACCGCAATTTTTATTTTATTAGATAATGGGATATTGGCAGAAACAGTTGTTTCATCAATAGTTTTTTGTTGCAAGAACGCATTTTCCAATAATTTTTCAGGAACAGCTACGGTTCTTTTTAAAGTTTTAGTTGGTTCTGTTGCTAAATGAGTTGAAGCACTTTCACCTTGATAATATGGGTTATCCGTGCCTTTTTTAGCTACAAATATGGTGCCTTGTTCTAATTCTCCGGTTAATGGTGCTTTTGGATAAATTGTATAAAGCATGGGGTTAAAATAAAAGGTGAAATCTTTTTTAGATTCTTGTTCTTTGCTCATTTGTGTTTTATCTACAATTGCGGTTAATAATAAATCTTTATGAACATATAAACCGCCGCCTTTATGTTCTGGACGTGGTGAAACTACAACAGCAATAGTCATAGGCATTTTAGCTATTTGATGAACAATTTGTTCAACTGTAGATTTTTTAGTAGTAAAATCCCAACGGTTACTAATAAATTCTTTGGCTAAAGTTGCTAAATCTTTTTCTTGAGAATACTTTTCAACTTTTATAGCATATTTTGGTTCAGAAATTATTTTAAAGAATAAGTCTTTGTCATTTTTATCTAATGCTTCTACAATTTTATCTCTTAATTCATTTTCTAAATTACAGCCATTTTGACCAATGGCGGTATATTCGGCTAAATCGCTACCGCTGTTATCTACGGTTCTTACTGAAAAACTAATGGTTTTATTGTTATTGTCTTTAATAATTTCATTTGCCGCTTTAATTAAAGCCGGACCATGTCCAGTACTGGTTGGTTTTGGTTTATCATTTTCCATAAATATTTGACCAGTTTTTACGTTTACCGGAAAAGCATCTTTGGTTCTATCCATTAATTTAATTTCTAAAATTTCAGGTTGAATTAACCCGTTAGATTTAAGAATGTTTAACATTTTTGTAACAGCATTAAGATTTTTTTTATCTTTTACCATGTAATATAAAATATTTCCTTTTGTCCCTTCTTCTTTAACTTTCATTAAAGTTTGAAGATAAGAATTCATAATATAGTTAAAATAATATGTTTTATTACCTAGAGATATTTCATAAGCGTAGGTTAAAGCTTTAGCAAAATCTTTATTAATATTTTTTAAGGTTTTTACTAAAGCGTTTTTAAAACTTATGGCTAAATAATCTCCTTTTTCATTTTTTTGAACATTATTTGAATTAAAACCAGCAAAATGAAATAGAGGAGTTTCTAAAATAGCAGAGAGTTTTTTTGTGGTAAATAAACCTTTAACATCTTCGTTTGCAGGGTCAGCAATTAGTTTTTTGAAGAAGTCTTGATCTAAAGCCATATTTGGGTCCGTGACATTTTTTAAAGCAGTTCTAAGATTATATAATGCTTTTAGATATCTGGTGGCATCACCGCCGGCAATTACAGTTTCATGCCGCGGAGTTGTCATTTTGGTGCCGTAAATTTTTTCTGCTTCTTCTAAAGAAATAATTTTTTCTTTGAAAATACTGTCAGAAATAGGTTTGTTTGCTACCGGAAATTTAAAGCAGGAATCAAATCTTGCGGCAAATAAACGCGGGTAAATAATATCCCAATCTTCTGGATCTAACGAACTACCGTTAAAATCAGTTTTCATGGTCATTAAGGCAAATAGATAAACTTCCGGCATAGTTAAAAAATTGTTGTATTTAAAATTAGTTTTTTTGATAATTTCTAATTGGTTTGAAAAATCATTTGATTTAATAGCTAGGGTAGATAAAGTGTTAATTAATTTTTCTTCTTCTGCTTGAAATTTTGTATTTATTTCCATAATTTTTTTAGGGTCAATTTTTTTACCAGATGCGTCCCATAAAGGAATATAGTTGTTTTGAATAAATTTAATTATTTTTTCTTCAAAATCTTTTTTATTAGGAATACTATTTTGAAATGAAATTGGTGGTAAAAAAGAAATGACTTTTTTCATGTATTATTCTCCTTAGTTTGATATTTTTTGCCAATATTTATCGGTAGTAAATCTAAGTAATTGCATGGTTTATTGTTTTATGTAGGGGCTGACTCAAAAGTCCGTGATGCTTCGTTGCTTTTCGCACTCGCGCTTATTTAGTACGGTACGCAGATCTGCGTACCCTACATTTTGCGCGCTCGTGCTCAAGACGCCTCGCCTGACGAACTTTTGAGTCAGCCCCACGAAAAAGCTGTTGCCTCGAGTTTAGTAAGAATAAGCAACATCTCCGGAATCATTTATATATAAATTAAAACCGGAATAGGTTTCAAGATTATATTGGTATTTGGTTTGAGAATAATTATTGGTTATCTTTTTTTCAAGGTTAACCATAAAATTTTTTTCGAAATTATTTTGCATAAATAAAATTAGATTAAAACAAAAGAAAATTATTGGCAGTGAAATTAAAAAAGACATTTTTACTCTTTTTTTGTTATTATACTTATGTATTACTTTAGTTGCTAAATTATGGTCAAAATTAGGATCAGTTTTTCTGATATTTAAAGCGGTTTTAAAATTTGGCATTATAATATCCCCCTTTTTTGGGCAATTTTTTTTATTTTTTCTCTGCTTCTAAATAACCTGGTTTTAATAGTGTTTTGACTTAGCTTTAGGTAGAAGGAAATATCTTCTATCGGAAAATTTTCCAGATAAAACAATTTGGTAATTTCTTGATATTTATGCGGCAGTGAAATAATAATTTCTTTTAAATCAGTAAAAATGCTTTCAGTTTTATTTAAAATAAAAGATTTTTCATCAAATAAAGAAATTAGTTTTTGTTCTTTTTTATTAATTTTAAAACATTCATTTTTTGTCATAATAAATAAATAATCTTTAATTGAGTTTATTTCATCAAAAGCAATAGTTTTAAATCTTTCAAAAATTTTCAAATAAACGTTTTGAAATACATCGTCAATATGATGTTGTAAATTTCGGTTAAGATATTTTTTTATAGCAATAAAAACAGTTTCTTTGGTTAAATTAATAACCCGTTCAAATTCAATATTTTTCATTATTAAGCAGTATTAAAACTATAGTATAACTCTGTAGCTGTGCAAAAAGTTATTAAAAAAAAATTATTTTGCGCTAGAGCCAGTATTACAGTTTAGTATTTCCTTTTTGTTATTAATACATTTTATTTTTGTTTGATATGATTTTTTATTAATTCCGGCTTTGTTTCTTTGATATTTTTTTGGTGTTTTAAAATGTATATCATGAAGTAAACGGTTAATAATTAAGCGCTGTCTACTGTTAAGGATAGTCTGTATTTCGTGAAAATGTTTAATTTTTGCTATTTCTAAATTAATAATTAAGGGGGCTGTTTTTTTCATTAGTTGTTTAATTTTTTCATAATTAGGGTTAAGTTCTAATGATAATTTTTTTATTTCTATCTGTAGTGGTGCTAATAATTTTAAATTAGTTAAATAAATTTTTTCGTATTTTAAGTTTATTGTTTCAAATTCAGAAATTTGTTTATCATTTAATTTTAATTCTTGGTTCATGATATCAATATTACGCATAATAAACATCATGGGTGGTTTATCTGGCGGTGCATCCATAAAATTATTTTGGGGTCCTGGTTCCATTCCGGGCATAGCATAACTGTTGGTAAAAACAAATAAGAAAAAGAAAAGTAGGGTGAAAATTTTTTTGTTTATCATCATATTTAAACCTCCCATAATGAGTTTGTCGCAAAATGGCTATTTATAAAGATAGAACAAAAACCAAAAGGTTTCAAAGATTTTTTTTATGTGAGTCAGCCCCATAAATAAAAACCTATTGAGACCTTATCTAAATTTCTATATACTAAAAATTAGATGTCAAAAAAGAATAAATCAAAAAAATATCTTTTAAATTTTACCCGTAAAAATAAAAGTGAAATATATTTAAATAGTATTAATAATTTACCGCAATTATTAGCAGGAAGAAAAATTGGTGAAAGAATAGTAATTGTAACAAATACTCAATTAGAAAAGCTTTATGCTAAATCTTTGCAAATATCTTTAGAAAAAACCGGTAAAACAATCCATTTATTGGTTATACCAACTGGCGAACGCTATAAAAATTTAAGAACCGTTAGTTATCTTCTAGATAAATTTATTGAATTCAATTTAGAAAGAAACGATACCATAATAGCTTTAGGCGGTGGTGTAGTAGGGGATATAACCGGTTTTGCCAGTTCAATTTATTTACGCGGAATTAATTTTATTCAAATACCGACTTCTTTACTTGCCATGGTAGATTCTGCTATTGGCGGAAAAACCGGAGTAGATCATCAAAAAGGTAAGAATTTAATCGGTAGTTTTTATCAACCTATTTTAACCTTAATTGACCCGAATTTTCTGCAAACTTTGCCAAAAAGGGAAATCCGTTGCGGTTTAGCGGAAATAGTAAAATATGCTCTTATTCAAGATAAAAAGTTATTTACTTATTTAGAAAAAAAAGCTGATAAAATATACAAAAATCGGCAATACACCAGCAATTTACAAATTTGGCAATATTTAATTAAAAGCAGTGTAAAAAACAAAACAGAAATTGTATTAAAAGATGAAAGGGAAGCAGGTATAAGGGCTTTTTTAAATTTAGGTCATACTATTGGGCATGCTATTGAAGCTAGTTTTGGTTATAAGACATATTTACATGGTGAAGCTGTGGCAATAGGTATTAAATTTGCTTTTTTAATTGCTTTAAAACAAAAATTAATTACTCAAGATTATTTTAATAAGGTTATATTTTTATTACAAAATCTGGGTTTTAATTTGAAGTTAAAACCAATTAATAGAGAAAAATTTATTAATGCTATTTTTTTAGATAAAAAGGTTAAAAATAAAAATTTAGTTTTTGTTTTACCTATTGGTAACAGTGAGGTTGAATTAACGAATCAAATTTCTTTAGATTTGGTTGATTCACTTTCCATTTTCATGTAAAAATGGAAAGTATGTATAGTAAAAAACCAATTAATCGCTTAATTTTTACGCGTTTTAAAGAAACTCTTTCAAGAGGCAAAAGTATTTGACTAATTTTAACGCACTAGTTTGGAAAAATAGCCATTTTGCAACAGACTCAAGGTAAATCTGTAATAAAAATTTTATAGTTTTTATTAAATATTTTACCTAATTTTTGAGCTAATTTTTTTCCAACGGGTATTTTTGCGTGTTCTATTTTAGAAATATAAGATTGTTCAGTTTTTAACAATTCAGCTAATTTTTTTTGAGTTATTTTTGCTTGTTCTCTAGCTGTTTTAATTATTAATGCCGCATGTCTATAAGCCTGTTCGCCACCAAATTTTTCTAATAAATCAGAAAAAGCTTGATCTGCAATTATAAAATTTTCTTCAATTTCTTTTTTTTGTTTTGGTAATTGACATACAACTTTTTCAATAGCTTCTTTAATTGGTTGAATTTCTTTATCAGAAACATTTTTAAGTAAAAAAGATTTATCGTGAAATATAAAAGCTAAGCTAGGATACAATTGTTCTATTTTTTTAGTATGGAGCTTTTTCATGGGTTCCGACATAATATACCTCCGTAATTTTAATTTTTTTGTCTATAATTTTCCAGCATACAACATAAGTTGGTTTACCTTTTTTAATATGGCAATGATATTTATTATAATTTAATTTGCTGAAATTTTGCCAATTATATCTATAGGGTCCATCATATTTAATTTCCTTAATTAGTAAAAATAATAAAGCTTGTATTTTTTCAGGTAAAAATGATTTTTGATGATTTGCTTTTTTCGTTAATCGAACTAGCCACATTTTATAAGTAAATATATGATATTTTTTTACATATGTCAATGAATATCATTAGAGTTTGTTTATCTTCCCAGGTGGCAGAGCCACCTGGGTATACTATTAGTGTCTGCTTGGCAAAATCCATCAAATTTTTTCCATGTTTTATTTGCCAAAAATAAGGGTATAGCCCATTTAGAACCAAAAATATTTGTGACACCTCGCGTAGAGACGCCTCGCGAGGTGTCTCACAAAAAAAAATAAAAAAAAAGGAGAAAAATTATGGAACTAGCATTTAGACCAGAATCAAACCCAGGATCAAGTGTAACACCAAGATCCTCCTCCCCACAAGTAGATGAAAAAACGAAAACAGGATCTGAACTCCCCGTAGTCCCCACTACCGCGGGACCGAGCTTGGTTCCTGTTGTAGTTTCAGCACCTGTTGCCGCGCCAAAGTTAGAGATAACTGAAGGTAAAGCTGAACCAACATTAGCACAAATCACAAAATATTTAGAACGCCGTCATGATGAACCCAGGGATGCTCATATTGATACGCAATTTGTTTTACCGAAAATTTTATATAGCGAAAGCGCAAGCTCAGCTGAAGGTAGCTCAGCTGAAAGAATTTTAATGGTAGATTTTAAGAATAGTGAAGGAATGGAAGATTTTATTGACATATTGTATCCCGACGAGATCAAACCTCCTTTTGTAACTCAAGAAACTTCATTAGCAGAAGTTATCACTGCCTTACGAGTAAAAGTGGGAGAGCAAGATTTAGATCAAAACGTCAAAAGACAACTTAAATTTCTTATTAATTCTTTAGTAATTATGAACACGATTTGTAACCCTAGTGCAGAATTTGGTGAAATTACATTAGACACCTACCGCAAGGTAATAGATTCATTAGGTTCTTCAACAAATGTTGCCGCAACAATTTTATTACTAAATCAAATGTATCAAAATGGAGAGGTTGCCGTTAAATTAGAAATTCAAAATTCTATTTTAACTGACAGTTTTGTTGGTAACAATCGCTTAGTTTCTCTTTTTAAAATGGAAGACGTAGAAGAGCCGGTAACTTTTTTATTAAAAGATTTAGGCGATGAAACATTAGCAAAAATGGATGATTCAATAAAAGCCGCTATTTGTACCAGATTTGCTATTAGCCAAATAACAACGCTGCATCCCTCATTCTCCTCCTCCTCAAGAAGTCTGTCTGTTGTAAACGCTGTAGCCACAACAATAAGAGCTTTTAGGGACGACTTACAAGCGGCTAAAGCGGCTATAAAAGACGAAATTAAATTAGTGAAAAGCTTAAGAGCTGTTCCAAACAAACAATTACTTGAAGATTATCTTTTTGTTTTGGTGCGTGAATTACCGGGTATTTCATTAGAACAATCAGTGCCACAAGAAGGGGAAAGCTCAACGACAAGTGATGATGGGATGAATATGCTACCTCCTCCTCCTGTTAGTATTGATGAAATAGACGAAATGGTACAGCAAATTGAAGCAACATCTGAAGAAGAAGAAGCGGGCGACGAATTGGTGGAAGCGTCTCCTCCCGCCGCCGTAGGCGCAACAGAAAAAGAGGATGATTTAAGCGAAACATCATCAATCTCTGGTGATACTGGTCTTAGCTCGTTTCAAAAAATAAAAGATGCACAGAATCATTTGTTCATGCTCTTTTTTCAAGCAACACTAGCGCATTTAACAATGGGCCCAGGATCATTATCAGTGTCACCACAATTTGAGGCTTATTTAGAAGCACAGTTAAAAGAGCCAGATACTAATGGTTTCGACCTTTTTTGCAGTTTAGCTGGTTGTCATGCTACAAGTGATGGACAAAATTTATTTGAGGATATGAGCCAAGAAAAGATAGTAGAATCATTTTGTAAATATTTTAGTGAAGCAATAAACGACGAGAGCACAGGGGAAAAAGTAACAAAATTGAAATCACTTTTAAATTTATTTTATTTATTTTTAATATTTAAACCTTCGGATGAAGACCGAATAAATTTATTACAAGCAGTCGAAGCAGGTTTAAGAAGCAAAATATCAGGAGATGACGAGTCTGCGATGTTGGGTCACATTATTAACATTTGGATGAAATCTGGTACAGTAAAAGGGATGCAGATAGAAAAACTTAATGAAGAATTACGCGCATTGACAGTAGTTCCACCAAGCTCAAGCGCATCAACAGTAGTTCCACCAAGCCCAAGCGAAAAAGATGCTTTTGTTGATTCGAGCATAGAGGAAGGTACCGCTAAAGTCCCAATAAGCTCAAGCGAATCGACAGTAGTTCCGCCAAGCTCAAGCGATTCAACAGAACCGCCAGCAGTTAGTTCAAGTTTGGCTCCGCCAAGCTCAAGCGCATCAACAGTAGTTCCACCAAGCGCAAGCGTAGAGGATTTTGTTGATGCGGGCACAGGGGAAAGGACCTCTAAAGGCCCAATAAGCTCAAGCGGGACAACAAAACCACCAGCAGTTAGTTCAAGTTTGGCTCCGCCAAGCTCAAGCGAATCGACAGTAGTTCCGCCAAGCTCAAGCGATTCAACAGAACCGCCAGCAGTTAGTTCAAGTTTGGCTCCGCCAAGCTCAAGCGAACCGAAAGTAGTTCCGCCAAGCTCAAGCGATTCAACATTACCACCAGCAGTTAGTTCAAGTTCGGCTCCGGTAAGCCCAAGCGCATCAGTAACAGGTGATTCAACATTACCACCAGCAGGGTCAAGCGTAAGCGCACCAGTAACAGGTGATTCAATACCGCCAGCAGGGTTAAGCGTAAGCGCATCAGTAACAGGTGATTCAATACCACCAGCAGGGTCAAGTGTAAGCGCACCAGCAACAGGTGATTCAATACCGCCAGCAGTTAGTTCAAGTTCGGCTCCGCTAAGCCCAAGCGCATCAGTAACAGGTGATTCAATACCGCCAGCAGTTAGTTCAAGTTCGGCTCCGCTAAGCCCAAGCGCATCAGTAACAGGTGATTCATTACCACCAGCAGGGTTAAGCGTAAGCGCACCAGCAACAGGTGATTCAATACCACCAGCAGTTAGTTCAAGTTCGGCTCCGGTAAGCCCAAGCGTAGAGGATTTTGTTGATGTGCTTCTACAACCATTAGTGATTTCAAGTAGCACCGACAGCCGCATAGCTTTTACACCAGAAGAACTGTCTCTACTACTAGAAGGCTCACTTGAAAAATTACAATATGACTTATTATTAGCAATATCTACAGCAAATGAAGCTACTTTAGGACAAAATATTAATAAAGTTTTGTTAAACAATCTAAACAATCAAGTTCGAGTTAAGCCAGGCACAACAAAAACAGGCAAACCTACTATAACATTTACTAATCAAGGGAAAAGTAGATTATATTTCTTATCCAAAGTTTTATTAGGAGTAGAAGTAGATGAAAAGAGACCAGAGGGGCTGACGACTGAAGATGGCCTTAAATATAGCCAAAGTATATGGGGGGACTCCCTAACCTTTACCGGAACTTTACAAGACTTACAAAGGTTGGTTAGAACTAGATTGGAAGCAATTAAAGCAAGGCTAAGTGGTAGAGTGGCAGAACAAAGAGCTAAACAAGTCGAGGCAGATTTTATCACTGTGCTAAGAGACGCGAGATTATCAGCAGATGGTAGCAAATTAATGGCAGAGGGTGGTGCGGAAATAACAGCGCCAGAAGGGATAGATTCAACGAAGGCTCAAAGGATGATAGAAGCAAAAATCAGGGAATTACAATTAGTCGCCGCCGCCGAAGAGCAACGTCGCGAAGCCGCCCGCGCCGAGCAAGAACGCCGCGCCGAAGAGCAACGCCTAGCTGACGAAGCCGCTGAGCAACAACGCCTAGCCGCCGCCCGCGCCAATGCGGTAACGGTAAATATATTGCAAGATCGTAGCATAACCGGTGCAATGCTAACCGAGATATCTGGCGATGGTGATTTAACTGAGGCTACTTTAACAGCATTAAGAGCCCTTTTACCAGCGGGAGCAGGTACTACTGATGAGATGAAAAATCAAGCGATAAAAGATGCAAGGGCTAAGTTGAAAGCTGATGTAGCCGCTGAGCAAAAACGCCGAGCTGACGCCGCCCGCGCCGAGCAAGAACGCCGCGCCGAAGAGCAACGCCTAGCTGACGAAGCCGCTGAGCAACAACGCCTAGCCGCCGCCCGCGCCAATGCGGTAACGGTAAATATATTGCAAGATCGTAGCATAACCGGTGCAATGCTAACCGAGATATCTGGCGATGGTGATTTAACTGAGGCTACTTTAACAGCATTAAGAGCCCTTTTACCAGCGGGAGCAGGTACTACTGATGAGATGAAAAATCAAGCGATAAAAGATGCAAGGGCTAAGTTGAAAGCTGATGTAGCCGCTGAGCAAAAACGCCGAGCTGACGCCGCCCGCGCCGCGCAAGAACGCCGCGCCGAAGAGCAACGCCGAGCTGACGAAGCCGCTGAGCAACGTAGCAAATCCGCTCCTACGGTTCGTGTTGATCTATCTAAAATAGCCCTATTTGCAAAACTAACCCCCATTAGCGAAGATGGGCAGGTAAGGGGTAGGGAAATTGAGTTAAAGCAGCTATTGCTACCGTTTAGCGTTAATTTACCACGTGTTCTTACACCAAAAGATGGTAAAACTAAGGTTACTGCATTAAACGAATTATTAGAAGCACTTAAAAAACTGACTACGGATGAACTTACCGCTGAGAGTATTACAGCTTTAATAAATCAATTTTTTGAGGTAACGCAAGTACGCTCAAGTGTGAGAAAAAGAATTCAAAGTATAGAAATACCAACGGTTGGAGAGCGGAGAGTGGGACCGCCAATGAATATTCTGGGAACGCCCCAATAAACATAAACTAACTTCAGTTTTATTATAACCCCATGGTGCAAAAGCACCATGGGGTTAGGGTTACAAGGGGCTCTGCCCCTTGAAAAACCCCAGGGGCTTCGCCCCTTAAACCCCAGAGGAAGATGTTATTTTCTTAAGGGGCAAGCCCCTTAAAAACCCTGGGGCTTTTTCCCCCTGAGCCCCACTTTGTGCCTCTGTGCCTTTCATTCATTATATTCCATTATTTTTTTTTACCCCATTTTCTTTTGAAAAAGAAAACGGGGTAAGCCCCAAAAGAAAACTTTGTCCAGTTTTTTCGGGGATTTTACTTAGGTTTAAAAATTTTACTCTCTCTGCTTTGAAAAATATAACTCGCTCAGCTTATATTTTCTCATATCTTACTTTTTTTTAATTAAATTTATTTATATCTATCTTTTATTTTTATTTCTATATTGCTTCGCTCTACAGATATTTTTCAAAGTCGCTTTCATAAAATTTTTAAAGTCTAAATAAAATATTGTATTTTTTAGCTTAACTCGTATTAACTATGCTTTCTTTTCCCAAAAATCATAGTCCATCAAATAATCATTTAATCATAGTTCAGAC
Organism: uncultured Candidatus Marinamargulisbacteria bacterium; assembly: GCA_964521915.1. Classification (GTDB taxonomy): domain Bacteria; phylum Margulisbacteria; class Marinamargulisbacteria; order CAZFTP01; family CAZFTP01; genus CAZFTP01. Next base: position 50,689 of record CAZFTP010000011.1, read on the forward strand.
TTTTCCTCGCGCCCTTCTAGTCTCTTGTTTCTAGTTTCTTGTCCCCTTTGTGCCTCGAGCCCTGAGTTTTCTTCTGTCTCCTGACTCCTGACTCCTGTCTCCTGAGCCTAACTTTGTGTCTCTGTGCCTTGAGTTTTCAAGACGGTATACATCCAAAAAAATAATGCTATAATCAAAAAGAAGATGAAAAAGACAAAAATATATTTAGATACTTCTGTAATTAGTGCTTTTTATGATTATTCAAAACCAGTGAGGCAATTAATAACTCAAAAATGGTTTGAAAATGAAGCTGATAATTTTTATTTATGTGCATCAGTAATAACTATTCAAGAAATAGAGGAATTTGAAAATTATGAAAAAAAAGAAAAAATCAAGCAATTAATTTTAACTTATAAAATAAATATTTTGGAAATTAGTGAAGCCGCTAATATTTTGGCTAAAGAATATATCAAAAATGGTGCAATACCAAAATCAGAACCTGAAGATGCTTTGCATATAGCAATTGCTTCGCAAAATAAAATTGAAGCTTTGGCATCATGGAATTTTAAACATATTGTAAGTTTAAACCCTATCAGAAAAATACATGAAATTAATAATAAAAAAGGGTTAATAAATATAGAAATAGGTTCTTTAGAAATTTTTGGAGGATCTAAATATGGCAATATATAAAAATGATTATGAAAAAAAAGAAGATTTTGTTTTATGGGAAATACATGAAATACGCCACAAACTTTCTAAAAAATTAAAAAAAATGACAATTAGTGAAATCAATAATCAAACTAAAGAATTATTAAATAGTTGGAAAATGCAGATAATTTGATTTAGATTTTTTCAAGGGTTCGTCGAGGTTTTTTTCTTAGGGACTTCGTCCCTTAAACCCTGGAGGCAAGCCTCAAACCTCTGTCATAAAATTTGTGGTTCAGATTTCTCTTACAGTTTTTATTCTTAAAGCCACGCATTTGGCACAATCTGCCTCGGATTCCTCTACGCAGGGTTTACCTGGATAAAGCTGATAATTTTTGCGGTATTTTTTGGGAGTAGAATTGGGCATAAAAACATTAGCCCCACAGAGTAGGGCTTTATTTCTACCGTTTGGTTCAATAGCGTCAAAGGCTGTAGTTGCCGGGATATTAGCTTTTTTATTTAGTAACCTTAAAATAGCAATGGTTTTATAAAAAATTTCTGGCTCAAAAGGGTTATTTTTTTTACCTAAAGGGGTATTATGATGGGGTATAAACGGACCTACACCTATCATATCTAAGTTTAAACTGGTACAAAAAAGAATATCTTCTGCAAGGTTTTCGAGCGTCTCACCTGGTATGCCAATTAGAAATCCGGATCCGGTTTCTATACCTAAAGCTTGTAAATCTTTAATACAATTTATTCGTTCGGTTAAATCATCATCTGGATGAATAGCTTGAAACAGTTGGGGGTTATTGGTTTCAAACCTGATCAGGTAGCGGTCTAAGCCTTTGGTTTTCCAATAAGCTAAATCATCTTTACTTTTAGTGCCAATAGATAAAGTTACGGCTAAATTAGTAGTGGCTTTTATTTTACTGATAATATCGCCAATAATTTCTCTGGTAAAAAAAGGATCTTCCCCGCTTTGTAATACCACGGTGGTTTGTTTGAATTTTTCTATTTGCCGTGCAGTAGCAATAATTTCTTCGCTTAACATGCGGTATCTGGTAACTTGAGAATTAGCTTTTCTTATACCGCAATAACAGCAATTTTTAGTACAGTAATTAGAAAATTCTAAAATACCGCGCAAATAAATTTCATCTCCCACACATTTTTGGCGGGTTTTATCAGCTTTTTGGTATAAATCTACTAATTCGTTACCTTGAGCTTTTAATAAGGTAATGATTTCGGTTTTGTTCATAATTGTTTTTAGATATCCTGGGGGATACAAGAAGAACCCCCAGTTTTTAATTAGCCTTTATACCTCATTTTTTTTTCAACTAATTGACCTTTTAAATATTTATGAAGGACCATTTTTACCCAAGTAGAATATTTTAAACCTTCATTCATTGCTTTTTGTTTTATTTCTTGTAAATCAAAAGAATCAATTCTAATATTCATTTTACTTTCTTTTTGTTTTATATAATTTTTTGCGGCATTTTTAAATAATATTTGTTCTTTTTTAGAAGGTTTCTTAATTTCACTTAATTCTATTTTATTATATGCTTCAATAAGAGTTTTTTCTTCGTCATCTAAATATTTTGGATTATATTTTGTCATTTTTTCCTCCTTTAATTAAATATTGAAAATTACGATTTGGATATATAGTTTTTAAAAAACAAACTTCATTTTTTAATACATAAGGTACACAATAAGCATAATTATCAATATTTACCACAAACATTTTTTGATTTGGGTATTTCTGTTTATTTGGATGATCAATATTTAATAAAATGCCATGTTTAGCAATAACTTCGATAACTTCTGGAAAAGAAATCCTTCTTTCTTTAAATAATAACTCATTTTTATCTTTATTAAATATAAATTTCATATTATATGATATGTATTATAATTTATGTGCGCACATTGTCAATATGAATTTTATTGCGTATCCCCATGGTGCAAAGCCACCTGGGTATACGAGGGAGATTATTTTTTTAGGGGACTTCGTCCCCTAAGACCCCGGGGGGGGATTTTCTAAGGGGCTCTGCCCCTTAACCCCCTATAAATAAACTATATCTTCAGCTTGATTTAAAGACAAAAATAACAACAGATAATATTTAAGATGTTTGGTAATAAGAAAGTTATTTTTAATATGTTCGTGACCATTTTTACCTAAATATTGAGCAAATCCAGGGTTGTTTAACAGGGTTTTTAAGGCATGGGCTGTGCCTTCAATAGAGTTACTTAATATCCCGGAATATTGGTCATTAATTTGTAAAGGAATACCTCCGACATTAGATGCAACAACGGGTTTGTTTTTCCATAAAGCTTCTGCTACGGTTAAACCAAAACCTTCTTTTAATGATTTTTGCAGAATTACATCAGATGCTCTTTGTAAAGCATTTATTTCCAGATCGTTTTGCGCTAGTAATAAAATGTGAATATCTGGGTCGTTTTTAGCTAGCTCTTGCACTTCGGCTAATACGGTTACGCCTTCTGGGTCGTCATCTGCTGTACCGCCGGCTAGAATTAATTGACAATCAATGTGTTTTTTTACTAATTTGTAAGCTTTTATTACACCAATAGGGTCTTTTAAACGGTCAAACCGAGAAATTTGGGTAATAATAGGTTTATCTTTAATAATGCCGTATTTAGCCAGTACTTTATCAATAGTTTTGGCTGATAACGGTTTGTTTTTTTCGCTGATAGGGTCTATTGAAGGTGAAATTAAATATTGTTTGATGTTTAGAATTGGTGAAAAACTTGGTGCGGAAAATACGGCAGAATCGTATTGCTCAATATAAGGTAAAAGAAAATCCCAAATATTTTTTTGTGGTAGGGAAATATCTATATGACAACGCCAAATCCATTTGTTTTCGGTTTTCTTTTTAATTAAAGCAATAGGTTGTGGATCGTGAATAAAAACTATATCACCGTAAATAGGTATGTTTTGGATATTATTTTCCGAAGTTTCTAAAAAAACAGCTAAATCTTGAGGCGTAATTTTTTCATTATTACCGTGTAAAGCATTGTGGAATTTTTTGGTTACGCCAAAAAAAGCTTGTCCGCCTTTTATAACATCCCAAGTACAATCTACCCCAATTTCTTGAAATAACGGTATCATCCGGTTAAGAATTTCTGCCACACCGCCGCCAACTGCAGTTGAATTAATTTGTTGGATTTTTTTACCCTGTAGTTTTTCACCTAAAAATTTTAGATCATCTAAAGTTGCTTGCCCGACAATTGGTAAATAATCGTTAAGTGTAATCATAATTTAATTTATTTCCTTAGTTTTAATAATATTAATAATGGTTTTTTTTAAGGTTTCTAAACTAAAAGTGTAGGGGTCTAATAAATTGATTTTTTTAGCTAGTTCTTTTTCTTGCAAGGTAGTACCTAGCCACAAAGAAAAATCGTTATCTGCTTTTTTTAACCTTAATCTAGCTTCAAAAAAATGAAAATAAAGAGAATCTAAAGTAATTTTTTCTAAGCCTTCTCTAAATTCGGTTAAATTATTGGCAATATAATTGGTAGGAAAAATAAAACTTTTTGATTTTAAAAAATAAAAAGCATTACTAGGGTAAGCAAATTTTTTTAAACAGTTAGGGTTAGTGTCAATATAATTACTAATAGTATCAATTAAAACTTGTCTGATATCTTGAATAGAAGTATAAGAAATAATATCTAAACTGGTTAATAGTTCACCAAGTTTAGCTTCCCCTAAAACCAAGGTTACCCAGTAAGAAAAATCATTGGTTGAACCGGTAATAGGGTAGTGATGGTGCTGTAAAAAACGGTGAGTATGATGATAAATACTGGCATCTGGTACGGTTTTGATTAAGGTTAAGAGTTCTTCTAAGGTAACAGCTTTTAAACCGGTTAATTCAATTAAGGCAAATTGGGAGTAAAAAATAAATGGTTTGTTAGTTTTTAGCATTAGTATAATTGTACATGATTAAAAGTATGTTGCAAAATGGTTTTCTTATGTACCCCTCATTTCGTGACAGACTCATTAATTAGCAATTTCAAAAATTTAATAATTTCTGTTTGCTCATTAAAATAATAATTTGCCATTGATTTTTTTTTGCCAATAACTATGGTTAACCCTTTTTCTTTAAGCATTTTAAAAGCAAATTCATCTGTTTTATCATCACCAATATAAATGGGGTAATATTGCGGATATTTAGTTAAAAGCCATTTTACGGCTTTACCTTTATGCCAATTTAAAGGCGGAAGAATTTCAAATGCCAGTATACCGTTTTTAATTTTAAGTTTTTCATTTTCAAAAATCGTGGTTTTTAGTTCTTTTTTTAATTGTTTGATATAGATTAAATCAGCTTCTTTTACTTCTCGATAATGCAAACAAATACTATGCGTTTTTATTTCTATAAAACTGCCATTAATTTTTTTAATTCTATCATTAAGCTTGATAGTTAAATCTTTAAGAAAATCATTCCATTTAGGCGGTATAACAACTAAATCAGATTTTGGCATTTCCAAACCATGGCTACCAATGTAATTGATATTTTTTAACTTAATGGTTTTTTGGAGAAATTTGATATCTCTACCGCTAACAATATAGGTAATATATTTTTCAGCTATTTTTTTGAGTAGATTTCTGGTATTTTGGTTTAATTTGGTATCTTCAGGACGCGGGGTTAACGGAGTGAGGGTGCCATCAAAATCAAACATTAATAATAGTTTTTTGTTTTTTAGCAGTAATAAATTTTTTTCATTTTGATAAAAATATTCCATTTGTTTTACGATTTTTGAATATTGGTTATTTCCGTAATAATTTCTGCCGCCCATTTATAAATATTATTTTGAGTTATTTCTTGAAACATGTTGGCATGCCGTTTAACTCTTTCTTCTTTTGGCATTTCAATAGCTTGTTTAATAGCGGTAGCAAATTCTTCAATAGAGTAGGGGTTTATTTGGATGGCATCTATCATTTCTTTACTAGCACCGGCAAATTTACTGAGAATTAGCACACCAGGTTTTTTTTCTTTACTTAAAATATATTCTTTAGCTACTAAATTCATACCATCGTGTAATGAACTGATAATACCTATTTCCCCTAAAGCAAAATAAGGTTTTATTTCTTCCGGGGAAAAATGGCGTTTTAAGTAAATTATTGGTTTCCAGTTATTTTCGGAAAAACGCCAATTAATCCGTTCTACCAGTTGATCTATTTCGCTCATTAAATCGTGATAACTTTTAATATGGCTTCTGCTGGGTGCGGCTAATTGAATTAATACAAATTTATTAATATATTTTGGATATTTTTCTAAAAAGCGTTCTATAGCTTGAAATTTTTCTAAAAGACCTTTGGTATAATCTATTCTTTCAACAGAAACAGCTATGATTTTATTATTTAAATGATATTCTTTTTTTATTTTTTCTACTTGTACATTTAAATTTTTATTGTTTTGCGGTAAGAAATAATCATCAATACTAATAGGAAAATTACGGATATAAGTTTGGTTTTCACCTCTATTAACACTAAATTTTTCTGTATCTATACGGCATTCTATTAATCTATTAGCAGTTTCTAAAAAATTGTTGCAAAGAAATTGGGTGTGAAAACCAATTAAATCGCAACTTAGCATACCTTCTAAAATTTCTTTTTGGTAAGGGCAAATTGAAAATACTTCTGGGTTTGGCCAGGGTATATGCCAAAAAAGGGCAATAGTAGTATCTGGGCGTTTTTCTTTAATCATTTGGGGTAAAAGGGTAAAATGATAATCTTGTATAAAAACTACCGCATTTTTGTTGGGTAATTCTTCTATAATGCTGTCTGCAAAAATTTGGTTTACTTTTTTGTACATTTGCCAGTCTTTTTCTTTAAATATAGGTCTGGTATAAGTAATATGACATAAAGGCCATAAGCCTTCGTTGGAAAATCCGTAATAATAACCTTCTTCTTCTTCTTTAGTTAGCCATACCCGTTTTAAAATATAACGGATATCTTTTGGGGGTACCCCTAATTTATTTTTTGAATTAACGAATTTTTTGTCAGCATTACCGCTACCATGGGCAATCCAGATTCCACCACAGGCTTTTAAAATGGGGTCAATGGCAGTTACTACGCCGCTGGCTGGTTGAATACATTTTGTTTGTCCGGTATCTTCATTTTTTACGTGCATAAAGGGCTCGCGGTTAGAAACAACAATAAAAGCGTTTTCTCCGATTTTAGCCTGCACTAAATTTTTTAATTTTTCTTCATTCCAATTGTTTTCTTTATTATGTTTTTCTTCGGCATTACTGGTTACGATTTTTCTGGCTACCCTTAAATGCAGTGCAACTTGTTCTACTTCACTAATAAATTTTCCGAATTCACCGGTATCGTTAAATGGTTTTAATTTATCTGTTTCGCCTTTTTGAAAACTGGTGAACCATTCTCTTGCTTTACGCATAGGTAAAATGATGGTTCTCCATTGTATTAAAAAAGTGATTATACCAATAATAAATAATAAAATAATTAAATTTATGCTTACTTGTTTCCATAATTGACCAATGGTTGCGTTTAATTTAGTGGTTTCATAAAGAATTTCTAAATAACCGATAATATTATTACCATCATCTAGAATAGGGATAGCATATAAAAAAATATTATATTTTTGTAAACTTTGAAAATTACTATGGAAACTTTTTTCAACGTTTAAATTATTTAAATAATTATGATCGTATTTACTCCACCAGTTAATTTTTTTGGTAATAGCTATAATATTTTTGTTTTTATCATAAATGATACAACCTTGTACGCGGTCTCTTTTTTCAAATTTATTATTTAAACGTTCTGCTAAACGTAAATCTTTTTTTAAAATAATCTCTTTAGCCGTGAAATCTAAACTTTCGGCAACGTTTTTTGCTTGTCTTTTTAAATTTTCAATTAGCTCTTTTTCTGTGAATTTAACTTGTAAAATACTAAATATCGTAAAAGTTAACCCTGCAACAATTAAAATAGGTAATATAAAGTAAAGAATTTTTTTCATTCTTTTTTCTGTCTCCTGTCTTCTGTATTCTGTATCCTATTTTCTAAAATAATACCGGTAAATTTTAATAAATCCGTTAAGTTATTTATAATAATGCTTTTTATAATGTTTAAATCTAAATTTTGATAATCGTGTACCGCAATATTTCTAAAACCAACCATTTTTTGTAATCTTTCTGTTAAATCTTTATCAATAATTTTGTTATTATTTAAAATAGTAAAAACATCTTTACTAGATTGTGGAATTCCCCATTTTTTTATTCTGATAATATGATTAGCTAAATCTATTGAAGCTTCACAAGCTCTTTGGATATTTAAAATTACAGCATCTTGTTTTGTGTATTTTTCTTCAAATTCTTCTTCAAATCCATAATATTCTTCTTGGATTCTTTTAATACACCTTTCTATTATAGTAATTTTATTTAAGATAATATCATCTTGCATATTATACTCCTAGTAAATAGTTTTTCTTTTTTTTATGTCTTTTAAGATATCTTGCCTTAAATCATTTAATCTAACGTATTTACAAAAGGTCAAATCCTCAAAATTGGTTGCGATTTTATCAGATTTATAATATAGGCGTTTCCCATAATAAGTAATTTGTAAAGCAAAAACCGTAGAAACAGATTTTAAATCTACTAAATCTGTTTCTGTATGTAAGGCTAAAGATAATTCTGTGTTAATTTGCCAAATTTTTTCTTGCGTATAACAAGAATCTGCTAAAAAGGCTAGGTCAATATCAGAATTCTTAGTTGCGGTATTATTTGCATAACTGCCAAATAAATAGATTGCTTGTAAATCTGCAATATATTTTTTTATTATTGTTGTAATTTTTTGTTTTTTTAATTCATTGATCATCAATTCAATTATAACGTAGCATATCTGTTATGTATACCCGGTGGGCAAAGCGATTCTGTCAAAAAGAATGTGTGAAATAGAAAAAAGTTAGGAGATAGGGAGCAT
>CAZFTP010000012.1:0-51915 GCA_964521915.1 uncultured Candidatus Marinamargulisbacteria bacterium
CTTATTGGGGGTTTTGCTCAAAAAATGTTCGAACTTCGTCCAAAAAACACCGCCAGGTTGTTTTTCCCGCGAACACTTCTTACATTTTTTAGATTTTCAATTTTTTATGTTATACTTTTATTATAAAACTATTGATTGAAAGGAAAAAAAATGATCCGTAAAAAAATAGTGAAAAATAGTTTTTTCTTATTAATGCTTTTTTTTATTGTACTCTTAATGTGCAATTGTAATAATAATAATATTCAGAAAACAAATGTTGAAAAAGCGGAAGATGCATTAAATAGTGCTTATAATAATTATTTTGTAGCTGATTATGATCAATCTATGGAAGATGTAGATAGCTCCCTTGCTTATTCTACTACTGAAGATGCTCTTTTATTTAAAGCGCAACTACAAGATATTATGGATGAAAAAACTGCCGCAGATGCAACCCTTGATACGTTTAATGCGGCTTATCCAACCCAAGGAACTGGTTATCTTTTACGTGCCTATTTTCTTTCTAAAGATGAATCTACGGACGGAGATAAAATTTTTGATAATTTAAAAGAAGCATTAGATAAAAACTATGGTGATATTGGCTATGAAACCTATTGGGATATGGTTGAGGATTTTGAAGGGTTTGCCTATTTTAGGACAAATTTCCCAACTCTTTATGCTTCTTTAGAAGCTTTGAAGCAAGGTAATCAGGATACTGCTAGAGAAGGTGTCACTAAATATGAAAAAGGGAAAATTGGGCCAGCTATTTATATTAAGCATGCTGATATGTGGATGATTAAATCTGTAAGAGATCTGGAAGCTTTGTTATTTTCGATAGCTTTACCAAAACCATATAACTATCTTGTAAGCCAAGCAATACAAGTAAGAACTTTTTTTATTAATGCAAAAGATAAGGGGCGTGGAGTAAAAATGCAATGGACATGGGCTATTTGGGTGCCCAATTTAACTACTTTAGAACTATTTTGGACATCCTCTCAATAGAGGAATAATTAAACTTTAGCCTTTGCAAAAATGTAGTTCTCATTTAATCATTTTAATCACAGTTCAAGACAATTTTTCAACCCAAAACAATCTCTAACCCATTTAGTAAAGCTACTGCTTCAGGTAAAGAAAATTTGGCTTGTTTGATTTTGTTATAACGAAAATCAATTCGGTAATTTTTTGCTTCTTTAAAATCCGCTTTTACCAAATTAGTGTTTTGAAACCTGGCATTAGTAAAATCAGTACCATTTAATTTGGCATTACTAAGGTTAGCTTCTTCAAAATTAGTTTCTTTTGCCAAACAATTGGTTAGACTTAGATGTTGTAAATTTAAACCAAGAAAAATGCTATTGCTCAGATTACAATTATCAAATTTTATTTCCAAACTAAAAGGAATAGAAGCTTTACGCCAATCAATACCAACCAGTTTGGAACTGGTAAATTTAACATTAACAAAGGAAGAAGAACTAAGATTTGCCAAACTTAAATCGCAATTTAAAAATTCGCAATCTTCAAATTTGCACTTATTAAAAACAGTTTCAATAAAAGTACAACTTTTAAAAATGCAGTTTTCAAAATCAGCTTCAATAATCTGTTGGTTATTACCGTTTAAACCTGGTAATTTTTGATCTATGATTTCTTGATTATGCCATTTGCTGATTTCTAAATTATTGGTTTGTTTTTCTGGCATTTGTTATAGCATTAAATCTTTGATAGACTTTCGCGATCTTGGTTTAGGCGATTCTGCCGGATACCCAATAGGTAGTAAAGCCACTACGTAAGTATTATCATCCCAATTAAAAATACTTTTAACCATTTTGGTATCCATTAAGCGGATCCAACATGTACCTAAGCCAAAATCTAACGCTCTTAAAACAATATGTTCTATGGCAATTGCCACGTTAAATATAATACCTGAGGCAACTTGTTCAACTGGCATAGTTTTCATTTCGTTAGCTTTATCTGTTATTGCTTCAACAATATTATCTCTTACTGCACCAATTTTACCTAAATCTTGAATGCTGGAAACAGAGCCATCCAAATAGGCTTTAATATCGGCACAACAAACAATAATTGCCGGTGCTCTGGCAATAAAGGTTTGCTTATGGGCAGCAAAAGCTAGTTTGATTTTTGTTTTTCGGTCAGTTACGATTTTAAATCGCCAGGGTTGAGCGTTACAGCCGGAAGGGGCTAACCTTGCTGCCTCTATCAGTTCTTGAATTTGCTCTTCCGGGATAGGATCTAATTTATACTTACGCACACTTCTTCTTTGTTCTATGGCTTCTAAGGTTGTTAGCATAGTTATATTTTAGCGGTTATTAAAGATAACTGGAATAGTTTTTGTTTTCTTGAAAAGAAAACAAAATTTTGAAATCGAGGCATATTAGTTCAAACATTTATGCTAAAATTATTGTAATGAAACAAACTATTTTGCAAGAATTTCAAAAAATCCCCGGAGTTGGCAAATCTATTGCTCAAGATTTATATAATCTTGGTTATAGATCAATTGCCGAACTTAAAGATCAAGACCCTGAAGAAATTTATCTTAAATCTTGCGAACTTCAAAATCAAAGAATAGACCGATGCCTACTTTATGTTTATAGATGCGCAGTATATTATGCTTCAACAAAAAAGCCTGAACCCGAGTTACTTAAATGGTGGAATTGGAAAGATAAATAATAGCTGAATTTTATTTTTTTCTATATACCTGGTGAAGCGAAGCTTCACCAGGTATAATATAATAATATGAACATCCAAAAACTACATGAAGCCGAAAAAAGATTCTTCGAGATTTACCCAGGCGGGTTTAATCACCCTGAAATGAAAAAAATCGGGTTAAAGCATAAGCCAGAGAAAATGACAGCTTTGGCGCAAGAGTCATTTGCCAAAGACAAGTTTAAAGATCCTCTAACCATTGCTTTAAGTATGGCCCAGATTGTCAGTAGATCTTCTATGATTTCCATCTTTGAAAAACCAAAATTCAAAGATTTTATCCAAACTTTAGGCATAAACGAAACAAAACATTTAGCTCAAGGGCTATGGGAATTTTTGTATAATAATCAAGAACAAGGTTTTAATATGATGCTGGAAATTCTGGAAACCGGAAAATTAGCCAAATGGTCTTTAATTACCGCTTGTCCCTTATATTTTAAACCAACTGAAGAAGTGTTTATTAAACCCACCACAGCCAAAGGGATTATTGAATATTTTGAGATAAATAATTTGCATTATCAAGCTAAGCCAACTTTTACTTTTTATAAAGCTTACCGAGAAATCATTAACCAAATGAAAACAAAAGTAGATAAAAGCTTAGCTATTGGCAATGCCGAATTTTGTGGCTTTTTGATGATGGCAATGAATAATTTTACAATGTAATTTGTTTTTCAAATATTACAAATGTTATAATTAAATTATGACCAAACAAACTATAAAATCAACTGGTTGTTGTGAGCCATTTGATCCAAAACCATGGGAAGATAAAGAAATACATTGGCAAGATAAACTTTATGCCCAAAATGCGCTAAGGCATACGGCAAGAATTACGTAGTTCTTTTTACTCAGATTGAATAAATTTTTCACTTTCAAACGCTGAGAAGCCCCTTGGGTATTATTGCTCCACCTCTGGGAAATAAATCTGCTGGATTTGCAAAAGCCTGAATTCTTAAACAACCATCTGGGAAAAATGTAACACGTTGCGGGTTAGAATAGTTTGCGGATTGTGGATACATAGCATAAGAAGCTGCGCCATCAAAATCAAAAGCATTTACAGCTTGTTTTTTTATTGCTTTTCTTCTGCGATTACAATGATGAGCATACGCAAATTGGATGCATTTTAATGGTGGTTTACCAGAATGTTTAGTGAATCTTTGCCAAAGTAAACCATCGGGCAAAGATGGTTCAGTATTTTGTCTATTAAAAATTAATTTAGCTTTGCTAGATTCAGGGGTTCCATCTTGCAAAATATATATTTTAAATAAACGATTAATTACTGAAACCAGAATATTTAAATTTTCATTATAATGAGAATCTCTAAATAGTTCAGCATTATCTTTATTTTCTAAAAAATATTTTGCGGCCATGTATTCTTTTGAACCTTGGTCTAAATTTTCTAATATTAGCTGTAAAGTTTCCTCTGTTAAGTAAGAATGCGCAAACATTACGCCATTAACAGCATAAGCACACTTAATTAAATCTGTTGAAATTAATTCTTTTAATAAATTTTTTAGGTTTGAAGAAAATTTGCCCAAATCACCCATTGGGCGATTAATTAATAAATATTCCTCATGATTCCCTGCACAAATTTTAAATAAATCTGAAAGCCCTATATTTTTAGATGCTTTTAGTAAATGAATTAGAATAGCCAAAACTTCACTACTCCAAATACCGCGATCAATTAAATCGCCCATATACATAATGAATTCTTTTGGTAAAATGCTTTTAAGCTTAATATTTGGTAATTTAATGGTAAATTCATTTGGTTCTGGTACAATTTCACCATTGCGGGTATCAAAATTAATTGTTCCTGGTAAAATATCAATATATTCGTGAATAAGACTAAAAAGTATTGTATTAAGATCTCCATGAATATCACCAATTATATGAAAAGTTTCCTTATTACCACATTCTGGTGGCACAAAATAACTTAAATCTTCACCAGTAACATCCTCGGTAAAGTATTCACATAAATCAAAATCATCATCTTGTTCAATTTCAGATGCTTGAAAATAAGTTAGCCAAAATTTACAAATATTTAGTAATCTTTGTTCCTTAAAAACATTATCTTCATCCTTTGGAACTCTAGTTATATTAACTAAATTAAAAGTTACCTTTTCACCAGGGCCAAGCGTTAAAGCTCTAAAAGCCTCTATTATTTTTTTTGTCATGGCTGGCTCATCACAACCAGATATATCAATATCATAAGATCGTTCGGCAACTGGATGTTGTTCTAGGCTAGGCAAAGCGTCTGTTGCTGGGCCTGCTTGTTCTTCTGAAGGCTCTTTGGGTTTATGCGCTATTTGAAATGTTATTTTACTAAATGGTGACAATATAGGCTGGTGAGGTGTACCTGAAGGATTGGGAGCTAACAAAGCCTCCATTGTTCTTCTTCGAGATTCTTCTCTTCTACCTACAACATCAGCAACATTTAAAATTGGTTTAGAACCTGTTGGGTCCATTATCCCCCCAAATATTTTTCTGTAAATTATTTTTACCCAATTTTATTATATTTAAAACATTTACAATCTAAACGGCGGATATTTATCTGTTACCAATAAAAATGCATATGCCAAAACTCGTAGACACCAGCGAAATACACCTACTACAAATTGATGCATTTTTTGCGGATATTTCCCGGTAAATAAGATTGAAAGCCACGCAATAATAGTGATTACAATTACAACACAAAAAAGTACAAATAGAACAACATAATGCGGGATTGCCAAAAACCATTTAACCAAAGGCATTGCCGGATGTAATTCTTTTTCTGCATCCGGATATTTTAAGCTTAGGTTTACTTTTTGTTCATCTTCTACAGCTGGGTATTCATCTCTTAGTAAGAATAAATAAGCACAAATACGAGTCTGAAATTTTAATAAGTAAAGTATCCAATCAAACCAAGCTTTTGGGTATTTATTTCTGAATAGAATTATTATTACTAAGGGAATAAATAATAACCCTCCGCCAACCACAAAACCTTTGCCAATAACAATTCCTAATACTAATGAAAATAGAATTAACACCGGTATTACACAGATTATTCTAAAAAAGGCAGTTAATCGGTTTGATTTTTCAGGGCAGGGGATTACCAAATCTGCATAAGGATAATTGTTTTTTATTTGATCGTGCATTATTTTTTCTCCTTTAATTAAGTAGAATTAGTTTTATACTTAATATTATTTTAATGCTTTTTAAATTCATTTGCACGTTTAAACTTTAGTCTTTTTTGGTGCCTTTCTATCTTTTTTACCTAAAATAGTGTATCTTAATTTAATTCGATTGTAGAAATAGAAAATAATTTTAAGAGAGAAACATATGGAAAACAAAAAAACATTCAAAGATTTAGGGCTTTCGCAAAAAGTTCAAGAAGCAATTAATAAAAAGGGATTTGAAGAACCAACAACAATTCAAGCTTTAACTATCCCAGTAATGCTAAGAGATGATACTAACATTATTGCTCAAGCACAAACTGGTACTGGTAAAACAGCGGCTTTTGGTTTGCCGCTTATAGAAATGATTAATCCAAATGAGCACGCTGTACAAGCTCTTATTTTAGTACCTACTCGTGAATTAGCAATTCAGGTTGCAGAAGAAATTAACTCACTTAAAGGCGAAAAAGATCTTAAAATCGTGCCTATTTATGGTGGCCAATCTATAGATCAACAGTTACGCCGTTTGCAACGGGGCGTACATATTGTAGTTGGTACTCCTGGTAGAGTTATTGATCATCTTTATCGTAAAACTTTAAACCTAGAAAAAATTGAACATTTAATACTAGATGAAGCTGATGAAATGCTTAATATGGGTTTTATTGAAGATATGGAAGAAATAATGAAGCATACTAATGCAAATAAGAGAACTTTATTATTTTCTGCTACTATGCCGCCTAAAATTACTGACCTGGCCCGTAAATACATGGGTAACTATGAAATGATAAGGGTTAAACAAGAATTATTAGTAACTAATCTCACAGAACAAATTTATTATGAGGTTCAAGCATCAGATAAATTTGAGGCTTTATGTAGAATCGTAGATATGGAAGATGATTTTTACGGCTTAGTTTTTTGTAGAACCAAGATTGATGTTGATTCTATTCTTTCTCACTTAATTGATCGCGGTTATGATGTGGAAGCTATTCATGGTGATATCTCGCAATCACAACGAGAAAGAACGCTAGATAAATTTAAGAATCAGAAAATTAATATTTTAGTAGCAACAGATGTTGCAGCACGAGGAATTGATGTAAATAATCTTACCCATGTAATTAATTATTCTTTGCCGCAAGATGTGGATTCTTATGTTCACCGTATTGGCCGTACTGGTAGAGCTGGTAAACCAGGTACAGCCATTACTTTTATTACTCCAAGTGAATATAGCCGTTTGATGTTTATTCAGCGGATCACTAAATCTAACATTAAGAAATCAAAGTTGCCGAATGTACAAGATATTATTAAGGCTAAGAAACAAAAAATTAATGATGATTTAATTAAAGCACGGAATAAAGAAATTAATCAGGCATATCAAGATTGGGCAAATAAATTATTGGAAGAAAATAATGCTACAGATACTTTAGCTACTGTGCTTAAATATTGTTTTGATGAAGAGTTGAATCCAAAAAGTTATGGGCATATCAGAGAAATTAGTGATAGAAGTGATAGAGGTAGCCAGATGGATCTGCAAGGTAAAGCCAGGCTTTTTGTTGCTTTGGGAAAAAGAGATCGCATCAATGTGCAAAAACTAATTGAGATTATTATGAGTAAAACTTCTATAAAATCCAGAGATATAAGTGATATTCGGGTAATGGATGACTTTTCTTTTATTACCGTACCTTTTGATTCAGCAGAAAAGATTATTGCTAATTTTAAAGAAAGAGGGCAGAAACCTTTAATTTCTCACGCTAAAAAAGCTAGAAATTAAAAGAGATTATTCTATTTATTCATGATAACTGTAAAAGATTTACACTTAGCTTTTGGTACTCAAAATATTTTTGATGGTATTACTTTTAACATAAATAAAGGTGATAAGATTGGGTTAGTAGGCAGAAACGGTTCTGGCAAAACTACTCTTTTTTCCTTATTAAATAAAGAAATTATGCCGGATAAAGGTTTAGTTTCTATTCCTAAAAATTATTCTATCGGCTACGTAAAGCAACATTTAGAATTTACAGAAAATACAGTGCTTGGCGAGGGATGCCTAGGTTTACGGCCAGATGAGCAACATAACGAATGGATTGTAGAAAAATTACTCCTTGGTTTAGGTTTTACGGATGATGATCTTTATCGCGATCCGTTAGAATTATCTGGCGGGTTTCAGATTAGGTTGAACTTAGTTAAATCTTTGGCGTACGAACCAAATATGCTGTTATTAGATGAACCAACTAACTATTTGGATATTGCTTCAGTCCGGTGGTTAATCGGGTTTTTAAAATCATGGCCGGATGAACTTATAATTATTTCGCATGACCGGCATTTTATGGATAGTATTTCTAATCATACTATGGCAATTCATCGGCAGAATATCAAAAAGATTAGGGGTTCCTCAATTGATATTTACACAAAAATCGAAGAAGAAGAAGAAATTTACGAAAAAACCAGGATAAATCAAGAAAAAAAAGAGAAAAAAACACGGGTATTTATTGATACTTTTAGATCAAAAGCCAGTCTTGCTAAATTAGTGCAATCTAGAATTAAAGCTTTAGAAAAATCACAAAAGCTAGAAAAAATAGAGCAAATCAAAAATTTGGAATTTAAGTTTAACGAAGCAGAATTTCATGCAAAAACTCTTATGCAGGTAAAAGATTTACACTTTTCTTATGGTCCGGATTTACCTTTATTAATCCGAAAATTCAATATTACCGTAGAAAAACACGATCGCATTTGCGTAATTGGTAAAAACGGCATTGGTAAATCAACTTTATTAAAGCTTTTATATGGTATTTTAGAGCCAAATAATGGGGAAATAAAAATGCATCCTTCTGCAAAAATTGGTTATTTTGGACAAACCAACATTGCTACGTTGAATCCGGAATTTACTATTGAAGAAGAATTAACAGCTTGTAATCCGGAAATTAACCGAGAAAATATCCGGAGAATTTGCGGCAGTATGATGTTTTCCGGTGATGTTGCTTTAAAGCGAATTAGTTTTCTTTCCGGCGGAGAAAAAAGCAGGGTACTACTTGGCAAAATTCTTTTAACACCGGCAAATTTGTTACTTTTAGACGAGCCTACGCATCACCTTGATATGGAATCTTGCGATTCTTTGGTTGAAGCAATTGAGGTTTTTAACGGCGCTTCCATTATTGTTACGCACGATGAAAATTTTTTACACCTATTAGCTACTAAGTTAATTGTTTTTGATGAAAAGGGGATTTCGGTTTTTCCAGGTTCTTATCAGGATTTTTTGGATAGGAATAAGTGGTAGAGTAAATTAAATGGCTTGAATCATGATTATTGGAACCAAGGATTAGTTTATGAAGCATCTCAAGCATTATTGAAACTAGGTTTCGTAAAATTTCAATTACATTGTTTGATATCAACCACGGATGTTAAAAATTGTAGCGGCTTTTGTAATTTCTAATATTTTAGGTAGCGATGTAAGGAACCCTCAATTTAATGCAAAACGTGTTAATCAGAAATTAAATAGCCTTTTTGATGTAGCTGTTAAATTTTTTCTTAAATAGATGATATTTCGTTAATAATTTCTTCAATGCTTTTCTCCCGCAAAAAATCCCAACCATCATAGGCTAGGGCGTTAATTTCGTATTCCAAGGCGCTTGGGGGTTTATCTTTTAAAATTATGGCTTTGATTATGTCTTGGGTAATTAGGAATTGTTCTTTTGTTTTTTTATAACTTTTTTTAATGATTTTATATCTTCTTCAATTTCTTTTAGGTTTTGTTCATGAGAAATTTTAAGTTGGTCTTGTCTATATTTTTGGTATTCATTATTTGATTTTTCCAATGCCATTTCATGGCTGATTTTCCCGGCATGAGTTAGTAATTCTCTACCATTCATTTTAAGAATATCATCTAGTTTATTAATCCAATCTTGCATATACATAGGGGTATGTTGTTCTGCCATGGTTTCTGCAAAAGCAAGATATTGTTCCACGAGTAAGCCGAGTAACTTAATTTCTTTTTCTGTTAAGTAGTTTTTGGCAATATTTACATAATTTTTTTGAATAATTGTGGTATTTTTTTTATCATAAGATAACATTCCTAAAAGTGGTAATGAGGCATCTACTCTTCTATAAACTAATTCAGAGGCTGTTTGCTGACTTATAGCCCATAGCAATTTATTCTGAACTGTTTTGAAAAATTGAATTGTTTTTTCATTTCTAGGATCATAATCTATACTTGTTGTATAAATATCTTTGATTTTTTGATAAAAAAATCGTTCTGATAAACGAATTTCACGGATACGTTCTTGTAATTCATGGAAATAGTGCATTGAATTACCACTTTTAAAACGTTCGTCATTAAGCGTAAAACCTTTGACAATATATTCTTTTAACCGTTGAGTTGCCCAAATTCTAAATTGAGTACCCTGAAGAGATTTAACTCTGTAACCTACAGATATAATTACATCAAGATTATAATATTTCACTGATATATCTTGTGTTTTTCCGGATATAGCACCATGTTGAGTGGTATGTCGGAAATCCCGACATACCATTTTTTCGTCTAATTCTCCTTCTCTAAAGATATTTTTAATATGCTCAGTAATTGTCGTTCTTCCTTTATTAAATAAATATGCCATTTGTGCTTGTGTAAGCCATACAGTATCATTTTCCAGACGAACATCTATTTTAATATTGCCTTCAGGATTTTGATAGATAATTAATTCGCTATTTGGTTCTTGCATTGATACCCTTATATTTATTGTTTCTAGTCTGTTTTTGATTATAAACCTGCTAAATTGGTTTATCAAGGTAACTGTAGAAACGGGTTTGAATGTGAGGAGACGGGTTTGAATGTGGGGAGACGGGTTTGAAACCCGTCTCTACAAAATATCTGTATGTAATCTATTTCTTCAACATTCCAATAACCTCTTCAATACTCTTCTCCCTCAAAAAATCCCAGCCATCATAAGCCAGGGCGTTTATTTCGTATTCCAAGGCACTTGGGGGGTTAATCTCTTTTTCAGTTGAGTAGTTTTTTGATATATTTGCATCTTACATCATTTTTTTGAATAATTGTGGTGTTTTTATCATAATATAGCATTTCTAAAAGAACTCATCAAAATATATATATCATAAAAGATATTTTTTTCTTTACAAATATATCATATATGATATTATATATAAAGATGAAAGACATATTTTTTGATGAAATTAATGATAAAATAAAAGCTAATAGTAATCTTCCAAAATGGGCAAAAAATTATTTGCCAATTTATAAACAAATACATTTAATTCGTACTGCATTAGGTTTAACGCAAAAGCAACTTGCTAAAAGAATAAAAACTTCACAAACTGCTATAGCTCGACTTGAGCAAGGCATTGTAGAATCAAATTTATCTACGATTAAAAAAATTGCTGCGGCTTTTGAATGTGAAGCTTATTTTTTTCTTGTTCCCAAAACAAAACTTAAGCAAATTTTAAATAAAAAAATTAATCAAAAAGCAAAAGAAATTCTTGCTTTTTCAGAAAGTTCTTCTGCGCTGGAATTACAAAACCCTAGTAGCAAACAAAAGCAACGGCAATTGGCAATGTTAAAAAAAGAGCTTTTTGAGAAAAAAAGAAGTTCTCTTTGGGATTAGGAATGAGTTTTGATAATATTCCTAAAGGTGCTACTCCTATAAACGATATTTCGGAATTAATACCTGCATATATAACTACACTTGAAGAACTATATTCCGCTGAATTTAAAAATATTTCTATAGCAACTTCAAAATATTTACTAACAAAAAGAAAATTTATTTTTAATTTAACCTCAATCTATAAAGTCCATCATGATATGTTTTCACAAGTATGGCAATGGGCGGGTAAAAAAAGAAAAGTTAATTTAAATATTGGTTCTGATAAAAAATTTATTGACACAGATTTAAAATACCTACTTGATGATTTACAATTTTGGGAGAATAACAATCAAGATCCTTTAAATATTTCTGTAAAATTCCATCATAGATTAGTAAAAATTCATCCTTTTCTGAATGGGAACGGAAGATGGGCAAGATTGGTTACAAATATATATTTAAAACAAGTTTTGAATTCTTCACTTAAGTGGCCGGAAAGTAAACTAATATTAACTTCGGATTTCAGAGATGCTTATATCTTTGCTTTGCAACAAGCAGATGTAGGTAATTACGAATTATTAATTAATTTACATAAAGAATTATTTTTCTAAATAATATTCCCTAGATATGGTAATCTATTTCTTCAACATACCAATAACCTCTTCAATACTCTTCTCCCTCAAAAAATCCCAACCATCATAAGCCAAGGCGTTAATTTCGTATTCCAGATCAGCTGGCGGTTTGTTTTCCAAGATCATGGCTTTGATGATGTCTTCCGGTTTTTAGGTGGCGTTTTATCAACTTTCTTTAAATATTTTTTTACTTCTGTATCGAAATCACTTTCGTACATAATAGCTTGCGCTCGATAATATTTTTCATATTCTTTTTCGGCTAAGGAAATAGTTTTTTCATCTATTGCAGTTAGTGTAATTTTTGCACATACTTATTTTTCTACTTGTTCACTTTCAGAAAAATAATTTTTAAGCGAAGCATTAAATAGTTTCTATTTTTTTAATTGATTTTTTTATTTTTGCTTGTTGTTTGAGTAATTTCTTTGTAATTATTTTTTACTGAAACTTTAGTGCCTGATTTTTTTTCAAGTTCTTTTCTGGCATTTCCAGCAATACTACCCCCTTCAAGAGCTGCTTTTTTATTTTCAGGGAAACCTTGTACATCTTTTTTCTTGGCAATTTCAGTTGTTGAAGCTTCGCCTAACATGGTAAATATTAATTCTAAGTCAGTCATATGATCTCGCAGATTATCTTTTGGTTCTTCAAGAGACTTGAATTCTTTATATTCAGATGGCGTCATACCAAAAGTTGCTTTGCTTATTTCAGATGTCAAAATTGCATATTCGATTTGTTCTTTAATCCCTCTTTTCCTCCATTCTTCGGTTAACTCATCTCGTACAGCAATTCCGCGCATGCGTTTTTCAATCCAAGCGTCTGAATAACCTTTTTGCTTGTAAATTTGCCGCATTCTTGTTGCGGCTAATTCTGGATTTTGTATTTCCTCTAATCTTTCATAACCAACTTTTGCCAGCCAGCGTTTAAAAGGCTCAGCTTTAGGGGAAGGGATAGATTGGATTAAACGTAAAATTCCTATAGTGTTCCAACATTGTAGCATTTGTCTACCGCCGGCAGTGTCAAATTCAAGACCAAGGGGGGGGACAATTTGTCCCCCCCCTTTTAAAACTTCATTCAAAGATTGATCTCTTTTACGAATTTTTTTTAAATAATCAGATGGATTTGTAGAATCAGTAAGTGCAGAAATAACGTCAGTTAAGACAAACCACCATTCATCTTGAAAACTGGTTCGTCGTATTTGTTTTTGTTCAAATAAAGTTATTGAATTATTTTTATTCATTGTAGTCTCTCCTTAGATTTTAGCATAAAAAAATTAAATGTTCTTTCTTTTGCATGCCCAAAAGAAAGAACCAAAGAAAAAGGCACCCCAAAGAGTTATATATATCTATGATGCGAAGCATCATAGGTATATAAATAAACTCACGCTGTGCACAAAAACAGCGACCTATGTTTTGGGGATAGACTCTTCTTATTCACATATTTTTTTAGCTAATCACTCTTCAAATTTATTCATTCAAAAAGTCACTGATATTGTAATCTATTTCTTCAGCATGCCAATAACCTCTTCAATGCTTTTTTCTCGCAAAAAATCCCAACCAGCATAGGCAAGGGCATTTATTTCGTGTTCCAAGGCACTTGGGGGTTTGTTTTCTAAAATCATGGCTTTGATGATGTCTTCGGTAATTTCCGCGGCTCTTTCTACGGTAATATCAAATTTTTGCATTAGTTTTTCTACGGCAATTAGGAATTGCTCTTTGGTGATTTGGTGGGTGGAATAGGGGATAGGGAAATATATTTCGTTGAAATTATAGTTTAAATCGTTCTGGTTTTTCGATTCCATTAGTAACTCCTTTTTAGTTTATTGAAGATTAAATAGTCTGACATGTCAGACTATTTAATTATAAAAACATTGTATACTTTTAAGCAAGTAAAATTTTATTTGGAACAAAACATGAATCCTAAAAAACGAATTCGTACCCCAAAAGATGATTTAATACTAAAAAAATTAGCTGAACGCATCATTAAGCTTCGTAAACAAAAAGGAATATCTTCGGAAAAATTAGCCTATAGTATTGGCTTGCATAAAAGTTCACTTAATTTTATTGAAAGATGTATATCTGACCCCAAATTAACTACTCTGGAACTGATAGCTGATGGGTTAGATGTTTCTTTGAGTGAGTTGTTGGAGTTTTGAAAAAAACTTGAAATAAATAATAAGCTATTGCTAAAAAGATAATCCATATAGATTTTGAAATTGTAGCCCCATTGCCGTTTTGCTAACGTTGAAAGCTTCTATAAATTTTTTTGGATTATTAACGGTTATTACTTATTAATTTTCAATTAATGAATATTTTATCAAAAAGATTTTATAAATCAGCTTTAGTATTATTTAATTCAAACGTTATTATTTAATAATTAAATTATTAATATATGTTACCAAGGAATTTAATTTATTATATTTAGCTTTCTTATTCTTAAGCTCACATTGCCAAACAACAATTACATGCCAACCTAGATCTTTTAATTTTTTAATATTGGAATGGTCTCTTTTAATATTATCCGAAATTTTTTTTGTCCAAAATTCTTTTCTTGTTTCAGGAAGTTTTGAGTACTTACATTTATTATGATGATGCCAAAAGCAACCATGAATAAAAATTACGGTTTTATATTTTGATAAAACAATATCCGGTTTCCCTGGTAAATACGAAACATTTTTTCTATAACGAAATCCGTTTGAAAATAAAAATTTTCTAACTATTATCTCCGTTTTAGTTTCTTTACCGGTAATTTTAGACATAATTTGGCTACGTTTTTTTTGGGAATAAATATCATACATTATGATTTTATTTTGTTTATTATTTCCACTATTTTTTTATAGTTCGGATTATTTTGTGAATTATCAATTAAATGTTTAACAAACATTTTTTCCAAATAATAAATTGTATCGGATGTTGAATCGGTACAGACCATTTGTGTAAGCCTTTCAAATTTTATTTTATAATCTTGCTCTTGTTGAATCTCATTATGGAGCTCTTTTGAATTAAGTAATTGTCTAGCTTTATCGTTATCCCATATTATGCATTCCGGCCGTGTATTTCCTGGCAAATAGAAAACATTACTATAATAATATTCTAAATATCTAATCATTAATTCGATTTTTTGATTCTTATTTCCTTGTCCCGAATTCCCATCAATACTAAATTTAATCTCTTCACCGGTTTGTTCTTTTATTATCTCGTTCAGCCTTTTTTCGTTCTTATCTGAATCTTTTAAATTCTGTGGATCAAAATGAGATTTTTTTTGATCTCCATCAAAAATAATAAACTTATTGGAATTGTTTTCCTGAGAATATATAGCTATATGTTTCTGCTTAAAGGATGACTCCCCGCCTGGAAAATATTTTACTTGAAATAAGTTCGCCGTATCTTCTCCCATGCTTTTCAATACCGCTTCGATTATTAATTTGGCGAGTTTATCTTCAACGATTATTTCTTTTTTGTTTTGTTGAGATTGTTCTAAAAAATAAAATGCTTGATCAGGTGATTTCTCATTTTCAACATGAAATTTACCATTTGGTAGCTGATAAAACACTTTTATGGCATTACTTGGTAAACCTTCAAGCAATATTGGTGAATGTGTAGAAATTACAACTTGAAGTTTTTTTAGTTTTATTTGTTCAAGTAAAAACTGTTGAAGTCTTTTTTGTGCCCCCGGATATAAAGAAACCTCAGGTTCATCTAATAGTACAAGAGTATAATCCTTTGCATTTAGAACTTCATGAACAATTTTCACTATAGATGTTTCACCACTACCGGCAAATGCCTCTGTATATTTGCTATAATTTGTTTCGAATATAACAGAATCCCCCCAATTTTTATAACAATTATGATGAATAAGCTTTCCAGATTTATATTCTTTACCTAGAATTTCTGAAATAAATTTTAGTTCTTGCTGGGATAAATCATGTCTTTTTTTGTATTTTTTATTTTTGTAACAATCTGTTTTTATTATTATTTTTTTTAATTCCTTAGCATGGAATCTTAAATAATCTTGTTTTGTATTTATGGTTTTTCTTTTGGATGGAGTTTCAAAATAAAAATATTTATCAAAGGCACTTAATTCGCTTCTAAAGTCTATATATAAAACTTCTCTTTTCAAACCAATCCAACGAGTTTGATTTCGCCCCGGCGGAATAGCATCTTCTTTATTAAGCTGTGGGATTATCTCCATAGCATACTTTTTCAGAGCTCGGGATGGTTCCCAATAATCAGGATTATTTAATCTTTTCCCTCTCGTTTTTAAACATTCTATATGTCTTTTTGCTGATTCACTGTAGTAACTATAAATCAAACAATTTATTTTTCCATTTTCTTTTATTGGATCGACATCTGTTTCAAACCAAAAATCTCCGACACTGTGATCATCTCTCGCCCCGTATAAAGCTTGTACTACGGAACTTTTACCACAACCGTTTTGACCAACAAAAATAGTCATAGGGTAGTCAAAAGTTATTTTAGTATTTTCCTCTAAATTTTTAAAAAAAGGAAAGCGAATATATTCTATAAATTGTTTGAAACAATTATTTGCCTTCATTCGGATTAATTCTTGTAAAACATTATCTTGCTTATTCATAGTTTAAAATTAATTCCCCGATTTTTTTGGCTAATACAGGAGGCACAGCATTTCCTATATGGCGCGTGATAATAGCTTCATTTCCTTTAAATATGTATTCAATCGGAAAAGTTTGTAAAGTAGCTCCTTCTCGAAGCGATAATGCTCTGTCTTCTTCAGGATGACCGAATCTACCATTTGATAGGCTATTAAAGCGAGTTGTTATTGTTGGTGCTGGTTTATCCCAATACATCCTTCCGTAAACATCTTTAAAACAATTATCTTTATCTATATATGCCGGTACTTGCAAATCACTATCATCTTTCCAACATAATCTTGTCCCACCATTTTTTTTCGTTTTCATAATTCTTTTCTTATTTTTTTCCGAAAGTTCGGCAGAAGTGTGCATAAAGTCAGATGGATCTTTATGTCCGGATTCAATTTTGGGAAACCCGTTTGCTTTTCCAATGAATTGTCTTACTGTAAACGAGCCATTTATTTTTTGAGGTAAATTAATAATTTTGTTTACTCTTGAGGCAACAATCAAGTAACGTTTACGATTTTGTGGTACCCCATAGTCATGAACATTAATAATATCATCCTTATAAACATAATTTTTTGATTTTAAAAATTTTAAGAAAGTTTCTCTAACTTTTGCATTTTTGTTGTTTTTAAGCCCAGGTACATTTTCAATAACTACATATCCCGGATTAAAATATTCTACAAATCTTTGGAATTCAGTTAATAAGTTTTTTGATAATTCACTTTTTCGCTTATCAGTATTGATTTTGCTCCAGAATTGGCAAGGAGCACAACCTATAAACAATAGATTGGGATCATTTATAGATACATTAGTTTTTATCTGGAGTCTTTCCGGTAATAATTTGGATATGTCTTCCGATAAAAATATTGATCCCGGATTATTTAATTCATAGGTTTCTTTACAGGTAACATCATTGTCTATTCCGGCAATAACATTTATTCCCGCTTCTCTCAAACCATAAGTCATTCCACCCGCGCCACAAAAAAAATCTATTGCTATGATTTGCTTTTTCATTACTATTAATTATATTATAAAAAAGTTTTTTTCGAAACTGAAGCCTAGCAAATTTGAAGAGAGATTGTTTTTTAGATGAAGAAGAGGAATTCTTCCCAAAACCATAGGTCGCTGTTTTTGTGCACAGCGCGAGTTTTTAGTATCTTCAAGTGGGATTCGCCAGATGGAAAAACATCTTGAACTATGAATTATTTGATTATTTGATTTAACCCTCACCCCAAATAAGGTTAAGGATTAAGGAAAAAACGAGTTCAAATTGCGGCGATTGTTTGAACTATGATTACCCTCACCCCAACCCTCTCCCACGAATGGGAGAGGGCGTTTCTTTGGAACAAAGCTAAGGTTTTACCCTTAGAACCAAAATAGGGGGGTAATGGGGGCGAAAAACTGTCTGAACCAGGATTTACAGGATTAAATGATTAGCATGATTTAACTCACCCCCTAAATCCCCCTCTCTTTTTGTTGGCAAGTTTATTTCGGTTTATTTTTAGATTGTTAAGCAAAAAACGAGGGGGATAAACCCTCATAAGGTTAAGGAGTAAGGAAAAGATGAGTTTAATTGCGGCGATTGTCTGAACGAACAAATTTGAAGAGAGATTGGTTTTAGAATGAATTTTTTTGTACCCCTGGGGGAGGCTAAGCCACCCCCAGGGGTACGCAAAAAACTCTTTATCGGATATTAAGAAATTATGTTACTTAATAATGGAGGTGCTATTTGCATAGGATTAATACCGCTTGCTGCCCAGGCAATTGCTTGATTCTGATTTAACTGATTTAAACGTTCCATATCATTATTGGAAATTTCAAAATTAAATAATTCTAAATTATCTTTTATGCGCTCAGGGTTACTACTTTTTGTTAATACACAATAACCATGTTGTAATCCCCACCTCAATAATAATTTAGCTTCTGATACATTTAGTTTTGCGGCAATTTCTTTTGCAATTAATTGACAATCTTTTTTTATCTCCGCAAGAACTTCTCCTCCTTGTCCTTCTTCAATACGCCAAGTTGAAAGCGGGGCAAGCGAGCTATAAGCTATAGGTATAATTGAATTGTCCTTCATGTACCTTGTTAAATCAACCTGTGCGCAAATTGGGTGAAACTCAACTTGGTTTGCTTCAGGTTTAATCAGTCCTGCATCTAAAATTTCTTTAATTGTCTTTTCGTTATAGTTTGATACCCCTATGTGTTTGGCGAGTCCTAGTTTTTTTAGTTCTATCAAAGCAGACCATTGTTCTAATCTAAGTTCAGATAGAGGAGCGTGTATTAGGTAAAGATCTACATAATCAAGCTGGAGCTGTTTGAGTTGTTGTTTTAGTGTTTCAATAGTCTGGTTATAATCTTTTTCCGGTGCTCCCCACTGTTTATATCCGGGAAAAAGTTTAGTTGTTACGAAAATATCATCTCTTGAAATACCTGACTCTTTTATTCCTTTACCAGTGCCTTCTTCATTATTGTAACCTTCTGCTGAATCAATAGCTCTAAATCCGGTTTTAATTGCTTCTTTTACACAAAATTCAGCTTGGTCAATTGAAAGTTGATAGGTACCAAACCCTACAAGTGGCATACCTATTTTATTGCGTGTTGATTTTGAAATTTCCATTTTTTATCTCCCCTAAGAATTATTGTATAAAGAAAAGCACAAATTAATATAAATGGTAGCAAAAGCTTTGGCAATACCTAAGATTATTTATAGTATGGGCAACTATCTGGTTGTCTTAAATTTATTTTTGTACCCCTGGGGGCGAAGCCCTTTAGAAAGTTATTTTTTTCGTATCTCCATGTGGCTTCGCTAGATGGAAAAACATCTTGAACTATGATTACCCTCACCCCAACCCTCTCCCAATTTAAGGATAAGGAGGGAGGAGTAAGGAGTAAGAAAACATGAGTTCTTAATCCTTACCCTTATTCCTTAATCTTATTTATTGAGAGGGCCTACGCAGTAGGGGTGAGGGTTAAAAAAGGGCCTACGCAACCAATGGTATTGGGTAAAATGGTTGGCAACATTGGGATTTTCTTTTTTACGCAAAAAAGAAAGAAAACAAAAAATAATAAATTACATTTGTATATACAAATAATATTTGCTAAAATATAATTTAAGTATGAAAGAAATAAAATGGAATTTGCTCAAGAATGATAGGCTTAAACAAACACGAGGGGTTTCATTTGAAGATTTACTAAATAAGGCTAAATTAATTGCCATTAAAAAGCATCATAACAGAGATAATCAATCTATTATGTTATTTGAATACAAGAAATATATTTGGATTGTTCCTTTTGTTGAAGATGAAAATGGTAATATATTCCTAAAAACCTTATATCCTTCACGAAAATATTTAAAACAATATCAAGGAGAAAATAATGAAACATGAAACCAAATTAACTAAAAATGAAAAAGCAATCGAATCTGCGCTTATTGCTGGGGAATATATAGATGTGAGCCAGTTTGATTTTGATGAAATTACTACTGCAATTAAAAACAGACAAAAAAATGCGGTTTTAAATATTAGGGTTAATCAAAATGATTTACAAAAAATAAAAGAAAAAGCTCAAAAAATAGGTATAAAATACCAAAGTTTTATTTCTGAACTTTTACATCAAGTTGCCCAAGCCTAATGAACAAAATCACACTAGAAAATCTTGGTTATAACGATTTCTTTGCCGCAGAATGGGATTCTTTAGCAATAGCAAATGCTAAAATTGCCAGAGTAATTGCCGAACATAAAGAAGCCTATCAGGTAAAAAGCGCTGATGCCGAATACTTAGCAAAAATTACTGGTAAACACATGTTTAATGCCCAAAAAAGAGCAGATTACCCAGCTGTTGGAGATTGGGTTGTGATAACTGAAATCCATAAAAATAGAGCTGTGATTCAACATATTTTAACCAGGAAAACTATCTTAGAAAAAAAATACAGTAATAAACAAGATATGCAGATTATTGCTACTAATATTGATTTTGCTTTTATTGTAGAAGCTTTAGATAGAGATTATAACCTTAACCGTTTTGAAAGGTATCTGGTTTTGGCAAATGAAGGTGGTATTAAACCTGTGTTTATTTTGAATAAAGTTGATTTAGTTACTGAAGCAGAATTAAACGAAAAAATTGAACAAATTAAGCATAGATTTTTGGATATTGATATAGTTTTAACTAGTAATGTTTCTGAATACGGGCTTAAGGATTTGGAAAATTATATTAAAAGCGGTAAAACTTATTGCTTTATTGGTTCATCTGGGGTGGGAAAATCTTCTTTAATTAATAAATTATTGAAAAAGAATGCCATTAAAACAAAAGAAATTAGCAAATCTACTGGTAAAGGCAAACATACAACTACGGTTAGAGAAATGTATTTTTTAGATAATGGCGGGATTGTAATTGATAGCCCTGGTACCAGAGAAGTTGGGATAGCAGATTCTGCTGAAGGGCTGGAAAATATTTTTGAAGAGATAACTGCGTTAGCTCAAGAATGTAAATACGCTAATTGTACGCATACCAACGAGTCGGGTTGTGCTATTTTAAAAGCTATAAAGGTTCAAAAATTAGATCAAGCTAAGTTTAAGAATTATCTTAAGCTTAAAAAAGAACACGATTTTTACCAAATGACAGATTTGGAAAAAAGACAAAAAGATAAGAAGTTTGGTAAGATGGTTAAGAAAACCTTAGAAGCTTTAAAAGAATTTTAGAAATTAATCTGCTGTTAAAAATTCTCTCAATTCTCTATGTAAACCCGGAGTTTTTTGAATAAATTTTGTAAATAGTACTGATTCTAATTTTAATAAAATACAAGGTTCGAGAGTAGTAATTGTAGCAATAGCAGGTATATCTACAAAAAGGGTTGTTTCCCCAAAATAATCGCCATCTGTTAAATAAGTGGTTTCTTGATCTTGTTTTTCTACTTTTACTTTACCCCTTACAATAATATAAAAGTATTCTTCATTAACTCCTTGAGTAACTAAAGTTTCATCAGCAGAAATATTAATGGTAGTGAATAAATTTGCCAGTTTATGTATATCAGTTTCAGAAAGTTTGGTAAAAAGCGGATATTCTCTTAAACGCTCAATAGTTACTTTTGCATCAAGTCCATCGTCACTTAAGATAAAACCACCCTGTTTTTGCCACAGTTTAGCATAAACCCCATTTTTTTGGAGGAGTTCATTATGAGTACCCTGTTCACAAATACGGCCATGATCCAGCACCACAATCCAATCCATTTTTTGTACAGAAGCTAAACGGTGGGAAACCATTAAAACAGTACGCGATTTACCAACTTGCTCTAAGGTAGCATTGATAGCTTGCTCAGTTACTGGGTCTAGCGCAGAAGTGGCTTCGTCAAGAATAAGGATTTCCGGTTTATTCAAGAGCGCCCTGGCAATGGCTAAACGTTGACGCTGACCGCCGGAAAGGGTACCACCGCGTTCTCCAACCATGGTATTATAACCTTGCGGCATCTCCATAATGGTATTATGAATTTCTGCACCTTTGGCTGCTTCTTCTATCTCTAAATCCGTGGCATCTGGTTTAGCTAAAAGTAAATTTTCTTTAATAGTCATGTTAAAAAGAAAACTTTCTTGAAAAACTACGCCCATTTTTGCGCGTAAAGATTCTTGGGTTACGGTTTTTATATCAACACCATCTATGGTTACCGTGCCTTGCTGCGGATCGTAAAAACGCATCACTAAGTTTAAGATAGTTGATTTTCCCGAGCCACTGCTACCCACAAAAGCTACTTTTTCATTGTGTTTAATTTTAAGGGAAACATCATCTAAAATTTTTGTTCCCGTATCATAATTAAAATTTACGTTATTAAATTCAATTTCTTTATTAAAACTAGGTAGTTTTATGGCATTAGGTGCATCTGCTACTTCCGGTACTTCTCTGATAATTTCTTCTATTCTTTCCATAGAACCAGCCGCTTGAATAACATTGGGCACATATTGTGGAATATAACTTAAATACGTACTCATACCTAAAAACATGGTTTGAAATGCAGCCAGGTCACCAATAGTAATGGATCCTTTATAAACCATATAGGCGCCAATACCTAAAACTATTACTTGTAGAATAATTAGCCCCATTATGGAAATATGTTCTATTAGAGCGCTATAAAAACCGTAGATTCTGGTACTTGCGCAAAGTTTTAAATTTTTTTGGTTAAATATATTATGAGCCCAGGTTTCCAAGCGAAAAGCTCTAATTACCGACCTGCTATCTAAGTTTTCCTGTAAAGAAGCAATGGTTTGCGCTTCATCCTTTTTTTTATTGTAACTAGCTTTAGTAGCTGATTTTGCAAAAATATTCGGTACAAAAAGGCATAATGGCCAAATTAAAAGAGAAATTAAAGCAAGTTGCCAATTTAAATAAAATAATACACAAGTACCCATAACTACATGAATAGCTGGTATTATTACCCAAGCAACAGCGCCAATAAGGGTTGTTTCTATTGTTACTAAATCGCCGGAAAAGCGGGAAATTAAATCACCCATTTGCCTTTTAACGTAAAAAGAGAGGGATAATCGTTGTAAATGATCAAATAACCTCAGGCGAATATCGCGAATAACACTGGCAATCATCGATTGTTCAAGATACAAACGGCCAATACCAACAAAAGTAACCATCACTACCCCAATACCAAGTAAAATCAGGATCAATTTAAGATGCTGCATTTCAACTGGGTTAGCTACTTCTACAACTTTGTCCGGACCAATTAAGGCAAAATCAATAATAAACTTAAAACATAATGGTATTGCAGCGTGGATACTAGCTTCAAAAATTAAAGCAATGGCAATAATCAGAATTAAAAAAGGGTAACGGGCAAAAAAAGGTGTAAGGCGTAAAACAAAACCGGAAATAGTAATATTTGGCTGTTTTTGGGTTAAGCCTAAATCTGCAGCTTGATTTTGGTTGACCATTAATAAAAATATAGCATAAGTTATTTGAAAGACAAAGAAAATTAGATAATATGTTATTATTAACCCATGAATTTAGTTTCTGTACAAAATTTAAGCTGCAACCAAGGTGTAAAAACGCTTTTTAAAGATGTTAGTTTTGGCATTAGCGCTGGTCAAAAAATCGCTTTAATTGGTGTAAATGGCTGTGGTAAAACCACGTTGCTTTCTATCCTTGCCAATATTTCAGAACAACCAAATAATTCCATTAGTACAAAACGCGATTTAAAAATTAGTTATTTAGCCCAGTTACCAATTTTTAACCCAGAAGATACTATTCTCACCCATCTATTTAACGTTGATACCCCAGTGGTGCAAATTATTAAATCCTATGAGCAATGCCTGGAACATTTGGAAAAGGATAAATCTACTCAAGCGCAAAATGAATTATCAGATATTATTTCTAAAATGGATCTATTAAATGCCTGGGAATATGAAGCGCGGGTGAGCTCGATTTTAAATGAACTTGAGATTCATAATCTGGATCAGCAAATGAAAACCTTGTCTGGCGGTATGATAAAGAAAATCGCTCTTGCCCAAATTTTTTTGCAAGATATGGATTTGCTAATTTTAGATGAACCTACCAATCACCTCGACATAAAAACCATTGAGTGGTTGGAAAATATGTTAAAACGTTTGAATACCACCATCTTAATGGTTACGCATGATCGATATTTTTTAGATAAGATTTGTAACCGGATCTTAGAGATTGACCAGCAAAAGCTTTTTACTTACGAGGGTAATTACGAAAATTTTTTAGAGCAGAAGGAATTTAGGTACCAAAATCAGCAAAAGGAAGAAAGCAATATCCAGGCAATTTTACGCGTTGAGTTGGAATGGTTAAAAAAAAGCCCGCAAGCCCGTTCTACCAAGCAAAAAGCGCGATCTCAACGTATTCATGAGATGATGAATAATCGCAGTTTTTCAAAAGAACAGGTTTTAGAATTAAATGTTGCGGGCAGGCGTTTAGGTAAGAAAATTTTAAAGTTAAAATCCATTAATAAAGCGTTTGATAACATGAACGTAATTAAAGATTTTTCATATACTTTTAGCCAAGGTGAAAAAATCGGCATTATTGGCCCTAACGGTAGCGGAAAAACCACGCTGTTAAACATAATTTCGCAAAAATTGTTACCTGATGCCGGCACGGTTGATATAGGCGTAAACACGGCTTTTGGTTATTTTGACCAACACAGTATGGAATTTGACCTTAACAAAGCCATTTATGAACATATAAAAGAATTTGGCGAATATATCCAAATGCCAGACGGCAGCAGACTCACAGCTGCTAAACTTTTAGAACGCTTTCTTTTTGATTCTAACGCCTTAAAAACGCCGATTGGTAAACTTTCTGGCGGCGAAAGACGCAGACTGCACTTGGTTTGTATGCTATTAGAAAATCCTAACTTTTTACTGTTTGACGAACCTACGAATGATCTTGATATTAAAACCCTTTCGATTTTGGAAGATTTTTTAATTAACTTCCAAGGTTGTTTAATAATTATTTCTCATGACCGGTATTTTATGGATAGGGTGGTAGATAATTTATTGGTGTTTGAAGGGGCAGGGCAGATTACCAAATTTGCAGGCGGTTATACGGAATATGCGCAAATTAAAAAGGAGTTAGATAAAATAGAAAATAGTAAAAATTCAGCACCTAGTAAAAAATCAGAAAAGCAAGTTTTAAGTTCAAATACAGCAAAAAAGAAACTTACTAATTTTGAAGAGCAAGAAATGAAAAAACTAGAAGGGGAGATAGAAAAATTAGAAGAAGAAAAGAAACAAATCGAAACTCTTTTTTCTGATACCCAAGTTAACCCAAAAGATTATCTAATTGCCGGTAAAAAATTAAAAGAAATCACTCAGCGTTTAAACACCATGCTTAAGCGGTGGGAATATTTGGCAGAGATGGCTTAAATGATAACAAACACATTTTCACATATTAAAGGGATTGGGGAAAAGGCAGAACAATTGTTGTGGGATCATAACCTATATACTTGGGATGATTTTTTAAAGACAGATTCCTATCCGGTTTCAGCCGCTGAAGTTTGGTAAGATGATAAAGAAAATACTAAATAAAAAATAACCAAACCAAAACTATATATTAAGAGATAATGTTACTTAATAATGGAGGGGCTACTTTCATCGGATTAATACCGCTTGCCGCCCAAGCAATTGCTTGATTCTGATTTAACTGATTTAAACGTTCCATATCATTATTGGAAATTTCAAAATTAAATAATTCTAAATTATCTTTTATGCGTAAAGGGTTACTACTTTTTGTTAATACACAATAACCATGCTGTAATCCCCACCTCAATAATAATTTAGCTTCTGATACATTGAGCTTTGATGCAATTTCTTTTGCAATTAATTGACATTTTTTATTGCGTGTTGATTTTGAAATTTCCATTTTTTATCTCCCCTAAGAATTATTGTATAAAGAAAAGCACAAATTAATATAAATGGTAGCAAAAGCTTTGGCAATACCTAAGATTATTTATTACTTTCCTATCTTGCCAAATAGCCAAATAATAAATATGATAATAACTATGCAAACAAAGAAATATGAATTAAGAGCAAAAATCATCAAAGCCATGGCGCATCCCAGTAGGTTAATGATCATTGATGCTTTGGCAAAAGAGCAAAAATCTGCCGGAGAACTGGTTAAAATCGTGGGTTCAGATGCTTCTACGGTATCTAAACATTTAACGGTTTTAAAAAATGCAGGGTTGGTTAAAGATGAAAAAAAAGGGTTAGTGGTAAATTATTCTTTAACTATTCCTTGTATTACTGATTTTTTTAAATGCATAGAAGCAATTTTATCTGCGCATGCGGATCATCTTGTTCAATGTTGTTGTAAATTGGATTGTTAAGGCTAAGCTTTTTGGGGGTTTTTAAGGGGCTTGCCCCTTAAAAAAATTTTATCTTTTACCCGGGGTTTAAGGGGGCTTGCCCCCTTAGAAAAGGAAACTTAAAATGTGGTTAAAAACCGTTGATTGGTTAATTTATAATATGCTTGCTTTACCAAAAGAATCGCATCTGGTACAAGCTTTGCATTTTTTTATTTACGATACCGTAAAAATTTTCTTTTTGCTGATAGTTATCATATTTTTTGTAGCCATAATTCGTAGTTATTTTCCACCGGAACGTACTAAAAAGATTTTAAGTCATTTTCCGGGTTTTTTAGGTAATATTTTGGCGGCATTGCTTGGGGTGGTAACTCCGTTTTGTTCTTGTTCTGCGGTGCCGTTATTCTTAGGTTTTGTAGAAGCCGGTATTCCTTTGGGAGTTACTTTTTCTTTTTTAATTGCTTCCCCCATGGTAAATGAAGTTGCTTTTATTATGCTTT
Organism: uncultured Candidatus Marinamargulisbacteria bacterium; assembly: GCA_964521915.1. GTDB lineage: Bacteria > Margulisbacteria > Marinamargulisbacteria > CAZFTP01 > CAZFTP01 > CAZFTP01. The sequence continues at coordinate 26,984 of CAZFTP010000012.1, forward strand.
TTGGTATGTTTGGCTGGAAAATCTCACTTTTATATATTATTAGCGGTTTAATAATTGCGGTTTTTGCCGGTTTAATAATCGGTAGATTTAAAGTAGAAAATTTGTTAGAAGATATTGCTCAAACTAATAATAATAAATTATCTCAAGATAAATTAACTTGGAAAGATCGCTTTAATTATGCCGGGGAATATACTTGGTATATTGTTAAAACTATCTGGATTTTTGTTTTAATCGGTATTGGAATAGGGGCTTTGATTCACGGTTATGTACCTACTAATTTTTTGGCGCAATTTGCCGGTGCCGATAAATGGTATGCAGTACCTTTGGCAACTCTAATTGGTATTCCTCTTTATTCTAATGCCGCTGGCGTGATTCCTTTAGTAAGCGCTTTAACAGAAAAAGGCGTTGCTATGGGTACAACTTTAGCTTTTATGATGGCAGTTACTGCACTTTCTTTACCGGAGTTTTTGATTTTACGCAAAATCATGAAGCCTAAATTAATTTTTATTTTCGCAACTGTGGTAGGAATTGGTATTATGTTTACTGGGTATTTATTTAATTTCATTTTGAAATAAAGTACACTTTAAAGTAGGTTTAATAAAAAAAGGAGTATTTATGAAAAAGGGGTTACTAGTTATAGCTTTTATTTTTTGTTTGTTAACAAATACGTATTTAGTAAAGGCTGAAAAAATTCAAGACAACATAACAGGTAAGCAAGTTTTAACCATGCTTATGGATGGTAATAAACGGTTTATTGCTGGTAAATTAATTCATCCAAATTGTGATTCAAAACGACGTTTGGAAATATCTAAACAAGGGCAAAAACCACTAGCTGTAATACTTGGCTGTTCAGACTCCCGCGTACCGCCGGAAATAATATTTGATACGGGTTTAGGCGATTTATTTGTTAATCGAATTGCTGGTGAAGTGGTAGATTTAGATGGAATCGGGTCTTTAGAATATGGTATTGAACATTTTGATATACCTTTACTCATAGTTTTAGGGCATACAAAATGCGGGGCCGTAACAGCCGTAGTTGAAAAAATTAAATCAGACGGAGATATTCCCCATTTACTTAACAGTATTAAACCAGCAGTGCAAAAAACAATCTCAAAAAATCCAAATTTAAAGGGTGATGATTTAATTCTTGAAGCTGTAAAAATGAATGTTTTGCAATCTATAGAAGAAATTTATAGTAATAGCGAGACTATTCGTAAGTTGGTAAAAAAAGGTGAACTTAGAATAGTTGGCGCACTTTATAATCTTGATACTGGAGAGGTTACAATTATAGAGCAAGATTATAAGGGAATAAAAAATGACTAAAAATAAAATTCAGCAAATCGTTAAAGAAGCTTATGGTAAAATAGCAGAAAGTCAAACTGGCTGTGGTTGCGGTTGTTCGACTTGTGGCACAGATACCACTACTTTTGCTGAAAATCTCGGTTATTCCACCGAGGAATTACAAGCAATTCCCCCAGAGGCTAATCTAGCTTTAAGTTGCGGTAACCCTTTTGCTTTTGCTGATTTAAAACCAGGCGAAAATGTGCTTGATTTAGGCTCTGGTGCCGGGTTTGATTGTTTTTTGGCCGCTAAAAAAGTTGGTGAAAACGGCAAGGTAATTGGGGTAGATATGACCTCGGAAATGATTAAAAAAGCCAAAGAAAACGTGCAGAAAAATCAGATTACAAATGTAGAATTTAAACTTGGCGAGATTGAAAATTTACCAATTGAATCTAATTCCATTGATTTAGTAATTAGCAATTGCGTGATTAATCTATCCGCAGATAAGCCAAAAGTATTTCAAGAAATTTGTCGAGTTTTAAAACCCGGTGGCAGAATTGCTATCTCTGATATTGCGCTTAAAAAAGAACTTCCAACTCAAATAAAAGATGGTGTAGCTACTTATGTGGGTTGTGTTAGCGGTGCGATTTTATTAGATGAATATCTGGAAATTGTTAAATCTGCTGGTTTTAAAAATGTTAAAGTTACAAGCAAAGGTTCCTCTTCTTGCATAGCACCGGATACCAAAGACCCAATGGGTAAAGCGATTTTGAGCGGGTTAGACAAGAACGAATCGCTTGAGGATTTTGTGATGACTGCAGTGATTTGTGGTGAAAAGGTATAATTTAGAATGAGTAACTTGAAAATTAAAAAGATAAATGTTTAAATTAGGTAATAAGTGGGTATTAAGAAAAGTGGGAATAGTGGAAAATCCCAAAATTATTTTTGGAGGGTAGTGTTTTATGAAAACCTTAAAGGTTGATTCCAAAGGAAGAATAACCCTTGGTAGTTTAGCTAAAGGGTTTAGTTCTTTTAACTTAGAAATTTTACCAAACAGTTCTTATTTACTTGAACCTATGGTAGAAATACCAGCAAGAGAAAAATGGCTTTATGATAATAAAAAATTTCTTCAAAAAGTAAAAAATGGTTTAAAACAAGCTAAAGATAAAAAAATTTCATCACTAGGCAGTTTTTCTCAATATACTAAAGAAGAAGATTAATGTTTAATTTGCAATTTACTTCAGAAGCTATTAGTAATTTACATGAACTTGAAGCAAATAAGGCTTTAATAAAACGATTAAAAGCAGTTAGAAAAGCATTATGTTATTTGGAAATAAATCCCAGACACCCAAGTTTAAATACTCATGAGTTTACATCTCTTTCAATTGAATATGGTCAAAAAATATTTGAGGCTTATGCAGAAAATAATACTTCTTCTGTTTATAGAATATTCTGGACTTACGGACCTAAAAAGAATTATATAACTATTATTGCTATTACACCTCATCCTTGAGGGTTAAGGAGAATAAAAACATGAAATTTTTTAATTCACATATCAAACTATCATTCTTAGACCGCTTCCTAACCATCTGGATTTTCTTGGCCATGGCTTTGGGTGTGGGCCTGGGTTATTTTGTTCCTGGTGTTGAAAAATTAATTAATAGCTTCCAAATTGGTACAACCAATTTACCAATTGCGCTCGGTTTGATTTTGATGATGTACCCTCCTCTTGCCAAAGTAAAATACGAAGAACTGCATGACGTTTTTAAAGATTGGAAAATCTTAATTATTTCTTTAATTCAAAACTGGTTTATTGGGCCAATTTTAATGTTTATTCTGGCAATTATCTTTTTACATAGTTTCCCTGCTTACATGGTAGGCTTAATTATTGTTGGCCTTGCTAGGTGCATTGCCATGGTGATTGTTTGGAATGATTTAGCAGAGGGTGACCCAGAATACACTGCCGGGTTAGTAGCTTTTAACAGTATTTTCCAAGTGCTGTTTTTTAGCGTTTATGCTTGGTTTTTTGTTTCTGTTCTGCCCCCGCTTTTTGGTTTAAAAGGCAGTGTAGTTGAAGTTAGCATGCTAGAAATTGCCAAGAGCGTATTTATATATCTTGGAATACCTTTTATTGCTGGGATTATTACTAGATTTACGCTTATAAAAGCCAAGGGTAAGGAATGGTATCAAGATTTTTTTATTCCTAAAATTAGCCCTTTAACCTTGATATTTTTATTATTTACAATTGTTGTGATGTTTAGTTTAAAAGGCAATTTGATTGTTCAGATTCCATTTGATGTGGTTAGAATTGCGATTCCTTTATTTTTGTATTTTATTATCATGTTTTTTATAAGTTTTTATATTGGGCTGAAAATAAAGGCTGATTATGCTAAAACCGCTACTTTATCTTTTACTGCGGCTAGTAATAATTTTGAACTTGCCATTGCAGTAAGTATTGCTGTGTTTGGTATTAATTCTGGAGTTGCTTTTGCCGCGGTTATTGGCCCTTTGGTAGAAGTGCCGGTAATGATTGGTTTAGTTAACGTAGCCTTATTTTTGAAACGGTTTAGGCAGTAACCATTTGCGGCATTTCATTAATAAGATTATCTACATAAATATTACCGTTAGGGTATAACAATTCTCCTTGCCCTTGGAGCACTCCGTTTTGAAAATCACCTTTATATATTTCACCATTAGCACAAGTTAAAATTCCATAGCCACATGGTATTCCATCTACAACTTTCTCTTTATAAATATTTATAATGTAATTCGCCATAGCCATGAAACATACCATTTTTAAAATTTTCTATGTACTACGTATAGATATCATTATTTTTATAAACAAATTTACCATATCCGTTTGGCACTTTTTTTTCTAAAGAACCTTTATATGTACCTTTTAAATCACGGCAAGCTATTATGGCTCTTTTTCTTAATTCGTCATATAACGATGAAGATAATCGGTTTCTAAAAATTTAGTTTTGCCTAATTCATTTTTAAAGACAACAAAATTTGCACCAAAGTTATTAGCTTCTTCGGTGGTCAATTCAATTAATTTTTCATCAGGTTATAAAAGCCGTAATTTACTTATGCTTTCAAGGTCAGTAATAGGGGTATCAGCTGTCCCGAGATAAAACATAACATATCTCATTTGGTAATGGGCAGAAAAAAGTATCTAAATGAAAAAAGTAACGCCTTAATGTTTTTATACCAATAACGGTTAAACCTAATTTATTTACACATCGTCAGCAGTATCTATTTCATGACCTACAAATAGAAGAGTGCTTTTATCTGAAGTCATAAGATTTTTTACCGGAATTATATAACTCCACCTTGTAAAATTGAATTTCTGGAAGTCGATAAAGGTTTGATCCCTTGATGTAATGCTATTTCCAGTGGTAAGTTAGGATTTATATAATGATCCCAACTTATGATTTTTTCGTTTTATTATATCTAAAGTCCAATCTCTAAATTTTGGTAAAATCGTGATGCTATTCAAAATATCTTCAATCTGTTTATCCAAAGCTTCTTTATTCAAAAGGCTGTAGCTGAATTGTAACAGTTCCTTGGTCAGGAATAGTTATAGTTGATGAATAACCAAAAAGATCATCAAAAGCTAAAGCATAAGCCAAGCTATCTACACAATACTTGGGCCTATGAAAAAATTGAGCATAATAATTATAAAGATTATTATTATATTGAGCTGAGACATCATAAAATTTAGAGCTGTCGCTTTGGTCCGTAACATCAGGGTTCTTAATTACACCTCTATTTATTGCGCATGAAACATATTCAACAATTATTGATGTATCAGTATCATCAACTGCTTGACCAAACATATCTAAGGTTGTTGGCTTTGTATAAGATCCATCAGCACCAAAGTCAAGAATAGAGCCATCAGAAGTACCAATAATTTGCCTACTCGGAATATCTTCGGTTAACACAGTAACACTGTGTCCAGATGCCCAATATTCATCAATAATGGCATCAAAATAGCTGGTTAATGAGCCAAAGGAGGTATCGCCAACAGCAATTTTAGCAGGGTTTAAAATTCTTAACTGTTTACCATTACTATCTGTTAAAAGCAGTTTTAGCCAATCACCACTTTCAGCCGCGAGAAAATCATTAAATATTTCTTGGCGGGTGATACCATCATTAAAACCTGTTATTGTTGAACCGCAAGTTAGTTTTAAAGGCATACAAAAATAATCAACTTGGGTAAGATTAATTGTACTGCCATTATTTGGTGTAACAGTAAGTTCAACTTTATCATAAATTATACCGGTTGATGAGTTTTGTTGGTTAAAATCAGTGGTTTCATCGCCTACCCTAGAATCAAGCCCCAAATAAATTCTGCCAGAATTTATATATGGAATAATGGTCAACCCACGTGAGAGCAAAATATCTAAGGTTGTATCAGGAATAGTACTCATATCAGTAGTAACAACAAAAACAGCCGGGTTTTGGGATAAATCAAAGAAACCATCTTGACCTGAACTATTTTGGCCGGCTATAACAACGTGAATTCTGCTGGCAACTAAGCCAGATTCATTTACAAAACCAAGTTTAATATAAAAACTAGGCGTAGGGGGAACAACACTGCTTTGGCCACAGCCACAAAGTTGAATTAGAGTTAAAATAGTCAATAAAACCAATATTTTTTTCATTATTTAAACAGAGCTCCTTAAGGTAAATAAATTTTAATCTGTTTAGCAGGTTATGCCTTAGATATTATTTTTATTTTATCATAGAAACAGGCAATACTGTGCATTTTTTTTAATAATAAGATGAACCATATTTTTACAAAAATTTGCATAATGGGTTAGTTTTACTAAATCTTCGCAAAAACCTGCAAAATAAAATCAAAAAATAAGTTTAAATTTTTTCAATTAGAGGCATATATAAATGTAGGTAGAATACCTGATAGGTAAAACCTAGAGCTAAAAAATTACTTAAAAACAAAATTTTTAAGTTTTAAATTTGGCTTTGAATTAAATCAAGGTTGGTATTATGTCGCAAGTTGGTAGAGGGTTTGGATATTCTAGATCATATAGCAGGGTTCAAGATAGTTCTCAAGGTAGGCAGCGGAGGTCTCCAGACGGTTACCATGCGGATGGTTATCATGCGGATAGATCACGTCATGAAGGTCAACGTGAACATCACGAGGAAGATCATGCTAGAACGCATTATCATGGATCTGAAAGAAAAGAACTAAGACCTACACCTTATGAACGAAGAGAAGCTTATGAGCATCATCCACATAGAGAGCCAGATGTTAAGCCATATCATGCTTCAAGTGCAGAAGAAGAGAGACCTAAGTTTTATACAACTCCATTTATAAATAAGCAAGAGCTAAATAGAGAGGGAGTTCCTTATTTAGAAAAATTAATGAGGCAAAATACAAAATTAGCCATAAATAATTTAACTACAATTTTCAATGTTTTTGGTTCAAAGAGATCTTCATTTACTTATGATTCAGTACCAGGCCATATATGGTCATATTTGCAAAAGCAATTAGCCGGAATAGACCCAACAGAAATAAGCGCTAAAGATATTGGTAATATTTGTTATGGTTTAAGAATAATTAGTGAAAACACATCGTATTTTGCATCTTTAATAGGAACTATTACTAAAATTATATCAAATTCAAGAGCAAATTTAGATTCACAAGCTATAGGGAGTGCTTTATACGGTTTACAAAGCATATCAGCTGAGTCGCCTGAGGTAAGAAAATTACTAGTGGTATTAACAAAGAAAATACGCGAATCAAGAACAAATTTAGAAGCTCAACACATAGGTAATGCTTTATACGGGTTACAAAGAATGAGTTCAGAAGTTTTTGAAGTACAAGAATTAATAAATGCATTAACTGAAAAAATACATGAATCAAGGTATACGTTAGATTCACAAGCCATAGGCAATGCTTTTTACGGTTTACAAAGAATGTCCTCTGATTCTACTGAGGTAAAAAAATTACTAAGCGTCTTAACAGAAAAAATACGCGAATCACATGCAAATTTAGAAGCTCAACATATAGGGAATGCTTTATACGGCTTACAAAGAATGTCCTCTGATTCTACTGAGGTAAGAAAATTACTAAGCGCCTTAACAGAAAAAATCCGCGAATCAAGAGCTAGTTTAAATGCCCAAGAAATAGGTAATGCTTTATACGGCTTACAAAGAATGTCCTCTGATTCTACTGAGGTAAGAAAATTACTAAGCGCCTTAACAGAAAAAATCCGCGAATCAAGAGCTAGTTTAAATGCCCAAGAAATAGGTAATGCTTTATACGGCTTACAAAGAATGAGTTCAGAATCTGTAGAAGTAAGAAAATTGTTAAGCGCCTTAACAGAAAAAATACGCGAATCAAGAGCTAGTTTAAATGCCCAAGAAATAGGTAATGCTTTATACGGCTTACAAAGAATGAGTTCAGAATCTTTAGAAGTACAAGAGTTACTTGGAGCAGTAACAGTAAAAATACGCGAATCACATGCAAATTTAGAAGCTCAACACATAGGTAATGCTTTATACGGGTTACAAAATATGAGTTCTGAATCTAAAAATATGCGCGAATTATTAGTGGTATTAACAAAGAAAATACGCGAATCAAGAGCTAGTTTAAATGCGCAAGAAATAGGTAATGTTTTATATGGTTTACAAAATATGAGCTCAGATTTTGTAGAAGTGCAAGAATTACTAGCGGTATTAACAGAAAAAATAATTGAATCAAGAGCAAATTTAGATGCACAAGCCTTAGCAAATGCTTTAGATGGATTAATGGATATATCTGGAGAACATGTGGAATTTTTAAAACGCTATTTTTTAGAGCAAGTTGCAACTTTAGATATAAAAAAAGAAAGAGGAAATACTGGATTATTAGCTTTAATACAAATATTGCGTTTATACGAGTTAGAAATACCTCAACAATTATTTGAATGGTTTTTAGAAAAAAAAGATTATTTAGAAACTAGACCTTCATCGCTTATAGAAGAAAGAATAAGAAGCCATTTACAAGGCAAGGGGTTACGATTTAATGTTTATTTAGAAGATTATTTTGAGGCAGATATTTATGATCCAATAAAACGAATAAATATTGAACTTGATGGACCAAGTCATAAATTGAAAACAAAACAAAGATTTGTTTTAAAAAGAGATAAGGTTTTAGCAAAGCAACGAATTATAATAATAAGAATTCCACTAGAAGGTAAAACAGATGAGAAAATATTAAGAATAATAAATGATGTTTTATCTTTAAAAGAAGTTACAAAAAATAAAACCATGGGAATAAAATAAATATAAAATAAAAAAAGGTGGGGAGTAATATGGAAGTAGGATGTATTCCAGGAGGGCAAGTTCCGCAGCAGCGGGAAAGTTGTTGTGATAGACATAGTCAAAGTATTGGGGTGGTTCTGTAGGTTGTGCAATGGGAAGCATAGTTGCTGTCGCTACAGTGGGTGCTTGTAATTTGGATCCAATAGCTTATCCGATAATAATAGGTATTTTTACGGCAGCAGGTTGTGGTAGGGGAGAAGGTGCTAGATATAATAATGCTAGGTACCAGAGACAACAAGATGCTAGACAAGGTGCAGCCCCGCCACCAGCAGATATGGAGCATGCCGGACAGGGAATAGCCCCACTACCGCCAGTTATGGGACATGTTGAGCCTGTGGTTCCTCCTCCTCCAGAATTAAGACGAGATGGAAATGATAATGCAATAGTGATAGAGCTTCCACAATTTCCTGTGCCATATTTAGCGCCGCAAATAAATAACCCTGTATATGAACAACCACCAATACAAGGCATGGGACCTGTTGGGTATGCTGCAGCACCTCCTCCCGGATCAGCACCTGATGGAGATTATCGGGTAATAGGGGTATATCCTGCACCATTTGTATTGCCGGTAGTTTCTAATCCTGAAGATGTATAAAAATCCCAGACTCAAACTTGAAAGCTAAGGTGGATTCTTTCCACGCCTGACTCTGTAGTGTAGTAATCTAGCGATAAAATCCCAAAAAGCGAATATATACCAGCAGGATTTTAAAAGTATTATGCAAGACGCTAACAAACTGATTTTAAATTTTGCAAGCAAGGAGGATTTAAAAAATATTATTTGGAATGAATACCTGAACCGACAACTCTCCTAAACGAACTAACCCCAACCCCGCACAAAATCACGTAGTCTTCATCTGTTTCAACACGCCACAAACCGGTACCTAATCCGTTGCAACAATCCGATACTCCCATTGTACAGACGCAAAATCTTGCGTCAGTACTTTCGTTCCACGTAGGGAAATTTCGTGGATTAGGTCTTTTGAAATCCGTAGGGGCAACTCTTGCAGTTGCCTTTTTGTGTGAAAAAAAGATATATTTTTATTTGCAGAATACGAACACAAAAGAAGATAGATTTTATATAAAAAGTGTTCGCGGGAAAAGCAGAGTGGCTGGGGAGGTAGGATTCGAACCCACGAATGGCGGTACCAAAAACCGCTGCCTTGCCACTTGGCGACTCCCCAATTAAGGTTTAACTTAAGTAAAAATAATATATCTAAAATTTTCTGTCAATTGTAGATCCCTCAAAAAACTACTCAAAAATATTAATACAAAAAAAAATATAGATATGTTAAAATAACTTAACTAAAATGAAAGCAGAGATTGTTACTGAAAAAGTTTCAATTATTAATAATCAAGAAATTGCTCCAGATTATTTCAAATTAACTTTCTGGTCACCTAAAATAGCAGAATTGGCTAAACCTATGCAATTTGTTGGAGTGAATTTTTTAGAGCCAAGTTCTATTATTTTACCTCGACCATTTTCTATTTATCATATTGAAAATGAGCAATTAACCATACTTTATAAAGTAATAGGTAAGGCCACTAAGTTATTTTCACAAATGAAAATAGGTGAAAATTTAATTTTAAAAGGACCTTTAGGAAAAACAGTTGAAACTCCGAATAAAAAAAATAAAATTGCTTTAGTGGCTGGTGGAGTAGGGATTGCTTCTTTAAGATTTCTAATAGAAAAATTTAAATTTAAATTTGATTTATTTTACGGGGTTAAAACTCAACAAGAATTTTTAGAATTAGATTTTTGGCAGAAATTAGCCTCAAAAGTATTTTTAACAGCGGAAACTGGTTATAATAATTTTAGCGGTTATATCACAGAAATTTTAGAAGCAGAAATTAGTAATTACGATGTTATTTATACTTGTGGCCCTAAACCAATGTTAAAGAAAGTAAGTGAAATTGCTCAAAAAAATAAGGTTAAGCATTATGTAGTTTTAGAAGAAATGATGGCTTGTGGTTACGGATTATGTATGGGTTGTGTTGTAAAAACTAAGCAAGGTTATTTACGGGTTTGCCAAGAAGGTACGGTATTTAACGGGGATGATATTATATGGTGAATTTATCTGAAAAAATTAAATCTAAGTTCAGTATTGGTAAAACAGAGTATCCTAACCCGATTTGGTTGGCTTCTGGTACTTGTGGTTATGGTGAAGAATTAAGTGAATTATTAGATCTTAATCTTTTAGGCGGAGTGGTGTTAAAAGGCACAACAATTGACCCAAAGGCAGGAAATGATTTACCCCGTATAGCAGAAACACCTAGTGGCATTTTGAATTGTATTGGGTTACAAAACCCTGGGGTAAATGTAGTAATTAAGAAAAAATTACCTTTTTTAAAAAACTATAAAGTACCTCTTATTCTTAATATTGCGGGAAGTACGTTAGAAGAATATGCGCAAATAACCAAAATTTTAAGTGAAAAAACTAAGTTAAGTGCAATAGAAGTAAATATTTCTTGCCCAAATGTTAAACAAGGTGGTTTAAGTTTCGGTACAGATCCTAAAATAGCGGAAAAGGTAATAAAGACGGTTAAAAAAGAAAGTGCATTTCCTGTTATTGCCAAGCTTTCGCCTAATGTAACCAGCATTACAGATATTGCCAAAGCAGTAGAAGCTGGCGGTGCAGATGCCATATCTTTAATAAACACTTTATTAGGGATGGCTTTTGATTTAGAGACCCAAAAACCAAAATTGTCTAATATAATGGGAGGTTTATCCGGACCTGCTATTAAACCAATTGCAATCAGAATGGTATATGAAGTAAGTAAAATTACTAAATTACCAATTATTGGTATAGGCGGTATTAGTTCTTTAAACGATGTTTTTGAATTTTTTTTGGCTGGGGCAACAGCTGTACAAATAGGCAGTTTAACTTTAACAAATTTGGAGGAAGTAAAAAAAATTATTTCTTATGCAAATGCTTAAACTAATTAAATTAAAACTAAGAATATATCAAAAACAGCAAATGAATAATTTAAAAACTATTTCTATTATTATTGTGATGCTTTTAGGCTTATTATTATTTATGTTTTTAGATCAAATATTTATACCTAAAGAATTTAAATTTAAATATAGAGAGATTATTATTCCTGAGAATAGTTCTTCACAGCAAATTGTTGGTATATTAAAAGAAAAAAAGATTATTAAAAGTGCTAAATTTTTTAAATTTTACGTTAAACTGTTAGGTAGAGATAAAAAATTACAAACCGGATCTTATATTTTAAGTCCGTCTTTTTCGTTATGGAAAGTAGTAAAAATCCTTAGCGGTAAGGAAAATGCCAGTTTATTGATTAAAATTACTATCCCGGAAGGTTATAAATTAACACAAATTGCTAAGATTTTAGCAGAAAAGAATTTAATTGAAGAAAAAGTTTTTTTAGATTTTGCTAATAATAGAGCTAAACATTATTTTAGAAACAAATATAAGTTTTTAAATTTATTACCTACTAATAATATTGAAGGATGTTTGTTTCCTGATACTTATTTTTTTTATTCTTCAGTTACTAAACCAGAAAAAATTTTTGATAGTTTTTTAAAGCAATTTAATCGTAAAATTTTTCAACAATGGCAAAACGAGAAATGTTTTACTAACCTTAATTTTTATCAAACGCTAATTTTAGCTTCTATTGTAGAGAAAGAAGCATATTTAAGAGATGAAATGCCAACAATTGCCGGTGTTTTTTATAATCGGTTAAAAAGTGGTTATCGGTTAGCTTCTTGCGTTACGGTTTTTTATGCTTTAGGTGATACAGAAAAAAAGCAATTATCTTACCGAGATTTAGCTATAGATTCAAAATATAATACTTATAAATATATGGGGTTACCGCCAACCCCTATTGCATCACCCGGGGTATTAGCTTTTAAAGCATCTATGCAACCTTTAAAAACCAGTTTTTATTATTTTGTTTCTAAAGGTGATGGCAGTCATGATTTTAGTAATAGTTTTCAAGAACACGAAAGAAAAAGAAGGCTTTATCAAAAACAATGAACAAATTTTACACAAAAACCATTAAAAAAGAGCTGAGTTTTACTGGTACAGGTATTCATTCTGGTAAAGAAATTAATTTAAAACTAGTACCAACAGCAGAAAATAGTGGAATTAAGTTTATTCGTAAAGATTTGGCAGATTTTGTAATTCCTTTAGATCCGCAATTTTTGGTTAGCGGTTCAAGGGCAACGGTTTTAGTTAAAGAAGGTAAGAAAATTGTTACTCCAGAGCATTTATTAGCGGCTTTAGCAATTTTAGGAATAACGGATATTCAGATTGAAATGGATAATGAAGAAGTACCTATTTTAGATGGCAGTGCTAAAGTTTATGTTTCAGCTATCGAAAATGTTGGGTTGAAAATTTTTAAGAATAGTATTAAACCAATTATCATAAAAGAACCTTTATTTATAAAGGAAGAGCATAAGTTAATTTTACTTTTTCCTGCTGAAAAATTTTTGATTTCTTATTTTTTAGATTTACCAAATTCTTTTATTTCATCACAATTATTAAGTATAGAAGTTGGTGAAAAACATTTAAAAGAAAGTGTTGCTAATGCCAGAACTTTTGGTTTTTATGATGAGTATCAGCAGTTATTAAGCCAAGGTTTAGCTAAAGGGGCAAATTTTGAAAATACCGTGGTAATAGGTAAAGATAAATTTATGAATGAATTAAGGTTTGAAGATGAATTAGTAAAACATAAAATTTTAGATTTAATAGGTGACCTAAAAATATTAAACAGACCTATTTTAGGGCATATTATTAGTATTAAAGCAGGGCATAGTTTAAATTCAAAATTAGTTGATTTACTTTCGCATTATTAGATTCAATTATAATATTTATAAGTCTGTCTCAAAATAACCCCTGAACAAGTTTAGCAAGTTTAATGAGTTTAATAGGTTTAACAAGTTGGGCTCAGGGGAAAATTGAGTTTATATTGCGGCTTTTGTTTGAACGGAGAAATTTGAAGAGAAATTGACTTTAAAAAAAAGTCTATTGCTAGCGCAAAAAAAGTAGTGGCTTTAGCCCGGTCAAAGGAAGGTCTTTTTTTTAAAGTAACAATTGACCCTTCAAATTTAGGAGTGAGTTGAGCCGCAATAAGGCGTTTTTTCTTTTGATCTTAAGGGTTTTCTTTTTGGCGCCTTTTCAAAAAGAAAATCCTTAAAAATAAAAAATAATTATAAATTAAAAAGATTTAAAAAATGAAAAAATAAATAAAATAAAAATTAAATTTAAAAATGAACCTGTTACAAAATGACTATTTCTCATTTTGCGACAGACTTAAAAAAGATTATTAAGACGAAGTCTTAATGCCCGGCCGGCAGGCCAATACTCCTCCCGCGAGTAGCGGGTGCATCAATACAAAATTACCATTAGATTTTTGGCTACAATTTTTGTTATACTTAATATTGTAATATTAATCAGGAGTATTTTAGGAGGAAATAAAAAAATGAAGAAGGGATTTTTTTTACTTTTAGTAGGTAGTTTAATATTTGTTTTAAATACACCGCTTTTGGCGCAAAAACATATGCCAAGTAACGATAAAGATATGCAAATGGTAATTGAAACTATTACCTTTAATTTACCTAATCATCAAAAAATCAATAAATTTATTAAAGGAATCAATAAACCAGATCAAGCTACCAGTATTCATTATTTTTTTCCGGAAGTAAATTATCAAAAAGCTTTTTCCCCGCATTTTGTTTTTTTCAAAATACTTAATTTTGTAGGTTTTTTATTTTTAGCTTTATTAGTAGTAATATTTTTTGAAAAATATTTATTTAAAGTTGCGCATGTAATTGAGAAAAAGCCTTGGTATAGTTTTTTTATGGGGTTATTAGGCTTAGTTTTAATTGTACCAATAGCTTTATTACTAGTTATTTCAATTATTGGCATTTTTTTAATACCTATTGAAGTAATTACCATTTTATTAATGTTTTTATTAGGTTATATTAGTTTTGCTTATTTATTAGGTCATAAAATATTTGTACATTTAAAGAAACAAGATTCTTTAGCTATTTGGAAAGTTTTAATTGGGGTTACGGTATTATGGTTTATTTGTTGGATCCCTATTATTGGCTGGTTAATTAAGTTAATAATTATGATTTTAGGTTTTGGTGGTGTAATTACTTCTTTTTTATTAAAAGAAAAGCATTAATTCTTCTTTTTATATATTTGGGGGCTTTGCCCCCAGATATATATATTTTTTTCCATGTTTAAAAAATTAATTACCGTGGTATTAAAGGTATAGCAAAAATATAACTAGTTAGAGGTAATTATGGAGAGAACACCAGATTCAACAAAAAGAACTTTACACCCAGTTTCAGCAGGAAGAACTCCTCCTTTGGTATCAAAAGAAACATCAGGGATACCAGTGGTTCGTGTTGATTTAACGCCTGCAAGCGTAGAAGCTGATAGAAGATTAGTTTTAGAGACCCCTTATAAGGTTTCTCTATTATCATCTCAGATTAACCAACATTTATTTTCTTTGAATTCACGAATATTTTTTGAGGATACAGAACAATCTTATGAATTTCCGCGAATTAGAATTAATACGCCAGCACAATCAGAACCAGTTTCATCTAGCACAACGGTAAGAACCGTAAGTTTTTTATCTGATGATGATGAAGTTTTATCTGATTTAACAGAGTCGCAAAAATTTATTTTAGAATTTATTAATCAGCTTTTTGAATTAGCGCAAGCGGAAAATCCGCCTCAGATATTAGATATGCATTTTTATGAACAGTTTATTAATAAATTAGCAGTTAACACTAATTCTGAAACGCTTCTTTTTTGTTTAGGTATAATTTATAAATTAGGAGATGAAGTTGTAAAAAATAACATTTTAAGAAATATCAGTAAAAATACTTTTTTAAGACAAGGGCAAATTTGTTCAGTTTTTTCTCCTGAATCTGTTCCTGATGAACCTTCTTTGTATGGACTTTCTTTTTTTTCTGATGAAATAAGGTCATTTTTACCAACTGAATTACAAAAAGCTATATTACAATCATTTTTTGAAGAACAAATGAGAATGAACCAAGCAAGTACACCTGAACAAGGTTTTTTAAATCAAACAGTACGGGGGTTACTTAATCAAATAGATTTATATCAATTATTAGTAAAAGAAATAAGATTAATTCGGGAATTATTTAAAGACGACCCTAGTAATGATCTTTACCAAGGTTATCTGAAGGAGTTTTTTAAACAGTATCATGATGTAGATCAAGATTATTTTTCTCTTGTTTTAAATCTTGATAGAGAAGAAATTAATTTTGTGAAATCCTTAATATTATCAGAAGGCGGTACTAGGGGTAATTTAAAAGCGAGTTTGTCAGATGAAATAACACAACATTGGTCAGATATTCAACAAGTTCATTCAGCTAGGGTAGCTAGCCTTGTTTCTGCTTCACCATCAGCACGTGTTTCACCTGAACAAAAAATAAAAGAAGCATATCAAGAAAAAATAATTAAAAAATTAATGGTATTAAAAAGTTATGCTAAAGCTGAAGCGCACATAGATTGCTCAAAAATGCCTTCAAATTTTGGTAATTTAGCGCTTTATTATTCTTGGCTGGTACAAAATATTAGGGAGCTTAATTTGCCTGATTACCGGTTTGATCCTGAAAATTTAGAACATTTAGAAATAATGCTGTTATTATTAGAACAAGCTTGTCATTTACCAGAAGTTAATCGGTATTTTTTTAGTTATTTTACTGAAATATCAAAATCTAAAACTTCTGATCCTATACCTTTAATAAATTCGGAAATACGCGATAATTTAGCATATTTAATTGTTCGTTATAAAACTAGTCTAAGAATTAGCAGAGATACTTCATTTGAACCAATTATAAATATAATAAACACAGTTAAACCAAAAGAAATAGGTATTGGGACACTTAGACATTTTTTAGTTGAAGGACAAAGATTAAAACTTTTAAGTTCAGCAAGTAAAATTTTGTATCCTGAACCTAAACCTGTAGCAACACCGGTCCGTAGCATAAGAACACCTAAGCGCTCATCATCAGATCCCAAAGCAATTTTTGTTAATGATATCCATCAGTTATTCTTAAAAAAAGATATAGATGATGGTCTAAGAGAACATATTTTACAAAATATTTTACAAGATCTTGCTTATTTTACTGATAAAAAAATTGATTTATTATTGTTAGTTTTTCAGGGTTTGTTTTCTGGCTTGAATAAAATAGCTACTAGTGATGTTACAAACAAGAGAGACATAATCGAGAGGCTATTTGCTTTTACGCTTAATTTGTTAAGTCCATATGGTTCAGAAATACAAGATGAGTTTGCTTTTACAGTAGGTAATATAGCGAGAGATGTACCAAATAGAACTTATAAATTAATAAATTTACAAGAGAAATATCAAAAATTTCAAGAAGGGTTTAGTGCTAGTAAAAGAATAGTTAACCCATTTAGCCCAGGAACGGCTTTACTTACACCTCAAAGAGGGCGGGGTGAGAGCTTAAGCCCCTCCCCTTCGGCATTAGGGTCAAAACCAAGTCCATCAGTAAAAAGGTCTCTAGGGGCAAGACCAAGTTCATCAGTAAAAAGGTCTCCTGGTATGTACGATCCTACTACAAGCCCAGGTAGCGTATATGATGAAAAACATAAACAGGGAATGGCATATCATACCATATTAGACCAAAGTCGTATTTCTCCTTCTACCGGATTTGCTCGAAGTCCACTTCTTATTGAAGACTTGAGAGCTACTGTTACCCCCCAAAAACCCAAGAAATAGTAATTGGGTGCATAAAAAAGTGAATTTCTTGTTAAATTATGTCATAATAAGTAAAGTTAATTACTTAACATGACTAAAAGAGAAGATTTAAAAGGTTTAAATATTGTTGTCTCTAAAGTTGAAGAATATGAGATAAAAATAGAAATTATTTATAATGGTACAGTTTTGCCATATGGTTCTAGGTTAATACCAGCAGATTTAAATAATCTTATTCGTTATTTATCTATTGAAAATTCCCAGTATAAAAATATTTACAGCTATTTAGTTCGTACTTTTAAGCCTTATGATTTATATTTTGAAATTAATAGTAATTTAATTAAATTAGCTACTAACAAAAAAAGTAATTTGATTAACAAAAAAATTTTTGAATTAAGAAATAACCAGGTTTATGTTTATAACGCTGTAATTTCCGGGAAAAAACTTCTAACAGATTTTGTTATAATAGATAAATTAGCTATTAACCCAGATACCGGTGAAGTAGTTTTTATAAATAACGAAAGTAAATCTGAAATTAAGATTAAAGATAATTTTGAAAAAACTGAAAAAGAATCAAATATCAATATCATTCCCATTGCAGAATTTAATCAACAAGCAATTTTAATTAGAAAAGTTGAATTAGCGGACATTAATTTTCAACTTAATAATCAGATCGTTCAACCGGTTTACCTTACACCAAAACCTATCATTAATTTAACCAATTTTAAAAATGTTTGGCAAATTAGGCTGTTACGAGATGTTAATAATGAATACCTTAATTTATCAACAGAAATTTTCGAGCTTTTGAATTTGCAAAACCCTAAATTTGAAAAGTTTTTTTTAAATTATAAAGATTTTAGACAAGATCTTTTTAAAGCTATTATTGAGATTTTAAATGAAGATGAAGATGCGAAAATAGAATTAATTGTTAAAAATTTTATTCGAAAATATAACCACAACAAGCATGATACTATTATTTTATTACGATTTTTTGATAATTTAACTGATTATTTTAATGAACCTAAAATCCAGTTATATTTAAAAGATCAGCAATGGTATTTCCTGGAAATTGACGTTAAAAAAGATTTAAAAATACTTACTTTACCTTTTTATATTTGCGGTATGGAGATCATAGATTATTTTTCATTGCAAACACAATATAGTTTACCTAAAGAAGTTTTTTTTCATAAATTAGCAGAATTAGAAAATTTTTATCAGCAAAACCAAATCAAAATAATTTACAAAAATAAACCTTTAAAACGGGTAGATTTTAAAGTTAATTTGAATATCAAGAAAGATAAAATTAATTGGTTTGAAATTGATTCTACTGTATTTATGGGTAACCAAAAACTTGCTGAAGAAAATTGGCAAAGAATTATTGCTAATAATGGTTTTTTGGAAATAGACGGAGAAGTTAAATTTTTTAATCAATCAGAAGTAGAAAAACTTAGTTTATTAAAAAAATATATAAAGAATTTAGCTGATAAAACCCAAATAGAACGAAAGCTTAATTTATTCAAATGGCTTGATTTAAAAAAGCAGGGGTTTCAGGTTAAGTTAGACCCGGAAGTAAAGAAAATAGTTGTTAATTTAACTAATTTTACTTCTATTAATGAGTTTGTTTTACCACAAAATTTCGTGGGAAATTTAAGAGAATACCAAAAGCATGGCTATTATTGGATGGGTTTTTTATACGAAAACGGTTTAGGCGGTATTTTAGCTGATGATATGGGGTTAGGTAAAACTATTCAAACTATTGCTTTTATTTTGGGTGTTAAAGAAAGAATTATTAAAGGGACAGATTCAACCTTACCAGATTTAATCGTAGTACCGCCTAGTTTGGTTTTTAATTGGAAAATGGAATTTGAAAATTTTGCGCCAAAACTTAAGGTCTTAGAATATGTTGGGGTTAACCGAGAAATGAAATTTCAAGGTTTAGATGTCATTATTACTACTTACGAATTAATTCGTCGAGAAATTGAAAAATTTATGAAATTAAAATTTAATATTATTGTTTTTGATGAAGCGCAATTAATTAAAAACCTTTTAGCAGATAGAAGTAAAGCTGTGCGAAAACTAAATTCTGTTTATAAATTGTGTTTAACCGGTACTCCTATTGAAAATAATTTATTGGAATATTATGCAATAATGGATTTAGCTCTACCCGGTATTTACGATTCTCTACCAAGTTTTAAAAACTTAATAAAGGAAAACCAATACGATGAAATATTGAAAAAAGCCAAAGCTTTTATTTTAAGACGAACTAAAGCTAATATTTTAAAAGAATTACCCACTAAAGTCGAAACCAATCAATTTTTAGAATTAAATAATTTGCAAAAGGAAGTTTATCAAAATTTACTAGATAAAATTCATAATATAATTGATATGGCATACAATCAACAATCTGTTCAGCAATCACATTTCATTGCTTTAACTGCTATTTTACGGTTAAGACAGTTATGTATTTCGCCAGCTTTAATTAACAAAGAATTTAATCCGCAATCACCTAAAATAGAGTTTTTAATTAGTAAATTAGTGGAATTAAAAAAGGAGAATAATAAAGCTTTGGTGTTTTCTCAATTTACTAAAGCATTAGATATTTTGGAACCGTTTTTAAACGCAAGTCACATTAATTTTTTGCGTTTAGACGGTAGTGTACCGCAAAAGGAAAGAAAGAATTTAATTAGGCAATTTCGTGAAGATCCTAAACAGCAAGTTTTTATTATGAGTTTAAAGGCAGGTGGGTTAGGGTTGAATTTAACATCTGCTAGTTACATTTTTAATTTAGATCCATGGTGGAATCCGGCGATGGAAAATCAAGCAACAGCCAGAGCTCACCGTATTGGGCAAAAACAAAAAGTTTTTGTTACTAAATTAATTATGTTAAATACTATTGAAGAAAAAATAATGCAATTAAAGGAGCAAAAAGAACAGCTTTTTAATCTTATTATTGATCAACAAGGTATTTATCATGAACAAAAAATTACTTTAACTAAAGAAGATTTCGAGTATTTGTTACATTAATTGGTTTTACGTACGAATCCCCCCTGGGGTGCCCAAAAATACTATTCCTTTGAAATTATTTTTCTTTATTAACGATAAAAATTGAATTCAAAATTTGTGGGGGAAGTAAAAAAGTAGAGGGGGTTTATCCTATGGCAGTAACTTCAATGGCTGGTGGTATGCCTGTAAAATCGCAGATTTTTGTTGCACCGCAAAATAATGAGTTGCGTTTACGCAAATATCCGGAAACGAGCTTAAATGGTAGGTTAACTAATTTATTATTAGATTCTGGTTTTATTGCCCGTGATGCAGATTTATTTTACCAAGTATTAGAACATAAGGCGGATTTAGTATTAAATTATCTTTCTCCTTCATCAAATAGTAATTTGCGTATTATTTTAAGGGCATATGAAAAATTAAGATCACATCCGGAGTTGCAAGAAGAATTATTTAATTTGATTCTAAATAATTTAAAAGTAATTAGTGATATAAAACATCCGACTAAAGAAATTTTAGAGTTTTATAGTTTTTTAACAGAAAAAACCGATAATATTTTAATTAAGGACCAAATTAAGCAAGCTATCAGTAAAAATCGTTTATTAGGAACTAAAGATCAAACTACTATACCAATTATTAGATTAGAAGCTGGTTTTTCTTTGTTGAAAGATTGGCATATGGCCTTTTCTGCCATAGAAGAAAGTTTTTTTAATTTATTAGCTAATGATATGGAGTTATTAATTTCTACCCAAGATTTTTATCAAAAGCCTTCTCAAGTATTTCAAAAATTAGTGCAGGAATATAATTTTCTTTTAAGAGAAAATACGTTAAATACTTTAACCTCGGCAAGGCAAAAAATTGCTTTAAGTTTATTAGAAAAAGCTAAAACTTTATTTTCTTTAGATCCTTATGTTCATCAGCGTTTATTTTATGAAATTAATTCGCTTTTTGTGGTACAAAAATCAGAATTAAGCAGGTTTCTTAAAGATTTAGTTAATTTGATTTTAGATGAAGCCCAAACTGCTTTTGATGAACGAATTTTACGTTTATTGAGCTTATTAGTTAAAGTAGAGCCCCGGCTTTGGTTTACTTTACCGTATAATTTAAGAGAATTATTAATGCGTGAACAGTATAATTTAATTAATCCGTATCCGTATCCTTATAATTATATGCATGATAATGCCGGTCCAACTACTATTATGCCAAATGCAACGCAATTACCTGGTACTATGAAAATGGCAGAATCAGAATTACAGCCTAGAATGCCGGCTAATATGACGGAGGAAGAATATCTTAACTTGTTAATGCAGGATCCTGAGGTACAAAAATATTTAAAGCAATTACCGGCAAAAGAAGCAAAAGAAACACCTAAAGAAATTAAAGAAACTAAAGAAATAAAAGAACAAGCAGAAAAAAAAGAAATTAAAAAACCCGTTATTAAAGACAAGCAAATACTAAAAACTGAAAAAGTAATAGAACCGGTTAAACCAAAACCAATGGAACAAATTAAAGATCTACCGCATATCAAATTACAATAATTAGTAAAGAATATTTTTTTATAGATTTAACACATTTTATTTTTTGAATAATTTTTGCATATCTATCGCCCTTAATTTTTTTCACTGCTTTTAACATAATAAATTTTTTCTATTAATACTTTCTTATGCACTCTTAAATATATCGTAAAGACCTATAGAATGACATAATCAATATAATTAATGTTTCAAAAACGTTATTCCTGGGTACTATAGATTTAAAGGAGAAAATTATATGACTAGTTTTAATCATGTTAAAAATGATAAATCGTTAGAGCAGATTACAAGCAGTATTATGGCAAGTACAGTAACCGGAAGAAATGAGGCTAAACTTGAAGATCATTTACCTGATTTAAAATATCCTTCTGCTATTTCCGGTAATTTACAAGTTGAAGTAACCCAAAAACTTTCTAATAAACGTTTAACAGATGCTTTACGTAATTTACAAGAAACACCTTATACCAGTCAGGGCAGAATGTCAGCTAGAATTTATCCCAATTCTTAAATACAGGTTCTAAGTTATTCTTAATAAGCATTTTTTTTATTTCTGCTAGATTTCGATTATCCGCAGTTTCAAATTGAGTAAGATTATTTTTACCAGCATAACCACCAGGATTAGTTTTAGATTCTGCAGAAATAGCCGTTACCCCTAAGTTAATCAAATTATCTCTTAATAAAGCAGATTCTCTAGTAGAAAGATTAATGCCAATATCTTTAAAACATAATCTAAAAGCTAAGATCAGTTGCGTTATATCAAGATCCGTAACTTCTACTAAGGGCATAAATCCAACAGGAATTTTTTTTATTCTTGGTACAGAAATAGCGTATTCAATTTGCCAGTAATTTTTTTTTAAATAATCTAAATGGGCGGCTAAATTAAGGGCTTCCCATCTAAAATCTGCTAAACCTAAAAGGGCACCTAAAGTAATTTTAGCAAAATTAGCTTTTCCCGCTCTATCAGGTGTATTTAAACGGAAATTAAAATCAGCTTTTTTACCAGCTAAATGTACTTGTTTATATATATTGCGATTATAAGTTTCTTGATAAATGGTTAGAGAATCAGCCCCATTTTCTATTAAAATTTCGTATTCATTTGTTTCTAACGGGTAAATTTCCAAACAAATTGAAGAGAATAGAGGATTTAGCATTTTTACTGCATTGGCTATATAGGTTAAATTAGTTTTATGTGGAGCTTCTCCGGTTAAAAGTAAAATATGTTGAAATCCTTTTGCTTTTAATATTTTGGCTTCTTCTAAAATTTCATTATCAGTAAGCTGAATTCTGGGGTATTTTAATTTGGAGTTATATCCGCAGTAAACGCATTGATTTTCACAATAATTAGATAAATATAGCGGCGCATAAAGTTGGATAGTATTACCAAATCGTTCTCTGGTAATTTTTTGCGCTTTTCTGGCCATTATTTCTATAAATTTTGTGGCAATAGGGGAGATTAATATTGGAAAATCAGCTATCGAAAAATCTTTTTTATCAAGAATACTTTCTACATTATCTTCGGTAATTTTTGGTAACGATCGGTATATAGTTTCAATTTTGGTAAAATCAATTTGATCTGAATACATGTTAATTTTTGAAAAGAAAACCGGTAAGAGGAGAAGAACTCTCAGCTTGTTCTTTTTGATTTGGTAAACCGGCTAAGAAAGCTTTTCTGCCTGCTTCTACTCCTAGTTTAAAGGCAATGGCAGATTCAATAGGGTTTTTACTTATGGCAATAGCCGTATTTACTAAAACCGCATCTGCACCAATTTCTAATGCTTTAGCCGCATCAGATGGTGCGCCAAGACCAGCATCAACTATAACTGGTACATTTGCATTTTCGATAATTATTTTAAGAAATTCTAGAGTATGATGCCCTTTATTAGTACCAATAGGTGAAGCTAATGGCATTACGGTAGCACATCCCACTTCTTCTAAACGTTTTGCTAAAATTGGATCTGCTTGTATATAAGGTAGAACAACAAAACCTTGTTTTACTAGTTCTTCCGCGGCTTTTAGAGTTTCTATGGTGTCTGGCAAAAGATGATTTGGTTCAGGCGTAACTTCTAATTTTACCCAATTAGTTAAGCCAGACGCTTTGGCAATTTTGGCAATTTTAATTGCATCTTCGGCATTTCTGGCACCTGAAGTATTTGGTAAAAAGAGGTATTTTTTCGGGTCAATAATTTTTAAAAAGTTATCTTCTTTATTATTTAGTTCAACTCTTCTTATAGCCGTAGTAATAATTTCCGCACCAGAAGCTTCTATAGTTTTAGCTAAAATTTCTGCAGAAGAAAATTTACCGGTACCAATTAAAAGACGAGATTGAAATTCTTTTTTAGCAATAATTAATTTATCTGACATAAAATAAATCTATACTAAAATAAAGTTTTTTTCAATTGATGAACCTAGTTTGAAATTGTGAAAGTATGTATGAAAGTATGTATACAAGAATCGCTTTTTATATGTTAACATTTAGTTATGTTAATTAAGTTTTTAATTGTCGCTTTTACTACCCCTTTAGGGATTATTACGGCTGTTGCCGCTGGTTTGGCTTTATTAGAAAGCCCTGTGATGATTTTTTTGGCTGTATTATTTGGTTCTTTATTCTTATCTGCTTTAGTTTTATTAATCAGTGAACAAATTGTTGGTTTTTTATATCGGAATAAAACGCAAGAACAAACTGAAAAATCTTTTTTATATCGAATTTGGCATAAATTAGGAATTGGTTGGTTTATTTTTTTAGCAACTATTATTTTAGGACCTTTACTTACTACAGCTATAGCCGCATTTTCTAAAATTAAAGTTAGTAAAATATTTTTTTATTTAACCTTGAGTATTATTTTTTGGGATTTATTTTTTTTAGTACCAGGAATTGTTGGTTTAGGTTTTTTTAAAGTTTTTTTAGCTATACCTTAAATTTTGGAAAGGTGTCCGAGTGGCTTAAGGAGCACGCTTGGAAAGCGTGTATACAGGGAACTGTATCGTGGGTTCGAATCCCACCCTTTCCGCCATCAAGTTTTTTCCGCGAACACAAAGTGTTCGTGTTTACTTCTTAAAAAG
>CAZFTP010000013.1:0-43890 GCA_964521915.1 uncultured Candidatus Marinamargulisbacteria bacterium
TTTACCGCCCATCCTTTACCTAACCTTTTTCACCCAAGGGTTTTACGTGCACCCTTCACAATCTCCATACAATTCTTTAGATTTTAAATATGTTATACTTAAAGACAAGATAGAAAACGTAAATGGGCAAATCTGGAAAGCAAATGATATTCTAACGCGAACAAGCACTTTTGAAACAACAAAAACAATAACTTATGAGAAGTTACAAACTATTTTGAAAGATAAAACTATACCTAACAATACAAACATGGTTTATTTTTATTTTTCTATTAATTCTTCTCAGAAAATTTGGTATCAAATTTGGTATGTAACTTCTGAAAAAGGCGGTGGCGGTGAATTAAAGACTAGCGCGGTAGGCACAAATCAACCAAAAATAAAAGGGGGCTCAGGACAATTATAATAAACATGTGTCACGTGTAAAAATGAAATAATGTTTTGAACTGTGATTAAAATGATTAAATGATTGGCATGATATTTTAGGGGTTAAGGGGGCTTGCCCCCTTAGAAAATCAATCTCTCTCGTATACCCCTGGGGCGAAGCCCAGGGGATACATAGAACTTAATCGGACTAAAGACACTACTTTTTTTTTAAAGTCAATTTCTTTGTTCAAACATAAGCCGCAATTTAAACTCATCGTTTCCCGAGCCCAACTTTGTGCCTTTGTGCCTCGAGCCCCTCTAGTTACCATTTATCCTTATTATTTTTTCATAAAATTATGTTATACTTTCATGATATGAAGACAGCAAAAATCATAGCAATTGTTAATCAAAAAGGTGGTGTCGGTAAAACCACTACGGCTATTAATTTAGCCTCTTTTTTAAGTGAAATTGGCAAAAAAGTATTATTAATTGATATGGACCCTCAGGCTAATGCAACTTCCGGTTTAGGGTTAAAGTTAGAAAAAATAACTTATAGTGTTTATGACTTATTGATAAATAATCAAGAATTGACGCATGTGTTATATCCCACTCCTTTTAAAAATTTACATATTTTACCCGCAAATAAAAATTTGGCTGGGGCAGAAATAGAAATGGTTTCGCATGTTTCACGTGAAACATTATTGAAACAAAGAATAGAGGCTTTAAAAGATTATTATGACTATATTATTATTGATTGCCCTCCATCATTAGGGTTATTAACAATTAATTCTTTATCATCAGCAGATCGAGTGATTGTTCCTGTTCAGTGTGAGTATTATGCTTTAGAGGGTTTAGCTGGGTTAATTGAGACAATTTCTTTAATCCAAGAAGCTTTGAACCCTGATTTGCAAATAGCAGGTATTTTATTAACAATGTTTGATAAACGTACGGCTTTAAATAGACAAGTTGCTGAAAATGCTAAAAATTTTTTTGGCGATTTAGTTTTTGATACAATAATACCTAGAAATATTAGATTAACGGAAGCACCTAGTCATGGGTTACCAATTATATTATATTTTCCCAAATCTTTGGGGGCTTTAGCATATGCAAATTTTTCCGAGGAGGTAATTAAACGTGTCAAATAATCCTACTATTGTTTCGCAATCAAGATTAGGTAAAGGGTTGGAAGCCTTAATACCAAGAACTTATTTTGCTTCCGGCAAAATGGTAACGAATATCCCTATTTCTGAAATTAAACCTAACCCTTTTCAGCCTAGAAAAGAATTTAATGAAGAATCAATTCAGGAAATGGTAGATTCAATTAAAACTTTTGGGGTATTACAACCAATTATTGTTAGGAAAAAAGGGGAAAGCTACGAATTAGTGGCTGGTGAAAGACGTTTTAGATCCGCACAATTAGCAGAATTAGTTACAATACCGGCGATTATTAAAGATTTGAATGATCAAGACTCTTTGCAAATAGCTTTGATTGAAAATGTATTGAGAGAAGATTTGAATATAATTGAAAAAGCAGAGGGCTTTAAAAATTTATTGCATAATCATCAGTTTACTCATGATGAAATCGCTAAAGTTTTTGGGAAAAACCGTTCAACAATATCCAATACATTACGATTACTTACTTTGCCGGAAATCATAAAAAACGATTTAAAAAAAGGTGAAATTACCGAAGGACATGCCAGAACCTTAATTAATTTGGAAAATGAAGAACAAATTTTATCCTGTTATAAATTAATTAAAGATCAAGAATTAAACGTTAGACAAGCAGAAAAACTAGCTAAAAAAAATAAAGATAAAATTACGGAAAAAATCAAACCAGAAAAAGTTTATAATGCTGAATTAGCTTTAAAACAGCGTTTTGGTGATAATATAATAGTAAACGGAAGTAATAATAGAGGGAAAATTGAAATAAAATATAATAATACAGCAGAACTAGAGGGTTTATGCTGTTTATTATTAAGAGAATAAATGATGATTAATTGGCATATTGCTGAAAATAACATTCAAAATTTATCTGTAATTATTGATGACATTCCTGGAGATAAATCTATCTCTCACCGAGCTATTATTATCGGAGCTATTGCTAAACAACAAACGATTTTTAGAAATTTTTTATTTGCTGAAGATTGTTTAAATACCATCAAAATATTTCAACAAATGGGGATAAAAATAGACTTAGATAAAAATAACAAAACGGTGAAGGTTTATGGTAATGGTTTAGCTGGTTTAAACCCTAGTAAGGATAATTTATACGTTGGCAATTCTGGTACAGGGATCAGATTAATAAGCGGTTTGTTGGTAGGACAAAAATTTAGTTCTGTTATTGATGGAGATGAATCAATAAGAAGAAGACCTATGAAGCGCATTATAGCGCCGTTAAAAACAATGGGGGCAGATATTTCCGGTAATGTTTTTGAAGAGAAAGATGATATTTTTCCGCCCCTTTTAATTAAACCTACCAAAAATTTACATGCAATTAAATATGAATTACCTATTGCAAGCGCACAATTAAAATCCGCTTTACTTTTGGCGTCTTTATATCAGGATGAGGTTACGGAAATAATAGAACCAATTGCTTCACGCGATCATACAGAAAGGATATTAGCCTTATTTAATGCAGAAATTTATCGTAATAATAATAAAATATTAATTTCAGGTCAAAAAGAGTTAATATCTTCGGAAAAAGAAATCTTTATTCCCAGTGATATTTCTTCTGCTACCTTTTTTATTGTGTTAGGTTTAATTTTATCTAATAGTAAATTAATAATCAAAAATATTGGCTTAAACCCTACAAGGACAAATTTAATTACTATTTTACAGAAAATGGGGGCAAGAATTAATTTAATCAATAATAAATTGAATAATTTTGAACCTTACAGTGATATTGAGGTTTTTTCTTCTCAATTAGAAAATATTATTATTACCCCTGATGAAGTCCCTTTATTAATTGATGAATTGCCAATTTTAGCCGTATTATCATTATTTGCTAAAGGAGTATTTAAAGTTAGTGGGGCCAAGGAATTGCGATTTAAAGAATCTGATAGAATTGAAAGCATTGCGCAATTAATTACAAGTATGGGCGGAGAAATTAAAGTGGCAGAAGATGGGTTTGAGATTACTGGTCAGCCAAAATTCAAAGATTTTAATATAAATTCGTTTTTTGACCATCGAATTGCAATGTCCGCGGTAGTTGGTAGCCTGGGTAGTAAAAAAAGCGCTGAAATTAAGAATTGCGCCTGTGTTAATACATCGTTCCCTAATTTTTTTACACTTATTAATGAATTAGGAGGGAATATTAAAAGTTATGAGATTAATTAAAAAAAAACATTTGAATATAATTAATAAATTAAAAAAAATCTATCAATTAAATGATGATGTGAAACTATTTTCTTTAGCGAGAAAAATAAAAAAAAATGTTTGTCAGCATGGCGATGAGGCACTAAAAAAATATTTACAAGAATTTGATGGCGTTAAAGATATTAATTCTTTAGATTTATTAGTTAGCAAGGAAGAAATTAAATTAGCTTATAATCAAGTAAAACCAGATTTTATTAAAGCAATTAAAACCGTAAAATTAAATTTAGAAGAATTTCACAGAAATGAAATGCCAAAGTCATGGCAAAAAAAACCAAGAAATGGGGTTAAATACGGATTACAATATACGCCCATTGAAAAGGTGGGTATTTATGTACCAGGCGGAAAAGCAATTTATCCATCATCTGTTTTAATGAATGCCGTTCCGGCTTTATTGGCAAGGGTTAATGAAATTGTTATGGTTACTCCGCCTAATAAAGAAGGAGTCATAAATCCGGCAGTTTTAGTAACAGCAGATCTTTGTGGTATTACTAAAATATATAAAGTTGGAGGTGCACAAGCAATTTTCGCTTTAGCTTATGGCACAGAAAGTATTCCTAAGGTTGATAAAATTGTTGGACCAGGAAATCGTTATGTTACTATAGCAAAACAAATGGTTTATGGAACAGTTGATATTGATAAACCTGCAGGTCCATCAGAAATTCTTATTTATCTGGATAATAAAAAGTATCTCGATTATGCTGTGATTGATTTTTTATCACAATTAGAACACGGGGAAGATTCCATAGCAATTCTTATTTCAGAAGATTTAAAATTATTAAATCAAGCTAAAAAGGATATTTTAGATAGACTTGAAACCTGTAAAAGAAAAGAAATTATTAAAAAATCGTTAAAAAATGCGTTTTTATTTGTTACAAAATCTTTGGATGAATCAATTTTTTTAATTAATGAATATGCTGGTGAACATTTAGAATTATTATCCGATAAGGCTAATGATATTATAAAACAGATTAAACATGCGGGGGCAATTTTTTTGGGACCATATACACCAATTGCTTTAGGAGATTATTATGCCGGTCCAAATCATGTATTACCAACTTTGGGTACAGCTAGGTTTTCCGGTCCATTAGGCGTAATGGATTTTTTAAAAACAACTTCGATATTAGAATATCAAAAAACAGCTTTAGCATTAGCTGTTGATGATATTAAAATATTAGCAGAAATGGAAGGTTTAGATGCTCATTTTCAAACAATAAATACTAGAATTAAGAAGTTTTAATCTATTATGCAAACTTTTTTTAATTCTGATTTTGTTAAGAAGATTAAACTTCTTGAACTGAGAACCCAAAGAGAATTTGGCAGTTATTTTCAAGGTTATCATCGTTCTATATTTAAAGGCAAAGGTTTAGATTTTCAATCAGTACGTGAATATACAATTGATGATGACATTAGTAACATTGATTGGAACGTAACAGCTAAAACCAGTAAATTATTTATTAAACAATTTGAAGAAGAGAAAGAATTGACGGTTTTTATTTTGGCAGATGTAAGTGCTTCCATGAGGTTTGGCAGTGAAGACAAAACTAAGAAAGAGATGCTTTTGGAAATTATTGCAATTCTAGGTTATTTGGTGAAGCAAAATCAGGATCAATTAGGATTAGTTATGTTTTCGGATAAAATTGAAAACTATTTACCGCCGCGAAGAGGGCAAAAATATTTACTGAAAATTTTAAAAACAATTTCTATATTTAATATCAAGAATCAAAAAACCGATATAAATAAAGCTTTAGAATATTTGCTAAAAATTTATCATAAAAAAGCTTTAGTCTTTGTAATTTCTGATTTTCAAGATGCAGATTTTCAGCGAGCTTTTAAAATTTTGAGCAGAAAGTTTGATCTAATACCAATTGTACTTACTCATAAAAATGAATTTGTATTACCTAATAAAGGGTTTGTAAAATTACAAGATCCGGAAACAGGAAAAGTAATAGCTATTAATTTAGCTTCAAAAAATAATCGAGATAAATTTATGAATTTAGCAAATGCAGAAACAGAACAACTTGTTAATTTTTTTAAAAACCTTAGAATAAAACCAATAGTTTTAAATAATGAATCTGACTATTTTGAAGTTTTTAAGAATTATTTTCAGTGAGATAAAAACAACAACTTACTATTAAGATGTTTCATTAAACTAAATTATTGGAATAAATATTTTACAACAATAAACTTAAGGGGGGTAAGTTTTGGAAGTTAGCGTTTTTTATCCGATTGAAAGTAGTAAGAGAAGTAGAGTGGGAGGTAGTTCCTCTCATAGCACAACTTTATCCAAATCCGAAATTGAAGAAAAAATACAAATACTAAGAAGGAAATTAACTGCAATGCAAAATTGGGATGTTGCAAAACCCATTGATACAAAATCTTTAGGTTATCTTGATCTTTGTCCTGAAGATTTAGCTGAAATAGCTAGAGCCACCGAAGATTTAATAACTTATAAAGATGCTCAAGAAAAATTTTTAAGCGCAAGTATCAGATATTATAGTGAAATAAACCCTACCGACAATCCTACTATACAAGATACTTTAAGTAAGTTAGCTGAAAATTGTGAAAAATTAGCAACTATCTATTCTAAATTGATTAATACACTCAGAAATTTATTGTTTGAGGACGCTAATAAAATTTTAGATCTTATTAGATTATATGACAAATTAATATCAGAACAGATTGCTTATTTGGGTATGTGTAAAAATCAAACAGAGATTGATTTGGATCTAAAATTGTCTATAGATAGTTTAAACAGCAGTATAAGAGAAAAATGCAGGGAAATTAAACTTGATTTGATATCTGAATATAAGGAATTTACCCCTATAGAAAAACCTATCACACCTCCGTTAACACCTAGCCTAGTTAAGCTTTGTGAAGCATTTAATGCATCAGACATTAGAGAGATTAACTTTAGTAAAAATATTCACGAGTTTAAAGAATTAATTGATAAAATGATTAAAGATTTTATGTTAGACCCCAATCAATTAATCACTTTTATTGAACAAGGGACTGCTTTATTTAGTACTGATATCAGATTTGGACATCACTGGATAACAATAGATGATGTTTATCATGAATTAACTGCTTTAACAAAACCTATTATAGCAAAAACTACTAAACATGTTTTTGAATCAAATATAGAAGGTATATCTTTACCTGATCAAAAAACGGCATATATATTTCCTGATCATGACAATACAGAAACAATTTTAGTAGGTGATCTGCATGGTGATAGTTATTCTTTATTGGCATTCCTGGACAGAGAAAATATATTAGAACGGTTAAAAACAGAAGATATTAGAATAGTTTTTCTTGGTGATTATATAGACAGAGGATTTCAACCGTTGGAAGTACTTTTAATGATCATGTATTTAAAAATAAATTATCCGGATAAAATTTTTATATCTAAAGGTAATCATGAAACTTCACATATGGTTGATCGTGGTACCTTTAAAATTGATATAAGCGAAAAATTAAAAGGGGTGTATCCGGAGAAAATTTTAGAAATAATAGCTGCTTTCAAATCATTTTTTTCTTTGTTGCCTTATATGAGCATATATGGTGATGTTTTATTAGCTCACGGAGGGATTCCTGTTTATAAACCAAGTGATGAATCAGATCATAGATTCTTTACCACCGTTCCATGTAGTTTACATGGTTTTTTAGCATCAGCAAATGAACATTGTTCGTTATTATGGGGTGACCCCAAGAGCGATATTACTCATCAAGCTTTTACCGAAAATATGGAGAGAGGGGGAGGTGTTTATTGCTTTAACCCTGATGTGGTAATGCCTGAAATAAGTTCTAAGTTAGGAATTAATAAAGATATGAGAGGTCATACGGCAGTAGTAGGTCCGGGAGATCCCAAAGCTAATGTAGTTACCATCCATTCTACAGGAGGTGGCTCAGTAACTTCAGGTTTAGGTTATCGTAGTGATTGCCCGATTCCTTTTTACGGAGTAATTAAAGGAGGCAATGCCGAGTTACCTGTTAGCAAAAGGCCATTTGAATTGAGAAGAATTTACGATTAAAATCGTCCAGCTATCTCCGTAGAGCAAAATTTACATTTATTTCCATTTAAATTAATTGATCCAATATTATACTGATTACGTTCAATAACTATTTTTTTACAGTTTGGGCAAAAAGTACTTTGAGATTTTGTATCGGCAATATTACCGGTGTAAACGTAATGCAGCCCATTTTTTAAAGCAATGTCTCTGGCTTTGATAAGGGTTTCTGGTGGAGTTGGCGGGGTATTCATCATTTTATAACTAGGGTAAAAAGCTGAAAAATGTAACGGAACATCCGGACCAAGATTTTCCATAAACCAAGTAGTAAGTTTTTCAAAATCTTCTTCTGTATCATTGGCATTGGGAATAATTAGATTGGTTACTTCCAGCCAAGTTTTAGTTTCGTTTTTTACATATTTTATAGTTTCAAGCACTGGCTCAAGGTGAATATGACAATACTTGGAATAAAAATCTTCGGAAAACCCTTTTAAATCTATGTTTACGGCATCAAGGCAATTAAAAAAGGCAGGTCTGGCTTTCTCAGTAATATAACCGGCAGAAACGCCTACTCTATAAATACCTTGCGCTTTTGCTAAATCTGCAACATCTTTTAAATATTCAAAGAAGATAATAGGTTCATTATAGGTAAAAGCAACTGACATTGAATTAATTTTTTTAGCAGTAGCAATTATTTGTTCAGGTGGGATATATTCTCGTTCTAAATTTTTATTATCTTTACTGATCTGCCAATTTTGACAGAATTGACAATCCAAATTACATCCAATTGTTCCGAAAGAAAAAACACTAGAATGGGGGAAAAAATGAAATAATGGCTTTTTTTCAATCGGGTCTAAGTGAAAACTGGAAACTCTACCATAAGTAATGCTAATTAACTCACCATTTAGATTTTGCCGGTTTAAACAAAATCCGGTTTGGCCATCTTTTAAAGTACAAGCACGCGGGCAAAGATCGCAAATAATAAGATTTTGTTCTTTATGCCAGAACTCAGCAATTTTTTGATTATGCATAATTATTATTATAGCATTTTTTTCCATGTTTAAATTTTTTAAAATAGAGGAATTATTTTTATAGGTGATATAATGACGGCAGTTAGAACAGTACAACAAGAAACAAGTAAACTTACTTTAATTGTTTCTCAAAAGCAGAAAAAAACTGAACAAACCAAAGCCGAACTAGCTTTGGTTCCTTCACAACCAATTCAACCGGTAACTCACTTACATATTACATCGATGGGAGAAGCAGATGAAAAAATGGAAGCTGTACAATCAAGTCAAATTTCAGTTCAATCATCTTTAAAAAAAGCAAGTTTAAGTTTGATGATGGAGCAGTTAGCCAATATTGATGAAGCTTTAACTTCTAATCCTAGCCAATTAAGTAAAAATTTAGAAGAATTAAGTAATTTGGATTTTGTAAGATTAAAAACCAAATTACATGGTAAATGGAGTGACCAAATTACCGTATTAACTCATTTGGCTAGCATTACTAAAGAATTACTTTACAGGTTAGATAGTGAGGAAAACCCCACTGATCTACCTCTTGAACAATTAAAAGAACAAATAGTAGGGATTTTATCTACAATTTGGGGTTTTGTAATGACAAAAACCGGCAAAAAACGCGCTGAAAATGATGAACTTATTTCTAAAATCGGAAATGTCGCTGTTTCTGTGGTAACTCACCCGGTTTCTCGGATACTTGAACCATTAAATATTCTCCTTGGTGAAAATATAGTTAATCCTCTAAACGGAACTACTATGAAGAAAAGACCCTTACAATATTTTGAATCCAGAGAAATTGTTTCTGAACTAGCCAGAAGTATCAGAAGGGCAATTACGGAACGCTTGCATAGATAGAAATTATTTTTTATTCATTTATATGGTACAGGCGTGCCTGTACCATACGGTTCGATTTATGTTGCAACTGCAACTGCTACCGCTACAGAAGCTCCTACCATCGGGTTATTACCCATCCCGATAAACCCCATCATTTCCACATGTGCAGGTACAGAAGAAGAACCGGCAAATTGGGCATCAGAATGCATGCGGCCCATAGTGTCTGTCATGCCATATGAAGCAGGTCCAGCAGCCATGTTATCTGGGTGTAATGTTCTTCCCGTGCCACCACCGGAAGCTACGGAAAAGTACTTTTTGCTTTGCTCATAACATTCTTTTTTGTAAATACCAGCTACCGGATGTTGAAACCTAGTTGGGTTAGTAGAATTACCAGTAATGGAAATATCCACTCTCTCTAAATGGTTAATTGCTACCCCTTCACGCACATCATCGGCACCATAGCAGCGCACCATTGCGCTTGGCCCTTGAGAAAAAGCCTTTTCTTCTACTATTTGTAATTTACCGGTAGCATAATCAAATTTGGTTTTTACATAGGTAAAACCATTTACTCTGGCAATAATATAGGCGGCGTCTTTTCCTAGACCGTTTAGAATTACTTTTAATTCGTTTTTTCTAGCTTTATTGGCATTTTTTGCAATTCCTATGGCCCCTTCTGCCGCGGCAAAAGATTCATGCCCAGCCAAAAAAGCAAAACACTTGGATTCTTCTCTTAAAAGCATAGCCGCTAAACCACCGTGGCCAATACCTACTTTTCTATCATCAGCTACGGAACCGGGAATACAAAATGCCTGTAAAGCTTCACCTAAAGTTTCAGCTACCTCGCTGGCTACTTTTTGCCTTCTTTTTATAGCTACCGCGGCACCGGTAATATAAGCCCAGCAGGCATTTTCAAAACAGATTGGTTGAATCTCTTTCACGATTTTATATACATCTATTCCTTTTTCATCACAAATTTTTTTGGCTTCTTCTAAAGAGGTAATATTATTTTCATTTAAAAATTTGTTTATTTGATTGATTCTACGTTCGTAGCCTTCAAAAGTTATCATTTTTATCTCCTTTTTCTTTAATAAAGAAACAAAATTAATTATTTTTTACCCCATTTTCTTTTGAAAAAGAAAACGGGGTAAGCCCCAAAGAGTTTTTTACGTACCCCTGGGGGGCGAAGCCCCCCAGGGGTACAAAAGAAAGAACTCTCGCTTCGCTCAGACAGTAATTTTTTAAAGGTTCTTCATAAAATTTTTAAAGTCCTCACTAAATATTGTATTTTATTGCATACTTACATTTATTCTTTTTTTTATTCTTGCAATAAGGGTAAACCCTGCTTAATTTCAAAGAAACGCCCTCTCCCATTCGTGGGAGAGGGTTGGGGTGAGGGTAAAAATTCGCCTCTTAAAATCCCTGATTTTTTCTACCCCAACGATAGCATGGTAGCACGATTGCACCGTGAGCCCACCTTAGTGCCTGTTCCCCCAAATCATAGCCCATCATTTAATCATTCTAATCAAGGTTCAGACGTTACTTTGTGCCTTCCTACCCTACTCCTTCCTTGGATTAATCACTTTTTTCGCTTCATCAAAGCGGCCATACTTGCCGCTGGCTTTTATCAAAGCTTCATTGGCATCTGTACCTGCCTCAATCATTTCCATCATCTTACCTAAATTTACAAACGAATAACCAATAATTTCGTTATTATCATCTAAAGCTAATTCTTTTACAAAACCTTCGGTAATTTCCAAATACCTCGCACCTTTCAATTTTGTGCCATACATAGTTGCTACTACCGAACGTAACCCTTTACCTAAGTCTTCTAAACCGGCACCAATAGGTAAACCACCTTCTGAAAAAGCGGTTTGTGATCTGCCATAAACAATTTGCAAAAAGAACTCCCTCATAGCGGTATTGATAGCATCACAAACCAAATCAGTATTTAGGGCTTCCAAAATGGTTTTTCCAGGTAGAATTTCAGATGCCATAGCAGCAGAGTGGGTCATACCTGTGCAACCAATGGTTTCTACCAAAGCTTCTTCAATTATTCCGTCTTTAATATTAAGCGTGAGTTTGCATGCTCCTTGTTGCGGTGCACACCAGCCGACTCCGTGAGAAAGTCCACAAATATCTTTTATTTCTTTGGCTTGAATCCACTTGCCCTCTTCTGGTATTGGCGCTGGGCCATGGTTACAACCTTTGGTAATGGAACACATTTTTTCCACTTCGTGAGTAAATTGCATTTATATTCTCCTTTTTCTTTTAAAAAGAAACAAAAGTTTTATTTTTATGACGTTTTTTCTAAGCATATATTATTAATTATATAATAAAATTATTATAGTTTTGTTTCATTTTTTTCAATAAAGGGTAAAAATATTATAACGATAGATTTACAGAGGGGGAATAAATTTTGGCTTTAAGACCAGTAACCGCAGGTTTGCCTTCAGGACATAGAATTTCCAAAGAAGAGATTAAGCGACAAATTATGACAACCAGAGATAAAGAAAAAGTTGCTCAGGATCAATTAGTTATGGCTACTTTAGAAAATTATAAAAGAGAACAAATAGCTAATTTAGAAAAACGAATAGAATATTTGGAAGAAGCAGATAAAACAGAAGTACCAGATTTGGAAAACCTATTTCTTGCAATAGCGGAGAATTGTAAGCAATTAGCAAAAAATTATTCCCGGGCAATAAAAGCTTTGGCTGATCAAGATTTTAAAACTGATAGTCAACTGGAAGAAATTATTTCCAGATATAGTGATTTAATTACACTTCAGGAAATTTATGTAAAAGATCTTAAAGAAGGTTTGCCTAAAAATCAGGAAAAAGAAGAATTAATTATTGCATTAACAGAAGAAATCCAGCAGCAAATTGCTAAGGATCACCTAGACAATCTACCAGAATTTGCTTCGCCTTCCGGACTGATTACACCATTGGATTTGAGCCCAATGTGCCCATTATCTGGAAGAAGTTTATTGTTTATAGAAGAGACAGAAGAACTAGGCACATATGCATCTTTGCCTACACCGGAAACAGAATTTATTCCTCAAGTTTTGGAGTTTGAAGCGGCTATAAACCAGATGGTTTGTAATTATCTTCAAAATCCAACACAATTAATCGCTTTTATTGAGAGTCAAAATTTTTTTTTTCATTCTGATATAGATTTTTCAGAACATTGGACTAGTAGAAATGATATTTACTCTCAATTATCTAATTCCAGTAAAGTAACAATCGCCAGTACCAAAAAGTGTTATTTTGAACCGGATACTGAGTCAATTATTGAACTAATTGAAAAAAAGGCTATGATTTTTCCTGAACACGATAACACCGAGACTTTTATTATTGGGGATCTGCATGGAGACCCAATTTCTTTGTATACAATATTAAGTAAAGAAAATTTGCTGAAGAGATTACAAAATGAGGATGTGAGGATAATTTTTACCGGCGATTTAGTAGATCGCGGATCAGAATCTTTAGAAGTATTATTAATTATTTTACAGCTAAAAACTATGTTTCCTGATAAAATATTTTTAACCAAAGGAAACCATGAGATAAAAAATATGGTTGATCGAGGTGAATTTCAAACAGAAATTCGGCAAAGATTTTGTTCTTATCCGCCAGTTATAGCAGAAAAGATTATTAATACCTTTAAATCTTTATTTTCCGAATTACCTTATTTTGGTATTTATGATGATATTTTAATATTGCATGGTGGAATTCCTGTTTACAATGCTACGTTTGAACCTACAACTGTGATTGGTTCCGAGGTACCTTGCAGTTTACACGGATTTCTTGCATCAGCTCATGATTATAGTTCCATACTTTGGGGAGATCCTAATCCTGATATAGTAAGGTTTGCTAAAAATCCAACTAGAGGTGATGGGATCTATTGTTTTAATCCACATAAGATTATTGAAGAATTAGCCTTAAAACTAGGGATAAAGAAAATTGTTAGAGGGCATACTGTGCAAACTCAGCCAGGTGACCCAAAAGCTGATGTAGTCATTATTCACTCTACCGGCGGGAAATCCATAAAATCTTGGTATCAAGATGAATGTCCCAGACCTTTTTATGGAGTTATAGAAGGTGGGCATGCTGATTTACGAGCAAGCGAGAGACCATTTTTCTTAAGAGAGATTTATACATAACCAATATTTATAATGGTCAAAGTGCTCCTAATTTTATTGCTCCCGGAATTGGGGTGATTTATGATTATTTTCAATTTAAAACAGGGATAGATTTACTTAAAAAGGCTAAAGTATTAAATCAGTCAGCGCAAATATTAGAAAAGATGTTGTAAAAGAAGGCGTAACTAATATATTTAGAGGGAATTTTAATTTTTTGGCGGATATTTTTCTTTGTACAGCCAGATTTTTATTTTATGGTGGACTTAAAGGTGTTGGTATTATGGGTTTTGGTTTTGTAATAATCGCTGATTTTGCCACTTATGTTTTTCTACTATTTTTAGATTAATTTTGAGTAAATTAAAGGTTAATTTAAAGAAATCCAGTGCTTTTTCTTAAATTTAGTATATATATTTTTGTGGAATTTATTAAATATTAAATATCAATCCAACGAACATCTTTAGCATATTTTTCGATGAAATTTCTTCTGGGTTCAACAACACTACCCATTAGAATCGTGAAAATTTCATCAGCTTCTTCAGCATCTTCTAAATTTACTTGTAAAAGAGTTCGGTTTTGCGGATCTAAAGTAGTTTCCCAAAGCTGATCAGGGTTCATTTCCCCTAAACCTTTATATCTTTGAATATTAACACTATCTCTGTTTTCATAAGTTGCTAAAATAGTTTCTAAATCTTTATCATTAAATGCGTATTTTTGAGAATTTCCTTTTTTTACTAAATATAATGGAGGTTGTGCAATATATAAAGCACCAGCTTGTATTACAGCTCTGGCATATCTAAAAAAGAAAGTTAATAATAACGTTCTAATATGTGCTCCATCAACATCAGCATCAGTCATAATGACTATTTTATGGTAACGCAACTTTTCTAACACATTAATTTCTTCTTCTTCTTTATTAGAATTATCGTTATTGCTCATTTCCAAACCAACTATTGCGCCAGGTCCTATTGCCGTAATTAAGGTTCTTATTTCTTCATTGGATAAAATTTTATCTAAAGCGGCTTTTTCAACGTTTAATACTTTACCCCTTAATGGCAATATTGCTTGAAAATTTCTATCTCTACCTTGTTTTGCAGAACCGCCGGCAGAATCTCCCTCAACAATAAATATTTCACATTTACTAGCTTCTTTTTCAGAACAATCTGCTAATTTACCTGGTAAAGTAGTACTCTCTAAAGCACTCTTTCTTCTAACTAATTCTTGTGCTTTTCTGGTAGCTTCTCTTACTCTTTGTGCAATTAAAGCTTTATTTACTATCGACTTCCCAAATTTAGGGTTAGTTTCAAGAGCATCCGTTAAGCCTTCATCAGATAAAGACTCAACAACACCCTTTACTTCAGAATTTTCTAATTTACCTTTAGTTTGTCCTTCGAATTGAGGATTAGGGAGTCTAATACTTACAATTGCCGCCAAACCTTCTCTTAAATCATTACCTTGAAATGCTTGGTCCTTATCTTTTAATAAATCGTATTTTTTAGCAAAGTTATTTATAACTCTGGTTAATGCACTTCTAAAACCAGATAAATGCGTACCACCGTCTTTAGTTCTAATATTATTTGCAAAAGTTATCACATTTTCGTCATAATAATCAGAAACATACTGTACAGCAATTTCAACTTCGTAATTACCCTTAGTTTTCCTAAAATAGATTGGTTCATCAAATAAAACTGTTTTATTTTTATTTAACGATTCTACATAAGATTTAATTCCACCTTCAAACTGATAAACATTTTCAGTTATTACTTCGTAGCGTTTATCTATAAATGTGATTTTTAAACCTTTATTTAAAAAGGCTAACTCTTTTAAACGGTGATCTATAATTTCTGAGGTAAAATCAACAGTTTCAAAAATTTCTGCATCTGGTTTAAAAATAATAGTTGTACCACGAGGTAGGTCACCAGCAGGTTCAAATGTTCCAACTTGGTTATCGGGAATACCGCGATGGTAAGTTTGGGTATATTTTTTGCCATCTCTTACTACAATGGCAGTTAAAAAATCGGATAAAGCATTAACACAAGAAACACCAACTCCGTGTAAACCACCGGAAACTTTATAGCCATCACCACCAAACTTTCCGCCTGCATGAAGAGTAGTTAAAACAACTTCTATAGCAGGTAAACCTTTTTCTTTATGAATATCAATAGGAATTCCGCGACCATTATCTACAACTGTAACAATACTTTCTTTATCAATAGTTACAGTTATATCAGTACAATGCCCGGCAAGTGCTTCGTCAACACTGTTATCAACTACTTCATATATTAATTGGTGTAAACCTGATTTACTGGTAGAACCAATGTACATACTCGGACGTTTTCTTACTGCTTCTAAACCTTCTAAAACTTTAATTTGGGTAGCATCATAATTATGTATCATAGTGGGATAACTATAACATAGAAATATGGAATTTGCAAAAGTCTGAAGCTAAATAGGCCATAGGGTATACAGAATTAAAAAAACGTGCCATAATTCTTCCGATTTTTTACGGGAGGTGTGTTATGAATTCTGTACTGATTATCGGAGCTGGTGCAGCTGGCAACGTTGTAGTGAAAAAATGTGTAAAAAATACCCATGTTTTTAATAAAATTCATTTAGCTAGCCGGACCTTAAGTAAATGTGAGAAAATTCAAAAAGCCGTTAATAATCAAATCACTATCTCTCAACTTGATGCTGATGATAGCAATGCTGTGTATGAACTAATCAAAAAAATTAAACCAGATTTAGTAATTAATATGGCTTTACCCTATCAAGACCTCTCTATTATGACAGCTTGTTTAAAAGCCAAAGTACATTATATGGATACAGCTAATTACGA
Organism: uncultured Candidatus Marinamargulisbacteria bacterium; assembly: GCA_964521915.1. Taxonomy (GTDB): domain Bacteria; phylum Margulisbacteria; class Marinamargulisbacteria; order CAZFTP01; family CAZFTP01; genus CAZFTP01. The sequence goes on from CAZFTP010000013.1 coordinate 16,564, forward strand.
ACCACCGGATGAAGCTAAATTTTGCTACAAATGGCAATGGGATTTCCAACAAAAATATAAAGACGCTGGCATTTTAGCTTTACTTGGTAGTGGTTTTGACCCGGGTGTTACTAATGTTTTTTGTGCTTATGCGCAAAAACATTTTTTTGATGAAATCAATTATATTGATATTGTAGATTGCAATGCCGGAGATCACGGCCACCCGTTTGCCACCAATTTTAACCCAGAAATTAATATCCGCGAAGTTACCCAAAAAGGTAAATACTGGGAAAATGGTAAATGGATTGAAATTGAACCAATGTCTATTCATAAAGATATTGATTACCCAGAAGTTGGACCAAAACACTCATATTTACTTTATCACGAGGAACTAGAATCTCTGGTTAAACATATTAAAGGTTTAAAAAGAATCAGATTCTGGATGACTTTTTCTGAAAACTACTTAACCCATTTAAAGGTTCTACAAAACGTAGGTTTAACCAGAATTGATCCTATCATGTTTGAAGGTCAAGAAATTGTACCAATAAAATTTTTAAAAGCGTTATTACCTGACCCCTCAACACTCGGTACCAATTATACTGGCAAAACCAGCATTGGTTGTATTTTTGAAGGTATAAAAGACGGAAAAAAGAAAAAAATCATGATTTATAATGTTTGCGATCATGTTGTTTGCTATAAAGAAGTACAATCCCAAGCAGTTTCTTATACTACCGGTGTACCGGCCGTAATTGGCGCAATGATGATTTTACAAAAAAAATGGCAAGGTAATGGCGTTTTTAATATTGAAGAATTTGACCCAGATCCTTTTATGGAAGAATTAAATAAGCAAGGTTTACCTTGGCAAATAAAGCATTTTTAAATTTGGGGTCAAAAAATTTAAAAACATATCATATTTTTAATTTCTTTTCTCAGTGCCTTTTTAATTTTTGAGTCATCCCTCTACGGCTGTTTTTAAATTGTACAAACAGGTTTCAGAGCTATCTCTTTTCTCCCGCGTTTAATATATTCCTTTTAGGATGATAAAAAATATAATACAAATGATTTTCAGTGATGTTTAGACCTCAAAACAGCATGTTTAAAAATCAAAGAAAAAGGGTAAAAAAATATTGGGAGAAGTATAATTATGTCTACACCAGCATCTAAGCCACATGAAATGCAACAGATAATGCAAATAAATCCGGCAAAAAGAATATCCGCAATTACTGAATTAAGAAATGCTTTTCAGCAGTTAGTACAAGTTTTAGAATCGTGTGAACTAGATATAAGATTTACGAAAATTTTAACTCAGTTAAAACAAGATATTGCAAGGGAATCTACTACTTTAGGCAATTTTAAAAGTCATTTTTGTGATGCAGTTCTGTTTTTATCTCAGAAATATCCGGATAAAGTTAAAGCTGTTACTACAGAGGAAGCAGGATGTTTTTTTTCTTTTAATAGAATAACTATGACTCCAAATTCTAAAAAAGTTATTGATTTGATTTTGCAAAAAGTTGAAGAGATAAGAGCTGTTATGCCAACCCCCGACCAGGCAGAGGAAAAAGCTCCCGTACAGCCTTCATCTATATTGCCGCCTCCAGTAGTAGTATTACCACAACAACAAAGATCCAAAACGCCTGAAAAAGTCGAAATTCCGCTGGAAGTTTTAAGTAGAAATATTGAGGAATTTAAGGGAAAAGCAATTATTCTTGAGCCAATACCAAAGGATTTGGAAACATTTGTATCAGAGTATACCCGGAATATTTCTAGATTATTTAGCGAAATACCATTAAGTAAAGAGAATATTTTAAAAATTTATCAGGAAATTGCTAAAATTTATTATGTTTATGGTCAAATTAATGCTAAACCTCCGTTTTCTTTGGAATTTAAACAGATTGAAGATTTATGTTGTGATATTCTTCAGATTAATTTAAAAGAAGAAATAGAACAAAAAAAAACAATAACCATAAATTTTGATTCTTGGGAAAATATTTTGGTTTTTCAAAGAGTTTTTGTGTTAAATTTTGGTCCATTTTCAACATTATTACCAGAACATAAAGAAGAAGTTGAACAATTAATTGTAAATTTTACAATGAAATATGTCTCAACATTTCCGGAAAATACAGAAAAATTGGTAAAATCAATTTTACAAACTGTTTCCGATTCATCAGCTCCAAATACCGCTAGCTATTTTGAGAAAACAGCTTTATTTTCACGCATTGTTTATGATTGTTTTCTTAAATCAGAGGAATTAAAACCACAAAAAGCTACAGCAGAAACAAAAGAAATACAAAGCAGAATAAAACTTTTATGTATTTGGTTGTTTTATACAATGAGTGGCTTTAAAGTAATTGATAATGCTAAGTTAATGCTTAACGGCAGTAAAATTATTTTTATGCCTGGTTTACAAACAGAAGAAAAAGCAAGGTTTATAGCTTTTTTGCAAAGTTTTCGTGACTCTTCAATAAAAAATTTAAAGTTTCAAGAAGTGATAATTACAGATGATGCTGTTTATCTTGGAAATTCTTCAATAACCTTTACCGAACGGTTATCAGGTGAATCATCTACTGAAATAGAAAGCACGTTAACCATCATTATGCAAGATGATCTGGGAACAGATTTTTTTCCGGTTTTTGGAGTGACGCATCTTGATCCATCTAATTTAAGTAAAGATTTATTTTCTGAAACTAGTCCACCTCAAAGAACTATTTTATTTCAAACCATTCAAAAGATTTGGCATATATTAGATGAACCCATTAAAAAGAGTTTTTTTGAAAAAGTAGTTAAAAAATTAATATTTTTAACAAATAGTCAAACGGCTCAATTTTTTCATAGCCAAGAAGATCGAAAATTTTTAGCTTGGTCTTTTGATTTTCTCTTTGAAGAAGATTTTTTCTCTGCTTTAAAAACAGAATTAGAAAAATACCCCAATATATTTTTACAAAAAGATGAGGCAAAAAATAGAGTCCTCTTACTTAAAAGGAAAACTGTAGATTTAGGTAAAATTGCACATGGACCTAATACTTGTTTTTTAGCTACATTTTTAAATTTAGTTTATCGATCTCCTTATTTTCAGGGTTTATTAGATTTATCACCAGAAGCATTGTCACCAGGAAAACTTGCACGCGAAAAGATTTTAGCTGAATTTTGCCAAAAAGTTTTTAAAAGGGAAAAAGGAATTTATCAATATTTTGGTCAAGGTGAATTAAGGAATATAACAGAAATTATGAGTTCTGGTATTTTAGAAGAAAATGAAACAGATTTACCCGTAACAAGAGAAGGTAAACAACAAATTCGAAATGTGCCATTAGGCTTTCAAGTTAATTTAATAAGACATGCATTAGAAAAAAGTTTAGAAATGGCAGGTCAAGAACAAAAAGAGCAATTAACAAGAGAGTTACAAGAATTCAACGATTTATGCGAACAAGCAGAAAAAACAAAAACTGTTTTACAGTTTGATATAGAACATTTTATCGGAGAAAATTCTGCTATTCTTCCTGTTTTAAAAGAATCAATAAGGCAATCTAGGGATCCAATCGAATTTTTTAATGTAAAATTAACTGAATTAAAACCTACTGTTGAGCCATTACTATTGTTGTTGATTGATAGACAAACAGCTCTTAATCTAGATAAGGCAAGTGATCATAAAGAAGAATTAGCAAAAATAACGAAGTTAATTTCAAATTTAACAAAAGTAAATAGCTTAGATCCAGTTTTACTACGTTTGGAAGATAACTTTAAAATTATTAATGAAATTTTGTCTTTAATGCAAGATGCACAAATATCTACTTTGTTTGATAGAACTAATGAAGCATATCAACATTTTAAAGCCGTTGCAGATCAAATATTAATTTGGAAAAATAAGTATTATCAACTTATTTGTGATAACGTATTTAGGCTTTATAGAGATCAATGTTTGCATCTTACGTTACCTGATATAAAAGCTTATTTTAAAGCATTATTAAATAAATTGGCTACAGGAAATACCATAACTGTAATAGAAATGTTTAGATTGGTTAATTTATTGCAACAAGGGAAAATTTTTCTGGAAAGTTATGAAGCTCAAGATTTAGCCGATTTATTACCTGTTTTTGGAAATATGGATCAAACCGGATTAGCTTATAGTAAAATAACAGAAATTAGTAAACAAGCTCAAATACTTATGCGTAGAGAAGAAAAAGGGAGATTTAATTTAGAAGCCCCGGTAACTTTATATTTAATACAGTATGAGGATAATGTAGTTAGTGTTTATCAGGCTATGGACCAGGCTTTTATTACTGCAAGTGAATTAGAAAAATTTACACAAGAAACGACAAATGAGGGTCGCAAGCAAATTGTTACCTATCATAATACGGCTGTTGAAAAATTGATAAAAAGGGATTTTTTAAAATTGTCTTCAACCCAAAAACCGAATGAAATTATGTTTAGAGTTATTCTTCAAAAGAAAATTATAGCTTTAAAACCTTATTTAGATTTAGGTAAATATTTTGATCGAGAAGAATTTTCTCCGTACGAATTAGCAAAAATTTTGGTACATACCGGTGAGCATTGGTATAGTTATTTGAAAATCGACGGGAAATGGTATAAATCTGATGATATTGGAGGGGATATTGTAGAAATACCTAATTTTCCCCAAATACAAAGTGAAATTTTAAGTAATGCAGATAATCTTTATCTTCTTTATAATCGTATTGACTCAACCACTTTATCCGCAGAGCTAAGAAACGAATTAGAAATTCAAAGTTTACGTCAGCAGGTGTATTTAGGAAAAATACCTGCCTCTTCTTCATCTGAAACTATTACTAAGAAATTTGATTTAGAAAGATGCAAAGCTAGATTTGTTCCGTTATTACAGGAATTAGCTCAAAGATTATTTCAATTAAATTATTTTGTTAATAGCAGAGAAGATGAGTTAGTATTAAGAATAAGAGCCGATGAATTAAAAACACAACTTTTTAATATATTTGTTGAATTAGAAAAAGAATTAGATTTGTATTATCAAGCATTACCTTCAAGTTTTTCTCAATCAGATTTAACTTATTTACAAGGGTTAGAAAAAGATGTTAATGAGTTATATATTAAGTTAATAGAAAGTGTTACTAATTTTGGAAAAATAAATCTAACTTTGGTATCTAATATTTTGAAAGAATTTTCACCTTCTGATATTAGTTTGGCATCTATTTCTGAACTTGGTGAAAGTATAAGTGTTCATATTAAATCTGGTAAGATACAAGCTTTAGAAATTGACCTAAAATGGAAAGAAGCAAAGAAACAATTATATGAAAGATATAATAAAATTATTGAAGAATTATATCAAACAGGCAGTGATTATCTTAGTATTAAAGCAAAATTAGAAGCTTTAGCGAAAATTTTAGAACAAATTTTAAGAGGTTAGTTAGAGGTTGCTTCCTTCGTATATCCAAATAGCTCTGCCATATAGATATACAAAAAAAATAAGCATATGTTACAATTATCCTAGAGGTTTTGATGAATATAGCTAAATTAAATTCTATTAATAATATGAATCGTTCTACTACTTTAGCTGTAGAAAATAATACCGAAGCTTTTTGGACGGCTAGCCCTAATCAAAAAAAGAAGTATATTATTTGTTTAGGTGATGGTATGGCAGATTATCCAATACCAGATCTTGGTTGGCGTACCCCTTTATCGGTTGCTAATAAACCAAGTTTAGATCAAGTTGCCAAAATGGGAATTTCCGGTATGGTAAGAACTATCCCTGAGAATTTTTCGCCTGGTTCTGATGTTGCTAATATGAGTATTTTAGGTTACGATCCAAAAATTTATTATACTGGCAGAGCACCAATTGAAGCGGCTAGCATGAATTTAGAAATACCTCTTAATAGAATTCCTTTTAGATGTAATTTTGTCACTATCACTAATAATATTATGCAAGATTTTACAGCTGGACACATAACTAATGAAGAAGCTAAAGAATTGATTAATCTGCTTAATGATTATTGGAAAAATTACGCTCAATTTTTTGCAGGTGTAAGCTATCGTAATTTAGTTTTAATGGATGAAAAATATCTTGATTTACATTGTACTCCGCCACATGATATTACCGGAAAAGATATTCGCCATTATTTACCAAAAGGTAATGAAGATTTACTTCTAATTAGCATGATGCAGGAAAGTCAAACCATTATTAATAGCTCGGTAGTAAATAGAAATAGAATTAGTAAAGGTCAAATTCCGGTAACAGATATTTGGCTATGGGGGCAGGGTAGACCAAAAGAATTTGAAAGTTTTCAACATAAATACGGGTTAACCGGCGGTATTGTTACTGCAGTGGATCTTTTAAAAGGCATTGGTAAATTAATTGGTTTTGAAACTCCAGATATAGAAGGAGCTACTGGTTTTGTTGATACTAATTATGAAAACAAAGTTGCTATGGCAATAAAATTATTAGAAGAAAAAGATTTTGTTTTTCTTCATGTGGAAGCACCAGATGAAGCTGGGCATATGGGAGATTTTAGATTAAAAATTAAAGCCATAGAAGATTTTAGTGAAAAAGTTATCGGTCCTTTACTTGAATATCAGAAAAAAAATCCTAATTTATATCTTATGGTACTACCAGATCATTCAACTCCATGTAAAATTAAGACCCATTTTGATGAACCGGTTCCTTTCACGCTTTATTATAAAGAAATTATACCGGATACTTTAACAACTTATAATGAAGATGTTGCTAAAAAAAGTAAATTAATTTTTAATTCTGGACCGGAGTTATTAGCCTTTTTTCTCAAGCTTTAAAACAAGTTATTTCCATACATTAAAATCTCTTTAATTTTCGCTTAAATATAAAATAAAATAATTATTTGTTGGAGGTAAAATATCATGGATACTTCAAAAATTAGTTCTTCGCATATTTTTGAAAGCCAAAAAACTAAAGATACCAAAAAAGCTATTGAAGGTAGTGATTTACCAGAAGAAATTAAAGAACAGTTGATAGCCTTAATTAATTTAATTTCAGATGGAATTCAACCGGATGAATTAGATGAACTTTCCAGTTTATTAAGTGTTTTATATCAATATTTATGTAGTAATGCACCAGAAATTCTTTCTGAAATTGCAAAAGAATTAAAAGACCTAATGGCGCAGATTTTGCAAAGAAAGATAGCTGGTATGATGGATAATAAATTCATGGGTATGATTTCAGATAAAATAGAACAAATAGTAGAACAGTTTGTTAATAGTTCTTTATCTAATGTTAGTGATATGTTAGATCAATTAAAAGACTTAACTTAATAGGGTTAGTATTTTTTTTGAATTTTCATAGCTTTAAAAAGATTTTCTTGTGTAAAAACTTGCTTAGGCGCGCCAATAGCTATTACTTCACCTTTATTTAATAGAATAGTTTCATGACAAAAATTGGTCAGGAAATTAATATCATGTGAAATAATTAACATGCCTATTTTTTCTTTTTGATTTTTATCTTTAAGTAATCCAGCTATTTTATCTTGATGATATAAATCTAAATGGGAAAAAGGCTCATCTAAAAGTAAGAAATGCGGCTTTTGCGCAAACACTCTGGCTAGATGAGCTCTTTGTTTTTCCCCTGCACTAAGGTTTTTCAAATATTTTTGTTCAAATCCGTTTAATTCTGTTTCTTCTAAAACTTGTTTAAGTATTTGTTGATCTTTTTTTGTTAATAATCCCCAAAATCCGGTATAAGGGAAACGACCCATTTTTACTAAATCTAGTACGGTTAAATTAAAACTAATTTCTTCCATAATACCTAAATAAGCAAAAATTTCTGCTATTTTATGTTGATTAATGTATTTTAAATCTGTATCTTTAATTAAAATTTTACCTAGATATTTTTTTTCTATTCCTAAGAGAATTTTTAATAAGGTGGTTTTGCCAGCTCCATTTAGACCGGCTAAACCAATAATTTTAGTAGTATCAATTTTTAGATTAATATTTTTTAGAATAGGGGCAGAACCATAATTAAAGGATAAATTTTTAATAGAAATCATTTAGGGTTATTCCTTATTAATATCCAAAGAAAAAATGGGGCCCCAATAAAGGCGGTAATTACCCCTACAGGTAATTCTAAAGGCGAAAAAATTGTTCTAGCTAAAGTATCTGCGAGCATTACAAAAATACCGCCAAAAACAAAACAAAACGGAAATAAAATTCTGAAATCATCCTTTAAAAATAATCGCATAATATGCGGAACCACTAAACCAACAAAGCCGATAATTCCTGCCATAGCTACGGCAAAACTTACCAAAATTGAATTCAAAAAAATCAGTATTAATCTAACTCTATTTACTTTGATGCCTAATGAATAAGCGATTTCTTCACTTTCCAGCATAATATTAAGTTGTTTTAAGTAACTAATAATCAAAAAACAAATTAATATAGTTAGTATTAGCATTAATAAAATGATTTTTAATTCTAAGCGATCGCAACTACCCATTAAAAGAAAAAGCAAACTCTCTATTTTTTGGCTGAAAAGAAAAAAGATTAAGAAAATTAATGCAGAGAAGAAAGAATTAATAATTATGCCAATTAGAATTAAATTAGTTAAATTAAAATTTTTGATTATTTTAAGAAAGAAAAATAAAAAGAAAATAGAAAAACCCGCTCCAACTAAAGCAAAAAGAGATATGGCGTAATTATTTAAGAAAAGGATTCCTCCTAAACTTGCTAAAGCAATACCAAACCCTGCACCACTGGAAACGCCAAGAATATATGGCTCTGCTAAAGGGTTTTTAAATATGCCCTGAAAACTTAACCCGCTAACAGAAAGAATTGCGCCTACCAAAAATGCAGTTAAAACTCGAGGTAAACGAATGTTTAAAATAATATTTTGATATTCTGAGGGAAAGTGAAAAAAATTTAAGATGGGTAAATAAACTGTGCCGAAGCTTAAGGAACAATATAAACTAATTAAAAAAAGAACACTTATAAATATTATTAGAAAATAAAACTTTTTAAACATAATTTTGATTTTTTATTATAGCTATATTTTTTTATTAAGTATATCAAATTTTAATATACTGTTTTGAAAAAACAGCCATTTAATTTAAAAGGAATATTGACATTCTTTTTTTATAGTGTTACTTTTTTATAAAAAGGTAACACAATGCTCATCAGATTTGGAATTTCGATTGAATCAAATTTAATTAACGATTTTGATGCACTTATTAAAGAAAAGGGGTACGAAAATCGTTCGGAAGCTATTAGAGATTTAATCCGTGATTCTTTAATTCAAGCTGAAATACAAGATCCTGAACAACAAATTGTAGGTACTTTAACTTTGGTTTATGACCATCATGGTAATGATTTATCAGATAAGTTAAATCATCTACAACATGAATATTTTCAAACTATTGTTTCAACCACTCATGTTCATTTAGACGAACATAATTGTTTGGAAGTATTAATTTTAAAAGGTGAATGCCGTGATATTAAAAGTATTGCGGAAAAATTAATCAGTACTAAAGGTATTAAAAACGGTAAGCTGGTGCTTACTTCAATATTATAAAAAGGAGAAAAAATGCATATTCCAGATGGGTTTTTGGACCCTAAAACCTCAACCAGTTTATTAGGAGCTGCCGGTTTGGCTTTAGCTTATTGTTTAGCCAAAGTAAAAGCCATGGTTACAGCTTTAGTACCGGAAAAAGCTTTAGCTTTTGCCGGAAAAAATGTAAAAAATGCGCATAAAAAATTAAGATTAGTACTTTCTCCGACCGGCGAAAAGTTATTAATGAAAATGGGTTTAGTTGCCATGCTTATTTTTGCCGCTCAAATGTTTAATTTCCCTATTAGTAACGGTACTTCTGGGCATTTTATTGGCGCTGTTTTTGCGGTTGTACTTTTAGGACCATTTGCAGGTACTTTATGTGTAAGTTTAGTTTTAATTATTCAATCTTTATTTTTTGCTGATGGTGGTTTAATGGCGTTAGGCGCCAATATTATTAATATGGCGGTAATTGGCGGATTATTATGTTATTTCATTTATTTCGGATTAAAAAAGATTATGCCTAATTTTATAGCCGTATTTGTTACTGCTTGGTTTTCGGTATTTTTAGCCGCTTTAGCTTGTTCTTTGGAAGTAGGGTTATCTAATGCAATTCCTTTACCAACAGTTACTTTTGCTATGTTAAAAGTTCATGCAGTGATTGGAGTTTTTGAAGGGGTGATAACGCTGGTGTTGATATATTTATTGAAAGAAGATAAAAAAACGTCTTGAACTATGATAAAGAATTCAAGGCACAAAGGCACAAAGTTTGGCTCGAAAAAACTCTTCGGGGATTGAAAGGGGTGAAACCCCTTTCGAAAACTAATTTTTTCCGTATACCCAGTGGGCTCTGCCCACTGGGTATACATAAAAAACTCGGGATTTAAGAGGGCTTGCCCCCTTAGAAATCTTTTTTCATTTACCCAGGTGGCTTTGCCACTTGGAAATAAATAAGTAAGGAGTTAATCATGAAAAAAATAATTTTTTTAAGCATTTTAATTACAATTATTGCGGCATTTTTTGCCTCAGCACATCCTGATGGTTTAGATTATACAAGTGAAAAACTAAATTTAGTAGGAAAAAATTTAAATTTTTTCGCACCTTTTACAGACTATAGTTTAAAGATATTACCGGAAGGCGGTTTTTCTACCGCAATTGCCGGGTTAGCGGGTTTATTAATAATTTTCGCCCTCTTTTTTGTAGTGATTAAAATAGGAAAAAAATTGTCTGCTGTAGTACCGGTTATTTTATTGATAGCTTGTTTAATAACACTTAATAGTAATTTTATTTATGCGGTACGTCCTTTAGTAACAGATGATTTTTACATTCTTAGCCCTGAAGAAAAAGCATTAGAAATTGCGGCTCAGGAAACCGGTATTAAAAATGCAGATAATACTATGGGTTTAGTAATGTATTATCACCAAGGCATTATACCAGGTTTAGAATTTGGAGTAGAATTACCGTATAGTTTTAGTTATCCAAGTTTTGGTTTTCAAGATGTATTATTGCATGCAAAAGCTAAATTTAGTGAATTTGCTGATAAAAATGGAATTACTTTTAGATTAGATTCTAATTTAGCTAATGGTGACCCTAATACCGGATCTGGAAATGGTTTTACGGATTACACTTTAATGGCTATTTATTCGGATGAGATGGGTGATATTTTATTGCATCTTAATCTTGGATATCTATTTTTTGGCGTAAATCCGGGAGATTCTTTAAATAATGCTATTTTTTATTCTTCTGCTTTTGAATATAGAATACCAGATTGGGCGACTAAGTTTGTTGGTGAATATTATGCTTGGAGTTATAATTCTAATTATGAAGGTTATTTAAGTTTAGGTTCTTATACAGATATTAGTGAAAATATGATCTTTGATTTAAGTTATGCTGTTGGTTTAAACGAGTTTTCTAATAATACCTTAACGGTAGGGTTAACATTTAATTTTTGATTTTAGAACTCAAGGCACTAGGCAAAAGGCACAAAGTTTGGCTCGGGAAAAAAACTCTTGGGGTTTAAGGGGTAGAGCCCCTTATCTTTCATTTTGTGACAGAGTCAGGATATAAATAATTAGCTAAACAGTCTTGACCATCTTGAATTAATTGTTGAATATAATCTCTGTTTTCTTCAAATTTTGAAGGATCTGTTAAAACTAATTTATACCATTTTTCTGCTTCAATAAATAATGCTTTTGCTTCGTTAATATCTGAATTATTCGGATTATCAATGCTTATAATTTTTGTATTTGCAATTAATCTTTCTAAGATCGCTAAATCAGGGTTATTATTTAATTCTGCTGTAATAGCGTCTAAAACACTGGCTAAGGCTTGTTCCCAATCCGCTTGATGTTCCGGATTTTCAATAATTTTATTGAGAATACTTTGAACATGACTGAAATCCAGATCTATATTTTTTATTTGAGGATCTTCTATATGAGCTACTATTAATTCTTTTAATTCTGCTAATTGTGTTTGTAACGCTTTTAAATTAATATCTTGTTCTAATCTTATATTTGAAATTAATAAGCCTATTTGTTCTTTTAATTGAGTTTCTAATTCTAAGGAAACCGTACTAGGTGCTTCTGATAAGAGTAATGCATTTTCATCTCTTGGAGTTGATTGATCGGATATAGTAATTGCATCTAATCTAGAATCAGAAGTGCCTGCGGATAAGGCTTGCATTACCGTAAAATTTGGAGAAATAGGTCTAAAATCAGCTCTTGGAACTGTATCAGAAACAGGGTGTTCCATTAAGCTTGGCTGTAAATGTATTGATTTAAGAATTTGACGTAATAATTGGAAAAAAATCGGTTTGTTATTTTCATTTAAACCGGAAATTACTAATTTGGTGTTTCCTAAATGCTTTTTACTTATTCTAATAGTAATTAAATTACCAGTAAAATCAAAACTATCTCTTTGCTTTGCTGGTCCTTTTATTAAATTATATATACTATCTAAAATAACAGTAGTCTCTTCAGAATTTCTGGAAAATACAGTAAATAATTCAGCGGTTTTATCATAAATATTAGCACTGGAAATTATTAAGGTACTTCCCTTTAATTGAAAATTAAAATCATGAGTTAATCTACTTAAATTTTTTAACGGAAGCTCGATATTTTCAGCTTTTGGATTAACTAATCTAGAGCCAGATACACGTGAAAACTCCATTTTTCACCTCTTTTTTATGATTAATACCCCAAAAAAAGGATTTTGAAACATGGTTTTTCACGATCAAGATTTTTCAAAATTAATCATGGCTAAAGCAGTTAACCCTGCTAATTCGGTTCTTAGAATCATTTTGCCAAGGGAAACAGAAATAAAATCGTAAGTTTGTAGAGTTTTAATTTCATTTTCAGAAAAGCCACCTTCTGGACCAATTAATACTAAAATGTTTTTTTTATCTTGATGTTTTTGTAAAATATTTTTTAATAGATTGGTTTGTTCTACTTCCCAAAATGCTAATTTTAAATCAAAGTTATTCATAGTTTGGGATGATAAAAATTCTTTGATAGTTTGTACCGGTTGTATCTCGGCTAAATAATCTATCTTTGCTTGCATGGCAGTTTCTTTAACGATTTTTTGCCAGCGGGTTATCTTAGTGCCTATTTCTTTGGCATTAAGTTTAACTAAGCTTCTTTCGCTGATAATGGGAAAAATTTGGTTTACACCAAATGGAACGGTGAATTTTATGATGTCGCTAAATTTGTCTTGTTTTGGCAAGGATTGAGCTAAGTAAAGGTTTGTTTTTGATGGTATAACTGTTTTTTCTTCTAGTTGAAGATAAAAAATTCGATTATTTTCTATCTTGGTTATTTGAACAATTTTTATATTTTTTTCTAAGACTATCTCAATTTTTTCTTTTGGTTGAACTCGGTTAACTTTGATAAGATGATTAAAATTATCTTGTTCTAAGCTGAAAAATTCTGGTGTTATTTGGTTTTTAGATAGAAAAATTCTGTGCATTAAAATTTATTAGTAATGTTTTATCCATGTAATTATAATGGTTAAATTGTTTTAATTTTGTAGCTAATTTTTGCCAGATTTTTTTTGATTCAACTGACATCAAAATTAATAGTTTTCAGCATAAATTTCGTAATATTTACGAGGGTGTTTACATGCCGGACAGGTTTCTGGAGCTGTAGTTCCTTCGTGTACGTAACCACAATTACGGCAATGCCATTTAACAATTTTATCCTTTTTAAATACAGTATCATCTTCTATATTTTTTAATAGCTTCCTGTATCTTTTTTCATGTTCTTCTTCAACTTCCGCAATTTCTTTATAATTGTCAGCTATTTCAGGAAAACCTTCTTCTAAAGCAATTTTGGCGGCTGTTTGATATAGTTTTGTCCATTCTTCGTTTTCACCTTCTGCGGCGGCTTTTAAATTTTCTCTGGTAGTGCCTACAATACCGGCAGGGTAAGTAGCAGTAATTTCTACCATGCCACCTTCTAGAAACTTAAAAAATCTTTTGGCGTGTTCTACTTCGTTAGCGGCTGTTTCTTCAAAAATACCAGCAATTTGTTCGTAGCCTTCGTTTTTAGCAACTTTAGCAAACATCATATAACGAGCCCTTGCCTGAGATTCCCCTGCAAATGATGCTAATAAGTTTTTTTCGGTTTTTGATCCTTGAATAGACATTGTTTTTCCTCCCTTTTTTTATGAAGTAACTTAAATTTTTTGCTTCGCAAAAAATTTAAGTTGCAAAATTAACTCTCTTTATCTTCTTCCAACATTTTTTCAATAGCCATTACTTTATCATCAGAATCTAGCTTAACTATTCGTACTCCTTGAGAAGTCCTTCTTTGAGTTGAAATATTAGCAATTTTCTGACGGCAAAGAGTACCTTTTTCAGTAACAATCATTAATTCATAATCTTTGGTAGTAATTACTGCATCTGTAACAAAATCGCCTTCAACAGATTTTCTGAATTTAAATGATCTGACCCCAATACCGCCGCGAGATTGGCAACGATAAGCTTTAATATCAATGGTTTTTCCATATCCTAGTGAAGTAATTATTAATAAGCATAAACTAGATTCATCTTGGTTAATTACATCCATACTAACTAATTTATCGCCTTCTTTAATGTTAATCCCTTTTACACCTCTGGTACTTCTACCCATTGGTCTAATTGTTGATTCATCAAATCTAATAGTCATACCATTTTTAGTAACTAGAATTATGTGCTTATTGCCGTTTGTTTTTCTTACCCAATTTAATTTATCACCTTCATCTAGATTAATTGCAATAATTGGTCTGTTTTTTAGGTTTTTAAAAGCATTGATAGTTGTTTTTTTAACAATACCTTTTTGCGTAGTCATTAATAAATAATCTTCTTGATGTAATTCTCTTAAAGAAATTATCGCGGTAATTTCTTCACCTTCATCAAGATTGAAGAAGTGAGAAACAGACATGCCTTTGCTTTGCCTGCTTGCTTCTGGTACTTGATATACTTTAATTCTAAAAACGCGTCCGTTGGTAGTAAAACAAAGCAAATGTTCAAGAGCTGTAGCTACAATTAATTGACTAATTAAATCTTCTTCTCTAATAGTCATGCTATTAATGCCTCTACCACCGCGCATTTGGCTTCTAAAGGTATTAATCGGCATACGTTTGATAAACCCTTTTTTGGAAAGTAAAATTGCTACTTGGTCATCTTCAATCATATCTTCAAGATCTACAGCAGTAACTCCTGCGCCAATTACTGTTTTTCTTTTATCACCGAAGCGATTTTTGATTTCTAATTGTTCTTCTTTAATTATTGAGTAGATTCTTTCAATTCTGGCTAAAATATCTTCTAAATCTTTAATTAGTTCAAGTAGATTTTTATATTCTTCTTCAATTTTTTCTTGCTCCATATTGGTTAGGCGTTGTAATCGCATTTCTAAAATAGCAGTGGCTTGTTTTGCCGATAGCCCAAATTTTTCCATTAAACCGATCCTGGCAACTTCTACATTGGCAGAATTTTTAATTAAAGCAATCACTGCATCAATATTTTGTAACGCAATTCTCAAGCCTTCTAAAATATGAACTCTGTCTTTAGCTTTTTGTAGATCAAACTGAGTTCTTCTGGTAATTACTACTTTGCGGTGCTCAATATAATGATTAAGAATTTGTTTTAAATTAAGTGTTCGCGGAATACCATTAACTAAGGCCACCATGTTAATACCAAAATAACTTTGCAATGGTGTATGTTTATAGAGCTGGTTTAGTACAATATCTGCTGAAGCATCTTTTTTTAATTCAATATAGATTCTTAAACCTTTGCGGTCTGATTCATCGCGTAAATCAGCAATGCCTTGGATTTTTTTATCTTGAACTAATTCGGCAATGCGCATGATTAAAGCCGCTTTATTTACTTGGTAAGGGATTTCATCAACAATAATGGCGCTTTTGCCTTTTTTCTTTGATTCTTCCACATAGGTCTTTGCTCTAATTGTAATACTGCCTCTGCCGGTTAAATAAGCTTGAGTAATACCGCTTTCGCCGCAAATAATACCACCGGTAGGGAAGTCAGGACCTTTAACATATTGCATTAAATCCATTATTTCTAATTCTGGATTATCAATTAAAGCACAAATAGCATCAGTTAATTCGTTTAAATTATGAGGTGGAATATTGGTAGCCATACCAACCGCAATACCTGAGGAACCATTTAAAAGTAAATTAGGTAATTTGCTTGGTAGAACAGTTGGTTCGGTTAAAGATTCATCAAAATTAGGAGCAAAATCAACGGTATTTTTTTCAATATCACCTAATAATTCCATGCTGATTTTAGCCATTCTAGCTTCGGTATAACGCATAGCCGCTGGGCTATCGCCATCTACCGAACCATAGTTACCTTGACCATCAATTAATTGATAGCGCATAGAAAAATCTTGTGCCATTCTTACTAAAGAATCGTAAACAGCAGTATCGCCATGAGGGTGGTATCTACCTAAAACGTCACCCACGATACGAGCACACTTTTTATAAGGTTTACCAGCAGAATAACCGGCATCGTACATAGCGTATAAAATGCGGCGATGAACCGGTTTTAAACCGTCACGTACATCTGGTAAAGCGCGGCTTACAATAACAGACATGGCGTATTCTAAGAATGACGCTTTCATTTCGTCATCAATATTAATAGTCTTTAAATTTTTATCATCGAATAAAGAAGTTTGATCATTCATTATTTTTACCTTTATTTTACTTTTAGATTGAGATTTAGTATAACAAATTTTTTTATGTATATCCAGGGGCGTAGCCTTTGGATATACTACTCTGTCTCTTGAGTTTAAACTTTCTTTTGTTTTTATCTATAATAATATATAATCAAAAATAATAAAAATTTGATTTAATAACAGTAAAAAACATTATTTTTATTTATTTTTATGGCATTTGATATAATTTTTGTTTTAATAAAAAGAAAAATTATGAAAAATAATGTTATAAGAATAGAAAAATAGGGTAATTATAAAATAGGAAAATTGTTTAAAGGGGGTAACATGGAATCACCAAAATCAATACCACAAGCAGGCAAACCTAATGGATTATTAAGAGTACGTAGTGCCGAAAGTTTAGTTGGAACACCTCGTAATAAAGAAACGCTTCCTTTAAAACATTATTCACCGCCTGATGTAATAAAACGTGCTTTAAGAGATGAAATAACAGAGCATCCGTTAATTGCATTTATACGAAATCAGATTAAAAACCGTGAGTTCACAAGAATGAAAGTATTTTCTTTAGGAAGACCGTCTTATACTTTAGAAGTAAGAGCGGATAGGTTAGATGTATCTAGATTACTGATGGGATCGACTGTTGATAATATATCCTATATTTTTGTAAAAAGGCAGTTATTATCAAATGGTTTATCTAGACCAGATTTAATACCTAATTTATTAATGTATTTACATGAAATTGCGAAATTACCTAGTGATCAAAAAAGAATAGAAGCTTATAAATATAAAAAAAGTTTAGAGTAATTTTATTTTGGGGGGATTTTTATGGAAGGAGCTCCAAGAGTAGGAGATCAAAGTTTAAAAGCAAGGGGAATAAAAGATACCCTAGAAACCGGTTTAAAAACAGATGTTACTGATGGATCAGAGAGTGTTGAAAATACAACACATATAATGCCTCCGCCTTTATGTCCTCCTATACAAGTTTTGGGTTCAGTTAATGAACGTATAATTTCAGAATTTATTACTAATTCCAGAAGAAATTCTATTATGCTTTTGAGTTCTGCTGAACATCTTCATACTTCGTTAACTCGGGAGATTTCTAGTCAGTTATTACCAGGTATTAAAGATATGGTAAGACGATCATCAAGCCAGTTAGGCGATGTTTCAGGAAGAGGGGCAAGTAGTAGTAGTCCCTTATATGATGTTTTTTCTGGCGTTGGTGAAACAGCTTTTAAGAAGGATATTGAAGAAGAAAGAGTTGCTCCTGAAGTTGAGTTAGAAATCACAAGAGAATTGTCGGATGAAGTTGGGGTGAGATTAGGTTCAGGGCAGAGAAGTCTAATGAGGGAAAACACTGTAAGAAAATTGTCTTTAGCTTATGGTGTACTAGAATTAATGACCGAAAGTATTCAACAGTTTATAGATGAAGATAAAATTTTTGATTCTGAAAAATTTTTTCGTATATTAGAAAGAGTGTATGAAAATTATAGAGATATGACCGCGTCGGCTATGAATCCGTTATTAGTAAAATTACGTTCGCATACAGAACTAGATAAATTAACTTGGCGAATGGTAAATACTGCGATTTTTAATAAAACCAGAGCGCATTTATTAATGAATTATTATTTTAACGAAATTTTGATTAGAAATTTGATTGAAATTTTAATGAAAAAAAATATGTGGGAATTTAAACAAGCTCATGAATTTTTACACGAAAATATTGCTGTTTTTGGTATGAATAGAATAGGCAGTACTAATATCCATTTGCTTATGGCTAGCGAACTTTCGGATTGTGACTTTAATATAGTTTTTTCCGATGAATTACAAAGAGAAATACCAGAGATAGCTATTTTTCTTAAGGATAAATTACAAGCAGATAGTGAAAGATTAAAAAGAATGCAAATATTTTTGGAAATATCCGATTTTACGGTTAGATCAATACGCCAGGTTTTGGAATTACCTGAGGAAGCTAAAAAATTTTATAAAATTTTAGGCAGTGATCATACAATAATTTTTGGTAATCATGATATAATAGATGAAATTTGTCCCAAAAATCCAAAACCTTTAATTAATTTAATTGAGATTTTAGAAGAATTAAATAAATTATATAATAGTGAAAATTCAGCTAAACTATCTTTACGTAGAATCACAAGCGGTAATTTATCGGAAAAAGATCTTCAATATGCAATTTTTTTAAGATTAGCTGTTTTTCCATTCTTAATTGGTACGAAAATTGAGTCACATATTTTTCATTACATGGTTAACCCAGAATTATCTGAAAGATTATTAACAAGATTACAAGAAATATACGGAAGTACCATGTTATTTATGATAGGGAGTAATCCTGATTTGGTTGCTTCCCAAGGGGAAGCGATGTCAAGAACCAGGAGCATGTCTTTAATTAAGAGGATTTTTTATCATTTCATAGATACTAAAGCAGTTTTATGCAGACCGGCAGATACCTCATTACATAGTAGTATGTTATCAATTAAAGGTGAACTTGAACATTTGCTTGAAGTGAAGGACATATCGGCAGATTTAATGACATTAGTTCAAGAAATTATCGGAAGAATTGAGGATCTTATGAGGACATCAAAATCCGTAATGGAAATAGCAGTATTTTTGCAAAGGGTTAGTATTTCTTTTTATAAAACGATTTTTGAAAATATGGTATGTCATGAAAAAGAATTTGCTGACTCATTTAGAATGGAAGAATTTAGCGGAACTGATTTATATAAATTTTTAGAAGATAAATATACTGTTTTTACCAATCAAGAATTCGCTTTTATGTTAATGCTTGATATTAAAACTAATCAAAAAGTTTTTCAGGCAATAATGGCTAAAATTGAAGAAATAGGTCTATTTAAGGAACAGCAGATACCTATTTCTGTTTTAACTGAATTAGGAATTGTTGAGGGAATACCAATACCTGAAGGAACCGTTACTATTGATAGATTAGCCCTTATAAAGCATTTGTGGCAATTGGTTAAAGAAGGTAGGAGTTCTGAACTTAAATTAAATAATCCAAAAATAGAAGTAAAAACATTTTGCCTTTATTTTATTTCTTTTTTAGTATTAGAAGGGTTGTTTTTAGCTAGCAAAGATCAAGTTTTACAACCATTTGAAAACATTCTTTTTTTATTAAAAATGCATGGAGTAAAAATAGAACAGGAAATTGAAGCTCCACTTACTCCAACAGAAGTAACACCTACATAATATCCAAAGTTTTTTAAAAGCAAAAAACTTTGGATATTAAAATTATAATAATAAAGTTATGCCAAATTCTATATTAAAATTAGATTGAAAAAAATTAATTGGATTCCCATCAACATATTGCCAAAAACAATTTTTTATTGACTTTTATATTAACTCCGATAAAATCTTATAAGATGAAAAAAACTTCTCTAATACTGTTTTTTTTGATTTTGGGTATAAATATTATTTTTGCCAAAACAGAACCTTTTATTCTTGAATATGGTGCTATTTTACCGCCAAGTTTTTTAGGTCAAGATGAAAATAGAAAAGTTACCCAAGTTTTTATTAATCCGGCTGGTATGTCTGTACCCAAAAAACAAACTGTTAAAATTGATACAGCTCAAGATGTTTTTGGTTATAATTTTTTTAGTTTTGCTTATGCTATTCCTATAGAAAAATTCACATTAGGTATCGGATACCAAAATTTTAATGCTAATGATATTCCGGCGACGTCTCTTTCTTCTAGTAACGGAAGACCGGCAATAACCAGTTATTTGTTAGATGAAAATACTCGTTTTACAGCTAATATTGCATATGCTTTTACTCCGGAACTTTTTGCCGGCTTAGGTTTGAATTTGTTTACCGAAAATTTAGCCCAAACTACTATTAGTCAAGGGCTTTTTGGTACTGCTGGGCTTTACTATCAAATTTTTACTGATTGGCAAATAGGTGTAAGTTATCAATTTCCTTTACGCGCTTTGCAACAATCTTTAGATTTATCTACTAATTACACTAATTTAGCTTATAGTCTTAATTATGAAATATTGGGTAAGTTTGCTTTTTTGCAATTCGGTTTTTTAGGTCAACAGATTAACAAGATTGGTTTTTTAGAAATTATTTTTTCTCCAAGTATTAGTTTGATTGGTCAAAACACGTGGGATAATAATTGGCAAAATAATTATTTGGCAGTAGGACCGATAATGGATTTTAATTTCTTTGCGTTACAATATTTGTATGTTATTATCTCGAAAGAAGGGTTAGAATTACCTCAAAACCTATTTAGTTTAAAATTTAATTTTTAGGGTTAGGAGTTAATGATGAAGAAATTTTATTATATTTTTATATTGTTTTTTTTAATTATTTGTTGCATAAACCCTCTTTTCGGAGTAAAAGAGAAAGATTGCAAAATAGGTACAATTAATATTATTATTACGGGTTTTAATAGTGATGACGGTAAAGCCTTAATTGGGTTATATAATACAACAGAATCTTTTCCAAATGCTGATAAAGCTTATCAAGGAGAATCGGTAACAGTTAATAAGGGGATTGCTACAGCCAAATTTAAAAATATTCCCTATGGAACTTATGCAATTGCGTTTATTCATGATAATAATAACAGTGGTAAAATGGAATATAGTCTTTTTGGAATACCATTAAAAGGTTTTGGTTTTTCTAATAATGCAAAAGCATCAATGTCCGGACCACCTAGTTTTAATTCAGCTAGCTTTTCTGTTAATGTTGATAATGTAACTCAAAATATGACAGTTAACTACATGTAATTATCTTACAGGTAAAGGTATTGGTCTTATTTGCCAATCTGTTTTTAAAGAATACTTCATATCCGAAGATATGAAAATAATGTTTGAAGAATTGGATTAGTGTATCCAGGTTCTAATAATTGCTTAGTTAATAATTTTCCTAATTGAACTCCTTCTTGGTCAAAAGAATTAATATTCCAAATAAAGCCTTGAAACATAATAACATTTTCATAAAATGCCAATAAAGCCCCTAAAGTATACGGAGTTAATTTTTCCGCAAAAACTAAAGTAGTTGGTCTGTTACCATTAAATACTTTATTAAGGTTTTCGTTATCTTGCCCAAGAGCTAAAGCAATTATTTGGGCAGATAAATTAGCGTTCAATTTTTGTTGACTGGTAGAGCCAAATAGACTCAAATCATTTTTTATTTGAGGTTCCTTAAACCCAATAAATTGAATAGGGATAACATCTGAACCTTGGTGCAGTTTTTGGAAAAAGGAATGTTGCGCATTAGTACCTGGCTCACCAAAAATAACAGGACCAGTTTGATAATTTATTTTTTCAAAATAAACATTAACACTTTTTCCATTACTTTCACAATCTGCTTGCTGTAAATGCGCCGGAAATCGTAACAATGCTTCACTATACGGAATAATTGCTTTACTAGGTAAATTTAAAAAATTCCGTTCCCAAATACCAATTAAGGCAGAAAGCAAAGTCATGTTTTTTCTAATATTAGGTTCTTTGGCAGATTCATCTAAAGCACAAGCCCCATCAAGAATTTCCGTAAAGATTTCAGCCCCAAAAGCTAAAGACAAAACTACACCACCTACTGCACTGGTACTGGAAAATCTGCCGCCAATATAATCGTCAATATAAAAAGAAGCTAGATATTTTTTAGGGTCATCCATAGGGCTACCTTTGCCGGTAACTGCAATAAAATGTTTAGCTAAATCTTGATCTGTCATTCCGTTTTTTAAGGCAAATTCACGTACAAATTCCAGATTAGTAAGAGTTTCTTGGGTTGTTCCGCTTTTTGAAACTACAATAAATAAAGTAGTTTCTAGATTTATTTTACTAAGTTGAAAATTAGCATCATCTGGGTCAACATTAGCAATGAAATAAGCGGAAAGCGGGATTTTACCTTTTTCCGTTAAAACATATCGTTCTAAGGCATAATATAAAGCACGAGGACCTAAATCTGACCCCCCAATACCAATTTGCACAACAGTATCAAAAGGTTTTCCTGAAAAACCTTTAATCTTCCCTTGATGAATTTTTTTAGTAAATTCCGCTATTTTTATTTGTTCTTCACCATAAAAACCTTTGTTTTTACTTCTTGGTTGATGATGTAAAACTTTTCTTTTTTCACCAACATTAACAAATTCACCGGCTAAGAGAGCGGAATATTTCTCCATTACTTTTTGCTCTTCACTCAGATTTTGTAAAAGATTTATTACGTCATCATTAACAAGAGAGGTTGCGTATGAAAAACTCAATGGCGGGTTTTCTATTAAATAAGATTTTAATCGTTTTTCATTTAAAAGTTCTTTTAAGTTAATATTTTTTTTTGCTAATTCAGTTAATAAGCTATAAGCTTTAGTTTGATCTAAATTTAAGTATTTTGTCATGATAGCTCCTTTATAAAATTTTTTTCTACGTCTTCTAATACTAATCCTCTTCTTTTCATCATGCGTTCTAAGGCAACAAAAAATTTATCTATTTCATATTTTTTATATGCACCGCTTTCGCCCCAAGTAAAACTAGGTACATATTTGGCATGCAGTTTTGAACCATAAAGATTACACCCTATACCAATTACTGAACCGGTATTAATGAGTGAACCAATACCGGTTTTTACGTAATCACCGATAAAAGCGCCCAAAAAATTCTTATCTGTAACTAATTTTCCGGTTGGTAATTCTAAATTTATATTTCCATAAGTATTCTTTAAATTGGAATTAGTAGTCATAGCACCTAGGTTTACCCAAGATCCAATATATGAATGACCAATAAATCCGGCGTGTGCTTTGTTAGAATAATCTAAAAATATTGTGGTATTAATTTCCCCGCTTATTTTACAACTATTTCCTATTGAAGAGTTAATTAATTTTCCACCTAAAATTTGAGAGTTTTTTCCAATAAATAATGGACCTACCAAATAAGTATGCGGTTCTATGGTAACATTATCTTCAATAATAATCGGACCTTGTTTTGTATTAAAAACCACAAAATTATCTATAGTTACATTTTTTCCGATAGCTACTTTTTCTTCATTATCAATAACTACAAATTCTTTTATATCACTATAAATTCTTCTAGATAAGTTTTTAGCTTGAAAATCTAAACTTAAGACTTCACTATTTAAATAAACTAAATCAGTTAAATTTTTTACTGTTATCGCTTCAATTTGAATAGTTGTAAGATTATTTTTTTTCAATTCGGTAATAATTTTTTTTTCTTCTGTTATGGGCTTTAGAATTTTAAATATTTGCTTCAAATTTTCTGGTTTAATATAAAAGCTTAATAACGCACCTTGCGGATTTAAAATAACTAATTCTTCTTTAAATTTAATATTTTGTAATTTAGTTAAAAAACTATGGTTAACTACAATTCTGGCATTAATAAATAAACACCCTTTATTATCTTCAAACTCATTAACCTTGTTTTTAGAAAATCTATGCTTAACTAAATTACTAATTTCATCTCTTACTAAAAAACTTACTTCTACTTCTGGTAAAATACGTAATATTTTGTTAATTAATTTTTCCGTACCCAAAAATAGATCAAAAACTGGTCTATTTACGGTCATTGGCCAAAGGTTTAATACATTTTTATCTTCATAGATACAAATTTTCATTATTTTTATTTTCCTATATTTCTTTTAATAAAAGAAATAAAATTTATTTTATGTATCTCCATGTGGCGAAGCCACATGGAGATACGAGAGAGAATAGTTTTCTAAGGGGCAGAGCTCCTTTAACCCCGAGTTTTTTATGTATACACGGTGGGTAGCGCCCACCGGGTATACGAAAAAGATTAGTTTCCGAAAGGGGTTTCTACCCCTTTCAATCCCCGAAGGGTTTTTCCGAGCCAAACTTTGTGCCTCGAGTTTTCAGTGCCTTGAATTCATCGTTTTTGCATAATAATAAAAATCATGCTAATATAAATTAGCATAATTATACATTGAAAAGAAAAGTTTAAAAAGGATTTTTTATGTTTAATGATGAAGAATTAAATTTGGAAAGATTACAGAATTTTATTATTTTTGAACCAGCTTCACAAAGAGTAAAGGATACAGACGTTTTATTAAGAGGAGAAAAAATCTACGAAATTTTCTTGCAAGTTGAAAATATTTTAGAAGAGGAAGATAATCTTGAAATTCAAATAATTAAAAATCGCTTAATAAAAATTCGTAAAATGTTAGATTTAGTAGTTGATTTTGACAATATTGTCATGACAAAATTTTTTGATCGTATTTGGCGGCGTTATAGTTATTTAAGTAATTTAGGAGAAACTTTTTTAGATATTAATACTTTTACCAAAGTTATTCCTGAATATCGTGATAATGCTATGGCTTTAGTGGCTTCCCGTTTGGACGAAGAAAGTGAAGAAGAAGAAGACGATCCAGTTGTAGATCCAGCTTTTTAATGCCTATTTTTTTTTCTTATTTAAAAAATAGATCCAAACATAAAATTCATAAAACAGACCTTATTTTACAATCAGAACCTTTAGAATGTGCTCCTGCTTCATTGGCTATTATTTTGAATTATTTTGGAAAATTTATTTCTTTGGAAGAAGTTAGAGATATAATGGGAGTTTCCAGAAATGGAATTAATGTTTTAAATATTATTGTAACTGCCAGGTATTTTCAATTAAAGGCAGAAGCCTATAAAAAACCTTGGCAGGATTTATTAAATATTACGTCGCCGGCAATACTATTATGGGAAAATAATCATTTTTTAGTGTTAGAAGGGTATAAAAATAATTATTTTTATCTTAATGATCCTGTTACTGGTAGAAGATCTATTCCCAAAGAAAGCTTCATTAATTCTTATCAGAATATATGTCTTATGTTTAAGAAAACAACTACTTTTACAGTTCTTAGCCCTAACAGATTTGCTCTAAATTTTATTAGAATTAACTTTTTTAATCAGGTTAATAGATCAAAAGTTTTTTGGCTTATTTTTCTTAATTTTTTTTTATTTTCAATTATTATTTTCGCATTTATTATTATCAGAGCTTATATTGATGATTTAATTATTAATAAATTCCAATCGCTTTTTTTTCCTTTAACTTGTTTATTATTATTAATTTTAAGCTTAGTTTTTTTATTAACATTTAAACTGAAAATAATTCAAAATTGCTTTTAATTAATAAATTAGCTTTAAATTATTTTTTTGGTTTATTAAATTTATCAAAAAATTTATTTCAAGAAAGACTTAAATATAATATTGGTAACAGGCATCATTTAATTATTAAAATTAGTAATTTTATTACTGACCATTTCTTAAATACCATCATTTATTTTATTTTGTTAATTATGGTTTGTTTTTTTCTTTTTAAGAATGATTTATTGGTTAGTTTTCTCAGTTTATTTTTTTTACTGTTTTTATTTATGGTTTTACAAATAGCTATTTCAAGAAATGCGGGTTTTTTATTAATAAAACAAAAATTTTCGCAAAATATGTTTAATTTAATGATATATGGATTACAAAATATTTATCAAAATACACTTTTTTTTCCTAAAAAAGTTTTTTATAAAAAACTTTTGCTATTTCAGAAGTTGTTGTACCAAAAAATTAATAAGGAAGCTTTAATTAATAATTTTATTAACGCTTTAATTAATTTAATTTTTTACTTAATATTTTTTATTGTTTTATATAGTGGATTTTGGCAGATAATGCAAAACAAACTAACTATTGGTTGGTTTTTTGCTATTACTAGTTTATTGTTATTCTTAATTATTCCTATTCGTGAATTAATTAATTTTAAGTTTAGTTTTTCTTCATTTGCTACGCAGATTAGTCAATATAATGAAATAAAGCGAAATTATCATCTTGATGAGGAAGAAGAATCAATTGTTTTTGAAAAGATTCAATTACTTGATATTAGTTTTAATTATAATAATTGTGAGAAATTAATATTAGAAAATTTATCAGCTGAAATTACTTCTGGTATTACAGTAATTTACGGTAAATCTGGTAGCGGAAAATCTACTTTAGGAAAAATTTTAGCGCAAATATTATCTCCTTCTCAAGGTAAGTTAATAATGATAAATAATGACGGAAAAAGTTATGACTGGGAGCATTGTAATGCAATAAGTTATTTAGATAGTAAAAATATTTTTTTGAATGATACTATTTTAAATAATTTACGATTTTTAAATTCAAAAATCACTGATGAAAAAATTTTCCTCCTATGTAAAAAATTATTTATTTATGATGAAATTATGAAACGACCGCAAAAATTTTATACTATTATTAATGGTACAGCTAATAATTTAAGTCATTCGCAAAAATATCTTTTAATTCTAATTAGGTTTTTATTAACCGCTCCGCAAGTATTAATAATTGAAGAACTATTTGAGATTTTTGATCAAAAGAAAGCGGAAAGTATTTTACAAGTGTGTAAAGAATTAGTGCCATTTATATTTGTTATTACTAATAAAGCTAAAATAATTGAAGGATGTCAAGAAATTTCATTATGAAGAAAAAACAGAGTTTTTATATGTTACCAAGAGTTAGTTCAGTCCTATTTTTTTTGTTTTTATTCTTGGCATATTTATTATCATTTACGGTGTTTATTTTCATTGCTTTTATTATTCCTTATTTAGTTGATATTGTTGTTCCATTAAAACAAATTTTAAAGTTTGAAGAAACTTTCGCTATTATTTTTATTTTAGGCTTTTTAAGCTGGGCTTTTACTCTTTTTAGTGCTATTTCAGAAGATTTAATTA
>CAZFTP010000014.1:0-37315 GCA_964521915.1 uncultured Candidatus Marinamargulisbacteria bacterium
AAATTGTCTTGAACCATGATTCACATGATTAAATGATTAGCATGATTTTAGGGGGGTTAAGGAGCGAAGAAGACCCCTTAGAAAACGAAAACGCTCTCGTATCTCCATGGCGCAAAGCGCCATGGAGATACAAATCTAGTTAATTTTTTCTTAGAAGAATTCTAACATCAACGGCTTTTATGCCTTCTTCGTATACAATTACCGGATTTATTTCAATATCAGTAATATTTTTCGAATTTTTTAAAATTTGTCCAACTTTTAATAAAACATCAACTAAAGAAGCAATGTCTCTGGGTTTTTCCCCTCTAACACCTTCAAGAATAGCCTTAGATTTTATAGACATTACCATTTCTTTAGCTTCATTATATCCAATAGGCAAAGCTTTAAAAACAACATCTTTTAAAACTTCAACAAAAATCCCGCCCATTCCAAACATTAAAATAGAATTAAAACTTTGATCTTGTCTTGCACCTACAATTACTTGAGTACCATCTTTGACCATTTCAACTACTTCAATACCGGTTATATCAGCGTTTTTATTATAGATTAAAGAATTCTTCATAATTTCTTGATAAGCTTTAATAACTTCTTCTTTATTCTTAATATTTATTTTTACAGCGCCTGCATCACTTTTATGAATAATATCTTTAGAAACTACTTTCATAACAACCGGATAATTAATTTCTTCAGCAAACTTCACTGCTTCATCTTCATTTTTAGCAATTAAACAATGAGGTATAGTAATGCCAGCTATTCTCATTACTTCTTGAGCTTCATCGGTTAAAAGAAAATATCTATTTTGAGATCTAGCTTTTTCCACAATTTGATCAATTTTATTCTGATCAAACTTAAATTCTTTAATTTTTTCAATATCTTTGAGAATATTTTTTCTTAAAGTATATAAAGACGAAAGACAATTAATAGCATCGTAAACATCTCCAAAAACTGGTATTTGTTTTGCAGATAACTCTTTAATATACTTTTCTAGTTTTGCTCCGCCAAATAAAGAAAAAACTATTGGTTTTTGCACTCTACACGCTTCTTCATATTTTTCTTCAATTACCTTTGCTAATTCATCCTGATCAAAAACTGCAGTTTCACAATATAAACTTATTACCGCATGAATATTTGGATCATTAATTGCCGCAGAAATACTGGCACGATAATCTTCAGCAGTAGCTTGACCGGTTAAATCTATCGGATTTTTCGTAGATCCAAAAGATGAAACAGCCTTCTGAAATGTAGCAGACATTCTTGCTTGATCATCATATAAATTCACTTGGTATTTTTCACAAGCATCAGTCGCCAAAACCCCTAAACCGCCACCATTAGTAATAATGATACTATTATCACCTTTTGGTAATGGAATACTAAGCATAAATTCACTCCAAATTCCCCATTCTAAAGCTTCTTTTATGGTCTCAGCACGAATAACTCCGCATTGTTTCATAATAGCATCAAAAACCGCATCTTCACCGGCTAAAGAACCAGTATGCGAAGCTGTTGCCATAGCACCTCTTTTTGAACGACCAGATTTAATTACAATTACATTTTTCTGTTTTGTTACTTTTTTTAATACGTTAATTAATTTAGTACCGTTTTTTACCCCTTCCATATACATAATTATAACTTTGGTTTCAGGATCATCGGCTAAATATTCTAATAAATCTGTTTCATCAATATCCGATTTATTCCCCATAGAAACAATGGTTGATAAACCTAAATCCATAGCAGAGGTTTTACCAATCATACCAATACCTAATGCTCCGCTTTGCGTTAAAATAGCTACTGAACCTGGTCTGATATTTTTAGGACCAAAAGTAGCATTTAACGAAACTGATTTTGTATAAATACCGAACATGTTAGGGCCAAGAACCCTCATACCATGTTTATGAGCTAATTTAACGATTTTTCGTTCTTCATCAGTATTACCTATTTCCGAAAAACCTGAAGTTATAATTACTAAAAATTTTACTTTTTTTTGAGTACATTCTTGTACTGCAGAAAATACTTTATTAGCAGGGATACTAATACAAACTATATCTATTTCATTTTCAGGGATATCTTTAATTTCTTTATATACCGGATAACCTAAAATATAACCGCCTTTAGGGTTTACAGGATAAACCTTTCCAGAATAACCACCACTAGCAATATTATCAATAATGCTATAACCAATTTTAGCAGGATTTTCAGACGCACCAATAACAACAATAGATTTGGGGTTAAATAAGGAAACTATATCAGATTCTTCAGTCATTTAAAATAAACCTTCTTTCATGCAAAAGTCATACATAATTTTATCATAAATTATTTTTTTTAAAAGGGGGATTAAATAACCATTCAGCCATGGCTTGTAAAAAACGTATATACTAAAAATGCCATTATCCAAGCTATAGTTAGAGCATAAAAAGAATAAATTAAAACCCATTTCCAGGCTCCTGCTTCTTTTTTGAAAACAGCAATACTGGCAAGACATGGTACATAAAGCAACACAAAAACCATTAAAGATAAAGCCGTTGCCTGAGAAAAACCAGGATCATGTCTTAATCTGGCGGCTAAATCTTGAGTTGAATTATCAGATTCACCAACCGCATAAATTGTACCTAAAGTAGAAACAACAACTTCTTTTGCGGCTAATCCGGTAATTAAAGCAATACCAATACGCCAATCAAATCCTAATGGCTTAATAATAGGCTCAATGGTTTTACCTAATCTACCGGCAATAGAGTATTCCAATTGTTGAGAGGAATTTTGTGATTCAAGATTCGCTATAAGCTTTTCTTTTTCAATATTTTTCAAATCTTGATTGACAGAAATTAACTTGATTTCGTTTCGATATTTAGTCTCTAATAATTTATTTTGAGGAAAAGTACTAATTCCCCAAATAATTAATGATGCCAATAAAATAGTTGTTCCGGCTTTTTTAAGGTACATTATCGCCTTCATACCTGCTTCAATTAATATTGATTTAATTGTCGGGATTCTATATGGAGGTAATTCCATAACAAATGGCTCAGACTCGCCTTTAAATAAAGTTTTTTTTAATAATTTTGCGGAAATAAGTGCAATGATAATACCGAAAATATAAATACCAAAAAGGATATTACCAGCATAGTTAGGTGGAAAAAAAGCGCTAATTAAAAGAACATAAACCGGCAATTTTGCTCCACAACTCATAAAAGGAATAATCATCATGGTTACTAAACGATCGCTTTTATTTTTAATGGTTCTGGTTGCCATAATAGCAGGTATGGAACAACCAAAACCAGTAATCATAGGAATAAAAGATTTACCATGTAAACCAACTTTATGCATAATTTTATCGATAACAAAAGCGGCTCTGGCCATATAACCTGTACCTTCGAGAAAAGCTAAAGCAAAAAACAATAGTAAAATATTAGGCAAAAAGACTAAAACTCCACCAACACCGCCAATCACCCCATCAATAATAACTGATTTCAACATACCTGTTGGCAAATAATAAGCTGTTAAACTAGCTAAAAACGAAAAAAAAGTTTCAATCCAAGCCATTGGGGCTTCGCCTAATTTAAAAGTAAATTGAAAAATTAACCACATAATTCCTAAAAAAATCGGTAAACCTAAAATTCTGTTAATAATTATTGAATCTAATTTTTCACTAAAAGTTTTCTTTTGATTTTTAGAAAATTGAACGGTTTCTTGTAAAGCCCCGCTAATAAAAGCATATCTATCTTCTGTAATACAAATTTCCGGGTCTCTCTGATATTTATTAATTAATTCAATCTGCGTTTTCTGAATTAATGGTTCAATTTTAATCCAAACAGGATATTCTTTAATTAGCTTATAAATCTCTTGATCATTTTCTAATAATTTAATTGCTAACCAACGGCTATTAAAAATATTTAGTTTTTTCTCGGTTTCAATAAATGTTAAAATTTGTTCAATTTTTTCTTCAACTTCAGCACGATACGCTAATTTATTTTTTTTAATAATAATTTTATGTTCATACACTTTTATGATATGTTCAAGTAAAGATGAAATACCTTTTTTCCTAACCGCAGAAGTAGTAATTATATGAGAACCTAATAAAATTTGTAATTGTTTTATATCAATTTTAACTCCTTGCTTTTCTACTTCATCATACATATTTAAAGCTATCAATACATCTGCTTCCAGTTCCATTATTTGCGTAGTTAAATATAAATTTCTTTCTAAATTTGAGCCATCAATAACATCAATAATTACATCCGGTTTTTCATTAATAATGTAATTTCTGGTAATAATTTCCTCCGGAGAATAAGCAGTTAAAGAGTAAGTACCTGGTAAATCAATAAAAGATATTTGATAATCTTGATATTTAATTTTCCCTTCAAATTTTTCAATTGTAACTCCGGAAAAATTACCAACTTTTTGATGCGAGCCAACTAAAGCATTAAAAAGAGTAGTTTTACCACTATTAGGGTTCCCAAGTAAAGCCACTCTAATACTTTTGTTATTCATGCATTTCTCCCTTCCAAAATTTACATTTTTTCCCAAATCTATGCATAAAATTCCCCCAACCCCGCCTTTTACCTATAAATTGGTAATTATTTTCATTAACTCTTTCAACTATAATGGTTTTAGCTTCTTGAATACGTAATGATAAATTAAAACCTCTTAAACAAATTTCTATGGGGTCCCCTAATGGAGCTTTTCGTAATACTTTAAAATTAATCCCTTTTACTAAACCCATATCTAATAAACGCCGCCGTATTTCATTTTCTGCCGTAATATTAACAATAATGCCTCTCTCATTTATATCTAAATCAGCTAATGTAATCAATTATATTCTCCTTATTTAGATTCTTAGATCGAAAAAAATTAGTCTTGCCTAATTTATTTTCATTGTAATTAACTGCTGTTTATATTGTCAATGACAAATCATTAATTGTATAATTGATATTATGATTAAAAATAGCGGAATTTCCGCATCATTAGAAGATTATTTAGAAGCAATTTTTCAGATACTGAAATCAAATTCAGTAGTGCATGCTAAAAATATTGCGGAGTATCTTAAAGTAAAAAAACCATCTGTTACCGGCGCATTACAAGTATTAGCTAAAAAAAAACTAATTAATTACACTCCTTACGGAGTAATCACTCTTACAAAAACCGGAGAAGCAATTGCCAAAGATGTTATAAAACGGCATACTGGAATTGCTAATTTTCTAATTACAGTGTTAGGGATTGAGAAAGAAGAAGCCGAGTTATCTGCTTGTAAATTAGAACATGCTATGTCACCAAATATTTTAGAACGTTTTCTCAAATTTATTAAATTAGTTAAAAAAGGGGAAAAACCCAAATTAAAGGATTAACCCCTTGTTCTAATTAAACTTAAATAATGTTACACAGAAAAATTTTTAGTTAAAAAAAGATTCTGCTGTACACCTGCATTTTCTTTTACAGCACCAATAAAACCTTTGAAAAGAGGATGACTTTTCTCTGGGCGAGATTTGAATTCAGGATGAAATTGACAAGCAACAAACCATTTATGTTTTGGGTTTTCAATAACTTCTACTAAATCTGTTTCCGGGTTAATACCAGAAAAAATCATCTGATTTTTCGTAAAAATTTCTCTAAACTGATTATTAAACTCATAACGATGCCTGTGCCGTTCAAAAATTTCATTTTTCTTATATAACAACTTTAAAATAGTATTTTCCTTAATACGACACTGATAAGCACCTAAACGCATGGTTCCACCTTTTTTTACATCATCATGCTGATCAGGTAAATAATGAATAATCGGATATGCTGTATTAGGATTAAATTCCGTACTATTAGCAGTTTTAAAACCTAAAACATTTCTGGCAAATTCAATTACAGCAACCTGCATACCTAAACATAACCCCAAATAAGGAATATTATTTTCACGCGCATATTTAACTGCTAAAATCATGCCTTCAATGCCACGGTCTCCAAACCCGCCAGGAACCAATATCCCGTTAGCATCAGCTAATTTTTCGGCAATATTATCTTCATTAAGTATTTCTGAATTAACCCAAATAATTTCTATATTAGTATAATTTTCAGCCGCGGCATGTTTTAAAGATTCAACTATGCTAATATAAGAATCTGAAAATTTAGTATATTTACCAACAATTGCAATCTTAATAATTGGCAAATCTGGTTTATGAATAATCTCTACATATTTTTCCCAAGCCGAAAGATCTGGTTTTTTATTTTCTAACCCTAAATCATGTAATATAACATCTGCTATTTTTTCTTTTTCAAAAAACAAAGGTACATCATAAATACTTTTTACATCAACAGCACTAATTACTGAATCTAATTTCACTTCACAAAATAAAGCTATTTTCTCTTTTAATTCTAATGTTAGAGGAACAACTGAACGACAAATAATTATATCTGGTTGAATACCCAAACTACGTAATTCCTTAACACTATGCTGAGTTGGTTTTGTTTTATATTCTCCGTTAGATGGTAAATAAGGCACTAAAGTCAAATGAATATGAAGAATTTCCCGCTTATTTTGATATTCAAATTGTCGAATTGCTTCTAAAAAAGGTTGACTTTCAATATCACCAACTGTACCGCCTACTTCAATAATTACAAAATCAAATTGCCCATCTAAAACGACAATTTTTTCTTTAATCGCATTTGTTACATGAGGTATAATTTGTACAGTGCTTCCTAAATAATCGCCTTTACGCTCTTTGTTTAAAACTTCCCAATAAATCATTCCGGAAGTTACATTATTAAATCTGGATAAATTTTGATCAATAAATCGTTCATAATGACCTAAATCTAAATCAGTTTCACAACCATCCTCAGTTACAAAAACCTCACCATGTTCATACGGATTCATCGTACCTGGGTCAACATTTAGATACGGATCAAACTTTAAAATTGTAACAGTAAAACCACGACTTTTTAGTAATGCACCTATTGAAGCAGATGCAATACCTTTGCCCAAAGAAGAAACAACACCACCAGTAACAAATAAATATTTACTTTGCATATTAAAAGAATACCCGTAAAACTTTTTTGAGACAAGATGAAATTTTCAAGTATATTAAATATAGGTCTGTTACGAAATAAAAAATTTAAAAAATAGAAATTAAAAATTAATTTTAACGCACTATTTTGGAAAAATAGCCATTTTGCAACAGACTCAATATACATGCCTACAAAAAAAAGTTATAATAAATTCATGCTTATCCTAAAAATAAAAAGGTACAAATAAATGCCTAAAAAAAAATATCAACCCAAAAATAGAACAACCTGCCCTATTAAAATTTATCCTATTTTTAAAAATTATGCCTGGGGTGGTTTTGGAGAAAACTCTTTCTTGAAAAAAATATTTAATTTGCAGGATAATCACCATCATTGGGCAGAAGCTTGGTTAGGAACTTATCAAAAGTCAGCTTCTTATACAATAATAAATAATAAAAAAACCAGTATAGATACTTTTATAAACCTTACTTGGCTTTTAAAAATACTTGATGTAAAAAATATGCTGTCTTTACAAATACACCCAAATAGAAAACAAGCTATTGAAGGCTATAAAAATCATTTTTATGATGATAATAAAGCAAAATATGAAATAATGTTACCATTAACAGATTTTTGGTTAATTGCCGGTTTTTTACCTAAAAACCAATTAATTAAAACATTAACAAGATACTCAGTAATTAAAAATTTTTTTATAGCAGAAATTAAAGAATTAAAAAAATATCAAAAAAAAAAGAGAAATAAATCAGATCATAAAAACTATTTTTAATAAAATAATAAATCTAACTACTGCTGAACTCACCCCAATTTTATCACCATTAATAAAAACTATTAATGAAAAAAACAAAAGCAAGTCTTTTAAAAAAAATGAGTTAGAATACTGGTTTTTAAAGGCACATAAAAAAAATGATTATTATGAACCAGCCTTATTATCTTTTTTTATTATGAATTTAATCCATATTAGAAATAGAATTGCTAAAACTGCTAAACACAACGATGCTATTTGCTATAATTCAGGAACTGCTATTTTAATAAAACCCGGTTTAATACATACGTATCTTGAAGGTACTTGCCTTGAACAAATAACTAATTCAGATAATGTAGTAAGAGCCGGTTTAACTACTAAAATAATTAATATTCCCGAAATATTAAAAATAATTAATTACCAAGAGAGAGGTTTTAAAATTATTAAACCTTTAATAGTAAAAAATAACTCTAATTATTTTTTACCTAAATTAAATTTTAATTTTACCTTATCAAAAAATAAAAAATTCGATTTTAATATCATACCAAAATCACTAAAAAACTATTTTATTCTTTTATTAAAAGGCAAATTAGAAATACATCATCAAAATAATATAATTAAACTTAAAAAAGGCGATATTTATTTATTATCGCCAAATATTGATTATCAAATACAAAATTTAACCAATACAAAATATATCTTAATTAAAGAATAACTAATTAAACAGTAGCGCCTTTTTCATAATTCCAATAGGCGGTTCTAAACCAGTAAATAATTGAAAAGCTATTGCTCCTTGTCCTATCAACATACCAAGCCCATTAATAGTTAAAACCCCTTTTTCCTGAGCATTCTTTAAAAAATAAGTTAAATTCGGTTTATAAATAATATCATAAAAAACCTGCCCTCTTCTTATAAAAGAAAAATCTTGAATTGGACTCTCGTGAATATTAGGTTCCATCCCTAAAGAAGTAGTATTAATAATAATATCCGCATCATTTAAGTATTCTTTAATATTAGGATCAATAAGTGAATAAGTTGAAATAGACAATTCCGTTTTAGTTTGTAACAATTTTTTTAAAGCATCTAACCTATTTTTAGTACGATTAACAAGAATTAAATTTTTGGGTTTTTGTTTAAGTAAACTAATGGCTATAGATTTTGCCGCTCCGCCAGCACCAATTAAAACTATTTTCTTAGCTTTTAACTCGATTTTATTCTTTTTCAAGTCATAAATAAACCCATCTCCATCAGTATTATATCCCACTAACTTACCGCTTTTATTAACAACCGTATTCACAGCTTTAACCTCTTCGGCCGTTTGATCTAATTCATCAAGATAAGGGATAATTTTTTCCTTAAAAGGGATGGTAATATTAACGCCTTTAATATTTAAAGCACGAATTGCCTTAACCGCAAATTCCAAATTGTTTAATTCAACCAAAAATGGTACATAAACATAATTTAATTTAAGTGCATTTATTGCTGACATATGCATTATTGGGGAACTAGTATGGCCAATAGGGTTACCAAAAATACCTAATATTTGCGTTTTACCATTTATATCCATCTATTTTATTATAAAGTATTTAGAGTTACTTTCAAAGGGGCTTTGCCCCTTGAACCCCTGGGGAAGATGTATTGTTTTCTAAGGGGGCAAGCCCCCTTAAACCCCGTGGGGCTTCGTAACTTGAGTTTTTTCTAGTGCCTAGTGCCTTATGCCTCGAGCCCTAAAGTAAACTCTCTATCGCAATAGAAAAGTTTGATTTCTGATGATACAAAATACTTCTACTAACATTAATAAGCGCTAAATTATCATTATTGATACCGATTTTTTTAATCTCATGATAGTTACCACCCTGAGCCCCAATACCAGGAATTAAATAAAGTAAATCATTATTAAATTCTCTTAGATGGGATAGTTCCTTCTGAGTACCTCCAACTACCAAACCAATGTTATTAGTTGTCTGATTCCATTCAATAACTTTTTCAGCAACTTTTTGATAAAAAGGAGTATTATTTTGCAAATTTTGTTTTTCAAAATCAATTGCTGATGGATTAGAAGTTAAGGCTAAAACAAAACAAAATTTACTTTTATACTCAAAAAAAGGAGCTAAACTATCATACCCCATATAAGGATGTAAAGTAATTGCATCGGCATTAAAATAATCAAAAATAAACTTAGCCTGCATTTTAGAAGTGTTGCCAATATCACCGCGTTTTGCATCTAAAATAATTGGGACATTAATAGGAATAAATTTTATTATTTTTTCTAATAATTTTAATCCATCTAAACCTAAAGCCTCAAAAAAACTAATGTTAGGTTTATAACAAATAACCTTATCAGCTGTTTCTTTAATCACGTTTTCAAGAAAATTTTCAATTCCTAAAAATCCGGAACCAAAAGAAAGTGGGATTTTTTCAGGGTCTGGATCTAACCCTAAACATAATAAATTATGCCGTTCACTAAAATTTTTTTTGATTTTTTGATAAAAAATGTTATTCTGATGCATTAAATCTAATTACTCAATAAATCAGTTTTAGAGAATAAACTTGTTACTTTGATATTCTCTTTAGCAATATTTTCAAAAGCACCCTCTTCTCTATTAATAACCCCGATAATTTCAACAATTTCAAGTTTATTTTGCTTTAGAACATCTACGGCTTTTAACACCGCTCCACCAGTAGTTAAAATATCTTCTAATAAAACTACTCTTTCTTGAGGATTAAATTTACCCTCTATCATTTTACTGGTACCATATTCTTTTGCCTGTTTTTTAACAATAATAAAAGGCTTATTAACTCTTATAGCTACAGCAGTCGCTATAGCCACAGCGCCTAACTCAGGTGCGGCTAGACGATCAAAAGTTTCAGCAGAAGGTAACATTTTAGCAAGTTCATCAGCTAATTCAGCTAAAATAAGCGGTTCTGTTTCAAAAAGATATTTATCAATATAATAATTTGTTTTTTTTCCAGCCCTAGTAACAAAATCACCTTCGAGATAGGCAACTTTCTTTATAGCTTTTAATAATTCTTTATTCATCTTTTGTTTCTGAAGCTTTGTTTTCTTCACTAGTTGAAGTAGTAGGTACAGCAGGAGTTTCCGCAACTGCCTCCTCGATTTCAACCCGTCTTGGTGTTTGTATTTGAAGAATAATATCTTCGTGTTCATTTAAAACTTTGAATTGTGAATTGTTAGCATGCTCTGCAACCTTAACATGATCACCTATTTCCAATTTACTGATATCAATTTCAATAATATCTGGGATTCTATTTGGCAAAGCCGATACAGTTAAAAAGTTAATATTCTGAATTAAAACTCCACCAGATTTAACCCCAGGAGAAACACCAATAATCGAAATTGGTACTTTAACTGTAATAACATGTTTTTCATCTAAACGGACAAAATCCACGTGCCGAATACGGTGGGTTAATGGATCATAACTAACTACTTTAGAAATTACAGTTTCTGATAATTCTTTGCCTTCTTTTTCATATACTAACTTTAAAACAGTATTTTTACCTTTATTTGCATGATAAGCTTTATTTAATTCATTATAATTTAAAGCAATTAAAACATTTGCTTTTTTACCGCCATAAATTACTGCAGGGATTTCTCCATTTAACCTTATCTGTTTTATAGCTGATTTTGTTGATTTTTCACGTAATTTAGCTTTTATAATAACGTCTTGCATTGTC
Source organism: uncultured Candidatus Marinamargulisbacteria bacterium (assembly GCA_964521915.1). Taxonomy (GTDB): domain Bacteria; phylum Margulisbacteria; class Marinamargulisbacteria; order CAZFTP01; family CAZFTP01; genus CAZFTP01. The sequence goes on from CAZFTP010000014.1 coordinate 11,438, forward strand.
ACAATACTCCTTAAGCGATATGAAATATAAATATGAGCCTGTTGCAAAAAGGCTATTTTTCCAAACTAGTGCGTTAAAATTAATTTATGCCTTCTATTTTAAAAAAATTTCTCATTTCGCGACAGACTCAATATAACACTAATTTTAATTAAAGGCAATTTAAGAAAGTAAAAATAAAAAAATTAAATTACGCTTTTTCTAAAATACCTAAAACTTGTTTACAAGTTGAACCGTCGCCATAAGGATTTACACTTTTTGCCATTCTATCATAGTCATGTTTATTTTTTAATAACCGTTTTGTTTCGAAAATAATTCTATCTTTATCTGTACCAACTAAAAGCGCTGTCCCGGCAGTTATGCCTTCCATACGTTCTGTAACTTCACGCATTACTAAAACCGGCTTGCCTAAAGAGGGCGCTTCTTCTTGAATACCACCTGAATCTGTTAAAACTAAATACGATTTATTCATCAACCAAATTAAATACGAATAAGATAATGGCTCTATTAAATGAATATTTTTCACATCCTGTAATATATCAAACACTGGTTTACGTACATTTGGATTTAAATGTACAGGATACACAATTTCAACATCTTCAGATAAAGCAATTTCTTTTAAAGCAGAACAAATGTTTAAAAACGGTTCACCAAAACTTTCTCTGCGATGACCAGTTACTAATATAACTTTTTTATGAAAGTTAATTTGCGAAAATTTGCTATAAAATTCAGCTTCTTTATTCTCAGAAATAATTTTTAAACCTAAAAATAAAGCATCAATTACAGTATTACCAACAACAAAAATATTTTCTTTAATACCTTCATTCTCCAAATTTTCCTTTGCTTTTAACGTAGGTGCAAAATGAAAATCAGCAATATGTCCGGCAAGAATTCGATTGATTTCTTCAGGATAAGGACTAAATTTATTAAAACTTCTTAACCCTGCCTCAATATGCGCTACTTGAGTCTTTGTATAATAACCAGCCAAGGCACCAATAAATGCGGTAGTCGTGTCACCTTGCACAAAAATTAAATCTGGCTGTTCCTTTTTTAATACTTCTTCTAAACCTTTTAAACCATGAATTGTAATATCAAATAAAGTTTGATTTTGCTTCATAATATTCAAATCATAATCTGGTTTTATTTGAAAAAAAGTTAAAACCTGAGTTAACATTTCCCGGTGCTGTGAGGTAACACAAATTTTAACAGCAAAACTACTATTCTGAAAAGTTTTGATTAATGGCGCCATCTTGATAGCTTCAGGACGTGAACCAAAAACAAATAAAATTTTTTTCATAAAATATCCTTATTTTAAACTTTCAATTTCATTTTTCACGGTTTGCATTAAGTGCAATGAGTTATTTTTAATTTGTTCTTTAGAATCTTGTTCAATTTTATTAACTTTTATTAACTTTCCAAATTTAACAGAAATTTCACCAGGGTTTAACAAAATTTTCTTTTTCGGATTAATTTCTAAAGAACCTTGAATTAATGCAGGGATAATTGGTATTCCGGTTTCCAAAGCGGTTAAAAAACCACCGCGTTTAAATTCACCTAAACTACCATCTTTGGTTCTGGTACCTTCAGGAAAAAACAAAATCACCCTACCATTAATTAGTTCTAACTTTAATCTATCTAAAGTTTTTCCGGCTAATCTAGGGTTATTTCGATCAATAGGGAAATGCCCTTGCAAAATAATATCCCACCCTAAAATAGGTATATTTAATAATTCTTTTTTCGGAATAAAACCAATTTTATGCGGTACTACTGCCAAATATACCAAAACATCTAATAAACTTTGATGATTAGACATAATAATATAAGGACCATCTTGAGGTAAATTTTCTAAACCAGTGGTTTTAATTTTAATTAAACCTAAGAAAAAACCCAATTTTATTAGAGGTTTAGTAAGCTTAATATGAGCATATTCAGGGTCTTTAAAAAACCACATCAAAATACCAGCTACAACAAAATGAATACTAAAGCCAACAATAACAATAAGCAGAAAAAAAACACTATAGAAAATTCGAAAAATTTTATTCATAAAAACAAATTATACTATAATAAATAATTATTTTAAACTTTTTAAAACAGCTATTTTTCATATTCCATAAAAATAGAAATAATGTTATATTATAATTATCTAGAAAGGTATTTTCGACTTCAAATTATTTAAAGACCACAGTTACTTTCTAGTTTTTTTATTACTATTTTTATAGGCAATTTTATCAAAACTATATCGATAATTTATTAAATCGTTTTTTTTTAATACTTATGACCAAAAAAATCTTATTTATTTTTCTATTATTTTTAACAATTATACCGTTAAATTGTTTTGCCATTAATTCTGCCGGGTTTAATGGGTTAGATTTAGATTTACTTACTTTAGGTTACGATGTACCTGGTTTAGCTTTAGCTGAATCAAATATTGCCATGCCAAAAAACCCCTACGGCGGATTAGAAAATCCGGCATCTTTGAAAGATTTAGAATCAGGCGCAATAAATTCCATGCATGGCTTTCTTGGTTTAGGTATAGAAATTTACGGGGTAAATTTTGCTTATCCTATTACTCCTGAAATTGTTGTTAATATTAATTGGTTGCAATTTCAAGTTACGGAAATACCATTAATCCCCAGTGATTCTTTCAATTTAAATGAAGATATTGAAGCAACAGAATACGCAAATTATATTTCTAATGGTTTAATTTCAGCTCTAAGTTATACATTAACCCCAGAATTTAGTTTAGGCGCATCCCTTAGTTTATTCTTTAACGAGGTACAAAATTACGGAACAAAAGGTTGGGGATATAGTTTTTCCCCGGGTTTTACTTATCAAATTAGTGACAACTTATTTATTGGTGGATATTTGAAAAATCTTTTTTCTTCCCGAGAATGGCAAACCGGTTATATTGAACAATTAGGTAAATTCATTGAGCTGGGTACTGCCTATAAATTTGAAAACCTAATCTTATCCTTAGCATTTTCTAGACAATTAACTACCGTTTCCCCTATTGATATTAAATATGGGGCTGAATATATCCCGTTTCCCTTTTTAGCTTTAAGATTAGGTGCTTACACTACCTCCTTCAATGGCGGTATTGGTTTAAAATTAGGACAATTTACAATAGATTACACCTATCTAGGTGAAACTAAAAATAATCTTGCTAATAATTCCAGATTAGCCGTAGGGTTACTATTTTGAAAAAAATTTTTTTAATCCTATTTTTATTTATTTTTTTCCTTACGCCATTTTATAGTGAAGAGGCTTCTACTTTAAAAAAAGTTACAAATTTAGAAACACAAGTTAATATTATGGAAAAAACACTGGGTATTGAAAATAATACTAGTAATAATCTTACAATTTCTGAAAAAATAGTTGATTTGAATAATCGTATTAATGTTTTAAATGATTTATTAAGTACTAATAGCTCCTTTAAAATAGCTTTAAAATATAAGTTTACTTTAATTGATGTTATTGGGGAAACCGGATTCCTAAAAGGTCAATTTATTAAACCCTCTGCACTTACTGGTGATACCCGCTATTTATTTATTTGCGATACCGGAAATAATCGTATTGTAAAATACAATATGAATTTAAAAACCTTTGATTTATTTGATAATTTACCTGAAGAAATGTTTGGTTTAAGTAACCCGATGGGAATTCTTTTATATAAAGGCACCATTATTTTTGTAAGTGATACATATAACAGCCGAATAGTTTGTTTTACATATGACGGTGTTTATAAAATGAGTTATGGAGAGCTTGGTATTAATAAAGCTGAATTTGATAATCCGCAAGGTTTAGCTATAGACATTCAGGGTAATTTATATATTGCTGATAGTAATAATAACCGCATCCAATGTTTTAATTTAGATTTTTTTAATAAAATTACTAATATTAATTTTAGAAATTCTTATAAAAAAAGTTTTGGCGAAGATAAATTATATTTTCCAACTAATCTTTTAACTTTAAAAAACAATAATATTATCGTAGCTGATACTAAAAATAACAGTTTAAAATTATTTGATACTTTTGGCAATTTACAAGAAACTTTTTTTATTTTAAACAATCAAAAATCACTTTTAAATACACCTTTAGGTATTAGAAAAGATACTGAAGAAAATTTATATTTAGCTGACAGCCAAAATAAACGGGTTCTTTATTTTGACCAGAACCAAAATATTCTTGGTATTATCAGTGAAAATTTAGAAGAACCTGCTGATATTTTCATTAATGGCAATACTGTTTATGTTTCAGACCGCAGTTTGAATAAAATTTTTGTTTTTCGGCGAGATTTATTATAAAAATGAAAAAATATTTCTATTTTCTATTTCTTATGCTATTTACTATTTCTTATGGATGCTTTGCTAATTCCTTAGAACCAATCTCGGATATAAATAATGAAATAGATAAATTAGAACTTACTGTAGATTTATTAACAAAAAGTTTACAAGAAGTTGACCCTAGTTTAGTTAATGCCAAGCCAGAAGATTTTTTCTTAACAGAAGAATATCCGGCAGATTATTTTTATGGTTTAAATAAAATTATAGTAAAAAAAAAGATTATTTATTACCTAAGCTAAATAATTCTTACGAATTTGAGCTTAATTTGAACTCTTTAATCTCGGAAATTTCACCATTTACGGATTATTATCTTAATACTCTAACTGATTTAGAGATAAATAATAGTTTAGATCCACCAAAAACTACTTTTGATAAATTTTGGGATGATATTAATAACCCAGAAAAATTCAGTTATTCAGGATATAAAACCATTGAAGTTAAGTTTAAACAAACAAATGATAACGGTAACAAACAAGAAGAATTTGTACGATCAGAAAGTTTAAATCTTTCTTTAATAGGTAATCTTCTTGATGTTACGATGAATGTTGATTTAAACCAAACTTCACAAGATTTACAAGATAATCGGCAATATTTTCGTTTTAGCCACCAAATATTTGATATTGAATGCGGCGATTTTCAATCTGATTTTCTTGATCTGACACTATTGAATTATCAAGATCAAATAAAAGGTTTAAAAGGAGATTTATTTTTAGGAAATCAAAATCTTGGTGTTATTATTTCTAACCCCAGAGGAGCTTTTAAAAAAGATGTTTTCTATGGTAACGATAGCCAAGGTCCGTATATTGTTAAATATTATCCGGTTGTAACTAATTCAGAAATAGTTAAATTAGAAGGCGAAATTCTTGAAAAAGATCATGATTATCTTATTGATTATAATTTAGGGAAAATTACTTTTATCAGAAACATTGTCACTACGGAACAACAAGTTATTGTTACCTATGAAACCAGTAATACCAATTATTTAGATTCTATTAATGGTCTAAAATACGGCTATAACGGTATAGATAATATTACCACTCTAGTTGGATACTTAAAGAAAAAAGGTAGTGCAGATTCCGAAACCGGAACAATTTCAGAAGAAGTTGAAGTTGCGGTAGTTAAAAGTAAATATGAAAATACCGATTTAATGATAGAAGGCGAATTTGGTCTTTCTAAAGCAAATTTAGATATTTCCAAAAATAATTCAATTACTGGTCCGGCTTTTCATGTTAAAAGCACAAATACATTAGGCGAATGGCAGAATTCTTTTTATTTAACTAAATTAACTTCTAGCTTTACGCCTATTGATAATAATTTGTACCAAAGCGGCGATACTTTATATGGAGTTTCCACTTTATTTAACCGACCAAATTCTCTTGGCATAGAATTAGATTATCATAAAAAAAGTATTCATCAAAATGAAACCCCAATTGATGAACATTCTTTTTTATTCGGCAATAAAATCTATTTATTGAATTTACCTTTTAGTAATTTTTACTCTACTAAATCTTATTTAGAATGGCCGGAAATAAAAGCTCAGGGAAATAAATATTTACAAGATATTATTGCCAGTAGTACTGAACTTAGTACAGATGTCGGTAAATTTGGTGCTTTAATTAATTATGAAAACAAAAACTATTTAAATAATTATGCTAATTCTTATATTGCTAATACTATTGGCGGCAATTATTCAGTCCAAGCTTTGAAAGAATTGTATTTTGCTATTGAAAATAATCAAAAAAATAAAAAAATGTATCAATTGAATAATTACGAGCAAGAAAATCGCTTTAAAATTAGCAGTCGTTTAGATATAGATAGAAAATACGAATTACGAGCATTTTATGAAAACATTTTTTTTACAGATAAACCTAATTCAATTATTGTTAATTTATCATCAATTTTAAATCCTATCAAAGAAATAACTCTTAATTTAGCAGTTAACAAAGAAAGTCTAAGAGAACTTTACAATTATGATTGGTTAGATACTGAAAAAAATGAATATAATTACCAAGTTAAAATTTATCCTATAAAAGATTTAAAAATAGATCTTAACTTTAAACCAAAAGAAAAACATTTTAAAACCAATAATTTCTTCATCTACAATAACCAAATAAATAATTATAGTTTTACTTTCCCTATTTTACCGAAAGCACCTTTTTCTTATTTATTCAAAAATCAAAAAGATATTTTCAACCAAGTAAAATATTATCCTAAAGGTTTATTTTTAGAGAGTTATAAAAATATTGATACTAATATTTTTAAATGGCGGTTTCTTTTTGATTCTAACACGCAATTAGAATTACAATACGAAATAAGCAGTGGTTTATATCAAGAATTAGCCGCAACTACAAACCCTGTATATAATTATAAAGATGAATTTACAAATTTAGCCAAAGCAAATTATTACCAAGATTTTCAAGATTTTACTTTAGAAATTGGTCTAAAGGATTATTTAGTTAGAAATACAAAACCGGAAGCCAGTTATAAAAGAGAAGATTATGTCGATTTAGGTGCAAAACTCTACTATTTAAAAAACTTTATTATTTATCCTAAAAATAGTTTAATTTATACAGATTATAACTTAGATAAATATTTTTCACTTAAACCGGAAATTGAAATTACTTATTCTGTTTTTACTAATACAGAATTACATTTTAATTATTACTTTTTAAAAGAATTAAAACAAAATACAAATAATGATCAAGAAAAATTTACTTTCAGCTTAAAAAGTGAAATTATAAATCATTTTTTACTTGATTTAGCCATTAGTTTAGAAAACAAAATTCAAACTAATTATCATAATTTTGAGGCTATTGGTAAATTTAGTTTTATGCTTTAAAAATATTTTTGATACGCTATACCAACATTATAACTCATATTTTGTTCACCAATATCAATTACTGATCCTTTTAAAACTAAATCCGGTAATACAAAAAATCTGACACCGCCATTAATTCGATAAGTTCTTTCTTTACCGCAGATATCAGCTAAAATAGACAATTGTTCGGAAAAATAATATTCTGCACCTGCCATAATACTTGGCTGAATTTTAATAAAATCTGTTTTAAAACCTAAATGAGCACTTATTCCACCTTCAAATCTTTTAGATGCCGCCAAATAAATTTCAGATAAAGAAGTTGAAGGCAAATTTTGCAAACCAATAGCTACAGAAAAAGGAAACCGGGAAGTATCAGATACTAAAGAATATTTAACATTAATATATGCCGCATCAGTAGGGGTTGAACCACCAGTAATACCTAATTCCCAACCCTTAAATATACCAATTAAAATTTTATAGTAATAAGTATTTTGAGAAACATTACCGGAAGGATTCCCTGCAAAATTATAATCAAACCCAAGATCAATTTCTTTATATTTTACAGCTTCGGCCGTAGGTACAGTAATTAAACCAGTTGGTCCGCTAATAGTAGGTACAGCCCATATTTGAGTACCCCCTAAAAAAATTAACCCTGCTAAAATAGATACAATTAATAATTTTTTTTTCATTTTTTGCCCCCTTTATTAAATTTTTATTCTGTTTTCTTTTTTACGGAATTCCTTACAAAAACGATTCACAATTGCCACATTTTGTTGTTCAATAAAATGTGGCTTTGCCGGTGCCCCAGAATAAACGCCATTAGCCGGAATATTTTTTGTTGGTGCACATCGCGCTAGTAGAACAACATCATCGCCAATATTAATATGTCCGGCTGATCCTACTTGACCAGCTACAATTACGTGTTCACCAAAAACTACCCCGCCTGGAAACCCAGATAATGCGGCAATAATAGTATTATCACCCACTCGGCAATTATGTGCAATCTGAACTAAATTATCAATTTTTACCCCATTACCAATATAAGTCTCGTCTAAGCATCCTCTATCTATACAAGTGTTTGCCCCAATTTCAACATCATTACCTATCACTACCCTACCAATTTGCAATATTTTCTCCCATTTCTTACCATCCGGATAATACCCAAATCCATCGGCTCCAATACTAGCGCCGGTATGAATAATTACATTATCGCCGATAACAGTATTATCATAAATAGTGACATGCGGAAAAATTTCACAATTTTGACCAATAACACAATTTTTGCCAATTGAAACATTATTATGAATATAAGTATTTTTACCTATTTTAGTATTAGATTTTACATAAGTAAAAGCTTCTATAGTAATTGGTTCCGCTACTTCAACTTGAACCTCTAGATGAGCTTTATCAGAAATACCTTGAAATTCAATTTTAGGGGAGTTGAAAATTTGAAGAATCTGACCTAAAGCTTTTCTTGGTTCCTCACAAATTATTTGCGGTTTAGTAATTCCTAAATCTTTATTAGTAACAAATGAGCCAGCTCTGGAATCATTAATTTTTTTCTGATACTTAGATTCAAAAGCCAAAGTAATTTGATTTGGTTCTGCTTTATAAAAATCATTAATGCCAACAATTTCTAAGTCACCATTACCTATTAACTTACCTTTAATTTTTTCTGCTAGTAATTGTATTTTCACTATTATTTATTTAATTTTTTTAAAACAAAATCAGTAATATCAAACCCGCCAATTAATACTACTTGTCTATCTAGAACTATATCTAACCCATATTCTTTAGCAACTGCCTCTGCCGCAGTAAAAATCTTGCCTTTTAATTTAGTAGTTAACTCTTGATTCAATTTTACCAATTCTTGTTTTTTGGGTTCTAATTCTTGTTCAAATTTAGTGATCATTTCTCTAATTTCTTTTTCTGGTTTTTTTTCAGTTTTAGCCTTTTCAATTTCACTTTGTTTTTGATCAAATTGCTTTTGATACTCATCTTGCTTTTTTCTAAAATCATCTTCAGCTTTTTTAGCTTCGTTATAACTCATTAAAATTTTTTGCAAATCAATATAACCAATGCTATCGGCATAAGTTTTTATTATTCCCCCAACAAGAAATAATAACATAATTACAATTACAACTAACAATTTTTTATTTTTCATTTTTTTCTCCATTTTCTTAAAAAAAGAAACAAAATTTTTATTTTTGTAACCCCAGGGTGCCACGAGAGAGATTCGGTTTTTTAGGGGACTTCGTCCCCTAATCCCCCTAGGGGGATTAATTTTCTAAGGGGCTTTGCCCCTTAAACCCCGTGAGGCTTTCGCCCGACGGTAACCGATGAGGTTTTTTAAAGGAACCTCGTCCCCTTAAACCCCGTAGGAAGATCTCTTTTCTTAAGGGGCTTTGCCCCTTAAACCCCGTGAGGCTTTTTTCCCCTGAGCCAAACTTTGTGCCTTCTTTAATAATAATTTATCTTAATAGGTATGTCCAATATTAAAATAGAAAATACCTTTCCCACTATCACCAAAACCATAATCAAGTCTTATAGGACCAATTGGCGTATTAATTCTTAAACCTAAACCTTTACCCCAATGAAATAAATTCAAATTAAATAAAGTTTGGAAACTTGCGGCACCAACATCAACAAAACCCACCGCAGAAAAAGTATCATTAAACAATAATCTATATTCAAAATTAGCAAATACTCTTTTATTACCAACTCCGAACGGGTTTAAATTATCATAACCTCTTACCGTATTACTACCTCCTACATAATATGGTTGCTTTAAAGCTAGATCTCCATTCATATAACCAGCACAAAATCTAAGTGCTACTACCTGATTTTCAAATAATTGATGAAAATAGCGAGAATCCAGATCCGTTTTTAAAAAATCTGTCGCATTATTAAAAACTGTGCCTAAAAAAGTAGGTTTCAACCCTTTTTCAACATCTAGAGAGGCAAAATAACCCTTTCGGGGGTTAAACCAAACATCTCTGGTATCATAAGAAATAGTAAATTTATAACTAAATATTTTATACCAATTGTCTGTCTCTGGTTGTACAGTTTCTGCTTTTAATGTGTGGTAAGTTCTCAAAAAATAAGAAAAAGGCCATCCATAAGTTACTTCTCCGCCCATTCTTGTTTCATTTCTATCTGTAATAACATGCGTTATAGGGTCAGCATAATCCATTAAACCGCTTGAACGCCAAACTTTAAAACCTAATGATTTTCTATCATCTGTAATCCAAGGGTTAAAATATTTAACTTCAAAGGTCGTTGTTTTACCAATTTGAGTTTTTAAGCCAACTAACTGTCCGGTACCCATAAAATTATCCAAATTCAAATCAACAAAACCAAAAAAACCACTGGTCTGACCATAACCACCACCAAAATTAACTGATTGCGACGATTTTTCCTGAATATCAAGAACTAAAGCATAATTATTAGCTGTAGTTGGAATTAAATCCGGAACTAAACTGGAAAAATAGTTTAAATTATAAATTCTTCTCAAATCTTCCTGTAAAATTTGATCTTTTAATACCGAACCAGGTTTAAGATCCATTTCTCTGGTAATAACATAATCTTGTGTTTTTATATTACCGGAAATAATTACTTCGCTTAATTTACCTTCCTGCATTTGGAAAACTAATGGCTCATCATTACTTTTGGGCAAAATTACATTTGCAACCTTTGACCATCTGTATCCATTTTGCTGATAAATAGTTTCAATAGTATTAATATCAATTCGAACACTGTTAATATTAAGAATTGCACCCGGTTTTACACGTAGTTGAGGTAAAATATTTTCTGTTGGTATCACGGTATTATTTGCAATAACAATTGAAGAAACAATCGGGTTCTCTTTAACTCTTACAATTAAAAGTTTTCCTTGATTTAATTTCTTTATTTCAGTTGTAACATCAGCAAATAAACCTAAAGTCAAAATACTTTTAGTAACTCGGTCAATCTTATAAGGATTAAGAGTATCACCAGGTTGTAGAAATATTTCATCCCGAATAAAACTGGTTGGCACTAACACATTACCGGTAATTTGAATTTCAGCTAATACATCTTCACCAACAAAGTTACTAGTAGAAGAAATCTCAGGCTCTGTTACAGGTTTTGCTTCATTCCAAGTTTTCAAAAATTTTTGTAATAAAGGTGTTTTGGTTTCATCTGTTTTATTTTGTACTCCAATTTTTTGTTCAACATTATCAGCCGAATTTGCATTAATTGTTGTTATAAATTTATTTTGAGGTTGTTTTTTATCAATGGTCTTTGCCAAGCAAAGTTGAGAAGATAATATAACTATACTAGCTATAAAAACAATTAATAGAAAGCTATTTTTTTTTTTCATATTCGTAATTTATTAAAAGAAAAAGCTTAAAAGAGCGGCAATTACCATAAAAACACCAGCAATAATTGCAGTAGCAATATTTAAACCTTTTTCCATATCTTTTTGAGATCCAAAAATTCTGGCTTGGCTACCAATAGCACCTAAACCTTCGCCTTTAGCTGAATGTAACAAAACAGCACTTATTAAAGCTACACCAGCAAAAAATTCAATAATTAAAAGTAGTATTTTCATTTTTAACCCTAAAAAAGCAAATTTTATTTATTTTAGTTTATTTTACTTTTTTTTTAAATAGGGGTTTTTGAGAGTCTGTTGCCAAATGACTATTTTTCATTTCGCGACAGACGATAGTTGAGTCTTCCTCAATAAAATAGATTTATAACAAACTCATTTTAGCTAATTCTCTTTATCATTACTAAAGTAATATCATCAATTAAATTCTGCTGACCAAAGGCTTTTACTTGTTCAATTAAAGTATTTACAAAAGTTTGAGCAGATAAATCTTTATCTTTGGCTAAAAGATCTAAAATTTCTTGTTCATCAATCTTCTGCCCTTTTCCTTTCTTAGTGAAAATATCAAATAAACCATCGGTATAAAGCAGAACAAAATCTCCAGGTTCTAATTTAACCTGCCTTTCTTCTAAATTTATTTTATCAAAAACACCAAGAATTGTGCTTTGATCATTACTTGGTAAAAATGCTAATTGATCTTTTTCATGATGATACATTAAGGGTGGTTCATGTCCAGCTCTAACATAAGTAAAATTATGGTTATTTGGATCTAAAACCCCATAAATTGCGGTTAAGTACATAAGGTTACTTTCTTTATTAGTTAAATTAAACTTGTTTAGTATATTATTAAATTCTTGTACGGTTTTTTCCGGTAAGATTTTTTTATGTGCAGATAACCATAAAAGAGTTTTAGACATCATCATAAATAAAGCCGCAGGCATACCTTTACCACAAACATCACCTATAACAACGCCAAACATATCTCTTACTTTCACAAAATCATAAAAATCACCGCCAACTTTCTTGGCTGGCATAGAATATGCATAGAATTGATAATCTGGTGTTTCTGGAAATATTTTTGGTAAAAAATCTTGCTGAATTTTCTGACTTATCTCTAGTTCTTTATTCATAGCATCTAAAGTAAGTGTTTGTACTTTTATAATTAAATTAAAAATAAAATAAGCTATTCCAAAAAATATAATTAAAAAAACTAAGGCTATTCCCCCTATTTTTAGAAAAACCGGATAAATAATACTAGTGAGATTTTTAGCTGGAGTTAAAATCAATAAGCTCCATTGATTTTTGCCAATTAAAAATTTTTTATGGGTAATTAAATTCTTTTTATGGTTTTCAATAAAATAATAATATCCTTTTTCTTTTTTTGAAAATTTTTTGTATTTTATTTTACTAAGATCAAATTTAGTTCCAGCCAATTTCATATCTTGAGCTAAAAGAATCGTATTGTTAGCATCCAATAAGAAAAAAGAAGTATTTTGTTCTTTAAAATTAGGTTTAATAAATTGATGATATAATATTTCCAAATCAATATCTGATCCCAATACCCCTTTAAATTCACCTGTTGATTTTTTAATAGGTAGAGCAATAATTACTGCTGGAAATTTTTCCTTGATCTGAGCTATTCTACCTCCAGAAATAATATAATTGGTTATATAAGAAATACCATTTTTACAACTATGAAAATATTCTCGAAAACTAAAATCTTTACCAATAACACCAGGTAAAGAATTAAACGGATAAATAAATTGAACGATACCTTTGGTATCTTCATAAAAAACATTTTTAACCTTTTTATCTTCTAATAAATAAAAAGGTTTAACATGAATCATAAAATTATGTTCATTAATTGGACTATAAGAAAAAGTAGTAGCAATTAAAGAAAGTTCTAATTCTAAATTTTCAAAATAATTTTGAATGTTTTGACTTACTTGTTCAATTAAAACATTTTGTTGATTAAGATAAACTAACTCAATTTCCGCGCTAGATTTAAAATAAATTTCAAAACTTAATAATGCAAAAATTGCTATAAGAATAATACCAAAAATAAAGGGGACTATTAATATTTTTTTCATTTCATTAATTATAATACATTTTACAGGAATTTTATAATTTTATTTTAAACAACGCGAGCTGTAACATATTACAATGCTTTCTGTAATTCCTGGGATCTTGTTTGAGCAGCTTCTATGATTTGCGCTCTAATTCTTGGAATCTTCAATAATATAGTTCTAGCTCTATCAGCTTGCTCAGCTGTAAATTTAGGAGTTAATAAAGCTACTGCCTCCGGGTTTAAATCTTGCCCTTGGGCTTGTGGCATTGACGCAATTAGCCTCAATTTATTAACATCTGTTAACATATTCACATTTTGTCTCATTATATCTCTAGCTTGTGTTAAATACGGCTTTAATCTTTCTTGAGCCGCTTTTAAAATTGCCTCCCTATTTGCTTGAGATGTTAATGCTCTTATTCTTAATCCGTTTCTTTTACCTGAAATTATCGGATTTAATATATCTAAAATTTGATCTGGTATTGCGGTTCTCGGGTTTACTGGCATTTCTAAAATTTGCATCAATTTATCAAAATCCCCTAACCGATCTATTTCTTGTACCATGATAACTTGTTCTTCAGCTGTAATTTTATCTACAAATTCATTATAACTTCTATTAGCAACAGCTATAATTTGCTTCCGATTTTCTGGTCGACCTAATGCACGGGTTCTAGCCGCTTCATCAGCTCCACCAGCTGGATTCAACATTTGCATAATTTCAGGGCTAAATTCGTTTGCTGGATTTGATCTTGCTATTTGATCCAATTTTCTAAAATCTAAACTTGGTACTAACTCCAACATTGCTTTTTGAGCTATTTGTTCTTCTATGCTTTGCAATTTTTCTTGGGCATTAGCTATAATTGATCGCCTAATATTTGATTGTGTTAATATTAAAGATAAATCTCTTCCATTCGGTTGATGAGGATCTGCTAATATTGCTCTAATACCTGCACTAACTTCTTCAGTTGAGTCTGCAGGCATACTAATAATTTGCTGTAATTTTTGAGGATCTTCTATTTCAAATATTAAAGACCTAACTCTTGCTGTTTCCATAAAAGTTATTTCAAATTCACTTGAAGCTTTTTTAGCTGTATCTATAATTTGTTGCCTTACTGCTGGATCCCTTAATAATCTATTCTTCATTGCTTCGTCAACATTACCACGAGGATTTAATGTGGTTGCCCAATTTTGTATTAATTTATCAGGTTTTTCCGATCCTAATGCACGAAGAATGCTATCATCTAAACGACTTATATCATCTAACATACTACTTAAAGCAACTGATTTTACTTTTTCACCTAATGCACTATTATAAAGAAAATCAACGTATGGTACATTAGCATATTTAGCTATAAAAGCTTCTTTGGTTATCACGCGACCATCAGGACCAGGCTCTTTTAAAGCTGTATGATCTGGAGTTAATTCTAAAGTTGCTAATTCTGCTTCAGCTGGTTGTTGTAATACATTTATTCTGCTCCGAACCATTTGGCGTAATGGTTCATCTATTTTTATAAGGCTTTCATTAGTGATGCCTCTTTTTAAGGCAATAGGAATTGGTTGTGATCTATCAGATTGATCTAGAAATCCGTATAGCCATATATCTACTTTTAATAACTGGTCACCTGTCATACTTCTGATATTCATTTTTAACATTTCCAATACTCCTGCCTCTTCATCATGTGGTTGTATATTTGGTGTGGCTACAGACTGTGGCATAACCGGAGGTCGCATTGGAGCTGGTGCGGCAGCTGGTGGTGACGCACTAGCTGTGGCAGGAGTAGATGGTGATGCATTACGAGCTAATGCCGCTGTTGGTTTTCTTGGGAATAATGGGTGATTAACTCTACTTTCCATGTTTTTTTACTCCTTTTTTTTTAGCTATAACACCTATTACCCTTTTTTTTGAAAAATGAAACATGTTTTTTAAAACATAGTTTTATAGGTAAATGGTCACATAAAAAATTTGAATCTTTTTCATCTAACTGGTATAATTCCACAAATTTAATTCTTTGGGCCATTCTTCAACCCATATTATAAAGGAAAAGAACTATGCAAAATAATCACCCTAAAGCTCAAGGGCTTTATGATCCTAAATACGAACACGATGCCTGTGGTGTTAGTTTTGTAGCTAATATTAAAGGCAAGAAAAGCCACGAAATAGTTGAAAATGCCTTAACCATTTTACAACATATGGAACACCGTGGTGCCATGGGTGCAGAACATAATACAGGTGATGGAGCGGGAATTCTCTGCCAAATTCCTCATAAATTTTTCGAAAAAACTATTCCTAATTTACCAGAAGAAGGCAAATATGCTGTAGGTCAGCTTTTTTTGCCAAATGATGCTGAACTAAGAAAAACATGTGAAGAAACATTAGAAAAAATTATTATTGAAAATAATTTAAAAATTATCACATGGCGCGAAGTAAATACTAAAGACGAAACTTTAGGTAAAACAGCTAAAAAATGCCAACCTCGTGTAAAACAAATTTTTGTAGAATCAGAAAATAATATAGATAAAATTGAATTTGACAGAAAACTTTTTGTAATAAGAAAAAAAGCAGAGAAACAATTAAGATACCAATTTTTAGCTAAGCATTCCGATGATTATTTTTATATCGTATCTTTTTCTTCTAGAACTATTGTATATAAAGGAATGCTTACTCCGGAACAAGTAAGTGAATATTACCCAGAATTATTAAATCAAGATTTTGAATCTGCTTTAGCCCTAGTACATTCTCGCTTTAGCACCAATACTTTTCCTAGCTGGGAAAGATCTCACCCTTACCGTTATGTAACGCATAACGGCGAAATTAATACACTTCGCGGCAATATCAATTGGATGCACGCCAGAGAATCGGTACTTAAATCTAAAGCATTCGGTATTGATTTAAAAGAACTCTACCCTATTCTTGATGATGATGGTAGTGATTCCGCTGTTTTCGATAATTGCTTCGAATTTTTAACTCTTTCTGGCATGCCCATGGAAAAAGTGGCTATGATGATGATTCCAGAACCATGGTCTAAACACAAAAATATGCCAAAAGCTAAAAAAGCTTTTTACGAATTTATGAGTACTCTAATGGAACCTTGGGATGGCCCAGCTTCTATTGCTTTTACTGACGGAGAAACTGTTGGCGCAATCTTAGATAGAAATGGATTAAGACCTTCTCGCTTTATTGTAACTGAAGATGATTTGGTAATAATGGCTTCAGAAGTAGGTGTTTTACCAGTTGATGAAAGTAAAATCATTAAAAAAGGCCGCTTAGAACCCGGTAGAATGTTTATGGTAGATACCAAACAAGGCCGCATTATTCCAGATGAAGAATTAAAAGAAAAACTGGCAAAAGAACACCCTTATCAGGAATGGCTAGATAAGTTTCAACTGAGTTTATCGGGGCTTGCCCCCTTACCAGGGGTTAAAGGGGACGAAGTCCCCTTAAAACAAGCCGAAAAAGCCTTTGGCTACACTTATGAAGAACACAATTTACTGCTAGCAGAAATGGTTACCAAAAAAGTAGACCCTGTAGGTTCTATGGGTAATGATTCACCTTTAGCTGTTTTATCAGAAAAACCACAACTTTTATATAATTACTTTCGCCAATTATTTGCTCAAGTTACTAACCCGCCAATAGATGGTATTAGAGAAGAATTAGTAACTTGTTCCGTAACCTATTTAGGTTCACAAGGTAATTTACTTGACCCGCAACCAGAGGCTGCTCGCTTAATTAAATTGGATGGTCCGTTATTAAAAATTGAAGAATTACAAAAACTAGTTAATCTTGATCAACCAGGTTTTAAAGCAATAGAATTACCGATCCTTTTTTCCGGGGTTGAAGGGGGCGAAGAAAGGGTCAAGGGGCAAGGGTCAAGGGGCAAGGAAACTCATGATACAGGGGAGCAAGAAAATAATCTTTTGGGGTGCAGGGGCGAAAGCCCCACGGGGTTTAAGGGGCAAAGCCCCTTAGAAAAAAATATCTCCTCCCCTGGGGTCCAAGGGGCGAAGCCCCTTGAAAACGCTTTAAATCAGCTTTTCGTAAAAGCTGATCAAGCCATCGAAGACGGCTATAACCTCTTCATCTTAAACGATGAAAACTTTACCACAGATTTATTGCCGATACCGGCATTATTAGCAGTTAGCGGTTTACACCACCATTTGGTTAGAAAAGGTACCAGAAACCGCGTAAGTATTATTCTCAATACCGGTGAAGCAAGGTCAGTACATCATTTTGCGGTATTACTTGGTTTTGGTGTTGATGCGGTTTGCCCATATCTTGCCTTAAAAATTATCGAAAACATGGCTAATAACCACGAATTAGAAAAATATGATGCAGAAACAGCGAAAAATACTTATCTAAAATCTGCTTTAAAAGGGGTTTTAAAAGTTTTATCTAAAATGGGTATTTCTACTATTCAAAGTTACAGAGGAGCCCAAATTTTTGAAGCTGTAGGTATTAGCAAAAAAGTTATAGACAGGTATTTTACTGGTACTGCTTCTCGGATCGAAGGTATAGACTTAGAAATAATTGCTGAAGAAGTAAAAAAACGTTTTGCCAAAACTTTTAACGAACAAGCAGATATTGATTCCGGTGGAGATTATAAATGGCGTTTTGAAGGTGATTTTCACGCAATAAACCCGGAAATAATTTATAATATCCAAAAAGCAGTTAGAAATAATGACCAAAATGCTTACAATCAATACAAAAAACTAGTTAATAATCCGGAAGATCATCTTTTTAGTATTAGAGATCTTTTTGAGTTTAAATCAATTAATAAACCAATTTCTATTGATGAAGTTGAATCAGCTACTTCCATTTTAAAAAGATTCAAAACCGGAGCCATGTCTTTTGGATCAGTTGCGCAAGAAGCCCACGAAACTATTGCAATTGCTATGAATAGGTTAGGTGCTAAAAGTAACAGTGGTGAAGGCGGAGAAAATCCGGAACGTTTCATTCCTTTACCAAATGGCGATTCTAAATCTTCTGCAATTAAGCAGGTTGCTTCTGGAAGATTCGGTGTAACCAGTTGGTACTTAACAAATGCAAAAGAAATTCAGATCAAAATGGCACAAGGTGCAAAACCTGGTGAGGGCGGCCAATTACCTGGTAGAAAAGTTTACCCTTGGGTTGCTAAAGTAAGGCATTCTACCCCTGGTGTAGGTTTAATTTCGCCACCGCCGCATCATGATATTTATTCTATTGAAGATTTAGCAGAACTTATTTTTGACCTTAAAAATGCTAACCGTGATGCCAGAATTAACGTAAAATTAGTAAGTGAAGTTGGTGTGGGTACTATTGCCGCGGGTGTAGCCAAAGGTCATGCAGATGTAATCTTAATTAGCGGTGCCGAAGGCGGTACTGGCGCTAGCCCAAGAACCAGTATCAAACATGCCGGGTTACCTTGGGAATTAGGCTTAGCAGAAACTCATCAAACTTTATTACTAAATAATTTACGTTCTAGAGTTGTGCTTGAAACTGATGGTCAACTAAAAACCGGTAGAGACGTAATTATTGCCGCACTTTTAGGCGCAGAAGAATGGGGTTTTGGTACTATGGCTCTAGTAGTTCTAGGTTGCGTAATGATGCGGGTTTGTCATTTAGACACTTGCCCGGTAGGTATTACCACCCAAAATCCGGAATTAAGAAAGTGTTTCCAAGGTAAACCGGAACACCTAGAAAACTTCTTTACTTTTATTGTTGAAGAAATGCGTCAAATTATGGCTGATCTTGGTTTTAAGACTATTGATGAAATGATCGGTAGAACCGATATATTGGAATTTAATAAAAATATCAAACATTGGAAAGCCAAAAGCTTAAATACCGATAAGTTACTTTACCAACCAGATGTACCGGCAAAATACGGTAAATATTGCCAGATAAAACAGAATCACGGTATAGATAAAACTCTGGATATTAAAACCCTTTTGGAACTTTGCGAACCGGCTCTAAAGAATCAGGAAAAAATTAATCTTGATCTAAAAATTAAAAACATTAATCGTGCAGTAGGTACTATTTTAGGTAATGAAATTTCTAAAATTTACGGAGCTGATGGTTTACCGGAAGAGACAATTAATCTTAATTTCACTGGTTCAGCCGGCCAAAGTTTAGGTGCTTTTGTACCTAAAGGAGTAACCATTACCATCAATGGTGATGCTAATGATTATTTTGGCAAAGGGCTTTCAGGCGGCAAATTAATCATTAAACCAGCTAAAAACAGTAAATTAATTGCTGAAGAAAATATTATTATTGGCAACGTAGCTTTTTACGGTGCTACTAACGGAGAAGCTTATATTAATGGTATTGCCGGTGAGCGTTTTTGCGTACGTAACAGTGGTGTTACTGCAGTTGTAGAAGGCGTTGGAGATCATGCTCTTGAGTACATGACCGGCGGTAAAGCAGTAATTATTGGCAGAATTGGCAGAAACATTGCGGCTGGTATGTCTGGCGGTATTGGTTATGTACTTGATGAAGATGGCGATTTAGAATCAAAGTGCAATTTTGAGATGGTAGAAGTTAGCCAGATTACGGAAAAAGAAGATCTGAATTTTATAAAAACCAGTCTTGAAAAACATTTAAAATATACCAATAGCAATAAGGCAAAATTAATATTAGAAAATTGGCAAAATTATTTACCAAAATTTAAGAAAATTTTACCATCAGACTACAGAAGAGTTCTGGAAGCTTTTGAAAAAGTAAAAGCTCAAGGTCTTTCTGGTGATGAAGCAATAATGGCGGCTTTTACAGCTAATATTAATGATGCAAAACGGGTTGATGGAAATTAATTAATAACAAGACGGTAATTCTATACCTCTAGCCATATAATAATTACTTAATTCCGCACGTAACAAATCAGGTCTATCAGAAATAATACCATCAACACCCCACTCTATCATTTCCTTAATCCGTGCCAAATTAAATTCTTGTCCACCCTCTTCTTCCGGCCAACCCCAAACTACTACCTTAAGTCCATGCTCATGAGCTTCATCCACCTGCTCTTTTGTTAAATCCATTTCATAAGGTTCCCAGCAGAAACCATGCAGATCATGCACCATTTGTGGTAAAGAATAACCATGATTTTTTGGTAGCTCCCCTGCCATCCAAGTACCTTTTTCTTCGTCTGTCATAACTTCAGTGGTATGGTCTGACAAATAAGCGGTTTTAACAGCTGAGTCTATTTTATTAAGTTCAATTAAACACCGCCAATCAAAAGCTTGGATTTCGGTTCGATCAAGAACGTTTTCTTCTTTTAGTAATTTGTATAAAGCTGAAGCAAATTCACGCGGATTAGGGGTTAGTTCAGGATGTGTTGGGTCAGGTTTCATTTCTATCTGAAACCCAACTCTATCGCCTGTTCTTTTTTTAACTTCTTGTATTACTGATCTTAAAGTTGGAATAAAAGTATCTACTGGTCTTTGATTTGGAAAAAAGGAGGCATATCTGGTACCAGGTTTTAACATGCCAACGTTAAATTTTTGTAGTTCTTCCAAAGTTAAATCATAAACTTTTATCTTGGCATCTTCCGGAATCCAAATTCCATTTTGATCTCTTGTTAAATTTGGGTTTAAATAAAGATCATGCGTAACTACAATTTCGCCATCTTTAGTCATGGCAATATCCATATCAACATAATCTACACCAATTCGTAAAGCTTCATTATAAGCCGGCATGGTTTGTTCTGGATACAACCCTCTACAAGCACGGTGTCCGTAAATTTGAATTCTTCCCTGAGTTGGTCGACCATTAAATTCAACTACTGGGTTACTTCTAGTAGTTACGCTTGGAGCTGGTTGAGATACAGCAACAACCTCCAGTGCAGATCTTAGATGATTACCCGAAACTGGATGAGCTTCTCCTAATATGCCTGCTACAGAACAAACCGTAGATCTACCAAAATCACTTCTTTGATCACTTGGTCTTACTGTAGAATATTCTCTATTACCAATTGAACCTACTTTATCAGCATTAGCCATTATTTACTCCTTTTCCAAAAATATTATTCCTTAAAAATTTATATGCTCTCTATTTCAAAATTATAAACTATGTTTTTTTTATAATGTAGAAAAAAATCAATTAAAAAATTAAATTGAAACCTTTGTCAAAATATTTATATCTTTAAAGTTGAATATCATTATTTTTTTGTTGGGAGGTAAAAAGGCATGAACATTTCAAGTGAGACAAAACTTTGGGCAATGGAAAAACCTGACTTTAATAATTTAATTAGTATAGGGGATACTGATGGTGATGGAAAAGTAAACGAAGATGAATTTCAAACCATTATGAAAGAACAACTTGGCGATAAATACGATGAAACTAAAACCAAAGAACTATTTACCAAACTTTCTAACGGAGACGAAACCATAGATGCCGCAGATCTCGCTAATGCACCTCATCATAAACCACCGATACAATCTGCTGACTTGGAATTGTTAATCTCCGCTGTAGATTCTAATAAAGACGGGGTTATTTCCAAAGAAGAACTACTAGCTTATTTACAAAATAAATTAGGCGCAAATTTTAATTTAGCTATGTTTCTTACCTTTTTTAACATTTTATCTGGTGGAGATGATACTATCTCTGCCAATGATTTAAAAGGCTTAGCTTCGGTAAATGCTCCTCGACCGGTTGACAATTTAAGTAATCTAATTGCCCAAGGAGATGCAGACGAAGATGGAGAACTAAGTGAAGATGAATTAGAAACTTTAATGAAAAATAAATTAGGAGCAAATTTTAACGAAACTATGTTTAAAGAATTTTTTACCGCTCTATCCGGCGGAGATGATAAAATTACCGCTGCTGATATTACTAATTTTCAACAAAATAAAATATCACAAAGCACAACTAGTATAAATGAACTTGGATAAAGTGGTAGGTGTTAAGGCTACACCTTAACAATCCTGGTTTTTTAAAGGGGCTTTGCCCCTTTGACCCCTGGGGAAGAGGTATTTTTTTCTAAGGGGGCAAGCCCCCTTCAACCCCCAAAAATCATGCCAATCATTTAATCATGCGAATCATGGTTCAGACTTTTCTTCGTCCCCTATGACCCCTGGAGAAAAGATTACTTCTCTAAGAGGCAAGCCCCTTAAACCCCTTATTCTGAAAAATTTATAAATATCGTCCCTTGTTTTAGATTTCCTTTATTCAAATCTTCGGTAGTTAAAAGTAAATCTGAATTTTCAAAAAAATCCTCGTTTACTACCCAATTTTTATAATCTGCTACCAAAGCTGGTAAATCATCTGGATTTGTATAAATTGCAGTTGGCGATGTTAATTGCTCCAGAAAAAAATCTTCATTAACTTCTGCCGGAACCACAATATATTTAATGGTTGAGCCATCAAGATATTTTATTAACATATAATTACCACTACCCCGAGAAATTCCTTTCGCAATTAATTTATTATCATTGATAATATATTTGAATTGAAATGCATGCGTAGCAGGATTTCCCTCAAGGTGGCAACGTAAATTATATTCGCTTATTGGAGTATAAATATCATAATCAACGCTGTAAACCATATCAACTACAATACTGGAATCTGTATTATAAGTTAAAGTAGCAATTCCATATTCTTGTTTGTTAGGATAAGCAGATTCAGTAAAAATCCAACTAATAATAGAATTGATTAAATCTGTACTTTTCTTAAGCGCAATAGCTTTATTGTTTACCAAATCATTAAAAACTTTATCAGCAGTAATTGTTGGTAATTCCTCAAAAGGCGGAACAATAACTTGAACAGGCACTGTTACCCCAGAATCTATCATACTAGAATATATTGTATCTACATCATATAATAATTTATAAATATTAGATCTATCTACAGTGCCTTCATCTCGTACTGTAATATATTCCCTTAAAGAATAATAAACGGCATATAAAGGTGTACCCGAAGACCAATCCAAATCTTTAATTTTCTTTTGTACAGTAGTAGTTAATGAAGATGGTTTAAATACCGGTACTGTTTTTTGAGCTTCCGTAAAAAACAAATGGCTATTAGAATTGGAACCTTGATTAGTTATACCACAACTAACAAAAAATAATAAGGAAAGAGAAAAAAATAATAATAAAAATAATAAAATAATAAATTTGATTTTTAGCATTTTGTATATTGTTACCTTTTTTAATAATTTATTTTAATCAATTATAGCATGAAATTAAATCTGTCGCGAAATGAGAAATTTTTAGGATTACGGTATACAATTCAATAAGAATTTGATATGATATCCTTCACAAATTATAAAGGAAAATAATTATGGGTAAACCAACCGGTTTTTTAGAATTTAATCGTGTAAAAAGAAAAGATACCAGTGTTATTGAAAGAATAAAAAACTGGAATGAATTCCACGAACCACTTAATTTAGATTTAATGAAAAGCCAGACTGCCAGGTGTATGGATTGCGGCATACCCTTTTGTCATATGGGTTTATTCTTAAACGGCTTAGCCAGTGGTTGCCCGATTCATAATTTAATTCCAGAATTTAATGATCTTATTTATAAAGGCAGAATCAGAGAAGCTTTTGATCGTCTTATGAAAACTAATAATTTTCCAGAATTTACAGGTAGAGTTTGCCCTGCTCCGTGCGAAGGTTCTTGTACCGTTGGTTTAAATAAAGAACCTGTTTATATTAAAGGTGTAGAAGAATTTATTATTACTACAGCTTATGAAAATGGCTGGATGCAACCAAACCCGCCTAAAAAAAGAACTAATAAAAAAGTGGCTATTGTTGGTTCCGGACCCAGTGGTTTAACCGCGGCAGATCAATTAAATAAGTTTGGACATAACGTAACTGTTTTTGAACGCGCAGATAGAATCGGCGGGCTTTTAATGTACGGTATACCAAATATGAAACTAGATAAAAATTTAGTGCAAAAAAGAATCAATTTAATGACAGAAGAAGGCATTAAATTCATTACTAATAAAGAACTTGGTGTAAATTTAACTAAAGCTGAACTGGAAAAAGAATTTGATGCTATTGTTCTTTGCTGTGGTGCCACAAAACCTAGAGATTTAGAAGTAGAAGGTAGAGAAGCCAAAGGCGTCTATTTCGCCATGGATTTTTTAACTGCTAATACAAAAAGGATTCTGGGGTTTAAGGGGCAAAGCCCCTTAGAAAATAATCTCTCCTTCCTAGGGGTTAAAGGGGACGAAGTCCCCTTTGAAGAAAAATACCTCCCCTTGGGGTGCAGGGGCGAAGCCCCTGTTTCTAACTTTATCTTTGCTAAAGATAAAGACGTAATAATCATCGGCGGTGGTGATACCGGCACCGACTGCGTAGCAACCGCCATAAGGCACGGAGCCAAAAGTGTAACTCAACTCGAAATTATGCCAGAACCACCTAAAACCAGACAAGAAAATAATCCTTGGCCAGAATGGCCAAAAACCTTAAAAGTAGATTACGGTCAAGAAGAAGCCATTGAAATTTTTGGCAAAGATCCCAGAGAATACTGCCAAATGACCAAAAAAATTATCAGTGAAAACGGTATAGTAAAAGCTATAGAAACCGTAGAAATTAAATGGGTAAAAGATGAAAACAACCGTTTTTGTTTACAAGAAATTCCTGGCACCACTAAAACCAGACCAGCAGATTTAGTATTTATTGCCATGGGTTTTGTTGGGTCTGAAAAAGAAGCGGCTAGTGAATTGGGTATTACCAGCAAAAAATTTTGTTTTGCTAATAAACCAGCTTTAAGTGATTTTACAACTGATCAAGCCAATGTTTTTATCGCCGGTGATATGCGCCGCGGCCAAAGCTTAGTAGTTTGGGCTATCAACGAAGGGCGTTATGTTGCAGAAGCGTGTGATCAATATTTAAAAAATTTATAACAATTTTTCCATGCTATAAAATAGACTTAATAATTAAGAAACATGAAATAGTTTATAAGGTCCTACATCTCCTCTAGCGCCTTGGTTAAACCTCGTGGTAAAATCACTAAATTCGTCTGGAGCTAGCATCCTTGCTTGCATTAATAATCCTTCAGAAATATGAATTTTATCAGCACAAACTTCAGTTGCACCCGTTTCTAAATTAAGAAGAACATCATAATTATGGCTAAATACTAAAGAATAATGATCATGTTTAATTAATTTAGTATAACCGGCTTTCATTAATTCATCACGAAGTGTTTCATGAATAACGCTACTTTGATCTGCACAACATAATAAACCATTAGCCGGACTCAACCATGCATATCTACTCATTCCACCAAAAAGAGAAATTTCACAATCATCTAAATTAATAGGTTCTGTAAAATAAAGTGTGTGAAGTTTAGTAGAAAGAGTTGGCGGAGCCAA
>CAZFTP010000015.1:0-28962 GCA_964521915.1 uncultured Candidatus Marinamargulisbacteria bacterium
TTTTGGCTCCGCCAACTCTTTCTACTAAACTTCACACACTTTATTTTACAGAACCGCTAAGTTGTCTTATATGTCGTATATCCATGGCACTCTGCGCCATGGATATACAACTCTTCGCCTCTCTCTTTATTTGAATTTATGTTTCAGAAAGTTTTGAATAGTATTTTCCCATTTAAAATTGTTATTTATAAAATCTTTGAATTTTTGTAAATCGCCGGATATCCAAAATTTAATTTGTCCTAGTTTTTTATTTTCTAACTTAAATGGGGTAATAATATTTTGAACTACCGGCAAAATACATTTAGCTGGGTCAACAAAGTTTTTAATTTTTTGTTCAGTATCTGCTTTTATAAAAATAGGTTCGAAATAAGGATAATGGCTACACCCATAAATTAAAGTATCTGCACCAAAATTAAGAGCCCTTTCAAAATACTGTATAGCAATTTTTTGACTTTCTGCTTCTTCAATTTTATTATTTTCAACTATGGGGACTAATTCCGGACAAGCAATTTGTAATATTTGTAAATCAGAATCTACTGCTAATAAATAATTTTTATAAGCAGAAGTTTCCACAGTTTTTTGCGTGGCTAAAACACAAATTTTTTTATTATACGTTAGTTTATTAACTCTTTTAGCCGTTGAAGAAATTAAATCAATTATAGGTAGATCAATTTTTTCACGAATCTCATCTAAAACCATAGCGCAAGATGTATTACAGGCCATAATTAATAAATCGATTTTAGCTTCTTTACGTAAAAATGTGATAATTTCATAATTAAATTTTAATAATTCTTCTCTACTTCTGTTACCATATGGAGCCCTACCACTATCACCATAATAATAATAATTCAAATTAGGAAATTTCTTTACTAATTGATTAAGTACAGTTAAGCCACCTAAACCAGAATCAAAAATACCCACTGAAATATTTTGCATTACCTTATTATACAAAGCAAAACATTTTTTTTTAAGTATGCTATAATTAAAAACTAATTATGCTTAATCTATTAACAGCTTATAACTTAAAAAATCTTTTAGCTAAGTTAAAAAAGAATTTAGCTGCTTCCGACTCAAACCCTTTTAGGGCAAAAGAAATCATTATTGAAAATTCAGCTCAGGCAGATTGGTTAACTTTTGAAATAGCTAAACATTTTGGCGTTGCCTTTAATTTAAAATTTACTTTTATTAATGATTTTTTTAAAACTATTCTTGAAACTTTTGAAAAAAATATAGATCTAAATTATTATTCAAAACATAATTTACAATGGCGAATAATAAAAATTTTACAAAACAACCCAAATATAAATGAAATACTCTCTCTTTATTTAGAAGATAATAACCCCGCAAAATTGTTTCAAATATCTAAATTAATAGCCCAATTGTTTTATCAATATCAAATTTTTCGTCCTGATTTAATAATAGATTGGAATAAAAATATATTTAAGTTGGACACAAAAAATGATCATTGGCAATTTAAAATATGGCAAGAAATAAAAAAGGATATTAATTTCACAGATTATTCCGAAATAATATTACAGTTTTTAAGGTATGAAAATAATTTTGAAAAAATTAATTTGCCAAAAACATTGAATATTTTCGGAATTTTTTATTTACCCCCTATTTTTCTAAAGCTATTGGAAAAATTAAGTTCAAATTCTTCAATAAATCTATATATTTTTAACCCTTGCCCTCAAGAATATTGGTTTGATTTAAAAACTGAAAAAGAAAAATTAAAAAAACAAAATTACTTTGATTTATCAACAGCTGAAATTAATTATGAAGAAACAAAAAACTCTCTTTTAACCTATTTAGGTAAAACTGGGAGAGAATTTTTAGATTCTTTATTTAATTTAAGTAATTTATCAGAAGAAGATTTAACTCAAGATTATACTGAAATAAATAATAATACTCTTTTAAAACTTTTGCAAAAGGATATTTTAACTTTAGAAGATGCTAATTTTATTGATCGCATAAAAATACCAATTAAAACTCAAGATTATTCTTTAGAAATACATTCTTGCCATAATATTTTAAGAGAATTAGAAGTTCTAAAAGATTATTTATTTAAATTATTTAGCCAAGATCAATCTCTAACACCTCAAGATATTTTTGTATTAACTCCTAATATTACTGAATACGCCCCTTATATTGAAGCTATTTTTACCAAAATTGCACCTAAAACACCCTATTTCGAATTTTCAATTTGTGATCTTAAACTACTAAATGAAAATAAATTTATAAATTTATTTTTAAAAATTTTACAATTTAAAAATGAAAATTTTAAAATCACAAAAATCTTAGAACTTCTTGATAATACTATTATTCAACATGCTTTTGGGTTTAACTTAAACTCACTACAAATCATTAAAAATTGGCTAAAAGAAACTGATATAAAATATGGGTTAAACAAAAATAAAAATCCAGCAACTGAAAATACCTGGGAAAATGGGTTACAACGTTTACTATTAAGTTTTGCTTTAACACAAGAAAAAAATGAGTTTTATCTTGAACATGGTTATTTTTCAAATTTATTGCCGACCAAAACAATTGAAGGCGATAATAGTATTTTATTAGGTAACTTCATTTATTTTTTAGACCAATTAAATAATTTATATTTATCAATAAAAAATCAAGAAAATATTTCAAATTGGCAAGAAATTCTTTTTTATATTATTGATGAATTTATTAAACCCTCTGATGATTTTTTAAATGAAGTTGTCATTCTCAAAAATTTAATTCTAGGGCTAACAAATAAAGAAACAAATTTAATTAAATACGCGAATTTTACATCAAAAATTTCTTTAGATCTTTTATTATTTTATTTACAAGATCAATTAACTGAAATGGGTTATAATAAACCGTTTTTTAGAAGAGGCATTACGTTTGGTAATATTAATTCTTTAGCCGGTATTCCTAATAAAATTATTTGCGTACTTGGTTTAAACCAAAATATATTTCCTCAAAAACCCCTTAAAACTAGTTTTGATTTATTAACTAAATACCCACTCAAAGGGGACCTTAATTATCATGATTTAGATAAATACCATTTTTTATTAACCTTACTTTCAGCTGAAACAAATTTATATCTAAGTTATATTGGGCAAAACCAGACGGATTTAAGTTTAATCCCATCATCACCTATAATTACAGAGCTAAAAAAATATTTACAAGCAAATTTCATTGATGAAAACAATCAAGATATTGTAGAAAAAGTTTGTTTTTCAGAAAAGCTTTTTGGCTTTAACCCTGCCTATTTTCAAAAAAACACTAAATCTGCCAGCTTTTCTCTAGAAAATTATCAAATAGCACAGAACTTACAAAATAACGATGTTAAAATCAAAAAAAATAACTTATCAAAGCCAGATTCAAAATTTCAATTTTTAAATTTATCGGATTTTCTTAATTTTTTTCAAAATCCCATAAAATTCTTTTTTGAAAAACGCCTAAATATTTATCTAACCAATTACAATGATGAATTAACAGATACTCCATATTTTGAAATACCTTATTTTAAAAAGAAAATAATGTTCCAAGAAAGTATCCCTTTATTATTTCAGAATTTCTCACCGGAAAAAATTTATCAAGTATATTTTTTGAAAAACTTTTTACCGCCTAAAGACTTAGGCAAACATTCATTTACAGTATTTTATGAGGAAATTCTTGAATATTTCCAAGAAATAAAAAATATTACCCCTAATTTATCTTTTTCTAATATTGAAGGTGTTATTTCAATAAACAGTTTTTCAATTAATTGTTATTTTGAAAATTTTACAAATAATAAACTAATTAATTATACATATTCAAAAAATAAAGCAAAAAATTTTACATCTGCTTGGTTAAAACACTTATTAATTAATTATCTTTTAAAAGATAGCATTAGCTCTTATATAATTATTTCTGAATATAATAAAATAAAAACCTATCAATTTTCACCAATAGAACCAGACACGGCAAAAAAATATTTGGAAAATTTATTATCCTTTTATTGGCAAGGGCTACAAAACCCTTTGCCTTTTTTTCCACGTTTAAGCTTGTTATATACAGAAAATCAACTAAAATATAAAAATGAAGAAGAAAATATTAATGAAATAAAGGATAAATGGCAAGAAAAATTTTACGGCGAAGCGCAAAATATTTATCATCAACAGATTTATCAGAAATATTTAATAATGATTTCAAAAATATTGCCCAAAAAATTTATTTGCCGTTATTGGAAAATCTAGCAAAAATAAAAATCAATGAAAAAACCTGATTGGCTGAAGAAAAAAATCAATATTAAAGAAATAATTAATTTTAAAAACAAATTGTCTGGGCTTGCTACTATTTGTGAAGAAGCACTTTGCCCCAATATTTCTGAATGTTTTCAAAAAAAACAAGCAACCTTTTTAATTTTGGGTAAAATTTGTACCAGAAAATGTTTATTTTGCCGAGTAAAAAAAACAGAAAAACCATTAATGCCTGATTTATCCGAACCAAATCTTATTGCCAAAAAAATCAAAGAATTGCAACTACACTATGTGGTAATAACAAGCCCCACCAGAGATGATTTACCTGATTTTGGCGCAAAACATTTTTCTAAAGTAATTCAGGCTATTAAACAAAATAACCCTAATATAAAAATCGAAATTCTAGTACCAGATTTTCAAGCCAATACAAATAGCATAAAAACGGTTATTAAAGCAAAACCAGATATTTTTGGTCATAATTTAGAAACTGTACCAAGGTTATATGAAATTAGAAAAGGGGCAAATTATCATAGATCATTACAAGTATTACAAACTGCTAAAGAATTAAATCCGCAATTAACCACTAAATCTGCTTTAATTTTAGGTTTAGGGGAAACAAAAGACGAGGTTATAGCAGTTTTAAACGAATTAAGACAAATAAATTGCGATCATTTAAATTTAGGTCAATATTTAGCGCCATCAAAAAATCATTACCCTATTAAAGAATTTATTACCCCTGAACAATTTCTTGATTACAAAAATATTGCAATCAAAATGGGCTTTAGTAAAGTTGAGAGCAATCCTTTTGTAAGAAGCTCTTATCAATCATGAGGCTGTTGCTAAATGGCTTTTGTTAGAAAATCCAATTAATCGATTTATTACCAAATTTATTTTTAATCTTATCTATAGCTGAATATAACTCTGCTTTTTTTTTATGGTTTGAATTTTCGTAAAACAAAGGGGCTATTTCCTCTTTAGTTAAATTACTTAGCGTAACACCAATTAATCTTAAATTAATTTTTGCTTTATATAAATCCGTAAACAAGTTAATTACAGTTGGATAAATTTCATGTTCTGAATTACTTAAACTAATTTTCTTTTGCTTAGTTTTTGTTTGAAAATTACTATAACGTATTTTTACTATAACTAAGCTTGCTTTAAAATTTTCCTTTCTTAATTCAAAACATATTTTAGTAAGTAAAAAGCCTAACCGTTTTTTTAAAAACTTTATATCACTAATATCTACTAAAAAAGTTTCTTCTTTGCTAATCGATTTTCTCTGCTTATCAGAGATAAACTCTTCATCACCAAAACCCTTAGCCTTTAAAAAAAGGCTATAACCTAATTTACCAAATTTTTTCATAACCAAAGATTCTGGTAAATCCGCCAACTGCCCAATAGTATTTATACCGAATTCGGATAAAATTTTCTGAGTTTTTTCTCCAGCACCTTGTAAGTATTTTATATCTAATGGCGCTAAAAAAATTCTTTCCGAACCAGACTCTATTTTTAAAACCCTATTAGGTTTAGCAAGTTTAGACGCTATTTTAGCAATATGTTTATTAGTACCAAAACCGATACTGGCTGGTAAATTTAATTCCTGATTAATTTCTTTTTTTATTTTTGCCAATAAATTAAATAAATTACCGTGAAGCCGTTCACAACCAGTTAAATCTCCATAAAATTCGTCAACTGATGCTTGTTCAATAATAGGAATATATTTTATAAGTAAAAAATAAACTAATTTAGAATATTTAGCATAAGCAGTAAAATTTGGTTTGAGAAAAATTGCATTAGGACATTTTTGATATGCCATATATAAAGACATACCAGAATGAATACCATACTCTCTAGCTTCATAAGATGCCGCAGAAACAACCCCACGAGTATTTGGTTCCCCGCCAACTATCACTGGTTTTCCAATAAGGCTGGGTTGAAAGATTCGTTCTACGGAAACGAAAAAGGTGTCCATATCAAGACAGAAGATTTGTTTTAGCATTATTTCCTTATGGTGTTGACTCAAAAATCGTGATGCGTCGTTGCTTTTCGCACGCGCGTGCTCATTTAAGATACGAACCAAAAATTTTTGATTCCTTCTCAAGACGCCTAACCTTACGGACTTTTGGGTTAGCCCCAATAAATTACAACTCTCGAATTAAAGCAATAAACTTACCGACTAAGGCAACCTGAAATTCTTTACTTTTTAGAATAATATTTTGAAAATCCGGATTTTCCGGCTTTAAAATTATTTGCTCTTTTTCAAAAAAAATTCTTTTTAAAGTTACTTCATCTTCAATTAAAACCGCGGCAATATCACCGTTTAAAACCCGACAATTACGCTGAATAATGGCATAATCATTATCAAAAATACCCGCATTTTTCATACTGTATCCTTTTACTTTTAAAGCAAACCTACCATCTTGATATTGTAAACCAGGTAATTCAATAATTGTGCCTAAATTTTCTTCTATTGCTAAAGTAGGGTTACCTGCGGCAATTGTGCCTAAGATTGGGATACTTTTTTCTTCCGGTTTTTTTAAAAGTTGTATACCCCTAGCTCTACCTTCTCTTTTTATAAAACCCTTTTTTTCCA
This sequence comes from uncultured Candidatus Marinamargulisbacteria bacterium, assembly GCA_964521915.1. Taxonomy (GTDB): domain Bacteria; phylum Margulisbacteria; class Marinamargulisbacteria; order CAZFTP01; family CAZFTP01; genus CAZFTP01. Next base: position 6,820 of record CAZFTP010000015.1, read on the forward strand.
ATAATTCCAAATGAGTACGTACAGAAGCTACTGAAGAAAATTTAAAAAATCCGGCAATATCTTCATAAGAAGGAGAATAACCGTTTTCTTTAACAAATTGAATAAGATATTCTAAAATAGCTTGTTGTTTCTCAGTTAATAACTTCATTTTTTATCACCACTTATAAATATAGCATAATTATAAGTAGTATTCAATGGGTTCTATAGAGCCCGGTGGCTAATATTAGTTATGTATCAGCTCCGCTTATAAATAAATAACTTTATGCTATAATAGTTATAATTCATCTTATGCGTAAAATAGTATTTATTTTATTAATTTTAATTTTTATATTTATTAATGCAAATAACATGAAAATTTTTGCGAATAAAGCTATTTACCCACCAGATATTGCCCAGATTATAAAAAAAGGGAAATTAACCGTAGGTTTATGGAATAATGATATTCCCCCTTTTTTTTGGGTAAATGAAAAAGGGAATTTAGTAGGTTTAGATATTGATATTGTTAAATCACTAGCTAAATCGCTTGGGGTAAAATTAGAAATAAATAGAACCGCGAAAAACTATAGTGAACTTGTTCAGTTACTCCAGCAAAGAAAATTCGATTTAATTATTGGTAGTGTTAGTATAACCTCTGAAAGAGCTAAAAAAATACTTTTTAGCAAACCATATGTATCTTTAGATCAATTATTTTTAATAAATAGAATTACCTTAAGTAAATATAAATGTGAAAATGATCCATTATATTTAATAAAAAACTACCCAATAAAAATTGGCATTTTAAATAATAGTGCGTATCAAGAATTTGCTAGACAAATTACAAAAAAAGCTATTTTAATTGGTTATAATAATATTGAAAATGCTTTAACAGATTTAAGTAATAATAAATTAACGGCTTTGTTTTATGATGATAATGAATTATATCAAATTATTTATAAAAACCCTAAATTAGCTATTAACTTTAAGCAATTTATTGTTGAAAATAATAAAGATTACGTTGGCATAGGTGTTAATTGGCAAGATATTTATTTAATTCAATATATTAATACTTATTTTGAAATATTTAGTTATGATTTTAATACTCAAGATTTAATTAAAAAATATCCAAAGGTGTATCAATAAAATGCAAAAATTTATTAATTTTTTACATAACCCGCTCGCAATTCTTCTAGGAATTTTTTTTGCTGTTATTATTGCTATTTTTTTTAAACCATTAATACCATTTATTTCCCCATTAGGAGATTTTTATGTCAGTTTATTACAAATGATGGTTATTCCAATTATAATTTCAGCAATATTTTTAAGTGTAGGTAAACTAATTAAAAATAAATCTGCTAACTATTACTTTAAAAAAATTATAATTACTTTTACGCTGGTATTAATATCTACAGCTTGTTTAGCAATTATTTTAGGGCTAATAGGTCAACCAGGAAAATTGAATTCTGAAAATTATGAAAAAATTGGACAAATAATTCTTAAATACGAAAAACCTGATTCTAATTTATTAATAACACAAAATGAAAATGATTATTCTTTAACTAAAATTTTTTTAACCTTAATACCAGAAAATATTTTTTCTTCTTTAACAGAAGGCAAAGTGTTAGAGATAACTCTTTTTTTTCTAATTTTTGCCTTAGCTTTAAAAAACATACCGGATAATACTAGTAATACTTTTTTAGCTTTAGCAGAAGGTATTTTTCTTGCCAGCCAAAGTATTATTAAATTCTTTTTAACATTTTTACCTTTTGCCATAATAGTTTTAGTATCAAAACAATTAGCTAATTTAGGTTTTGGTATTTTTTTTATTTTATTCAAATTTATAATTTTTTTTCTGATTGGTATTTTAATTCTAATTTTTGTTATTACAATAATCTATAAAATAGTTTTTCGAACCTCCTTTTTCAAACCTTTCATTTTACTAAAAGATGCTTTAATAACTGCCTTTTGCATAAGACATGCCATGGCCACTTTACCTATAGCTTTAAATGCCTTAAAAAATCAAAAAAAAATTAATCTGGATGCCCTTTACTTAGTAACGCCTTTATGTTTTACCTTGCAAAAAATCACAGAAACCTTTACTTTTGCTTTTTCTACAATTTTTTGTTTACAATTATTTAATTTTACTATTAATTTACCTATTATAATTTCAATTATTTTTTTAAGTATTCTTACTGCTTTAAGTACTATAGGTATGCCAAGTTTAATTCTGTATATGATGATTTCCATTGTTTTTATTCCCTTAAATTTACCTTTTGGTATAATAATAATACTACTAATAATTTTAGATCCTATTATTGACCCCATTGCAACTTTTACTAATGTATATTTAAACTCTCTAATTTCATCAATAATTGTAAAAGAAAAGGAAATTTAATTATGTCTAATAAGTATCAATTTGAATTAAAATTTATAGTTAGAGATTATGAATGCGACTTACAAGGCATTGTAAATAATGCTGTTTACCAAAATTACTTAGAACACGCTAGGCATGAATTTTTATTTTTAGTTGGGTTAGATTTCGCTAAAATGCACAAAGAAGGTTTAGATGCAGTTGTAAGCAGAATTGAAATAGATTATAAATTTCCATTAAAAAGTCGCGATGAATTTACAGTAAAAATAAATATTGAAAGACAAGGGAAATTAAGGTTTATTTTTTGGCAGGATATATTTCGTTTACCAGATAACAAACTAATTCTTAAAGCTAAAGTTGAGGCAGTTTGTTTACAAAATGGCAAACTTGTAATTCCAGATAAAATTTTGAAAGCTTTTGAAAATTATTTTAAGAATAAAAAAATTACTTAAATAAATCTGTTGCTAAATGAGAATCTTTTAAAATAAAACATGGAAAGATTTCAAGTTATTTGGTATGTTAAATAATAAAAAAAATAAAGGAGCTATCGGTATGCAAATTAATGTCAGAACACATCATGTTGCAATTACTCAAGCATTAAAAGATTATGCTTATAAAAAAATGGAAAAATTAGAGAAATATTTTGACAATATACAAGAAATATTAATAGAATTAAATATAATTTCTACTGCAGATGAAAACAAAAGTCAAGAAGTAGCCGTAACTGTAATTTTAAAAGGGAATAAAATTAGAGCTAGCCAAACCAATAAAGATATGTATGCTGGTATTGATTTAGTTTACGATAAATTAGAAAAACAACTTGTAAAATACAAAGAAAAAATTAAATTTCACAAAAAAGAAAATCCGGTTAAAACTTTTTTAGATGGTATTATGCCAAAAAAAAATGAAAAAAAAATCAACTCTAATATCAGCCATAAAGACAAACATTTTCATCCTAAACCCATTACAATAGATTTTGCTATTAAAGAACTTAAAGCTAAAAACCTAGCTTTTTTAGTATTTCGTAATGCCGAAAACAAAGAAATTAATGTGATTTATCTAACTGAAGATAATGATATTAATTTAATTGAAACTTAGAAATAAAAATACAGTTACAAAATAAATTAAGACCGCAAAGTAAAAAATTTTACGACAGACGACTCATCAAACAGAGACCTTAGCTACTTGGGGAGGGAGGCATTATCCCAGACGTTGGTCCTGACGGAGCTGTTCCTGGTACAACTGACGGCAATACACCTGATACAGGACTTAATGGAACTGATCCTGATACAACTGATGTCGCTGGTCCTGATACAGTACTTGCTGGCGCTGATCCTGATATAACTGGAGCGGGAGGTAATGAACCTGACGCTGATACTACTCTTGGGATTGATGTTCCTACTGGTAAAGGAGCTTGAGAAGGTGTAGCATTTGGTCTTGGTAGCATCCACGCTTTAATTTCTGGATTACTTAATAAATTTAGCAATAGTGTTTTTTCCGCAGAAGCCGGTGCAGTTTGTAAATGAGCTAATATTTCTTGATGATGACCTTGGGTTGGATAATGAAAAAATCTAGTAAATAAAGCAAAATCGTCATAATTCATATTCTGACCTCTTGCTTCTTGATAAAGTCCAAAAACTAATTTACTTAAATTAGTAGCCATATTAGCTGGGTTACGTCCTACTTTTTCTAAATAAGCTTTAAGCCACGGCTTTCCAGTAACCATTTTGATCATAGTATCATATTCACTTTTACGAGCATCTGGTTTATCTTTATACGCTTCGGTAGTTTTTGCCATAGTACTTGTCCAAAGAGTAAAAAGATCATTTAGAACACCTTTAATAGTACCTTCTGCAACTGCGGGTATTGGTTGCCCGTGTTCATCTTTTATCCCATCTCTACTATGAGCAATTTGTTGGCAAACATTTTCGTATAATTTCAATTGTTCCATGGCTGTCTTTTTTTGTGCAGGAGTTAAATCTTTAGAATCATCAAGCAACGCCTGAAAAGTTTTTGCAATAGCATCTATTTGCGCGTTACCACTAACAAACGGTCTTCTTCCACCACTCTCACTAGGGCTAGCATATTCTCGTAACGAAACTTGCCCAATTCGATGTAATCCGCTACCAGCCTGCCCCATAATTTCTTCCTGAGTACGAGGTGGTGCAAAAGGATCTGTACTTATTGAAGAACCTCTATCTCCACCAATACGAGCTCCAAGTGTCCCTTTTACAGAATCCTCTGCTTCCCTAGCCTTAGGTCTACTTAACAGTTGTGGTGTTTCAGATAAAGAAGACGTTGAATCCATAATTTAATCCCCTTTTTTTGTTTTCTGAAAAAATAATACCCAAAAATTAAAAAAACAAAACATTGATTAATTTCGTTGTTTGAATATTGACCGTCACTACTGTCCGGTCATTAATTTATTTTTAAAAAGTAACAAGATTTTTTTATATGTTCTTTCTTTTAGCGCATAAAAGAAAGAACCAAAGAAAAGTACGCCCCAAAAGAGTTTATAATGTATATCCATATGGCTTCGCCATATAGATATACGAAAAAAACTCACGCCGTGCACAAAAAACAGCGACCTATGTTTTGGGATTAAAACTCAAAAAAATTAGTGTTATTCATAACGAACTCCGCTAAAACATACAATATTTAGCTTAGACTTTATAAAATTTTATGAATGATCCTTTAAAAAATTACTGTTTGAGCGTAGCGTGCTTTGAATATATTTTGTATTAACACTTATATTATTTATTAGTTTAATCTATACGCGAAGCGAGTTTGATTTTTTAAAGTTGAATGAATGAAATTTTTAAACCTAAGCTAAATCCTGTTTTACTGGTCTAAGTTTTCTTTTGGGGATTACCCCATTTTCTTTTACAAAAGAAAATGGGGTAATAATTAGCTAACTTTGAAATCAGCTTTAAAGAAACTATTTTAAAGCGGCTTGGGCCGCGGCAAGCATTGCAATTGGAACTCTAAAAGGTGAACAACTTACATAAGTTAAACCAATTTTATGACAAAATTTTACAGTTTCCGGTTCACCACCGTGTTCACCACAAATACCTAATTTAATATTTGGTTTAACGTTCTTAGCCTTTTCAATTGCTAATTCCATTAATGCTCCAACACCTGTTTGATCTAATACTTGAAATGGATCTTTATCATAGATACCTTTTTCTACGTATTCAGGTAAAAAACTACCAGAATCATCACGAGAAAATCCACAAGTCATTTGGGTTAAATCGTTAGTACCAAATGAGAAGAAATCAGCTTCTTTAGCAATAGCATCAGCTGTAATTGCGGCTCTTGGTACTTCAATCATAGTACCGATTAAATAATCTAATTTAACGCCAGCTTTTTTAATTTCATCTTCTATTATTTTAATCGCGTTTTCTTTTAAAATAGTTAATTCTTTAACATCGCCAACAAGTGGAATCATGATTTCAGGTACAATGTCTTTTCCTGATTTTTTGATCTCTATTGCCGCTAAAATAATAGCTTGTACTTGCATATCGTAAATTTCAGGGAAAGTAATACCTAATCTACATCCTCTATGCCCCAACATTGGGTTAAATTCATGTAAAGATTTTAATTTAAAATTCAAATCTTCCACAGAAACGCCCATTTCTTTACCTAATTCAGCAATTTCTGATTCTTTAGTTGGTAAAAATTCATGAAGAGGTGGATCTAATAAACGAATTGTTACTGGCAAACCTTGCATAGCTTGAAAAATTCCTAAAAAATCGCTTTTTTGCATAGGTAATAATTTTGCTAAAGCTTTTTTTCTACCTTCAAGCTCATTTGATAAAATCATTTCACGAACTGCTTTAATTCTATCTCCACCAAAAAACATGTGTTCTGTACGGCAAAGACCAATACCTTCTGCTCCAAAAATTCTGGCAATTTCACTTTGATCTGGCTGGTCTGCATTGGTTCTGATTCCTAATTTCTTAAACCCTTTTGCCCAACCCATTAACTTTTCGTATTCTTGAAAAAGTTCAGATTTACTTGGCTCTAAAGTTTTATCAATTAATACTTGTAAAATTTCTGATGGTTTTGTACTAACTTTACCAACAATTACTTCACCGGTAAAACCATCTATAGAAAGGAAATCTCCTTGTTTAACGACAGTATCACCTACGCTCATTTGCTTTTTAGCGTAATCAATATGTAACTTACCGCAACCAGCAACACAAACTGTTCCTAATTGTCTGGCAACTACCGCGGCGTGAGAAGTAGCTCCACCCATAGCTGTTAAAATACCTTCAGCGGCGATCATGCCTTTAATATCTTCAGGAGTGGTTTCAATTCTTACCAAGATTACTTTTTCACCGCGTTTTTCTGCCGCTTCTACAGCTTCACTTGCACTAAAATAAACTTGCCCACAAGCCGCACCTGGACCAGCGTTTAAGCCTCTGGCAATAACTCTACCTTCTTTTTCTGCTTTTGCTTTATCGTTATGGTCAAATACTGGTCTTAATACTTCGTTTAACTGATCTGCATTAACTCTTAAAACCGCTTCTTTTTCATTAATCATGCCTTCATTAACCATATCTACAGCACATTTTATTGCCGCAAAACCAGTTCTTTTACCATTTCTGGTTTGTAACATATAGAGTTTACCTTCTTGTATGGTAAATTCCATATCTTGCATGTCGCGGTAATGCTTTTCTAACATATTCTTATATTCTAATAATTGTTTGTAAGTTTCTGGCATCAATTCTTCCAAAGAAGGATAATGTTTTGATCTTTCTTCTTCGGAAATTCCGTTATGATGCGCCCATTCTTTTGAAGATTCCAAAGAAATTTTTTGCGGAGTTCTGATACCTGCAACAACGTCTTCACCTTGTGCATTAATCAAAAATTCTCCGTAAAATTTATTCTCACCACTGGCCGGGTTTCTAGAAAAACAAACACCAGTAGCTGAAGAATCTCCCATATTTCCAAATACCATAGCTTGTACGTTTACAGCTGTTCCAAGTAAACCCTTGATATTGTATTTTTGGCGGTAAACAATAGCTCTTTCATTATTCCAAGAACCAAAAACAGCCGCTATAGATGCCCACATCTGATCTAATGGTTTTTGAGGGAAATCCTCACCTTTATATTTTTTATAAATAGCCTTATATTCTTTAATTACTTCTCTTAAATCATCGGCATTCAAATCTGTATCTTTTACTTCTTTTTTATTTTTACCAACTCTATCTGCGATTCTATGTTTAGCTTCTGTTAAAGCTTCTTCAAAATGATGTTTACTTACATTCATGGCAACGTCAGAAAACATTTGGATGAATCTTCTGTATGAATCTAAAGCAAATCTGGCGTTATTGGTTTTTTTGATCAAACCTTCGACTACTTCATCGTTAATACCAAGGTTAAGAATAGTATCCATCATACCTGGCATAGATTCTCTGGCACCTGAACGTACAGAAACAAGTAACGGATTACTTGGATCCCCTAATTTCATACCCATTGCTTGTTCTAAACGTTTTACATGTTCTGCAACTTCTTCTTCTAAACCTGCTGGCATTTTTTTACCAAGTTTGTAATATTCGTCACAAACTTCGGTAGTAATAGTGAATCCAGCTGGAACAGCAACACCTGAATTGGTCATTTCTGCTAAGCCGGAACCTTTTCCACCTAAAGTATCTCTCATTTTCGCGTTACCTTCTGCAGATCCATTTCCGAAAAAGTACACCTTCTTTGTTAAAGTTGTTGTTGACATTGTTTTCCTCCTCAATATTGTTGATATCTTTTTTTGTTTCGCAAGAAAAGATAAAAAATTCAAATTTTTTGCCAAAAAGACTGTTTTACTATAACATAATAACTTCAAGTTGTTAAGGAGATTGGTGAGTTCAATTTCGTATACCTAGGAGGCTTCTCCTCCTAGGTATACATTAAAGATAAGTTAATGGAGCTAAGCGGGATCGAACCGCTGACCTCTTGCATGCCATGCAAGCGCTCTACCAGCTGAGCCATAGCCCCGGATGTTCTTTCTATACTATGAGCTTCGCTCATAGTATAATCATTATAAATAAAATGTTCAAATACAACAATATCTACGAATATCGTTCTGTAAAAAACAATACTTTTATTGTTTGTGCCATGTTTACATCAAATCCTAAATTCGATGCTCATTTTAACCGGCTACTTAACAGCTGTAAAAAATTTGATTTATCTTATGCAATTTTTGATGTCCCCTATATTCATAAATCAATCTCCTCTAATGGCACAAATGATACAACATATACAAAAGCTAATTTTATTTTAAATATGTTTAAAAAATATCCTAATAAAAATATTCTTTATGTAGATATTGATATAGAAATAAATGAATTTCCTGAGCTATTTAATCATATTTCCCAAAATAATTATGATATTGCTATTTATAATTGGTTTAATGATAAAAATAATGAAATTTATATTCCTGTAAATTATAAACTCAATAAAAAAGATATTCCTTTAAATTTTTATGTTTTTTTTCACAAATTCGAAGAATATGATCCCACACAATTAGTATGTAGCGGAGCTGTTCAATATTATGGAAATAACCAAAAATCTACTGATTTCTTAAAAAAATGGCATCATTTTATTTCTAAATATCCAGATTATGAAGACGATCAAATGCTAGATTTAGTTTATAATAATTTTTATACTAATAAATTAAAAACATATTGGTTAGAAAAAAACTATTGTCGTTATCCATTTTGGCCACATATAAAACCAGTTATTAATCATGTCGGATTCCCTGCCCCATCAAGAAATATACAACTTAACAAAATCAAAAATTATTTTCGTTATTATCCTAAAAAAGCACAGATAAACGATACCGATTTAATCTTCCCTCAAAATTATATTATTGATATAAAAAAAAGAGTATTATTAAAATTTGAAAATCAAAAATTAGTTGAAACAAAACTACTTAACTGTAAATTTTGGCCTGACCATGACCTAAATTAATTATTTAAACGTATCTGCTCCCAATCTTTTCCAACAATAACGGTTATATTTTTTTTATTTTGTTTTTTTTGAAAATTAACAAATTGATGACTATTAATATTTATATTTTTTTTAATCTCTTTTAGTTCTTTTTTAGTTAAACCATTAGCAATAACTAAAGTTTTAGGATAATCAAAAGATTTAGCATAGCCAATTTCCATAACATTTAACCCTTTATCCTTCAAATATTCTGCGGCTTTTAATGCTTGCCCAACTACCCCACTACCATTTAATACCGTTACTTTTATTGATTTAGATGTTTTACTATCATTCATTAAAATTGGCTCTGGTTCCATTTTAATAGCATCTGTTTTAAAAGTATTTGTTATTTCTTCAACGACTTTTGGATCTGCAATCCAATAACTTACTCCATTAATCATTTGAGGCACACCTTTTAAAGTCAAAATTTCTATTTTTTGTTGTTGGTAAATCTTATTAATCTGTACACCTAGTTGTAATTGCTCTTTTAAAGATAAATTAGTCTCAATATAAGGAGATAATTGTTTGATGATTGAAATACTGGTAAAAATATTTCCAGAATTAATTATTTTTTCGGCTATAGCATTCAAAAATTCTTGTTGCCGCTGAATTCTGGAAATATCACCAAGTGCATCATGACGAAATCTTAAATAACCTAAAAGCTCTTTTCCTTTTAAAACTTGCTCGCCTTTTTTTAAATCAATATATAAATTACCAGCTCTATCTGTATAATGCATGTTTTTATCTACATTAAGTTCAACACCATCAAGCCTATCAACAATATGCTCAACCCCTTCCAATTTTATTTTGACAAAATAATTAACCGGAATATGAAAAAAACGACTGATTGTCTCTAATAGCAAAGCTTCTTTACCATAAGCATAAGCATGATTTATTTTAGTATATCCATAATTTGGGATTTCCAAATAAGTATCTCTTGGAATTGAAATTGCCTTTAAAGTCTGATTAATTGTATCAATATGAATTAAAACTATAGTATCTGACCTTTGTACACCTTCGGTTTCATCGATACCTAGCGCAACTATATTCACTACCTTTAATTCCGGTTCAGGCGAAATATTTGAAACCCAATCGTATATAGTTCCCATTCTTATAAATAACCACATAACGAATATTATAATAGCTATGCATATTACTATACCTAAAACGATAAGGATAAATCTTCTTCTTTTATAAATATTTTTTTTACTTTTATTATAAATCTTACGCAACTTTAATTTCCTCTTTCGCCTGTCAGCGTGACGTTAAGGCAGAGCCTTAACAATCTGTTTTTTTCAAGGGGCTTTGCCCCTTTCAATCCCCGAAGGGTCTTTCTGAGCCAAACTTTGTGCCTCTGTGCTTTTGTGCCTCGAGTTCTTTATAATACTCCCAGCACTCTATCAAACTAGGATAAATTTTCACCTTTTTTTGTTTTAAATATTTCAAACTTGCTGTAGCAGTAGCTAAAACAGCTCGATTCAAATCTTGTTTTGCCAGTACCCAAATATCTTCCTTCTCTTTAAACGGACGTCCGGGCTCAATATAATCAGAAATATAAATAATTTTTTCTAAATCTGTTAATTCAGCTTTACCAGTAGTATGCCATTTTATTGCTGATAAAATATTAGTATTAGTTATTTTGAGTTTTTTTTCAAGCAATAACGGCGCAGAAAAAGCATGGAAAATTTTAGGGTATTCTTGAAAAATAGTTAATAATTCTTGCGAAAGTTCTAACCCTAAATCAAAAAAATCTTTAGGAGTTAAATCCTTTGCAATATCATGCCATAAACCGCTTAAAAAAGCTTCTTCACGATTTACCTGCCAAATTTTTGCTAGTTTTTCTGCGGTCTCGGCAACTTGAATTGAATGAACTATTCGGTTAGCTGAAATCAATTGACTTAGTGTTACTAAAAATAAAGACCAATATTAAGTAAATGGTACCCATTTTCATCTAAACCAATCTGGTTTCCAACAGATTCTTTATTATATGCATAATCAATATGTAAAATCCACAAATTTAAACCTAAACCACCAACTAAATACCCTTGGTTTATACCACCTCTAAGTTTAATTAAACCATTAAATAAACCTGTTTCTACCCCAGCATGAATTTTCTGATAAAAATTGTTTTGAGCAGAAATAACATCATAATCTATTGCCCAAGTATATTCTTCAAAAAACCAAGCATCGGTTTTAAAACCTAAGCCAACAACAGTAGTTAGCGGTAAATTTTCTCTAACTTTTACTATACTGCCATCTGCTAAAGTTTTGTTTCCAGATAATTGCGACCCTATATTTTTTACCACAAAACCAAGCGATGTTTTAGGTCCTAAAAAACTTTCAAAAGATTTTAAAGCTCCGACATTAACATTTAGACCGGATAAAATATAAGTTGCGGCATTAGTAGGTGTTTTACCATCTTTAATAACATTAACCATACTGCCTAAACCATAAACTAAAGTAGTATCACCGGTATTCTTATCATAACCATAAAACCTACTTAAATAACCACCGCTAATACCACCTACAAATTTAAAACCAAAAATATCTAAATCTGAAGATAAACCGATTAACCCAGCGGCATCATGCATTGAAGTTGCTTTTATGTACGGGTCTGCCGGACGCAATAAATAACCATTACTAATACCTCTACCAAAAATACCAAAAGCAAAATTCTTCCAACCTAAACTTAATGCCCTGGCAGATTGTATTACACCTAACTGAGTTGGCGTTAATTCTGTAATTAAATTAGTAATTTCATCTGTATCTTTAGTTTTAAATAATTGATTAATAATATTATATTTTCCTAAAATACGGTCATTCAAATCTACACCAATATCAATTAAAGTAAATTTAAAACCTTCTATTTTATTCAAACATGCAGGGTTTTGGTATAAAGCGTTTTCATCATGAGAAATAGCTACTGCTGTACCACCCATACTAATTTGCCTAATACTTTTTAGTAATAAATCAGGTCCGCTAGCATATAAGGATGAAACACAAAAAAAACCAGTAATTAAAACCAAAGTAAAAATTTTTATTTCTTTTTTCATTTTTCCCTCCTTATACTAATTAAATTGAAATAATTCATTAACCATATCTTCAATGTCAGGATCATTTGCAGAAGTATTGCTATCTAAAGTTACAGTTTTTCCGGAATAAGCTGTGCCTGTATATGCAGGTCCTGTTCCATTTAAAGCATTTGCTACTTTTTCCATTTCCACAGTACCATTTTCAACTTTTTGAATCTGAGCTTTATCATCTGTACTTAAACCTGAAACATTATCAGCGGCCGCAGTTGCATTAGCAGAGTAAGTCGTTACCCCTGCATCTACCATAGAAGTAATTCTTTCTTTGGCAGTTGTGGTTGGTGATACTGAACCAGATATGGTACCTGTATTTGTGTCAATAACATAATAATCATTAATAACATCTACCACAGCTACCGTGTTAGTTAATGCCCTTGTAGCACTACGATCTTCAAATGAAGAATCATTTCCACTAGTTGCCGTTGTTGACCAATTATTAAAATCACCGGCAGAAGGTTTTACGTTGCTTGAATCTGCAATTTCAATTAAACTCAAAAGTGTTTTACTTGAACTGCCGCTTGAAGCATCTGCCAAAGCTCCCATAATTTTAATAATTGATGAACCATTAAGTCCTAAATTAGCAACTCCTAAATAATAATTTGCATTTTGCTTTTGAATTGCCGTAGATGAAGGATCTGCTAAAATTTGTTCTGCTAAAGTTTTTACTTTTTGATAAGTAGTGGTATCATTCGGAGAAACATTATCTAATAATGTTGTAATTTGATCTTGTACTGGCAAAGAATCTATCGGATTACTTGGCACTAAATTCAAACCTTTAAAAATATTACTACCACAACCTGCAAGTATAATTAAAGAAAACACAAAAACAAAAACCAGAAAGCAAAACCGACTAATAAATGACATGTTTCCCTCCCTTATATTTAAATATTTGGTGATCCGGCTGGGATTCGGACCCAGGACCACTTGATTAAAAGTCAAGTGCTCTACCAGCTGAGCTACCGGATCAAATTTCTTCGGATACCATTAAATTTAACTTAATTTACCGAAAAAAACAAGGAGAATTAATAAAACTCCGTTTTAAGATCTCTTGTCATTAGGGTTTTAAGTGCTTCCAAAGGATTTTTTTTCTGAAAAATGACTTCATAAATCTCATTAGTAATAGGCATTTCTATTTTATTTTTAATGGCAATTTCACGAATAATTTTAGCTGATTTAATTCCTTCGGCAATTTGAGTTTGCTGATTCGGATTATAGTGAAATTCCTGTTTGGCAATTTTATAACCAGTTTGCCAATTTCTACTGTTAGGAGAAGAACAAGTAGTAATTAAATCTCCTAAACCGGAAAGCCCTAAAAAAGTCTGTTTATCAGTTTTATAAAATTGACCAAACCTGATTATTTCTACTAAAGCTCTGGTTATTAAAGCTGATTTTGAATTGTAACCAAAACCAAAACCATCTGCAGTACCAGCCGCTATAGCCATAATATTTTTTAAGATTCCCCCTATTTCAACCCCTCTAATATCATCAGAAGTATAAACCCGAAAATATTGATTGCTAATTTGTTTTTGCAAATCTTCAATATAATTTTGATCTTTACCTGCAATCACAGTAGCAGTTGGTAATTTTTGAGCAATTTCAATAGCAATGTTTGGTCCAGACAAAACTGCTAATTTAATGCCATTCCCTAACTTTTGATAAAGATAATCTGAAACAAAAATTGTATTAGAATCTTCAACTAAACCCTTAGTTAAAATCAAGAATTGCTTTTCTTTAAAAATTTTTGGGTCAAACTGCTCTAAAATTTTCAAATAATTTGAAGCTAGAGCTATCACTAAAATATCCGAATTAAGGATAATTTTTCTTAAATCAAGTTCAGTTTGAAATTCTGTTAATTCAATATCTAATAAATTTGGATGAGTTCTATTTTTTAAATAATCAGCAAATTCTTGGTTATGACACCAGATTGTTACATCTTGTTGATTTTCATGTAAAATTTTAGCGATTGTTACGCCCCAAGCTCCGCAACCTATAATACCGAATTTTCTCATCTTTTTTTCCTTTTTAGAAAAGAAACAAAATTTTTTATTTTTGTATCCCCAGGGTGCAGATCACCCTGGGGATACTAGAGAAATAAATTTTCTAAGGGACTCCGTCCCTTAAACCCTGGTAAGGCTTCGCCTTAAAAATCCAATTAAAAAAGTTTTTTCTCTTCTCCTCTCAAAATTCGCCCAATATTATCCTTATGCCGTAAAATCACATAAATCGCACCTAAAAGTACAAACAAAACATAACTTTTCGGATAATGAAAAAAATAAAAAAGAAAAGGAATAACAACTGCACAACTCAAAGTTGTAATTGAAATAGTTCTACTAAAAAGAAAAACTATCAAAGCAATAACAACAATAACAAGAAATATAGAGGGGCTTAATATACATAAAACACCTAAACTGGTAGCCGCTCCCTTACCGCCTTTAAATTTTGCGAATACACTTAAACTATGTCCTAAAATTGCCATTAATGCAATTAAAACATGTAAAATATATAAATGCGGAAAAATAATTTGCGATATTAAAACCGGAATCGTTCCTTTTAAAGCATCTAAGAAAAAAACTACGATTGCCCATTTTAAGCCCATCGCCCGGTAAACATTAGTAGTACCAATGTTACCAGAACCGATTTTTCTAAGATCAACGCCTTTAAACCTGGCAATAACTAAACCAAAAGGAATTGATGATAAAAGGTAAGCAAATAAAAATAAAAATGCTATTTTTAACATACATCAACGCATCTACTTAACTCTATAATTTCACTAAATAATTCCGATTTTAAACTAGCACCACCAACCAAAGCGCCATCAATATTTGGTTCTGACATTAAAGATTCGACATTATCTGGTGTTACAGAACCACCATACTGAATTCTAATTTCTTCTGCTTTTGCTGACCCAAAAATTTTAGTTAATTGTTTTCTAATATAAGCATGAACTTCTTCCGCTTGTTTTGGAGTTGCGGTTTTTCCGGTACCAATAGCCCATACTGGTTCATAAGCAATCACTATTTCTTTATTTTGCTCTACAATTTCTTTTTCAAGATCAGCTAACCCTTCCTTAATTTGCATTTTAATTACATCAAAAGTTTCATTAATTTCTCTTTGCTCCAAAGTTTCTCCAACACATATAATAGGAATTAACCCAGCAATTAATGCCGCTTTCACCTTTTTATTTACAATTTGATTAGTTTCATTAAAATAAGCTCTTCTTTCTGAATGTCCAATAATAACATACTTAACACCATAAGAAAGCAACATATCTGCAGAAATTTCTCCGGTAAATGCACCTGATTTTTCAAAATACATATTCTGTGCCCCTAATTTTAACAACGAAGAACTTAGTACTTTTTGGACACTTTCTAATGATGTAAAAGGTGGACAAAGTACAATATCAATGTCCGTATCATTAACAAATGTATCTCTAATTTTTTGAGATAAAGTGATTGCTTCATCTTTAGTTTTATTCATTTTCCAGTTACCAGCAATAATAGGCTTACGCATGTTCATCTTCCTCCTAAATTTATTCTATCTAATTTGTACCATAAATTTAAAATTTTACCAATAACCCAAAAACTATAACGGGAATTTACTTGGAGCTAAAAATTTTGAGGTAAATACGCTGATTTTTCAAGCAAAAATTCGAATAAATAGCTGTACTTATTTAGATGAATCTTACCGCCTAAAAATTACCATTGTTATAAAAAAATTGACGCTAAACACTAATAGTGAATTTCTATTTCAGTTTTCGGGGTTAATCTTAAAAATATTTTAAATAAAATGTTTACTCGCTATAAAAATGTGGCATTAAATAATTAGAGGGAGGGGGACATGGAATTAACTACGCTTAATCAAAGCAGATCGGATGTTCAAATAGTAGCGGCTAAAAAAGTACCCTTTTCCGACCTTTTAAGAACACCATCCAAAGAATTTCAGCAATATCAAGAATGGTATGAAGTCGCCAGTATATTAATAACCGCTTTGAATACTCTTGATGAAAAAAGCCAAAAACAATTCATCTTTTTTATCCTAAATTTTCTAACAAAAGCAACGAGTATTTATAACCCTGGAAGACAATGTAGACAAGTATCTTTAATACAAAGTCCCTATGAAGGTTATTGGCGAGATTATACTTCGGGAAATCTTACTTTAGAAAATATTAGTAAACTTCTAAAAAATCATTTAGGCTTAGTTGACAGTGACCCGGACTTCACTATTTTTTTACTTAACGAAACAAAATTTGAAGACCATTTATCAGAAATTGGTCACTATTTTTTATATGACAACCCTACTCAATTACAAGAAGATATTGCAACTAGTTTACAAAATTTATTATCAGAAAAACACCCTAAAAAACATTTTTTTGAAATTAGAATACCATCTAGTATTACTTTAGAGAAAGATAAAATTGAGTATTTAGAAAATATTTTTAGAACTATCTTTTTACCGCTTTTTGAAGAAGAAAGAAGAAAAAAACCATCACTAGTAATACCAGAAAATCTAATACAATTATTAGAAAAAATTTATTTTATTGCTGTTACAGATTTATTTAAAATACCTTGTTTACTGTTTTTTGAATTCCCTCAATTAAACTCTCCGGATGGAACAGAAAACCCCAAAAAAGAACTATTATCCTCATTAATAATGAATTATGGTTTTACCCCTACTTGTACAAAAAGGGGGAAATGGCTGACCAGATTAATGCATGAAAACCCAACTGATTTAAAAAAATGGATAGATCGTTATTTACCTCAAGATATCAGCTTTTCTTTTTTACCAATCAGAACACCAATTGGCGAAAGAGAAATATTAGGAATAAGAGACTTAACAAATATGCCTATATTTCATAGTTTAGTTACAATAAGTAAAGATGAAAGTGAATTAAATTATTTCTCAATTTTAAGCAAAAATTTAATTTCTTTGTTAAGAAATCTTGAAACAATTAGTGTTGAAGGAAAAATACCGGAAAATACATATCAAAAACTAGCTCTTCTTACTTTTCCTCGTATTTTAATTTTAATAACAGAATTTATTAAAAATAAAGATCATATTTTAAATGCTATTAATATTTTTGAACTTATTTATGAAAAGATTTTTTTCTGGCTAACTATGCTTAAGTCTTTTAATTTAAGTGACTTAGAAACAGAAATTAAAGAAAAAATGGATCCTATTCTAAATGAATTACCTTCTCCTGATTTTTCTACAGTAAAAGTTTATAGTTCTGGCATGAGAGCTTTAACTCAAGCTATAGATGCCTTAGATGCCGTTAAACCAGGAACAAAAAACATTTTAACTTTTGATGGTATTTATTTTGAAACGACAAACGTATTAAATAGAAAAAAGTTTGTAGTTTTTAGTATGGGGGATGATGTTAACCCAGCTTTGCTTCCGTCTAGCACAAAAATAGATGCTGTTTTTATTGATTTTCATCAAAGTTGTGATACTGCCACATATTATTATGAAATAAACAAAATCTCAGAAATAATACAAAAATTATTAAGTTATGACATATTAGCTGACCAATTTAGCTTAATAATTGATTTAACTTTTAATACCTTTTCTGACCCTGAATTAAAAGAACTGATAACTAAACTAATGCCTCTAATTAATGCTGGTAAAACTAATATTGTTTTATTTAGAAGTATGCAAAAATATGATCAACTTGGTATTGATAAAGTTACTGGCGGATGGTTAATGGCAATTAATAACCCTTTAGCCTTTACTGCTTTTAACACAGCCCTAAAACCTGAAAAATTATGTTCTGCGGCTATACAAGCTTTAACTTTTTTTTATAAATATACAGATATAGAAGAATATCAAAATACAATAAGAAGAAATACTAGGCTAGTTTATGAGAGTATAGAAGAAAAATATCTTTATGATGGCGATGATCTTAAAGCGGCTATAATTAGATCAGAAGATGACAGACTAGGTTTTATTGATATTTGTTTAGGTCGTTTTTCTGCTGATTATGCAGATATTTTATTAGAAAGACTATCTTTTTTTAAAAATTGTACCTTAATTAACGGCAGAGACAGTTTTGGATTTGTGAATACTACGGCGATAAAAATTACTCCGAATAAAATAAGACTCTCCATAGGCTTAATGACATCCGAACAATTAACCGCTTTAAAAAGCATTATAACTAAATTTTTAGATCAATTTAATATTCTTTTATCTATTTTAAAAACCGAAGCTTATTCTTTTATGTCTATTGAAGATTTAAAAACCTGTGCAAAAGATATTTTAATAATGTTCCTATATCATAATGACGATGATTATAGCTGGGAATCTATTATTTACGCTCAGCTTGGCTTAAAATTTGAATCCAAAAATATACTTAAAAGCATTATATATTATCAACAAGCTTTAACTCTATGTCCTCATAATTTACTTGCCATTAAACGAATGGGAGATCTATATTTTTATCGTGGTCAAATTACAGATGCAAAAATGATCTACGAAATGGCAGAACCTTATTTTTTCAAAAATAAAAATTTAGAATTACAACTAGAAATTCAAAAAAACATAGTTGAATGCCAGAATATACTTAGTAGAACACCTTCTTGAATTTTTATACTTCTCGTTTTATTAAACCTATTGTAATATTTGATACTTAATTATGCTTAAATTTTTATTAAAAAAAAATCTAATTCTTATATTATTCTTACTAATTTCTTGTTCTACCTATTTAAGAGCAGATTTAACTTTAGCACCGGCAAACACCATTAATAACCGGTTACCTTTAGAAGTTACGAACGAAAATTCCCCGAAATTTAATTTAGAATTTGAAGTAGAAATTGAAAATATTCCAAGCGGCACTATCAAAAAAATTTTCCCTAATAATGAAGAAATAATTATTGGTAAAGTTTTAAGACCCGGAAAACAACTAAAAATTATGAACCATTTTTGGGCTGGTCATTATTTAAGAGCAGTAGAATCAGATGGTGTTTCTTGTGTAACAGCAGTTGGCGTAAATGCGATCCATTTTAGAGTTGGCGATAATGCCGAAACTTATAATCCGGAATTTCCGGAAATTTGGCATCCCAGAATATTTGATCTTGCTCCCTATGATATTTTTAGTAATACTATGGAAAAATTTTTAGATCCAGCAGTAATTTATACTGATATACCCGGTGGTGAAAAAATTTTTGGGGGTGATGCTACCCCTTATCCGGGTAATCCGGTGTTTTATTTAAACAATAATAATGAATGGGAAACTCTGGACTATTATTTTAGAGGTAATTATGAAAAAGAACTACCTATAAAAATAAAATTCAAAGTATTTAAACCTGTTACTAATGATGGTTTTCCCACGTATATTGAGTTTGAAAATTGGGCCAGAGGTGACAAAATTCATGATTTTGAAATGGCAAATAATGGTAGAGTTATGCTATGCTATCCCAATAAAGAACCCCAAAAAATTGCTACTGTAGTAAAAAGAGTAAGTAAGACCGGACGGTTTATCGGTAGTGAATATGCTATTCCAGGTACAATTAGAGCAACACACGGGGGTGTAATTTGTCTTTCTACTTCTCCTAAAAACGGTTTTCTACGCTATTCGCACCATGAATTAAGGGGTGGCATACAAATAATCCCGGTAAACCATGCTAAATATCTTTACTATAATAAACTAAATCCCTTTACTTTTTATCCTCAATATATGATTATTGCTAACACTAATGATGAAATTGATATCTTGAAAGAAAAAAACTATACCATTACTGAAACTTATTCAAAAATTAATAATGCTGAAAACAATTATCAAGTAGAAAAAATATTTCTAGCCTCTAACCCGTTTTGGGAAGGGGTAGCTCCATTATTTGCTTTATATTTAAAACCGTCTCCAAAAGCCTATTTTATTATTTCTACTGATTTTGGTATTACCTGGCAAACCTGTCCGGAAATTAGCGGGATTTCTAATATTCCTGATAATTGGACTAATATCAGAATCTATCCTGAATGAAAAATATAATTTTTTATACTTTTGGTTGTAGAACTAACCAAGCAGAAACTGCAAGTTTAAAAAATGCTTTCTTAGCCAAAAATTTTATTATTAGCGAAAAACCGGAACAAGCAAATTTTGCGGTTATTAATACTTGCACAGTTACAGAGAAATGTGAAAAAGATCTAAAAAAATTGCTTAATAAATTAATAAGAATTAAAACTGATATTAAAATTGCACTTTTAGGTTGTCTAAGCGAATTAAAAAAAGAACAACTTTTAAATTTACCTAATGTAAAATGGGTAATAAATAATTCTGAAAAATTTAAAATAGTAGAGGAACTCGAGGCACAGGAAAACCCTTTAGAAAAAAACGAATTGTTAAGGCGTAGGGGCAACCCTTGCGGTTGGTCTAATAAAAACGCCCCACCGGCAGGTGAGAACGGGACCTTGCCCCCTTCGTCATCTACTCCATTAATTATACCCTACTCCGAAGAAGAACCTTCAAGAACCAGGGTCCAAATAAAAATTCAAGAAGGTTGTGACGAATTTTGTACTTATTGTATAGTACCTTATTTAAGGGGACCATTAAAAAGCCGCAACCCCCAAGAAATTATTCAAGCAATTAATAAATTATCTACCAAAGAAATTGTTCTTACAGGTACTAATATTGGTAAATATAAATTTAATGATTTGAACTTTAATCAGTTATTAAAAAAAATCTTAACTGAAACTATTATCCCCAGAATAAGGATTTCTTCAATTGAACCTCCAAGTATTAATGATGAATTAATAGAAACATTTCAGAATGCAAGAATAACCAGACATCTACATATTCCTTTACAATCAGGTAATAATAAAATTCTTGAACTTATGGGGAGAAAATACCGTATTGAAGATTATAAACTACTTATTAATAAACTGAACAAAAAAATACCTGGAATAGCCATTGGCACAGATATTATTGTTGGTTTTCCTGACGAAACTCAAGAAGATTTTGAAAAAACTTATAATTTTCTAAACACTTTACCCCTAACTTATTTACATGTTTTTCCCTATTCAAGTAGACCATTAACAAAAAGTAGTTCATTAACCCCAAAAAACTCACATAAAGAAATAAAAGACCGAGTAAAAAAACTGAGAGCATTAAGTCAAATAAAACAAAATTTACTTTATGAAAGTCAAAAAAATAAATATTTACCAGTCTTATTCGAAGAACAAAAAAATGGGTTTTGGCTTGGTCTAACAGATAATTATTTAAGAATAAAGATTAAATCTGATGATAATTTAAAAAATCAAATTAGAGAAATACTAATTAAATAATTTATAATGCAAGGAGCTTTCTACCATTTTAACCGTATTTAAAAAAACATGAGGATTCATAAATGTTATTTTATAGCAATAATTGTTAATACTATATTGTAAATTTTCATTAAGGGTAAATTTAGCAGAATCTAAACCAGGATAATATTTTCCACCAGTAGTTTCATTAATGTTTAAACCGAGTTTTTTTAGAAAATCAAGGATATTTCCGTTTAAATTGAATTTATCCATTTGTTTACCCCCTCTTAGAACAATTGTAAGTTTGTTCTACCTTATTGTCGAAAAAATACTTAATTAATTTCACGGTTTATGATAATCTATCTTTCTGCGCAGAGCGCAGAAAGATAAATAAAAAAACTCAAGTTTTGCTTTTGGTATACAAAAAAAACAAAAATAGAATAGCTCAGTTGGTGTTTTCGTCAATGTATATCCAAAAGTTTTGCTTTT
>CAZFTP010000015.1:29062-33913 GCA_964521915.1 uncultured Candidatus Marinamargulisbacteria bacterium
AATAGAATAGCTCAGTTGGTGTTTTCGTCAATGTATATCCAAAAGTTTTGCTTTTTGTATACAAAAAAAACAAAAATAGAATAGCTCAGTTGTGAGCCCATAAATCGTATACCCCAGGGGGCTTGCCCCCCTGGGGTATACAAAAAAACCAAACGCGGGAATAGCTCAGTTGGTAGAGCATCAGCTTCCCAAGCTGAGGGTCGAGGGTTCGAGCCCCTTTTCCCGCTTATCTAAATATGAGGTGCAATAATGAAAATATTGTTTAAATCACAAATAATTCTATTCATCTTAATTGCTCAATTAATGTTATGCCAACATTTTGTATTTTCCGAAGTAAATAACTCTCACCCGAATCTTAAGCCAAATACAGTTAAAAGTAACACTTCTTACAAAAATACAAGTGAAGCAAAAAGTCTTGATAAAACTGCCTATTTATCATTTATACAAAAAGACTTCCCTAGATTGTTTTCACATAAACAATTACACAAAATAAAATCAGCTCCTTTTTATAATGATAGCGGTGTAAATTTTTCCGCAAATGTTACTTTTCAAAAATATTTTAACTACAACAAAACTCTTTTCAATGCTTGGACTATGAGAAGAGCAGCTAGATTATACAAATCAATGAGCTTTTGGCAAAATCTGCAACAAGGCTCATATTCAGATAAAATAATTGATGAAAAAATTAAAGGGAAGTTTCCTAGTATGCCCAAAAAAATTATTGGCATAGGTGATGTGCACGGAGATTTAAATCAATTGATAATGCCATTAATTAGAGAAGGTATTTGTAAAGTTACGGGTAGCCTAATTTTTTACAATACCAAAGAACACAGACGGGCAACAACCGCAGAAATTACTAATCTTACTCATAAAACTATAAAAAATTATATTCTTATCCCAGAGCTTAAAATAACGAAAGGTATAGAAAAAACCCATCTGGTTCAAATGGTTGGTGATCTACTTGATAGAGGAGAATGGACAGATGAATGCTACTTTTTATTCGAAGATTTAGTTAATAGAGCACCTGATGGGTTAATACAGTTTTGTATCGGTAATCATGATGCACCGGTAATTTCTAATCATTGTTTAGAACTACCTGGCTATATCTACACAAGAAAAGACGAAATACAATCTGGCTATAAAAAGTTGATATCAGAAAATAAAGTCAAAATTATTAATTTTAATCCTGCCCAATCTGCTAAAGATGGAGGTATAATTGCAACTCATACTTTTATAGAAAAAAATTTCATCAAACTGCTTCTTGATAATTTAGACAAACAAAGTGCTGGTAGTTATGATAGAGCTGAGGCTAATAAACTAAAAGAAAAACAAGCTAGTTTAGACCTTTTAGACTACATTGGAAATCAACCAAAATATGCTAAAATCAACTTGCTTTTAGAAAAAATAATAGCATCAGCTACAGACTATCAGATAACTTTTACCACAGAAGAATTACAATTATTTACAGATTTTTTAAATGATATATTTAAACAATCCTTTCTTACTGATAATAAAAAAATTATCCGCAATATTTTTTGGATACAGACAAGAGTAAAAAATAGTTTTAAACCGCACTATTCAACAACCATACTTTTAGTTAAAAAATGTGCTCCCGGACAAATGGTTAACATTCCATCTATGTATGGGCATATTGGTGGGAAAGAAAGATATACTCTATATATAGAAGGGTATTCTGATAAGCATGCCTTAAGATTACACATGGAAGCCGAAAGCAGTTATGGCATGGCTGCTAAAAATGAAGGATATTCAGATCCACATTATTTTAGAGTGAATACTAATGGAGAAGTGAATACCATCTTTTTTAAGCATCCGGAAAACATCCCCATACTATCCGAAAGTAAAATTATGAGCTTGTTTTTTTATTTTAAACCCGCAAAAAAATCAGCAAACGATTTTACATATTTGAAAGATCTTTGGACTTATTTAATAAAAAATGGCTATATCAACAAGAATGGGAATTTTACTAAAAAGTATAAAAATATAGTTAAAACAGAAAAAATTAATTTATAAAATATTCTGATTATAAATTAAACGATATTCTGTAAAATTTTGTCCATTATAATTAAGAGCATTTTTTACGTGAGCTACTTTAAAAGAAATAGTTGGATCATTTTGATTTGGGCCAAACTTATAATCTAAAGCACAATTCATTCCTGTCTGAACAGGTTGATTAATTTGGGCAGTTATAAAACTAGTGAAAAAGGTAAGCCCGTTAATGCCTATTCTACTAAAATCATAACCTAACCCTATTAACCAGGCTTTTTCTCCAGCTAAATTACAATCTTCTTCCATAACTGAAGTATAACCTGGGAAAGATCCCCATGGGTTAACAAAATTATGAGAATTATTTGTATAGGTATATGCTAAACTTAGCTTAAAACCGCTAAAGCCTAGTCCGGTTGAAATACCAACCATATTGGTACTAAAGTTTCCAGCAATAGCTTTGCCAATACTTTGTTGAAAAAAGGTTTGTCCGGATAGATAAAAGGTAAAATCATTATTTAAAGCCCAATTTGAATTAGCTTCCAAATAAGCCACATTCATAAATTCTGTACATATGTAATCCCATAGTTGAATATTCCAGTTACTTTGTGGAGTAATAATAGTTCCTAATGCTGTAACGGGATAATCTGTATCAGAATAACCAGCCGCAACTGACATACTTTGGAACTCAGTACTAGTAGTACCTTTAATTTTTGTGATTTCAGATAACAACATATAAAATGTTTCATTATTAAGTACTTCAAAAGTATAAGCTTCATAAAGCTTTGGTATCATTTTATTATAAGAACCATTAATAAAAGGTGTCTCTATCATCTGTCTGTAAAGTGTAAATCTTATATCTTGAAAGGTAGGTTGCAAGTAAGCTTGACCCAAAGTTGTAATACCAGTTTGAGATGGAGTCAAAATGCCGCCGCCACCTTTTGCTGGATTAGTAAAAAACATACCTTGCGTAGTATAACCAACAAACCCCATTTTTAAATTATTTATTAAGTTTACTTGATAACCTATTGAACCACCATAAGCTAAGCTCTCTTGACTATGCGAAACACTAAACTCTTTATTAAGATAATAAGAACGGATATTTGCACTTAATTTTGAATTAGTAAAAAAAGATATTGGTTGATCTGCAAAAACTAAATCTAAAAAGGAAAATTGTAAAGTGGTAATTGAAAGTATTAAAAAAAATAATTTCCACATGCTTTAAGATTAACAGATTTAAACTAAAAACACTATTTTATAATTAAGTATTTTATTTTAATATAAATAACTAGAGATTAATAAAATATTCTATCTATTATTTATTAGGAGTAAATCAGAATGATTAAAAATTCAAAATTAGATGAACAATGGAAAAAAGACCTAAAAAACTCTAAACTTAAACCCTGTATTCTTTCTTTAGATGTTGGTGGGACAAAAATATCTTATGGAGTTATTCCTATTAATTCGCAAGGTGAATTACTGCATGAATTTATTATCTTAGATAAAAAACAAACTAAAAGAGGCTTAGATAATTTAATCAATGAAATAATCAACATAGTAAAAATTTGTTTAGATGAGGCGGAAAAACACAGTTTTGTTTTACTTCCAATAATAACAGCAGGTTTCCCTGGCAGATATATTGGTGAAAAAGGTGAGATAATAGCCAAAGGTTCTGCAGAAAACCTTTCTGCTTTTAAAGGTGAATTTGATAATATTAATCCCTCAAAATTACTTAAAGAACATTTACCAAACTGGTGTGATGTAATAATTAAAAATGATGCCATTGCCCAATTTTCTAGCGGGTTACATGGCATGATGCAAGATGAAAAGATAAAAAAAATGTTCTTAAACCAAAAGCTTGCTTATATTGGCCCTGGTACTGGTTTAGGTGGTGGTTTTTGTGAAATTGATAAAGATGGTTACTCTCATTTTTATACTGATGGACACATTTACGATGTTTTGATAAAAGATTGTAATAATAAACTGGCACGTGCTGAAGATATTTTGTCGGGACGAGCATTTATGGAAGTAACTAATAGATCTGCCAAAGAAGTAAACTCTGACCCTGAATTAATTAGATTATTTCACCAAGAAATTGTAAATATGGGAATTTATTTAGCGGAATTAATTGAATGTATTTATTATGGAAATATTAAAAAACGAGACCCTGAAAACGATTGGCCCAAAGCAGATATTACCAAAGTAAAAGGTACAAAATATTATCTAATAGGCGGTAGTTTAGGCACCATAGGGCGCATGGGTGAAATTATTCGACAAACAGCTCAAGATGAATTAGAAAAAAAACATCTCTTTGATATAAAACTCTTTCCTATAGAAGAAGCTCAAGATGCCGCTTTATTTGGTGCGGCTAAGTTTGTTTATTCTGATTATCTTTGTAAAACTCTTAATGAATTTCGAAAGTAATTAGGTAAAAGCGGGAGAAGGGGTTCGAACCCTCGACATTCAGCTTGGAAGGCTGACACTCTACCAACTGAGTTACTCCCGCGTTTGGTTTTTTTGTATACCCCAGGGGGGCAAGCCCCCTGGGGTATACACAGAATAAACTCACAACTGAGTTACTCCTATATTGTTTTTTGTATACGCTCAAAGTTCTTTGCCCCTGGGGTATACACGGAATAAACTCACAACTGAGTTACTCCCTATTGTTTATTTTGTTTACCCCTATGTAACGTTTTTCTTACTGGGGTATACACAGAATAAACTCACAACTGAGTTACTCCTATATTGTTTTTTGTATACGCTCAAAGTTCTTTGCCCCTGGGGTATACACGGAATAAACTCACAACTGAGTTACTCCCTATTGTTTATTTTGTTTACCCCTATGTA
>CAZFTP010000015.1:34013-35906 GCA_964521915.1 uncultured Candidatus Marinamargulisbacteria bacterium
CCTATTGTTTATTTTGTTTACCCCTATGTAACGTTTTTCTTACTGGGGTATACACAGAATAAACTCACAACTGAGTTACTCCCTATTGTTTATTTTGTTTACCCCTATGTAACGTTTTTCTTACTGGGGTATACACGGAATAAACTCACAACTGAGTTACTCCTATATTGTTTTTTTTCTAAGGGACTTCGTCCCTTAAACCCTATGAAGGGCAAATCATCTGCACTTAATAAAAAATATTATTCCATACTTCTTTAAATTTTTCCATCATAAGGAATTAAAAAATAAAATTTTGTTCCTTTACGATACTCGCTTTCCAGCCAAATTACACCACCTAAATACTCAATAATTTTTCTGGTAATAATTAAACCTAAACCAGTACCTTTGTATCTACCCTTTTGACCTGGAACTTGCTTGAATTTATGAAATAAAATTTTCTGATCACTAACTTTTATGCCTTTTCCCTGATCTGCAACAGAAACTAAAATATAGTTATCATTATATTTTAACTGTTCTTGATATTTCTTAACAAACTCATTATTAATATTTACTACTTCGGCTTTAACAAGAATTGTACCATTATTAAGTGAAAATTTTATGGCATTCATTATTAAATTAGTAAAAACTTGAATAATTTTATTTTGATCAATTTTAAGAATTAAATCTTCAGGTTCAATTTTTAATTTAATTTTTATCTTGGCAGAATCTGCTAATACCTTTAATAAATTCAATGCTTTATTAATAGAATTCTTAAGATTTACCATTTCCCAATGCCAAATCATTTCACCAGAAGATAGTTTTAATAAATCTAATAGATCATTAATTAGTTTAGTTAAACGATCTGCTTCCATATCTATGATACGCGAAACCTCTTCAATCTTTGTTTCTAAAACCGGAGATAAAATTAATAAATCCGCATAAGCTTTGATAGCAGTTAATGGTGTACGTAATTCATGTATGGTAAAAGCTAATAAATCGTTAGTACGGTCAGTATTATCCTGACTATTTTTTTTGAGCTCATTGTTTTTTTGCTTTAAAAGCATGATTTTAGTTTGTTGTTGTTGATCGTAACCCTTAATTTTTTCTAAAATCAAACTCTTACTAGCAGAAGATAATTTCCTTTTCTCGTTTTTAAAAATTTTTTGTATTTCACAAGTTAAATCATTCAAAGTCATCATTGAAGTCATGTAATTAAATGAAAAAACTCATTTCTGGTAGCTATTTCATCTCTAAAACTGCCTAACATACAAGATGTCCGCATAACAGAATTTTGCTTTTTTACGCCACGAATCATCATACATAAATGTTGCGCACTAATAACAACCCCTACCCCTTCGGCATTAGTATATTGCTGAATAGTTTTAGCAATTTGTTCAGTCAAATTTTCTTGAATTTGTAATCGTCTAGAAAATACTTCTACAATACGTGGTATTTTAGATACCCCTATTACCTTTCCTTTAGGGATATAAGCAACATGGCATTTTCCAAAAAAAGGTAAAAGGTGATGCTCACATAAAGAATAAAAATCTATGTCTTTAACCACAACCATTTCATCCATAGAAGAATTAAAAATAGCCTTATTAACTATTTTTTCAATATCTTCACTATAGCCTATAGTTAACTCTTGCAATGCTTTGGCATAACGATGTGGCGTTTTTATCAACCCTTCACGATCTGGGTTTTCACCAAGTTTTTCGATTATTTTTTTTACTAAATCTTCCATTGTTATTACCTGCCGGTGGCGTTAAGGCTATGCCTTATTTTTTTTTCGTAACCCCAGGGTGCTTCGCACCCTGGGGTTACATAAAATTGATTTCTTAAGGGGCAAGCCCCTTAAACCCCCTAAAATCATGCTAATCATTTAATCATGTGAATCATGGTTCAAGACAATTT
>CAZFTP010000016.1:0-34183 GCA_964521915.1 uncultured Candidatus Marinamargulisbacteria bacterium
CTAGATGATTTAAAATAAATTTTTTGAGTTCTTTCTTCCGGTTCGACGGAAAAACCAGTCTTTCCGGATTCTTTGTTAACGAATTAATCAACCTAAAAGTTGATGACATTGATTTCCCAAACTGCGTTTTAAAAATCAAAGACACCGAAAAACATACTTTCATTACCTGTCGTCCAACCAGTGCGTAGACCAGTAGCTAGAGCTAGAGCGTATATGCTACCAACACATCAGGTTTCAGCAAAATCTTGCTGTACAATTCTATAATACTAGAAAAAATTGAATAGAGTAGCGCCAGGTTAATTTTTAAATTGGTAAAGGCATTAATCCAAATATTTTATACTAATTATTAAAAAAATATTATTTTTTCATATAAATATAAGAAAAAAATATTTATATGTATTTTAAATAGCGAAAATGTTTGAAAAATTATTTAAAAGGGTATATTATATTAAAGTTAATAAAAATATAAATAGAGGGGTAAATATTTATGCAAACACCAGGATTATTTAAACAAAGGGCTAGCTCCGGGCACCAGATTGTACCAAGACTCGTACAACCAGCAACACCAGCAACAAAAAAAGAGCACCCTTTTCTATTTCGTGCTCATTTACCAAGACCATTTTATTCAAATTTAGAAGGAAGAGGTGAGCGTTATGCTACTCCTAATTATTACGGAAGAATTTCTCCTTCTAGGGATTTGTTAGACGGAGTTCATTACTCTTTAATTTCAGGAGGAAAAGTAATACGTCATAAAGAATCTAATCCTTCTTATGAGGATTTTTGTTTTCAGAGAGGATTATTAGGAGGTCCTAATATTCCAACCGTTAGAAAAGCTCATTTACCGTCAATAAGGGTTTCATCTCTTAATTCTTCAACTTTAAGTAGTGAACAACATAGCCGTGCTCTTGATTCACAAAATGCGGGCACACAGTCAGTAGCTTCACCTTTAAAAAGAGGAAAGAAGGAATCAAGAGAAGGTATGGCATCACCAGGTCAGCCTGTATTATCTGATACATTAGGTAGAACAACTACTCCTGTGGTTTCTCCTAGTCAGACTGTGTTGTTAGATGAAGTTGATTTAGTAGCGAGACAAGGAATGGGTTCATCTAGAGCCCCTGAGGATTTGCATTCAGGTGAAAGAGGTGGAGTTTCTCTGCCAACAGATGTACCACCTCTGGGACGATTTTCACCTAGACGGATAGATACTGGTATTAATTTACCTATAGCAAGATTAAATTTTTTAGTAGGTGATGGAGTTGGTATATCGCAACATTCTATTTCTGATACTGCTCCTGTGAAAAAGGAAGGACATCATCATCATCATCATCATGCTTCTTTTGAACTTACTGCTTCACCTACTGCTTCAACTACTGCTTCAACTACTGCTTCAACTACTGATAGCACAGCAACTGGTACCCCAGGAACGGTTAGATCACATCATAGTACAAGGTCAAGTAAAAGTGATCGTCCCCCAACTCCAACTTTTAGATCATTTTCAGTTTTGTTACAAAATGCTGTTCCTTATAGACCATTAAGTCCTAATGGTTTAAGAATGGCACCTGCTCATAATAGAGATTTTTTTGAACAGGCAAATATTGGCAGTAGAGTTATTGGGGTAGCTTTAGCAACTACGCCTGATCCAAATTCAGATCAATGTGTAATTAGATATCCTGAAAAAAAGGAACAAAGTGAACATAAAGATATTTATCCATTAAGAGATGAACACGATAATTTTATATCAGGTAGATATGGATTCCAAATTAGAGTTAAGAATGTAGAAAGCGATGCGCAAGGTGTAAAAAATATAAAATGTAATTTTGTACCCAAAAGTGATGCAACACCTGTTTTATTACCAGTTCGGTTGTTGCGACCGGTTATTCATTCTTTGAATGAACAATATGGGTTAGCGCGTCTAGTTAGGTCAGGAAAGGTTACTTTTAGTATACCTGAAGCAGGTGATATCCTTACTACCTATTCAACAAATATCCCTGATTCTCAGCCTAATTCAGAAAAACCAATGAAACCACCTACTTATATTAGAGAGATATATCGTCCGGAAATTGAAAATGCACTTAGAGCAGAAAGTTTAATTTCTTAGTAGTTTAAGCGGATTCTCATTAGTTTCAGGTTACTGGGTAGTAAATTTTTTTTTCAAGTAGAGGGAATTTAAGTAATATCTTGCCATTTCTTCATTTTGTTTTATAATATAAAAATATTTATAATGAAAATTTTAAAATTAAGGAGTTGCAAATATGAAAAAAACTAGTGCTCTTATTCTAACCGGTGTTTTGATAGCTGGCTTAACTTTAACCGGGTGTAAAACAGATGGTAAGATTAAATTTAATAATGATTTGGAAAAGGTTAGTTATGCAATCGGGCAAAGCATAGGGGCTAATATTAAAATGCAGAATTTAGGTTTAAATGTAAAAAGTTTAAAGAAAGGTTTAGATGATGGTTTAGTTGGTAAATCTGGTTTAACACCTGAAGAAATGCAAAAAGTATTAATGGAATTTCAACAAAATTTACAAGAAAAAAGAATGAAGGAGCTTAAAGTGCAAAGTGAAAAAAATTTAAAAGACGGAATTGCTTTTTTAGCAAAAAAGAAAACTGAAAAAGATGTAATTGCCACACCAAGCGGTTTAGAATATAAAGTAATTAAATCTGGTACTGGTACAGTATCACCTAAAGCGGATGATACAGTTGTAGTTCATTATGTGGGTAAATTAATTGATGGTAAAGAATTTGATAGTTCTATTGCCAGAAAACAGCCGGCAACTTTTAAAGCTAATCAAGTAATACCAGGGTGGACTGAAATGTTGCAGTTAATGAAGGTTGGCGATAAAGTTGAGGTTTATATTCCATCAAAATTAGCTTATGGCGAAAATGGAGCTGGTCCGGTAATTGGTCCTAACGCAGTATTAGTTTTTGAAATCGAACTAATTGATATTAATCCGAAACCTACGGAAACCGAAAAAAAATAGTATAGTTAAATCTTTATTAAAAATTATTTAGGGGGCATATGCCCCCTAAAAATTATAAATTCATAATATAAAAGGATAGTTAATGTTTAAAAAAATCCTAATTGCTAATAGAGGCGAAATAGCTTTAAGAATAATTAAAGCCTGTAAGGAAATGGGTATAGAAACCGTAGCTGTCTATTCATCTGCAGATAAAGATTCTTTGCATGTGAAATTTGCTGACCATGCTTATTGTATTGGACCGGCAATGGCACAAAAGAGTTATTTGAATATACCGGCAATTATTTCTACTGCTGAATTATCTGGCGTAGAAGCAATTCATCCAGGGTATGGGTTTTTAGCTGAAAACGATAAATTTAGCGAAATTTGCCGTGATAACGGTATTGTTTTTATTGGAGCGTCACCTGAAAACATCCGGTCCATGGGAGATAAAAATAATGCCCGCAAAACTATGAAAAAACATGGTGTGCCAATTATTCCTGGGTCAAAAGATTTAGTTAAAAATGAGCAAGATTTAACTAAAATTGCTAAAGAAATTGGTTACCCGATTATTGTTAAAGCATCTGCCGGCGGTGGTGGAAAAGGTATGCGGATTATTCGTGCGGACAATGAATTAAAGGAAATGTATCATTTAGCGTCTGCAGAAGCAAAATCTGCCTTTGGTAATGGCGATTTATACGTTGAAAAATACATTGAAAATCCGCATCATATTGAGTTTCAGATTTTAAGTGATGGTACTAATGCTATTCATTTAGGCGAAAGAGATTGTTCTATACAACGTAGACATCAGAAATTAATTGAGGAAGCTCCTTCACCATTTTTGAATGAAGTTTTAAGAAATAAAATGGGGGCTATTGCGGTTAAGGCGGCAAAAACAATTAATTATATTGGTGCGGGGACCATTGAATTTTTGGTTGATAAAAATCATAATTTTTATTTTATGGAAATGAATACCAGAATTCAGGTTGAGCATCCGATAACCGAAGAAATTACTAGACAAGATTTAATTAAAGAACAAATAACTATAGCGGCTAAAAATAAATTGTCTCTTAAGCAAAAAGACATTTGTATTAATGGTCATGCTATTGAATTTAGAATAAATGCTGAAAACTATCATAAGAATTTTATGCCTTGTCCTGGTAAAATTAATTTATTATTACCAGCTAATGGTATTGGGGTAAGGTTTGATAGTCATATTTACCCTGGCTATCAAATACCGGCTAATTATGATTCTATGTTAGGAAAATTAATTATTTGGGGCAAAAATCGTAAAGAAGCTTTAAAAAGAGCTGAACGTGCTTTGAATGAATTTATTATTGATGGGGTTTCTACTACTATTCCGTTTCATCTTAAAGTTTTACAAAATGAAGATTTTCAAAAAGGTAATTATGATACCAAGTTTTTAGAAGATTTTTTGGCTAAAAAAGATGTCTAAAAGGGCAACCTCTCGTAAACTTGCGGTAATAAATCTTTATCAAGCGGAAATTCGTGTTAAAGACATACAGGATATTTTTACTTTGCCGGAAAAAAATTATAAAATTGAAACTGTAGAATTTGCTAAACAGTTAGCATTTAAAACTTGGGAAAAAAGAGTGAATATTGATCCAATCATTGTTAAATATACAAAAAATTGGGACATAGAACGAATTAATATTATTGAGAAAAGCATTTTACGTTTAGCTATTTATGAATTACGTTTTACTGAAACCCCAACAAAAATCGTTCTTAATGAAGCACTTGAACTTGCTAAAAATTATTGTTCAGATACTGCTGTAAAATTTATTAACGGAATATTAGATGCTTTTGTAAAACAAGAATGTTTACTGGTTTAATAACAGATTTAGGTAAAATAGAAAAAATACAAACAAATGGAAATGGTTTAGATATATTAATATTGCATCATTACCCTATTAAGGAAATTCAACTTGGTGATAGTATTGCGGTAAATGGGGTTTGTTCCACTGTTGTTTGGCAAGGTGAAAACCAACTTAAAGTGCAATATTCTAGTGAAACTTTGGAAAAAACTTATTTTAGAAATTTGCATAGCGGGGAATTTGTTAATTTAGAATTAAGTCTTACACCTAGTTCTAAAATAGGCGGACATTTTGTTACTGGGCATATTGATGAAACCGGTAAAATTAAGAGTTTTTTCATGAACCATGAATTTGCTGATTTAGAAATTTATTTTTCGCAAGATGCAAAACCATTTATAGTGAATAAAGGGTCAATAGCGATAGATGGAGTCAGTTTAACAGTGAATCAAGTTAAGGAAAATTATTTTTCTTGTAAAATTATTCCTCATACTCTTCAATATACTACTTTAATTAAAAAAAAATCTGGAGATTTTGTGAATTTAGAATTTGATATGCTAGGTAAGTACACGGTAAATTTTTTACGAAATAATTCTTCAGATCAGAAACTTCTGGAAAGTTTGAAAAAAAATGGTTTTTTTGAATAACGTATTAGTTTAGAAAAATTATTGTTTTGTAACAGACTCATCATTTTAAAATTTGAAATTTCCGCTATAATAAAATATATGCAAAAAAAGAAAAGGGTAATAATCAAAATTGGTACTAATGTTTTAACTACTTCTGAAGGGAAATTAGATTTAAATAATTTAAGAAGTTTAGTAACAGATATTGCTACAGCAATTAGTATAGATCAAAGAGAGATAATTTTGGTTAGTTCTGGGGCTATTACTTGTGGTTCTGGTGAATTGAATTTTATTCCAAAAACTATTCCGGAAAAGCAAGCTTTAGCGGCTATAGGGCAAAATTTACTTATGCATGAATATCAGATATTTTTTGGGCATTATGGTTTAAAAATAGGGCAGGTATTATTAACTAAAGATGGTTTCAGAAAGAAGATTCTTAGAAAAAATACGATTAACACTCTTAATAAATTATTAGAATATAAGGTAGTTCCAATAATAAACGAGAATGATGCAGTGGCTACTGATGAAATAAAACATCATCGTTTTGGTGATAACGATGAATTATCCGGATTGGTTGCATCTTTAATTGGTGCTGATTTATTAATTATCTTAACGGATATAGACGGGCTTTTTAATTGTAATCCTAAAAAATATGCATCTGCTGAACTTATAAAAAAACTCGAGAAAATAGATGATCAAGTATTTGAATTAATCGAAGATTTACCTTCTTGTAGAAATAGAGGTGGGATGTGTTCCAAAATTCAAGCGGCGAAAAAAGTAAGTGAGTCTGGTATAACCTGCATTATTGCCAATGGCAAAAAAGAAGGGGTCTTAAAAAAAATTTTTAGCGGAGAAGAAGAGGGAACGAGAATAGAAGGGGTTAAAGGGGCGGAGCCCATTTAAAAATCCCCCCTGGGGTCTTAGGGGCAAAGCCCCTAAAAAGGAGAAACCATGCGTAGCATAACACAACAAGCCAAGCTTGCTTATAAAGCAAGCAAAAAACTAGCCGGATTTTCCGGTAAAATTAAAAATCAAGCTCTTATTTTAATGGCGAAAAAAATTATTGAAAATCAAGAGTATATCTTAAAAGAAAACGAGAAAGATTTAAAACTAGTTGTAGAAAATAAAATGGAAAAAGCTTTACTGGATAGACTCACTTTAAACGCTAAAAGAATAAAAGATATTGCGGATAGTCTTTATATTGTAAAAGATTTAGAAGATCCGGTGGGTGAAATAATCTCTGGTTGGGTAAGACCTGAAGGTTTTAAAGTAAGTCAAATTAGAGTGCCTTTAGGTGTGGTGGGCATTATTTATGAAGCTAGACCAAACGTAACTGCGGATGCAATTGCTTTATGTATTAAAACCGGTAATGCTGTAGTTTTAAGAGGCAGTTCATCTGCTTATAATTCTAATAAAGCTATATCCGAAGTTTTTCAAAAAGCTTTGGTTGAAGAGGGTATGCCAGCAGATGCTATACAGCTTTTAGAAGACACCTCAAGAGAAAATATCAAAGAGTTTCTAACTCTTAACCAATATTTAAGTGTAATTATCCCAAGAGGTGGTGCTGGTTTAATTAAAACCGTGGTAGAAAATGCTACTGTACCAACTATTGAAACAGGGGTAGGTAATTGCCATATTTATGTTGATGAATCAGCAGATTTTAAAATGGCAGAAAATATCATTATTAACGCAAAAACGCAAAGACCTTCAGTCTGTAATGCTTGTGAAACAGTGTTAATTCACGAGAAAATTGCTGACAGATTTTTACCAGAATTAGTTAAGAAATTGCAAGATAAAAAAGTGGAATTAAGGGTTTGCGAGAAATCAATTAAGATTGCACCTAATTGCAAATTAGCAAATGAACAAGATTGGGCTACGGAATATCTAGATTTAATTTTGGCAATTAAAATTGTACCAAATATTGAAGCCGCAATAGAACATATTGACCAATATTCTACCAGACATTCAGAAGCAATAATTACTAATGATTTAACTGCCAGTGAACTATTTAAGGCAAAAATAGATGCCTCTACTGTGTTAGTAAATGCGTCAACCAGGTTAGTTGATGGCGGTATTTTTGGCTTTGGAGCTGAGATGGGTATTTCAACTCAAAAATTACATGCCAGAGGTCCGATGGGTTTAAAAGAATTAACTACTTATAAATATCTTTTGGAAGGAAAAGGAAATATTAGAGAATAATGCAAAAAAGTGGTTTTTTGTCCTTATTTTTTAGGTTTTTTAGAGTAAATATTCCTTATTTAGATAAACTTTTTTTAAGCTTAATGGTTTCTATTTTAAGCCAAATTATTATTCTTTTACCACCGTTATTCGTAAAAGTAATTTTTGATTATGCTTATATTTATCAAGATTTAAATATTCTCATTATTTTTTCGTTATTTAGTTTTTTGCTTGGTTTTTTTATTTTATTATTTAATATTTTAAATTCTTTTTTAAATCTTTATCTTGACCAGGAAGTAAGCCAAATTTTTTATGACTTGCTTTATTCTAAATTCCAAGTTTTACCAATGCGGTTTTATAAAAATTACGAAACCGGTGATTTAATATACCGTATGACCAAAGACGTGGAAGATACTATCGATACTACTGTTAATGCTACCAAGCTAGGTATAGCGACAATTTTAAAATTAGTTGTGCTTCTTGTTATTGCTTTTAGCATGAATGCTACTTTAACCTGTTTAGCTTTAGTGGGCATTCCTTTTCAATTCTTACAAACACATTATTTTTCTAAAAAATTGCAAGTTATTAATAAAAAAAATAAAGAAACCAGTGCTG
The DNA here is from genome assembly GCA_964521915.1 of uncultured Candidatus Marinamargulisbacteria bacterium. Taxonomy (GTDB): domain Bacteria; phylum Margulisbacteria; class Marinamargulisbacteria; order CAZFTP01; family CAZFTP01; genus CAZFTP01. Next base: position 8,206 of record CAZFTP010000016.1, read on the forward strand.
ATATGTATGCCATTATTATTGAAAGAATAGCAAATATTAAGCTCATTAAAATGTTTGCTCAAGGTAAAAAAGAAGTTAATCGTTTTATTTTAAAAGTTAAAGAATTATTTCAGATTGAAAAAGCTAATTTATTGTTTTCAAATGCTAATACTTTTTGTAATTCTAATTTATATGCAGTTTGGAGTTTAGTGTTAGGTATTTATACTGGTTATTTAGTAATTACTGGTAGTTTAACTATTGGTCAAGCGGTAGCAATAGGTACTTATATTGCGTTATTAAATGATCCTTTTGATACGCTGGCAATGCTTTATCAAAAATTTTTAACATCTGTGGTTGCTTTTAGAAGAATTGCGGAAGTTTTAGATTATAGTGAAGAGGAAACAGCTACTGGTATAAAACCCGAAAATATTCAAGGTAAAATTATCTTAAATGAAGTTAGTTTTGGTTATACAGATGAAAAACTAATTATTGATAATTTAAGTTTAATTATTGAATCAAAGAGTTCTTGTGCTTTTGTGGGACGATCTGGAATTGGTAAGAGTAGTTTAATTGATGTACTGCTAAGGTTTTATCCGCTTAATTCTGGTACTATATTTTTAGATAGCTATAATATTTATGAGTTAGATTTGAATTTTTTGAGAAAAAATGTGGCTTTAATTCCGCAAGAAGTAGTTTTGTTAGAAGGTTCAATTAAGGAAAACATAATTTTTGGTTTAGAAGAAGAAGTTCCCATGGAAGTGATAATTTCTGCGGCTAAAAAAGCTAATGCTCATGAATTTATTATGAGTTTACCTAATGGATACGATACTCATTACGGTAATAAAGGCATTTCTTTATCTGGTGGTCAAAGGCAAAGAATCGCTATTGCCAGAGCTATAATTATGAAGCCAAAAGTTTTAATTTTTGATGAAGCAACTTCTGCCTTAGATAGTGAATCTGAAAAATATATTCAAGCCGTAATAGAAAATTTACAAAAGGAAATAACCGTAATTATTGTTGCGCATAGATTATCTACGGTTAAGCATGTTGATAATATTTATGTTCTAGGTACCGATGCCAAAATTTTAGAACAAGGTAGCTATTCTAGCTTATTAAAGAAAAGAGGTTTTTTCTATCGTTTACATGAAATGCAATTTGGCGGATTTCAAGAATTTTTAACTCAACTAGATATTTTAGCAAAAACAGCTAGCAGGTATAAAAGAGATATCACTTTGGCTAAAATTCAGTTAACTAATTTTAATGAATTGGAAAAAGTTTGTTCAGAGCAGGAATTAGTACATTATATGGAAGAATTAGTTATAAATTTAGCTCAAAATATTAGGGAGGTAGATTTAATTAGTTACCAATTAAACGGGACAATATGGGTAGTGTTTCCAGAAACTTCTACAGCCGGAGCTGAAGTTGCGTTAGAAAGAATGAAAAATATGAGTATCTTACACAAATATCCGGAACCGCTGAATCAAAAAATTAACATTGAATTTGAATTCAAAAATATAGAGGAGTTAAAATAAGTAGTAATTAAAATTGAACAAAAATTACAAAACCCTCTCCCAATTGTGGGAGAGGGCTGAGCGTTGTTGAGGTGAGAGTTAACCTAATGGTGATGGTTAAAATTAGACCGGACACTGGTGGGTTATTAATAATAGAAATAACAGAATCTTTCTATGCATGAAAACAGAAAAAAAATTCGTTATACTTAGTATAAGAAAAATTATGTATTATTAAAAAGGAGTTAAAATGAAAAAAATATTAATTTTAAACTTAATGTTATTTATATGTTTTTGTTTTTTTACTGTGAATAGTTTTTGTACTAATTATTATTTCTATTATAATAAAATTTTTCAAGATAGTCTTTATCATTGTAATGATTATCAAAATTTAAATTTTGTATCTAATTCTGGATCTACAGATACAACTCATTTCACGGAATATTTTGGAGAAATACCTAGCGTAGACGGAGGACCTTTTAAAGGAACTGTTAATGAGGATCTAGCATATCAAATTTCTTTTTATAATTTATATGCAGGTTATAATTTTACAACAAAAAATGTAACTTTTTATTTTGGCTGGTTTAAATTCCCTTTAGATCAAAAAGGAAAATTATATCCATCTTATAATATCGTTTTTTATACAACACGGGATCATAATTATCAACATGAAACACCTTATTATCAAGTATATGTTGTTTGTCTTGATAATAACAATAATAAAGTGAAAGCTTTTCAAAATACAATAAGTTCTTATAAATAATGGGTGTTTAATAAAATAATTTAAAGGAGCGAAAATGAAAAAAATATTAATTTTGAATTTTTTTATAGTTTATCTTTTCTTGATAACTGTTTCTAATTTGTTTTGTGCAAATGTAACTTTTTATGTAATGGATCCAAAAAATTTTACGTTTCATAATGACGTTACCGGTCATGACATTACAGTATATTCTTATGATATGTTACTATTAAATTGGTATGGAGCGCCTGAAGGAGGATATGTAGGACCTGGGCTAAATAATATGAGCTCATCTGATTCATTACCAAATGTAAAAACAAGGCCAGGCGATACTCTTTCTGTAGATAATAACTCAATTTACAATATTTCTTTTACTAACTTAAAATCTGTTAGTCAAATTTTCAATGAAAGTAAGGGTTATCAGTTTAAAAAATTTCAATTTCCTGCAGGGTCAAACTATAAAATTTATTTCATCTATGCCACAGGAGAAAAAAACAGTTCTTATCGATGTTTTTTACAATATCAGAATTTAAACGGAACCACCCAATTATACGAAATGCAGTTAGATAATTAAAAAACTTAACTGATTAATTTTTGTAGAATCATATTTAACTTTGTGCCTATTTCCTAATCTACCCCTCTAATAGGAATGTTATTTCGTTTTAAATATTCTTTTATCTCAGTAATGGTTAATTCTTTATAATGCAAAAGTGATGCTAATAATGCGGCATCTGCAATTTTTAAAGCGGATAAAATATGATCTACCGTACCAGCTCCTCCTGAAGCAATTAAAGGTACGTTTACAGTCTTGGTAATTGCTGTTAGCAATTCAAGATCATAGCCTGCTTTTGTACCATCTCTATCCATGGAAGTTAATAGAATTTCTCCGGCGCCAAGCTCAACACCAAGTTTTGCCCATTTTACTGCATCAATTCCTGTTGGGTAGCGTCCACCATGGGTAAATACTTCCCACTGGCTAGTTTCGTCTAGCCAGATGGTTTTATTAAAGGGGACTTCGTCCCCTTTAACCCCTAGGGAAGGGATAATATTTTCTAAGGGACTCCGTCCCTTAAACCCTGTTTTTTTGGCATCTATTGCCAAAACAATACATTGCGAACCAAAAATCTGGCTACTTTGACGGATAAATTCCGGATTTTTTATTGCCGCAGTATTAATAGATACTTTATCTGCACCGGCATTAAGTAAATCCCTGATAGTCTCATTATCATTAATGCCGCCACCAACTGTAAAAGGAATAAAAACTTTTTCAGCAGTACGTTCAACTAAATTTTTAAGGATATAACGCTTATCAGAACTTGCTGTAATATCCAAAAAAACCAATTCATCTGCGCCTTCTTGATCGTAAATTTGGGCAAGTTCAACTGGGTCTCCGGCATCTTTTAAATTAATAAAGTTGGTTCCTTTGACAACTCTGCCATTGGTAACGTCTAAACAAGGTATTATTCTTTTTGTAAGCATTAGTTTTTTCCTTGGGAGCTAATTCCAAAAGTCCGTGATTCTTCGTTGCTTTTCGTACGCGTGCTCAAGACGCCTCGTTTGACGAACTTTTGAAATCAGCTTGTTATTTTATTTTTTTAATAAGGGGCAGAGCCCCTTAAACCCCAAACAAATCTATTCCCCAGCAAAAAATCAGTAAAATTCATTGGTTTTTTGCCTTCTGGTTGTATAATATCTATTTTTACTTCATTATTTTCTAAATGAGCTGATAGAATTTTATACCTTTTTCCTTCATAAGTTAAGTAAGCACCTGGTTTCGGGTTAAAAGCCTTTACTATGGCAATAAATTCTTCAGGAGTTTTAGCTGAGTTCAAATTACAATCGGTTGTACAAATTTTTTTGCAGTAAGTAGCTAAACTTTCATCTTGCTGTACTAAATTTATTTTATTCTTAAAATAAAAATCGTTCAAATAAGTAATTAATTCGTCGGCACTTCTTTCTGCTAAAAATGTTTCTAATTCTCCAAAATTTTTATTTTCAATTGCGATTTTGGTTTGCCATAAAATTGGTCCTTGATCCATTTTTTCATTCATTTTAATAAAGGTAATTCCGGTATCTTGGTTTTGATTAATTAAAGCTGACTGAATTGGGGTTGCACCGCGGTATTTTGGTAAAATAGAAGGGTGAATATTTAAACAGAAATACGTATCTGTAATAGATTTTGGCAAGATCATACCATAAGCAACTACAATTATTAAATTCGGATTTATTTTAGTAACTAGATTAGTTAGTTCTTCTTTTGTTGAAGGTGAAAAAACATTTAAACCTAGTGAAAGAGCCAGTTTTTTTACTGCTGTTTGTTGAGAACATAAACCTCTGCCTTTAGGTTGATCTGGTTGAGTAAATACGGTCTTGATATTTTCATGAAAATTATCATGCAGTTTTTGCAAACTAGGCAGAGCAAAAAAAGGCGAACCCATAAAAATAATTTTATTTTTCATGCTTAATTTATAATAACTCTGAAACTAGTGAGACTCAAGGGATAATAGATAGATAGTGCCATTAAGTATGGAATTAATTGACGTAAATATTTACAATGAACACTAAATTTTGCACTTGAATTATTTTTTTTTTTTTTTTATACTTAGTAATTAAATATAGAGTTAAATTTAATTTAGGTGGTGAATATATGAAAAAATATTTAGTTTTATTTTTACTTTTGATTTTTACAATTTTTTATTTAGGCGGTTGTTTTCAGAATCAACAGCCAACATCAACTTCAAGTAAATTAACTGTTGGGGAAGTTAAAAGGCAAATAGTTAAAGGATCAACATCCCAAAATGATGTTTTACAGTATTTTGGTTCACCTAATATGGTAACAAAGGATAAAGATGGGTTTGAAGTTTGGTCTTATAATAAGATGTCTTATGATGCTAATACGTCTGCTAGTAGCGGGACCTTAATTCTTTTTGGTTCTAGCCAGGCTATGAGTAGTTCTTCGACAAAATCATTTGATTTATATATCACGTTTGATAAAAATGATATTGTTAAAGATTATAATATGGTTTATTCAGCTTATTAATTATTTTTTTAGGAGGATTAAAATGAAGAAGACAATAAAATTTGGGGGGTTTAGTTTACTTTTGTTTAGTATTGTTTTGTTAACTAGTTGTTTTACTATGACGCCGGAAAAATCCGCCATGCAAAAACGACAAATTACCACTAAATTAGTTAACGGTAATTATGATAATATTTTTGCATCTGTAATTACCGTATTGCAAGATAATGAATACATTATTAAAAACACAGATAAATCTACAGGCTTAATAACTGCGGAAGTAAATCGTGATGCAGGTATGTTTACTAAATTACTTTCTAATAGTAATAGTGGGGTATATACATCTGGTACTAAAGTTGAAATTAATGTGATGGTAAATAAAATTAATGCAGATGATTCGGAAGTGCGTATGCGAATACAAGAATGCACTTATAATAATGCTGGAGGTATAACTAGTAGTAATCAAATTTATGATGAAAAGATTTACAGTAATTTTTTCAATAATATTCAGACTGAGGTTAAAAGAAGAGAGGCTCTGAACCGAACCTAGCTTTTTTTATTATGATTAGAGAATTTCAATTAGAAATTTGGCTAGCATTAAAATATATTTTTAATAAGAAGCAAGAAATCTTTATTTCGTTTAGTAGTATTTTTGCAATTCTAAGTGTTTTATTAGGTATTGCTATTTTGGTTTTAGTAATATCAGTAATGGATGGGTTTAATCTTGAATTAAAAAAGAGGTTAATTGGGGTTGGCTCACATATTCAAGTAACCAAATTTGGTGACGAAAAAGCATTTCCTGTAATCAAAAAAGAATTAGTCAAAAATACGGATATTATTGAAATAGCTCCATTCATTCGAAAACAAGTAATTTTTTCTTTTGGTTCTGAAAATAATTTAATTACCATGGAAGCAATTGACCCTAATTTAGAAAAATCAGTTACAAATTTAGCTGAGTATCTTGTTAGCGGTAATTTGAATTTAAAAAATCAAGAAATTATTATTGGGCAAGAATTTGCCAAAAATTCCAACCTTAAAAAAGGCGAGTTTATTACTTTTTTTAACCCGGTAACTAAATCATTCGTTACTTTTAAAATTGCCGGCATTTTTTATTCTGGTTCTTATCTTTATGATTCTAATTTAGTTTATATAAATTTGAATTTTGCGCAAAAAATTTTTAATCTGCCAAATACTGTTTCTGGTTTTAAGATAAAAACAGTAAATAATGAAAAGGTAGATTTAATTAAACAAAATTTACTAACTTTCTTAGATGCGCGTTACGAAGTTAATACTTGGTTAGATTTAAATAGAGGCTTAATTAGCGCTATGGAAATTGAACGTAAAATTATGTTTATTATTTTATCTTTATTTTTTGTTTTAGCTGGGTTTAATATTGCTACCGCTTTAATGATGAATGTAATGGAAAAGAAAAAAGAAATCGGTATTTTAAAATCCTTAGGTTTTACTAATTTAATTATTAAAAAAATATTTATTTTTCAAGGTCTAATTTTAACAAGTATTGGTATTTGTGGCGGTCTTATTTTAGGAATAATATTAACGTTAAATGTAAATTTGATTATGGATATTATGGAAAAAGTATTTAATTTTAAAATTCTTTATAATGAGGCTTATTATATTAATAGTATCCCAATACAATTTAATTATTTCTCAATAGTTATGATTATAATTTTTTGTTTTTTAATAGCTTTGTTATCAGCTTATTATCCCGCTTTAAAAGCTAGCAAATTAGAACCAATAGAAGTACTTAAAAATGAATAAACACAATATTATTATTAGCGTAAAAAATGTTTCTAAATTTTATCAAAAAAATAAACAGTTGTTACAGGTAATTGATGATGTCAGCTTTTCTATTAAGAAAAGTCAAATCACCACTATTTCCGGTGAATCTGGAGCTGGAAAATCCACTTTGTTGTATATGATGAGTGGTTTATTAACGCCTTCCTCGGGTGAGATCTATTATCAAGATTTGAATTTTTATCAATTATCATCAAATGAAAGAGCTAAGATAATAAATAGTAAAATAGGGTATGTTTTTCAAGATTTTCAATTATTAACTAATTTTACAGTTTTAGAAAATATTTGTTTACCTGCAAAATTGAGATGTTTGAAAGAAGAGAATAAATTTAATTATCATGAAAAAGCTTTAGAATTATTAGCTAAATTTAATTTAATGCACCGTATCAAACATTATCCTCATGAACTTTCTGGTGGTGAACAGCAAAGAGTAGCTATATTAAGGGCATTAATTAATAATCCGGAAGTAATTTTTTGTGATGAACCAACCGGAAATTTAGATTCACACAATACAGATCTTTTTCTTAAATTGATTTTAGAATTGAAAGAAAGATTTTATCAAACTTTTGTGCTTGTTTCCCATAGTTCTAGACTAGAAAAAATAGCAAATACAAAAATTCATATTAAAGATGGACACATTTAACTTCTATAGCCTATAAAATAAAATACTGATATAATTATTGCTATAATTCAAATCAATGAAATAGGTTAAAAGAATGTTAAAAGAAGAATGCGGTGTTTTCGGAATATTCAACCATAAAGATGCTGTTAAATTAACTTATTTGGGCTTATATGCATTACAACACCGCGGGCAAGAAAGTTGCGGTATTATTTCACAAGATAAAGATAATTTTCATATTGTAAGAGAGATGGGGTTAGTTTCTGAGGTTTTTAACCCGGAGAATCTTTCTTATTTAAAAGGGACTAATGCTATAGGACATGTTCGTTATTCAACAACTGGTTCACCTAACCCTACTAATATTCAGCCATTGTATTCAAAAACTAATAAAGGAAAAATAGCTTTAGCGCATAATGGTAATTTAAGTAATGCTTATGAGGTTTATCAAAAATTAAAATCTGATGGCGCTTTATTTCAATCTACAGTTGATACTGAAACTATATTGCATCTTATAGCGCGTTCCCAGGAAACTAATATCATTTCTGTTTTGGCAGATGCCTTAAATAAAATTGAAGGTGCTTATTCTATGGTGATATTAGGAGAGAATTATTTAATGGCAGTGAGGGATCCTTTAGGTTTTCGACCTTTGGTTTTAGGTAAACTGGATGATGCTTATATTTTTGCTTCTGAAACTTGTGCTTTAGATTTAATAGGCGCAACGTATATCAGAGAAGTAAATCCTGGGGAAATAATTTATATTGATAAAAAAACTGGTTTAACCAGTTATTATTTAAAACAGAAAAAAAGATTTTCCTTTTGTATTTTCGAACATATTTATTTTGCCAGACCAGATAGTATTGTTTATGGTGAATTAGCTCATCAAGTAAGAAAAGAATTTGGACGTATTCTGGCTAGGGAATTTCCGGTTTCTGCAGATTTAGTTATGGCTATTCCGGATTCTGGTAATAGTTCTGCTTTGGGTTATTCTGAAGAAAGTAATATTCCTTATGATTTAGGAATGATCCGTAACCATTATATTGGCAGAACATTTATTCAGCCAGATCAAAAAATTAGGGATTTATCTGTAAAAATCAAATTAAATCCAATAACCAAAATACTTAAAAATAAAAGAGTTGTGGTAATTGATGATTCCATTGTTCGCGGTACCACTTCACGAGAAAGAGTAAATGCTATCAGAAAAGCGGGTGCTAAAGAAGTCCATTTGCGTATTGCATCTCCGCCAATTAAATATCCTTGCTTTTTTGGTATTGATACGCCGAAAAGGGCTAAATTAATTGCCGCTAAAAAATCGATAGCCGAAATTGAAAAATTTATTGATGCAGATTCACTAGGTTATTTAAGTCTAGATGGTATGTTATCTGCGGTAAATGCGTATGCTAAAGAAAACTATTGTACTTCGTGTTTTCGTGGTAAATACCCTTTGAAAATTTTCAATAAAGGTAAGTATTTAATCGAAGGTAAAGGCGTAAAACTTTATAATAATAAGAATCATAAATAAAAGGATAAGAAATGCCAAAAAGAACAGATCTGAAAAAAATACTAATTATAGGTTCTGGACCTATTATTATTGGACAAGCTTGCGAATTTGATTATTCTGGGACTCAAGCTTGTATTGCTTTAAAGGAAGAGGGATATCAGGTTGTTTTAGTTAATTCAAATCCTGCTACAATAATGACTGATCCTGAACTAGCGGATAGTACTTATATTGAACCGCTTACCGTTGAAGCAGTTACTAAAATTATTGAGAAAGAACGGCCTACTGCAATTTTGCCAACTTTAGGCGGTCAAACTGGTTTAAATTTAGCTATGGAATTAGCTCGTGCAAAAGTATTAAAAAAATATCAGGTTGAAATGTTAGGGGCTAATGAAGAAGTTATTGCTAAAGCAGAAGGTAGAGATTTATTTAAAAAAGCAATTGAAAAAATAGGCTTATCTTTACCTAAATCTATTGTAGTAGAAAATTTAGAAACCGCAAAATTAAAAGTGCAAGAAATAGGTTTTCCTTGTGTTGTTCGACCTGCTTTTACTTTAGGTGGAACTGGCGGCGGTATTGCTTATAATTTTGAAGAATTAGAACAAATTGCTTTTAGTGGGTTAAAAAGTTCTTTGATTTCTGAAATTCTTATTGAAGAAAGCATTATTGGTTGGAAAGAATACGAGTTAGAAGTCATGCGGGATAGAAAAGACAATGTAGTTATTATTTGTTCAATTGAAAATCTTGACCCAATGGGTGTACATACCGGTGATTCCATAACTGTTGCGCCGGCGCAAACTTTATCTGATTATGAATATCAAAAAATGCGTGATGCGGCTATTGCTATTATCAGAGAAATTGGGGTTGAAACCGGTGGTTCAAATATCCAATTTGCAATTAATCCCAATGACGGGAGAATGGTAGTAATAGAGATGAATCCACGGGTTTCCCGTAGTTCTGCTTTAGCCAGTAAAGCGACTGGTTTCCCAATTGCAAAATTTGCGGCTAAATTAGCTGTTGGTTATACATTAGATGAATTGATGAATGATATTACAAAAAAGACGCCAGCTTGTTTTGAACCAACCATTGATTATGTTGTTATTAAGATACCTCGTTTTACTTTTGAAAAATTTCCGGCAACTAAACCAGAATTAGGTACAGTAATGAAATCTGTTGGTGAAGCTATGGCTATTGGCAGAACATTTAAAGAAGCTTTACAAAAAGGTTTACGGTCTTTAGAAATAAAAAGGTTTGGGTTAGGTTTTGATGGTAAAGATTATATTAATGTAGATAAAACTGAGCTACTAAATTTTTTGGTTAAACCAAATCCTAACCGCTTATTTTATCTTAAATATGCTTTTGAAAAGGGGATGTCTCTTGAAGAAATTTTTGAATATACTAAAATTGATCCCTGGTTTTTATATCAAATAAAACAAATAATTGATTTTGGAAATCAACATCCTAATATGCCGATTGAACCATTTTTAGAGTGTTCTTCTGACATTGATCTAACCATTATGCCGCAATATAATTTAAGCCCGTTAATCAAAGAATATCAACTAGAGTATAAAGCGGTAGCAGAGTATATTAAAAAAGCTAAGGAATGGGGTTTTTCTGATTTTCAGCTTACCCAAATGTTTAAATTTCCAGAGGAATTAATTTTTCGTTTATTTAGAAAAACAATTTGTGAACCGGTTTATAAATTAGTAGATACTTGTTCTGCGGAGTTTGAAGCTTATACACCTTATTATTATTCTACGTATGAACAAGAAGACGAAATAAAAATTACCGATAAACCAAAAGTTATGATTTTAGGTGGTGGACCGAATAGAATAGGACAAGGTATAGAATTTGATTATTGTTGTGTTCATGCTTCTTTAGCCGCGCGCGAAGAAAATTTTGAAAGTATTATGGTTAATTCTAACCCTGAAACAGTTTCCACTGATTTTAGTATTTCTGATAAATTATATTTCGAACCATTAACTTTTGAAGATGTTTTAAATATTTATGAAAAGGAAAAACCTTTAGGTGTAATAATTCAATTTGGCGGGCAGACTCCGTTAAATTTAGCTAATCAATTAGAAAGAGCTGGGGTAAAAATTTTAGGAACATCTTCTAAAAGTATTGAGTTAGCTGAAGATAGAAAACATTTTCAAAAACTCTTACACAATTTAGGTTTAAAGCAACCGGAAAATGCCATTGCTCATAGTTTAAGCGAAGCTATTAATATTGCTAATAGGGTGGGGTATCCTTTAGTGGTACGACCTTCTTTTGTTTTAGGCGGTAGAGCCATGGAAATTGTTTATAATGAAGAAGAATTATTGTTGTTTTTAGAAAAAAATATACATGTTTTTATTAAGAGTGGTTCTGAAATTATTTATGGTTTTGTTATGGATGCAAATAATAATCGAGAGGAAGATCATAGTTTAAGTAAATTTTTAAACTCTATTATTGAAGGTAATAACGTTTTCGAAAAAATTTTAAAACCATTATTAAATTCATTACAAAATATGTTTTTAGGTTTTTACCATAATTTAGTTGATGATATTAAAAATACAGAAACAATTAATCAAGATTTAAAAACTAAAATAAGGGAATTAATTAGTGATCCAATTTTAATTGATCATTTTGAAACCTATATTGATATTTTTACTAAAGGTCATTTTAGTGCGCCATTATTATTAGATAAATATTTAGAGTCAGCAATTGAGGTTGATGTAGACGCACTTTCCGATCAAAAAACGACTGTAATTGCTGGTATTATGGAACATATTGAAGAAGCTGGTATTCATTCTGGAGATTCTGCTTGTACTTTACCCCCATATTCTTTAAATGCCGAGGTTGTTAGTAAAATAAAAACAGCAACTTATAAATTAGCAGAGGCTTTAAATGTAATTGGGCTCATGAATATTCAATTTGCAGTTAAAAATAATGATTTATATATTTTAGAAGTAAATCCGCGTGCTTCAAGAACTGTCCCTTTTGTTAGCAAAGCAACTGGTATACCTTGGGCTAAAATGGCAACTAAAATTATTTTAGGTAAAAGCATTGCGGAATTAAAATTAGAAGAAAAATTAGATTTACCGTATACAGCTGTAAAAGAAGCTGTTTTTCCTTTTAACCGTTTTCCGGGCGTAGATATTTTATTAGGACCAGAGATGAAATCAACAGGCGAAGTTATGGGGATTGATAAAGATTTTGGTTTAGCTTATTTAAAATCGCAAATTTCAGCTGGTCAAAAAATTCCGCAGTCTGGTACAGTTTTTATTAGTTTACGCGATCAAGATAAAAATAAAGAATTTGTTAATTATTTACGAGAATTAGAACTTTTAAATTATCAGTTTTTGGCTACCAAAGGAACAGCTTTATTTTTAGAAAAGAACGGTTTAAAGGTAACCGCAACTAATAAAGTTAATGAAGGAAGACCAAATATTGTAGATCAAATTATCAATAATGAAGTTCAATTAATTATTAATACGCCTAGTGGTAAACAACCTCATGCAGATGAAATAATTATTCGGCAAACAGCCTTGAAGTTTAATATTCCGGTAATTACTACTATTGCCGGTGCTCAGGTAACAATAACTGCGATAAAACAATATTTATCAAAGAATTTATTAGTAAAATCTATTCAAGAGTTTTATTTGTCTTAATCAAATTTCAATCTCAGTTTTTGGGTCAATAAATAAAATTTGACAATTATTTTTTTTCTCTTCATAATATTTACTATTATGGGCTTGATTCATGCAAATATTAATTTACAAAATCCTAAAATAAAAAATATTAAAAGTATTGAAGTGAATGCTTTAATAGATACCGGTGCTTTACATTTATGTATTCCTGAACATATTGCATTGCAATTAGAACTGGAAATTAATCAAGCTGATAAAAGAGAGGTTTCAACCGCTGATGGAAAAAAACATTTAGTACCATATGTTGGTCCTTTATTAATTCAATTTCAAAATCGTAGTTGCTTTACAGGGGCTTTAGTATTAGGAGATGAAGTTTTATTAGGGGCTGTACCAATGGAAGATATGGATGTAATTATTTCTCCGGCAAAACAGACTCTAATTATTAATCCGGAAAGTCCGAATATACCTTCTTCAATTGTTAAATAATTTTTAATTCTTTGAATGTATCTAAAATATATTTTCGGTGATCATAATTATATAATTCCGCTTTCTTTTTTCCGCAGGAAAGAATCAACATTTTCATTAGTGTAACTTTTTCTTGTCTTTCAATATATTCTTTTAATTTTTCAGATGCATCTGAAATCTTTGTTACATAACCTAACATATTAGTCCAAAAAGGAACTAAAAATTCATAAGAATCTGTTTTAACAAAACCATCATTTCTCTTAAATTCTTCTATCATTAATGATCGAACTTTTTTGAAATCATATTGATTATTCAAAATAGTAAAACTAGCTTTTTCCGCAATTACTTTAATCTCCTGTGTATCCCATATAAATAATTCTAGAATTCGTTCGAACATTGAGAGCTTTTCTTTAGAAGTACGATCTTTTTCAAAGGAAATATCTTTTTCTAATTGTTCAAAATTAATCGATTGATCTGGTTTCACATATTTAAGCAATATCAAACACATTAGATCAGAATAAATATACATATATTCATCTGTCGTATCAAAAAACCAGGTATCTGATAAATACATATAATACATTCTGGTAGCTTTTAAAATATCCGTTTTACTAATTTGAAGCATATTTTGTATTGGCCCAATAATTCCTTCACAAGGCGGGGCAAAATCAGCTAAAAATTCTAGCATCGAAGTATAAATGTTTTCGCCAATAATTTTTGTTGCTTCACCAATAGCCGCATTTTCTAAAGGTAAAATATCGTGTTGGGTAATTCCATGTCCTAATTCATGGTAAAGAATTGTTTCGCCCATTTCAGCAATAAATTGTTCTTGACATTTGATTAAATCTTCTCTGGTATTAACTTTAAATAAACTTAGCGTTTTTAATTTGATTCCTTCAGAAATTTTGCGATAAATATTATTTTTTATCTGATATTTTTCATCTTCATCATAATTAAAGATTTCTACCCACTTTTGGACAAAAATAGTTTTTAAAGATTCTTTTCTGATATAAATTTCTCTATTACCAATAATAGCTACCATGGCAACTATATTATTCGGGGTTCTAATTAATTCTTTTTCCAAATAAATAATGTCGTACCCAAGAAGATGTTTTAAAACGCCTTTACCAAAAATGAACTCTTTTTCATCGCCATAAAAACCACTTTGTAAATGTTTATCTGACCCAAGAAAGTGTAAAATACGATTAATATCATTGGTTTTATATGAGGAAAAAGATTTGTCTAAAACATGAAATTTTATATTTCTATATTCTTTTTTGGCAGTTTCTAAACTCAAATCATTAATTTTCAAGGTCTTAAAATTTTCTTGAACTTTATTTAAGAATTCTACGGCATCATCTTGATTAAGCGGTACTTCTGGTTCTTTTTTTAAAAGATTCCGACAAAATGATATTTTTATTTGTTGTTCTCCGGTTTCACCCCAATCTCCGGAAGTTTCCATTATGTAATAAATTAAATGTGCGTAATAATAAACTTCTTTGTAAATTGATTTTTCAATTTGGAATAGTAAATTAGACAGTTCTTTGGGGTCAAAATCAATTTTTTTTTCTTTAAAATAATCTTTAATAGTAAGGTAACGATTATTAATTGACGGGTCAAAAATAATATCTTCAATTTCTTTATTAAGTTTATTATCTTTAAAAAACTCTATTTTAGCCATTATTAATAATTATATTTCATTTGCAACCATATCGCCAACTTCAGTTGTAGAATAACCCATTTTTCCGGCGGCCATTGATTTCAATTTTTTAATTACTTTTTGCATGGCAGATTCAATTGCTTCACCTGCTTTATCCTCGCCAAAGGTTTCTAACATCATTTTGGCAGAACCGATTGCCGCAAGCGGATTAATTACATTTTTTCCGGTATATTTTGGGGCAGAGCCACCAATTGGCTCAAACATTGAAACTCCATCTGGGTTTATATTACCGCCAGCGGCTAAACCTAAACCGCCCTGGGTAATAGCGCCCAAATCAGTAACAATATCGCCAAACATATTTTCCGTAACTATTACATCAAACCATTCGGGATTTTTTACCATCCACATACATAGTGCATCAACGTGTGTATAATCGGTTTTAATCATAGGGTATTCTTTTGCAATTTCGTAATAAGTTC
Source organism: uncultured Candidatus Marinamargulisbacteria bacterium (assembly GCA_964521915.1). Taxonomy (GTDB): domain Bacteria; phylum Margulisbacteria; class Marinamargulisbacteria; order CAZFTP01; family CAZFTP01; genus CAZFTP01. The sequence goes on from CAZFTP010000016.1 coordinate 23,613, forward strand.
TTTCCCATAAATCAAACACATAAGTAAGAACATTGGTTTTACCGCACAAAGTTAATTTTGCAATATATCCTTTATTTAATTCTTCAGCAGTTAAGTTTTTCCAAGGGTTATTTTGATGCAATTTTTTAGTATATTCAAAAGCATATCTAAGGCATCTTTCTACTTGAAATCTAGAATAAACCATTTCTTGAATAGCAACTTCATGAGGAGTATTTTTTTGTGAGATACCGCCTAACCCAGTATAAATTCCACCAGTATTTTCACGAATAATTACATAATCTATTTCATTTGGACCTTTATCTTTTAAAGGCGTTTCTACATTTTCATATAGTTTAACCGGTCTAAGGTTAATGTATTGATCTAATTCAAAACGAAGTTTAAGAAGAATCCCTTTTTCTAAAATTCCGGGTTTAACTTCCGGATGCCCAATAGCCCCTAGTAAAATTGCATTATAATTTTTTAAGGAATTTACTTCTTCATCAGTTAGGATTACACCGTGTTTTAAATAACGTTCACCGCCAAAATTAAATTCCGTAAAATTTAAATCCAGCTTAAATTTTTTATCTACTTGTTTTAATACTTTTACAGCTTCTCTAACAACTTCCGGACCAGTTCCGTCACCACCAAGAATTGCAATTTTATACATACATAACCCACCTTTCTATTTATAGGCTGAAAGCAAAAAGCAATATAATCGCTAGAAAAATTACACTAGTGCCTAGTGCCTTATGGCTAGTGCCTTTTTGTGATATTAATATAAAACAATATTCTTTATTAGTAAAGAAAATAACTAAATTTCACTAAATTCATTTCTTTTTGCAATTTGGCTAATAAAATAACGATAAATTTTTTTTTAGAGAGGAGAAAAAATATGACATTACAAGCAAAAGAACCGTGGGTTTTTTCCACTAGAATTCAGAAATCACCTTCTCCTTTGCATAGACAAGGCAAGAAATACCTTAATCCTCCGGCAACGGTAATAAAACCAGATGCTTCACCAAGGGCACATATTTTTACACCTGTAAAAAAAGCTATGGAGGAAAGTTATTCAGATTCGCCGATTATTTCTAGAAAGCAAAGAGTTTTATCAAGTAGCCCTTTACCTAAAGAATCAATTTCCAGAAAAAAAATTGTTGCACCACCTAAAAAAAGTGATGATTCTATTACTCTTAGAAAAATAAAAACTTATTCAGCTACACCTTCTAGACAATTAATAGAGCGTTCCCATTTACGTACTTATGCTTCTCCTGCGTTATCTTTAGATTATGATCCTGTAAAAGGCAAAGGGGAAATAAGTGCATCGCCAAGAAGAGAAAGCGTAAAAATTTTGCCTAAACCAAGCGGTAATCCTTTAACAAGCAGTACAGAAAGATATTGGGAAAAACCTGCAACATCTGAAACTCCCAGACATATTGGTGTACGAACATTTTATGGATCTGGTAGCCCGGTAAGAAATCCGATAACCGGTGAAACACGTGTTTTAGAAAGACCAAGTTCTGCTTTTAAACCTAGAGCTATTGCTATTAATCCAAATTTAGTAAGAAGAAATCCAATTACCGGAGAATAAAATTATTGTAAAAAAGATTTATTTTATTTATATTATTATGAAATAACATATAATTATTTAGCTATGAAATAAATGAAAATATTTTTTGGTAAAAAATATCTTAAAATTTTAGGAGTAATATTATGGGATCAATTATTAATCACAATTATTCGCAAAAACATATAGATAGAATGAAATTAGCTAGAACTAAAGCTGATAAATTAAAACAACCACGATCTCATCCGGATACTGTTAAAGCACTCTGGGAAGAATTACCGCATGAAAAAAAAGGAGGTCAAAAAAGAGACTCTAATCGTATTTCAATTTTTTCAAGAAGTTCATCACCTGATGTATCTATATCTTTAAAATCTGTAAGAAGTATAAATGCAAGTTCTACTATAATGTCTTCTAGTCTTTTAGATGATAGATTGTCTCAAACAAAGAAATCAGAACATGATGTTTCTCAATTACACTGGGCAGATTGTACGCGTCTTACTAAAAGAAGCCCTTTATCATCATCTGTTTCTTCACGTTCATCGTCATCTGTAGGTACATTAACATCTGTTCCTTCACGATCATCATCAAGATCATCATTACTAACAGACCCGTCATTTTCTTCATTATCTACTGCTACAGATACATATGTTTCGTCAAGTTTGGTTAAAACAATCCCAATGTTAGGTTCAAGTTTGCCGATTTCTGGTAAAAAACATACTCCACCTTCTTCACCACATTTATCTGAGCAAAGAGTTTCAACTAAAAGATTATTTTCGCCAGTAATGCATCAGACCTCAGATAGTTCTACTTTAAAAACATCAAGAAGAGTTGGTATTTCTGAAATTAGCGCTAATATTCAAGATTATAGACCTAGCGGTATAAGAACTTTTAGAACTCCATCTAGAAATCCAATTACCGGAGAATAAATTAGATTTTAAGTGTTAATTGTTTTAAAAATAGGTTGGTTTTTTTTGTCACTTAAATTCCAAAAATTCATATAGGAATTTGCTTGAAGCTAAAATTTTTGGGTAAATGTTAGCAAAATTTTTCTTGAAAGGTTTTTAAAAAATCTATCATTTGCTTTTTTGTTCCAATAGTTACTCGTAGAGTATTTTGTAAAAGAGGGTGTTTTTGCATACGAAGCCTAAACCCAGCTTTTTCTAAAATATTAATTTTTTCTTCTGGATCATCAATATCAAATAAAATAAAATTTCCTTTAGAAGCATAATAATTAATCTTATTTTCAAGAAAAAACTTTTCAACCATTGGTTTACTTTCAAACATTACTTCATTTGTATAATCTTTTATGTTTTGAATATTTTCCAAACCTGCTTTTGCCGCAATAGTAGCTAAAATATTCATATCATACGGACCTCGAACCTTATTTAATTCTTGTAAATTAGTGGCATTACTAATTAAATAAGCAATCCGTAAACCAGCTAGCCCAAAAGCTTTTGAAAATGTACGTGAAATTATTAAATTAGGATATTCATTAATTAAGTTAGTTGCTGTTAAACCGGAAAATTCGTAATAAGCTTCGTCAATTAAAACAAGAGTTTTATTTTTTAATGCTTTATTTAAAATTAGAATTAATTCAGATTCTTCTAACCAGGAACCAGTAGGGTTATTTGGGTTACAAATAATTAAAATTTTACAGTTTTGTTCTAATAAATCTAATGTTTCTTCCAGAGGAAAAGCTAAATTTGGTTTTTTATATTCAGGGCAAATAATTTGGTTGTCATTAATGGCAGAAACTTGATAAAACATACTAAAAGTAGGGGAGGGAATAATAATTTTATCTTGTTTTTCACTAAAAGTTCTTACTACAATATCCATGCCTTGATCTGACCCATTTACCAAAAAAATATTTTCCGGTAATAAATTAGTGTATTTAGCAATTTTTTGGTTAAGATCAAAATATTCAGGATAAGCTTCAATCCGTTTATTTTGAATGAAATTTATTAAGGCATTTTTTATAGCAGGATCTATTTCAATTGTACGCTCGTTAAAATCAAGTAATAAACCAGGATAATTGTGCCTAAAATCAATCGGTGGTTGATACGGCTTTAATTTTTGGATATGCTCTAAAGCAAAATTTTGCATGATTAAATTGTAACATGAAAAAAAGATATTGGTCAAAAATGAGTTCTTATGCACCCATCCTTCTGAGGAATCTGCTTTTATGTGCGCTTCCTAAACTATATTGAAAGCATATTATCTAATGCTCTTTTGGCTTTTATTCTTATATTCTCTTCAATACTAATTGTATTTTCCGGTTGCGGATTTTTTAAAACTTCTAAAATATTTTCTAAAGTATTGGCTTTCATATAACGACAAATAGTACATGAACCTAAAAATTTAGTATGTGGTAATTCTAAATTTAACCTGGAAATAAGCCCACATTCTGTAACTAGAAAATATTTTTTTCCAGGAAATTTTTTTACAAATTCTATAATTTGTGATGTACTGCCGATATAATCAGCTTTCTCAATAACTTTAGGGCTACATTCCGGATGAGCGGCAATTAACAGATTTGGATATTCTAATTTTAAATATTCTAACATTTCCGGTGAATACTCTTCATGGACATAACAAGAACCAGACCAGTATTTTATTTCTTTATTGAAACCTGAGGTAGAAAGCTCTAATTGTAAATTTTTAGCCATTAAAGCATCTGGTAGGAAATAAATTTTATCATTTGGGATATTTTGCAGAATTCGTAGAGCATTAGAAGAAGTTACAACATAATCGCATTCAGCTTTAACTTCTGCCGTAGTATTAATGTAACAAACAAAAGTATGAGTTAGATAAATTTTTTTTAGCTTCTTAACATCTTCAGCCGTAATAGAATCTGCTAGAGTACAGCTATTAATAAAAGTAGGTATTAATACATTTTTTGATGGATTAAGAATTTTAGCTGTCTCTGCCATAAATTTTACTGCTGAAAAAATAATGGTATCTTCTTTTACGTTTTTTGCAATTTTACTTAACTCAAAAGAATCGCCAACATAATCTGCTACACTGGTTAAAATTTCAGGGCTTACGTACGAATGGGCTAAAATTACAGCATTTTTTTGTTTTTTTAATTTATTAATTTCATTAATAATTGGTATTAATTTTTCACATTTTTCTAATGAAAAATTACAAGCATTACTTCCTAATTTTACTTTTTTTAATTTGTTAAAAAGAGTTTTTGTATTCATTGATCTATAATTTTATAGTATTTTTTTTAGGGGGTAAATAAGAGAAAAATGTATAAAAAACAACAAATTATTTTGCTTTATTAATTCTTTATAGTAAACTGATATTTAATGTACGAATCTATTTTAATTAAAAATGTTGATTTAGTTTTATCAGATAAAATTCTTCATGGCGATATTTTTTTAAAAAACGGTAAAATAGTAGAATTTAATTGGTCATTAAATTATCCAGCGGAATTAATTATTAATGAACCTGGTTTAACTGTTTTACCTGGTATTATTGATACGCATGTGCATTTTCGCGACCCTGGTTTTACAGAAAAAGAAGATTTTTTTACTGGCAGTAAAGCGGCTGTTAAAGGCGGGGTTACAACCATTTTTGATATGCCTAATAATAATCCGCCAACCATTACGCAAACAGCATTAGAAGAAAAAATAAAAATTGCAAGTTCAAAGTCTTTAGTGAATTATCAATTTTTTTTTGGGGCTACAAAAAATAATTTAGCGGAATTAAGGCAAGTGGAAAATATTGCTGGGTTTAAAATATTTTTAGGCGCTTCTTTTGATGAACTAATTGTTAATGACCCGATTATTTTAGAAGAAATTTTTGCTAATGCTAAATATCCAATAGTAGTGCATGCTGAACTAGCTAAAGTTTCTCCAAATGGAAAAAATATAACCAGCCATTCTCTGGAAGAAGCTATAAATGGCGTAAAAATTGCTATTAAATTAGCTAGAAAATATCAGAAAAGATTACATATTTTACATGTTACCAGTAAGGCAGAGTTAGATATTATCAAGAAAAATAAAAGGTTTAATACTTTAAATGGATTTTATTTGACTTGTGAAGTTACTCCTCAACACTTATTGCTACATAACCCAGAAGCTAAAGCTAAAACCCAAGCGTTTAGTAAAGTAAACCCGCCAATTAGAGAAAAAATAGATCAAATTGCTTTATATACGGGTTTATTAGATCAAACTATAGATTCAATAGCTACAGATCATGCTCCGCATCTAAAAATAGAAAAAAACCAAGTTTATAATTTGGCCCCTAGCGGTATGCCGGGTATTGAAACTTCATTGTCATTAATGCTAAATGAATTTAATCTGCAAAAAATTTCTTTAAACCAAATTTCGCAATTAATGTCTGGTAACCCTGCTAAAAATTTCAAAATTTTCGGAAGAGGGGAGATTAAAAAAGAATATTATGCAGATCTTGTTATCGTTGATCTGAAAGCTAAGAAAAAGGTTGAAAATAAAAATTTGGTAACCAAATGTGGATGGAGTGTTTTTGATGGGCAAACTCTTACTGGTTGGCCTATTATAACTATAGTTAACGGACAAATAGTTTATTGGGAAGGAGATTTTTTTACTGAAATAAAAGGAAAAATGGTTGATTTTGATTTATAGGGGGTGAATTTGAAGCAATCCCTATAAATTGTTAATATCTAATTCATTTTTTGAAAAGTATTGATTTTTTTTCCAATTCAAATCATCTTGATTCGGAAAATCTAAGCGATAATGAGCCCCTCTACTCTCTTCTCTTTTTAAAGCAAAACTAGTCATTAAAAAAGCATTTATCAGCATATTTTGTATTTCAATAATACTAGGATCAAATGTTTTTAAATCTAATACATATTTTTGTTTTAGAATAAAACGTGATGATTTTTCCAATTTCTTTTTATCTCTGATGATTCCTACATTGTGCCACATGTTATCGCGAATTTCTTTTTTTAAAAGTAAAATTTTGGCACGATCATCACTATTGATATTGGTGTTTTTTAAAGGAAAAATTACATTTTTATTTGGTAAAGATAATGGTTTTAAATTTTTTGAGTTTAAGGCTACTCTATAACCGAATACAATGCCATCTAACAAAGAATTAGATGCTAATCTGTTAGCTCCGTGTAAGCCTAAATCAGCTACTTCGCCAACCGCATAAAGACGGTTAATATTAGTTTGACCAAATTCATTGGTTTTTATTCCGCCCATTAAATAATGAGCGGCAGGTGCAATAGGAATAAACTCTTTGGTAATATCAAGATTAAATTGTAAGCAACGCTGATAAATTTGCGGAAATCGGTTAGGAATATTTGCTTTAACATTACTTAGATCTAAAAATACATGTGTCGCTTTAGTTTTTTGCATTTCCGTAATTATACTTCTTGAAACAATATCTCGCGGAGCCATTTCTTTTAAATGATGATAGTTATTCATAAACCGTTCACCGTTTTTATTACGTAAAACAGCGCCTTCACCTCTTACTGCTTCGGTAATTAAAAAAATTGAATCAGAATGTAAATCAGAATGATAAAAGGCTGTTGGATGAAATTGAATAAATTCAAAATTTTGTATTATTGCCCCATTTTTATAGGCTATTGCAATGCCGTCACCTGTAGAAAGAAAAGGGTTAGTATTATGATTAAATATTTGTCCGCAACCGCCACTGGCAAATATTACCGCTTTTTGCGCCCAAAACATTAATAAATTGTCTTTATAAATTGCAGAACAACCATAAGCTTCGTTATTATTAACAATTAAATCATTAACAAAAACATTTTCTAAAAAAATAATATTGGGATAATTTTTTTGCAAATGTTTAATCAGTAAAACTTCAATTTCTTTACCTGTTTCATCTTTTGAATGTAAAATACGCCGTTTTGAGTGAGCCCCTTCTTTACCAAAATTAAAACCATTATTATTTTTATCAAATTGCATCCCAATATTAATTAAATCTTTAATTCTGTCTGGACCTTCTTTTACTAAAATATTGACCATTTCTGGATCACATAAGCCATCGCCTGCTTTTATTGTATCTTGAAAATGTATATTAGGGTTATCGTCTTCACTTAATGCAACGGCAATACCGCCTTGAGCATAATAAGTGGATGTTTCACGAAAAGAGCCTTTAGAAATTAAAGCAATTTTATAATCTTTACCCAACTCTTTAGCTACGCTTAAACCCGCAATACCACTGCCAATAATAATGTAATCAAATATTAGGTTCTCTAACATAGTAAATAATTGTAGCTGGTTAAAGAATAGGGGGCAAGAGAAAATATTGGCAAAAACTAATCAGCTATTATTTATTGAAGTTAAAAATTTCAAAAAAAAAATAGTATCCTAAAATCCATAGAAGTTATTACAAACAAGAAAAAGCGAAATATAGAAGCAAATGCTAATTACTATATGAGTAAATTTGGTGAAAAAGATTTTCGCTTTGATTTAATTTCAGTTGAAAATAATCAAATTTAAACCCATTTCAGAAATTTTTATTAGATGCTTGTAAAAACCGGGGAAGCCAAAACTTGCTCTATATTCCAACGGTCATGATAATCTAAGGCTAAACATCCTCGCAAAAATGCCGCTAAATTTGGGTCTCTTGGTTCTATTTCGTCATGAATATAGGTCATGGTTTCAGCATGCCAAACAAAAATTCCATTAATGTTAGGACCGGTTTCTTCTCTATGTTTTTTATCTCTATCAATACTTTTATTGCAATTATAGCCTAAAAATGTTAGTGCCAAAATACCTATTGTCCATATATCTCCGACAATAAAATCATAATCATCGGGAATTTTTTTTGTAATATATTCTAATCGAATTCTTTCAGGCGGGTAATAAGTTCCGCCAAAAACATAATCTTCAGGTAACAAAAGTTTATCTCTGGGTAAAACTAAGCCAAAATCAGTAAGTCTTACTTCACCACTAAAAGGGTCAATTAATAAGTTTATTTTTTTACAATCATTATATACCAGCCCAAAATCATGAAAAGCTTTTATACTTTCTGCAATTTTATGTAATATACTAAAACGTTCTTTTTGATCAGTAATTTCTGAAAGTTTTAATTTTTTACAGCGAGGCATAATAAAAAAGGCATTATGATTTTTGCCTTCATATAAACCAAAATCTTCATAGGCTAAAACATATGGGCTGATAATATCTCTGGATGTTCTATATTCCTGATAAAAATTAAAAAAATCTTGCCATGATTCTATTTTAACTTTTTTTACTACACTAGTATCTTCATGTAGTGAAGTTGAATTAATCATTACCCTTACGCGGCCATAAGTACCAGAGCCTAAGGCTGTGGGTTCATCTGTATTGTAATTAGTAAAACAATAAACTTTATCAAATACGCTTAAAATTTGTTTTTTGCTTATTTTGCCATCTCTGAAAATCCAGATTGGTTTAGAATAAGATACATTAAATAAACTTGATATTTCAGAAAAAGGTGGCAACAGAGTATGATTTGACATAGTTTCTAAAAGACGAATAGCGTTAAATAGTATGATTTTAGTTTCAAAATACCATTTGCCAGCAAAAGTATTTTTATAATAAGTATCGAGTTTTTTTAATGATTCAAACAATATATCTATTTTTGATTGTAAATTTTCTTGACTTAAAGCCATTAACCCTGAACAAGTATACCCAAAAAACTCTAAAATCAGTTCTTTTGTTATTTCTACAGTTTTAAAATAGTTTTCAATATATGGTATTTTGAGGAGTAATAAATTTACCATTTGAGTGTCACTATCTAAAGTGGCTATACTTGGTACTGCTACTTCAGTAGAAATAGGCATATTAATAATGGCTGTAAGATCAATTAATTTTTTTTCAAGTCTATTAAATAATATATCAATTTCTTCATCTAATCTTGAAGTATAAGAAGAAGAATTTAATTTTATGCAGGTTATATTTAATAAGTTAGTAATGGCTTTTATTTTTGCATATAAAAAAGAATCGCTAATAATAGCTAATTTTTTTAATAAATCATTTATTTGGTTTAAATAGAATATTTTTAGTTCATTATTTGCAGCTATGGTTAATTGGAATAAAAAAGTAATAGCCATGGAATACATTTTTTGTTTAATTTCTCGAGAAGTTGTTATATCACTTAATTTGAGGCAATATGTTATTATTTGGCCATAGAAAGTGTCATGGTCACTAAATTTTTTTTCTGATAAATTGAATCCTTTATTTAAAATTTTAATTATATGTAACATAAGATTTTCTTTTTCTTTTGCAGAACTTGTTTGTAAAGCTATTTGAAAAAGTAATTCTGCCATTAGTTTATAACTGTTAAGAAGTTTTGCTGTTAATTCAGATTTAGTTTCAGTAGTAACGGAATTCTTAATAGCTTCTTTTATCAGAAAAATCATTATTTTAAATAATATTAATTTTGTTCTTAGATTTTTTTCTAAATTTATGACTAATTCATAGCAGTTTACAGACTTCAAAAAGTAAAAAGGTTGAGATGTTTGTTCTCCTATCTGAGTATATAATTTTGCGGCTTTGATATAGTAATCTGCATCATTTACCAAATCACCAGAACGTTTATAATTTTTGGCGGCTAATTCTAATAATCTGGGCTTGTTGCTGGGTTCACCCGTTTCTGCCAGATCTAAGTAAATTTGAATAAGTATAGCTAATAATTTTATTTTATTTTGTGCTTGATGTATTAATTCTAAACTATTTTCTATAATTGTTATTTTTTCTTGAGGGTTACTACATGAATTTACTTGCTCAATGATTGATTGCACCCTAGATGTTAATTCTTTTGGCCTTAGCGTTACATAGGGCGAATATCGTGGAGAAAATCTGTCTTCTAATCTGCTTTTTGGGTCAACGCTTCCCGCTATTCCTCTTCGTCTATCAATGTGAGAATCTGAATACCTTCTACTAAATGTTGCAACACCTTCCACAAAATATCCCCCCTAACTTTTGTGTCTAAAAAGCTTATACCCTATAAGTAAACATTTGAAACATATTTTTGATTCTGTCAAAAAGAATGTGTGAAATAGAAAAAAGTTAGGAGATAGGGAGCA
>CAZFTP010000017.1:0-31179 GCA_964521915.1 uncultured Candidatus Marinamargulisbacteria bacterium
TTTTCATTAATTTGAATTAATAGACATTCAACAAGGTTTCTAGCTCCAACCCCATCTGGTTCAAAACTTTGAACAATTTTTAGTATTTCATTGATTTTTCTTTTGCTAACTTGATATTTTTTTTGAAGAAAATCAAAAATTTCTGTGTGGTTTTCTAAATATCCTTGAACATTAATATTACTAATTAAATTTTCGGCAATGAGAAAATCTAATTTTTTTAGATCAAGTAAGTTTAATTGATTCATCAAAAAATCCTGCAAATTATTATTTTCAAACTTTAAGTTTGAAAAAATATCATAAGTATTACAATCATTTTGTTTTTGATGAACATAGCTTAGATAAGAATCGTCTTTGGTAATTTCAATAAAAACATTTTCATTACTTATTTTTTGAATTTCGTCTTTAAGATCGTTATAAGATTTACTGAAAATTTTTAGCATTTGGATAATTTTAGGGGTTAAAACTAATTTTGGTTTTTGGGTTAAACTAATATTTATCTGTTGGTTGAAATTCAGCATATTTTTAAATTTGGTTCAACTTTAAGATTAAAATCAGCAATAATATTGTTTTTCAAATAATAATATCCGGCAGAACCAATCATAGCAGAATTATCTGTAGTATATTTTATTTTCGGCATAGTTAAATTATATTGAGGTGACGAGAATTCTTTTTGAAATGCATTTCTTAAATAACTATTTGCAATTACGCCTCCTGCTAAAGCTAAGTTATTTATTTTGAAATAATCTAATGCTTTTTTGGTTTTTAAAAGTAAGGTGTCAGTTACGGTTTTTTGAAAACTAGCAGTAAAATCCGCTAAATTAATTTCTTGATTCTCTTTTTTCATTAGATTTATTTTTTGAATACAAGCCGTTTTTAAGCCGGAAAAACTAAAATCAAAACCCTCATTTTTTAAAGCAATGGGCAAATTATAAGCAAGCGGATTTCCCTCTATTGCCATTTTTTCAATTTCCGGACCACCAGGGTAAGCTAAACCTAAAAATTTAGCAATCTTATCAAAGGCTTCACCGGCTGAATCATCTCTAGTGGTGCCTATTAATTCAAATTTTAAATGATCCCTCACTAAAACTAATTGAGTATGCCCGCCAGAAACAATTAAACAGATAAACGGAAATGGTGGCGGAGTTTGTTCTAAAAAATTAGCATAGATATGTCCTATTAAATGGTTAACTCCAATTAAAGGAAGTTTTAAAACATAAGCTAAAGTTTTAGCAAGGGTTAAACCAATAAGTAAAGAACCTTCTAAACCAGGACCATATGTAACAGCAATAGCATCAATATTTTTAAGTGCTTCTTTTGAGTCAACCACAGATTGCAATAAGGTATGAATAATTTCCGTGTGCATTCTGGATGCTAATTCCGGTACAACACCGCCATATTTTTGGTGTTGTTTAATTTGTGAGGAGACTACGTTACTTAAAACCTCACAACCATTTTTGATAATAGCTATGCTGGTTTCATCACATGATGTTTCAATTGCTAAGATATTTGTCATTTATGTATAATAATTAAAAACTATTTTTATGTAAATTGTAAGGATTGTTTAACATTAATTGGTTGATTATTTGGTTAATACTATTTAGGTCAGAAGAAATTTGCTCTATTTTTTTACCTCGAAAATCTTTTTTTTCGGTATTGATATTATAATTATTAATATTATCTATTTCCCTCATGTTAAACCTCTTAAAGCAGAGTCTGATAAAGTAAAGATTTAGAGGGGGTAAAATGAAAATATTTACTATCAGACTCTTTAATGCTTACAAAAGTTAGATCGTTAGATTTCCAGTAATTCATGTATTGATTTTTTTTGTTTTGAGTGTTCAATAATTAATGCATGAAATTCTTGAAAAAGAATAAAATCCGGGGGTAGTTCTTGTTCACAAAATAATTTTATTTCGTTTAAATTCATTTTAGTATCAACTAAATTTAATGTTGAAAATAGTTTTTTAGTATAAGCATCTACAACAAAAGAGGGTATTTTATAAGCATATAACAGAATTGAATCTGCTGTTTCCGGGCCTATACCCCAAATATTTAATAAATCAGTTCTACTTGGTTTTTTATCTTTTAAGAAAAGAAAGAAATGTGCAAGATTTAAAATTTTTTTTAATTTTTGATTATAATATCCGCATGGTTTAATGACGGATAAAATTATTTCTTGATCTGATTTTATTATTTTTTCAGGGTTTAATAAATCATATTTTTGTAAATTTATTAATGCTTTTTCAACATTTACCCAAGTGATGTTTTGTGTCAAAATTGCACCTAAAGCAATCTCGAATTGTTGTAAATAATTTTTGGGAAACCAATAATCGCCAGGATGATACCCATTAATAATACCAGCACAAGTAGGGTTGGTACCTTTGCAATCTAAAAGCGGCCACCAACCTTGAGGACCGTATTTTTCGTATAGCCTATAATATAAATCTATTAGTTTCATGGGGTTTTTTTAAAAGACAAAATAATTAATTATTTTCTTTTTTTAATAAAACTATACATTGAGCACTAATACCTAAACCTTCACCTTCAAAACCCATTTTTTCGTTAGTTTTTGCTTTGACAGAAATTTGTTCAGCGGAAATTGCTAAAATTTCGGCTAATTTTTTTTTAATTGAAGGAATAAAGGGATTCAATTTAGGGTTTTCTAAAATTAAATTACTATCAAGATTTACTATCTCATATTTTTTTTCAGATAAAATCTCTTTAATTTCAGTTAATAAAATGCCACTATTTATATCTTTATATTTTAGATCAGTATTAGGAAATAATTCACCAATTGACCCAATATTTAAAGCGCCAATAATTGCATCTATTATGGCGTGAATTAATACATCAGCATCACTATGACCGGATAATCCTTTCTCAAAAGGTATTTCAATACCGCCCAAAATTAATTTGCGATTTAAAACTAATTGATGAGAATCGTAACCAAGTCCAATTTTGTACATAAATGAAGTTTGACTATTTTTAGATACGCGCCCGAAGGGAGTCGAACCCCCAACCTCCTGATCCGTAGTCAGGTGCTCTATCCAGTTAAGCTACGGGCACTTAATTAAGAGTTTATTTTTAACTCTTAAAATTAACCTTAACTTTATTGGTAGTCCCACGGGGATTCGAACCCCGGTTGCAAGAATGAAAATCTTGTGTCCTAACCCCTAGACGATGGGACCCTGTTTCAAGTTCAAAATATTAACATTTTTATTTTAATTTTGTCTATATCTCTTTAAATATTAGTATAATGTCGATATAATAAAAGACAAATATTAATAAAAGGATAATTTATGAATAAAAACGATAAAATTTATCTTGCCGGTCATGTAGGAATGGTGGGGTCTGCTATTTTTAGACAATTACAAAAAAATGGTTTTGACAATATTGTAACTAAAGATTTAACCGAATTAGATTTAACCAACCAATCAGCTGTAGATGTTTTTTTTCAAACTGAAAAACCAGATTACGTTTTTTTAGCCGCGGCGCGTGTGGGGGGTATCTATGCTAATAATACTTATCCTGCAGAATTTATTTACCAAAATTTGATGATTCAAACTAATGTTATTAATTCGGCATTTAAAAATAAAGTGAAAAAGCTATTATTTTTAGGTAGTTCTTGTATTTATCCTAAAAATTCTCCACAGCCAATAAAAGAAGAATATTTTTTAGATGGTAAATTAGAACCTACCAACGAGCCGTATGCAATTGCTAAAATTGCCGGTATAAAAATGTGTCAGGCGTATAATAGACAATATGCTACTAATTATATTTCTTTAATGCCGACAAATTTATACGGACCAAATGATAATTATCATTTAGAGAATTCTCATGTTTTACCTGCTTTAATCCGTAAATTTCACGAAGCTAAAATTAATGGTCAAGCTCATACAGAAATTTGGGGAACAGGTGAACCTAAAAGAGAGTTCTTATTTGTTGATGATTTAGCCAGAGCCGCATTATTTTTAATGCAAAATTATCAGGATTCTGAAATAATTAATATTGGTACAGGGGAAGATTTAACTATTAGAAATTTAGCTTTATTAATTAAAGATGTTATTGGGTTTCAAGGGGATATTAAATTTGATGCAACTAAACCTGATGGAATGAAGCGTAAATTATTAGATGTTAGTAAATTAAAAGCATTGGGCTGGCAACCGGAAATTGATTTGAAAACAGGAATAGCCCTTGCTTATGAGGATTTTTTGAAAAGATATTAGTATAATTATTTATGAAAAATAATAAAGATCAGTTTGAATATAATGATGGGGTTGGGGATATGTTAAGAGATAAAAAAAATAATGAAGATAATACTGTAGTAATTCGAACTATATTATTATTGGTAATAATTTTATTGATTATGGTAATGTTTTTTTTCCTTAGTTTTAAGATTCTTAAGGAAGTTAGGTTCGAGGCACAAAGGCACAAAGGTACAAAGGCACTAGGCACTAGTGGGGCTCAGGTTAGGGGCAAGGGGCAAGAAAAAAAATCTCTTGGGGTGCAGGGGCATAGCCCCGCCAGGGTCGAAAGGACGAAGACCCTTAAAAAAGAATATTCCTCCCCGAAGTGCGGGTCGTCAGCCCCACGGGGTTTAAGGAGGCTTGCTCCCTTAGAAAAAAATATCTCTTCCCCAGGGGTTAAAGGGGCAAAGCCCCTTAAAAAACCCAAATCTGTACGGGCAACCCTTGCGGTTGTCCCTGTAAAGACGCAACAATCGCAAAAATTCAAAAAATTTATTTACAGTTATAAAATTGTTTCCGGTGTTTATGTTAATTATGATTTAGCCAGAATTAGAGTTAATGAGCTAAAAGGTAAGGGAATTGATGCATTTATTTTCCCTTTAAATAAAAAATACTATGTACAAATAGGAGCTTTACCTAATTATAGTAAAGCAAATATTGTTAGTAGAGAATTTAATAAAAAAGGGTTAGAAACAATTATCATTAATGTGCCCAAGTAGAAAGATATATCTTGCTTCTACTTCGCAAAGAAGAATTGATATTTTAAACCAGTATGGTTTGTGTTTTAAACAAATACCTAATAAATTAATAAATGAAACTTTTCCGAGAAAGTTTTCGAACATAAAAACAGAAATTCGCAAAATTGTATTAAAAAAAGCACTTTTAAGTAAAGAAAATTATCAGGGTTTAATTTTGACTTTTGATACAGTTATTTTTTTTCAAGGAAAAATTTATGGAAAACCTAATAGTTTAGAAACTGCTAAAAAATTCCTTTTATTGTTTTCAGGTCATACTCACGAGGTTATTACTGGTTTATGTATTTTTGATACTATTGATCATAAAATTATTTTGCGAACCGAAACATCTAAGGTTACATTTAAAGAGTTAAATATTACTGAGATAGATTATTATTTAAACCATTTTTCTGTATTAGATAAAGCAGGTGCTTATGCTATTCAAGAATACGCTAAAAATTTTATTCAAAAAATTGAAGGTTCTTACGAAAATATTATCGGATTACCAATTAAAAGCTTATTAAAGTTATTAAAAAAATATGATATAGTTTAAGGACTAGGCACTGCCAGGGTTTAAGGGACGAAGTCCCTTAGAAAAAAATTTAATTGCCGTAGGCTAAAAAGGAAAAACCATGAATTTTATTAAAACATTTTTAAGGGGGTTTCAACAAGAAATAGGGATTGATTTAGGTACAGCTAATACTGTTGTTTTTGTTCGCGGTAAAGGTATCGTTCTACAGGAACCATCTGTAGTAGCTATTAATAAAGATAATAAAAAAGTTGTGGCCGTTGGTGAAGAAGCTCGAAAAATGGTTGGGAGAACCCCTGGTAATATTATTGCGGTTCGTCCAATGCGTGATGGCGTAATTACAGATTTTGAAATTACCAAAACCATGATCAAAACCTTTATTGAAAAAGTAAGTAAAAAAGGGAATAAACAAGCGGATAAAGTTTTAATCGGTATACCTTGGGGAATTACTGCGGTAGAAAAAAGGGCGGTTTTTGATGCGGCTAATCAAGCTGGGGTTAAGCAAGTTTATTTAATTGAAGAACCTATGGCCGCGGCTGTTGGGGCTAATCTGCCAGTAACACAAGCACATGGTAATATGATTGTAGATATTGGCGGCGGTACTACAGAAGTTGCGGTTATATCTTTAGGCGGTTTAGTTGTCTGTAAATCTATCAGAGTAGCAAGTGATGAATTTGATGAAGCAATTATTAACCATTGCCGTAAAAATTATAATCTTTTAATTGGGGAAAGAATGGCAGAAAGAATTAAGATTGAAATAGGATCTGCATATCCTTTTGAAACAGAGCTAACCATGGAAGTAAGTGGTAGAGATTTAATTTCCGGGTTACCAAAGGTTTTTTCTATTTCCTCAGTAGAAATTAGAGATGCTTTAAATGAGCCATTAACAACTATTTTAGATACAGTTAGAATAACTTTAGAAAAAACTCCGCCGGAATTAGCTTCGGATATTATGGAAAATGGGATCTTTTTATCTGGTGGCGGTTCGTTAATTTATGGTTTAGCTAAGCTATTTGAAGAAGAAACTGAAATTAAGGTTAATATGGTACCAGATCCTTTATCTGCCGTAGCTTTAGGTACTGGTCAGATATTAGAAGAAATGTCGGTTTTAATGGAAAGATTGCGTTCAACTATTTTTAGTCAATAAAGGGGTTAATAAAAAATGAAACAAACACATTATATTTGGAAGGATGGGTATTTTATTCCTTGGGCTAGTGCTACTGTACATGTTTTAACCCATGCTTTACATTATGGCACAGGAGTTTTTGAAGGTATTAGAGCTTATAATACAGCTAATGGTCCGGCAATTTTTCGTTTAGATTTACATACAGAACGTTTATTTAATTCTGCAAAAATATATAAAATGGATATCCCATTTTCCGAAGAAGAAATAAATCAATCTATAATAGAATTAATTGAAAAGAATGAATTGAATTCATGTTATATCCGCCCTTTAGTTTTTCGTGGTTATGGAGCTATGGGTTTGAATCCAAAAGGAGCTCCTGTCGAGGTTTTACTTGCCGCATGGGAGTGGGGTACTTATCTTGGTGATGAAGGTTTAGATAAAGGTATTCGTTGTAAAATTAGTACTTGGAAAAGAATTGATAGTAATATTTTGCCAGCTATGGCTAAATGTACGGCAAATTATGCTAACTCTGTTCTTGCTAAAACTGAAGTTACTGAGATGGGTTATGATGAAGCTATTATGCTAAATATTCAAGGCGATATTACCGAAGGTCCTGGGGAAAATATATTTATGGTTAAAAATAATAAATTATATACTCCGCCATCGCATGATAGTATTTTGCTAGGTATTACAGCTCAAAGCATAATTCAAATTGCTAGAGATATGGGTTTTGAGGTTATAGAAAAAAGTATTAGAAGAGAAGAAATTTATTTAGCAGATGAATTATTTTTTACTGGAACTGCGGCTGAAGTAACCCCAATTAGAGAAGTAGATAATTATCAAATAGGGGAAAAAGATAATCAATTTTTAATTACTAAAAAATTACAGAAGAAATATTTTGAAGTTGTTAATGGGCAAGATCCAAAATATGTAAAGTGGTTAACCTTTGTTAAGTAGCTTTTTTCCTATTACATTTAATAATGTTTAAAAAATTTATATTTATATTAATTTGTTTATTATTTTCAATAAAAGTTTTTGCGGTTCAGCAAGGTGTTCCGGTTGCAAATACCATTGCTACTATTCCTTTGGAAGTAAAAGCAGAAAATAATCCATATCTGGAATTTTTTTATTATATTTATATTGAAAATATACCTAATGGAACAATTACAAAATACAATAAATTTGGTGAAAACATTATTTTGGGTAAAGTATTAGTTCCGGCATATTGTTTAAAAGATTCTAAAAGTTTTTGGGCGGCACATTATATTAGGGGGAATGATAATACTGCCAGTGCTGTAGATGCTATAGGCGTTAATTCTATTCATATTTCCGTCAATCCGAATAATAAGAAATATCAACCGGCAATGCCTGATGATTGGTTAGCCATGATTTTTTCTTTAGCTATAAAAGAAGATTATGATAATACTATAAATTATAATCCGGCAGTAATTTATACTGATATTTCTGGCGGAGAAGACTTATTTGGCGGTGATAGCGCGCCTTTTGTCGGAAATCCGGTACAGTACTTAACCCCTGATAATAAGTGGGATACTTTAGATAATTATTTTAATAATGATTTTAATAAACCGTTACCTTCAAATTTAAGAATTGTTGTTACCAGACCTTATACTAAATATGGGTATCCTGATTATATTGAGTTTGAAAATTGGACTTCCGGGAATATTATTGCTAATCAAACTATGCTTAATAACGGTAGGGTTTTATTACATTATTCAGAATTAGACCCTATTTATATTGCAGATGTATTACAACGCGTAAGTGCTACTGGTAGATTTATTGGTTCTGAATATGCCGGAGTAGGTAGAATTAGGGCAAACCATGGCGGGGGAATTTGTCTTTCAACTGGACCGCATCTTGGTAATTTAGGTAATGGTTTTTCTCGTCATAATGAAAGAGGTGGGTTCCAAATAATTCCGGCTAATCATGGTAAATTTTTGCATTATAATTTAGGTTTAGATTTTATTAATAAGGAACAATATTTAATTGTAGGACCTAAGGGAATTAATAATAATATTTTAAAAAATGTTAATTATGTTCTTCCCTTAACGCCAACTCAAAATGTACAATTACCTAATGATCTTAATAATTATCAAATTAGCGTTAACCCTTTTTGGGAAGGTGTAGCACCGCTTTTTAGTTCTTATATACAACCTCATAAACCAAATAGTTGGCAACCTTCAGTTTTAAATAATTATAATTATTTTCTTGTTTCTGAAGATTTTGGTAAAACTTGGCAGGAATGTCCAGTTTTACAAAGTATAAATTCTACTCCTCGTAAATGGACAAATATTAGAATTTATTTACAATATGATAGAGGTTTGTTGATAGACTCAAGGCACTAGGCAATAGACCAATAAAAGGGTAGTATTTTTTTTGTTTATAAAAAGAAAGTAAATATAAATAAAATCTTATTATTATTTTTTAAGTAAAAAATGCAAATTACATTCAATCTTGAAAAAAAACAGTACCTTTCGTACCAAGAATTAATCTCCAAATTAGTTGATTTAAAATATCAAAGGGTTGAAATTGTTCTTGAACCTGGTGAATTTGCTATCCGCGGAAATATTTGTGATGTTTTTCCTTGTAATCATTTTCATCCTATCAGAATAGAATATTATGAAAATGAAATTGAACGTTTAACTTCTTTTAATATTCACAGTCAGCGGTCTATTTCCGAACTTAAGGAAACTGTAATTCAAGAAATTACCGACGATAAAACAAAAATTGCCTTTACAAAATTAATTGATGATTACCAAGTTTCGGAACAGATTTTAGCAGAAATAAAAATAGGAGATTATGTTGTTCATGAGGATCATGGCATAGGTATTTATCAAGGGTTAAAACATTTGGTATTAGGTAAAAGAGAAGGGGAATATGCTTTAATTACTTATTTAGGAGAAGATAAACTTTATGTTCCTATTGAAAAAATTAATCGTATTTCTTTATATTCTGTGGGAGAAATTAAACCGAAAATTAATGCTTTGTCAGATAATGCTTGGCAAAAAACTAAAGCAAAAGCTAAAAAAGCTTTAGAAGAATTAGCTGAAGATATTTATCTTTTATATAAAACCCGAGAAAATATTGATGGTTTTGCTTTTAATGAAGACTCTGCTTTTCAAATAGATTTAGAACAATCTTTTCCACATCAAGCAACAGCAGATCAATTACAAGTAATAGCGGAAATAAAAAAAGATATGGAAAATGAAAAACCTATGGATAGGGTAATTACCGGTGACGTTGGTTATGGAAAAACTGAGGTTATTTTACGTGCCGCTTTTAAAGCCGCAGAAAACAATAAACAAGTTGCAGTTTTAGTTCCTACAACAATTTTGGCAGAACAGCATTTTCATACTTTTCAAAAACGATTTAAAGATTTTTTACATAAGGTTGAGGTAATTTCTAGGTTTAAAACTAAAGAAGAGCAAAAAAGTATTTTAGAAAAATTAGGGAAAAATGAAATTAAAGTAATTATTGGTACACATAGATTATTAAGTAAAGATGTTGTTTTTGCAGATTTAGGGTTATTAATAATTGACGAAGAACAGCGTTTTGGCGTAAGCCATAAAGAAAGAATAAAACAATTAAAAACTAATATTGATGTTATTTCTGTTTCTGCTACCCCTATACCCAGAACTTTATATATGGCTTTAACTGGGTCAAAGGATTTTTCAATTCTAAAAACTGCACCTATAAATAGAAAACCGATTTTAACCATTGTTGCTAAAGTTCAAGACGATTTAATCAAAAAAGCAGTTAATCATGAAATCAAGAATAAAGGGCAGGTTTTTTATTTGTTTAATAATGTTCAAAAGATATATCAAAAATTTAATCATTTAACAAAATTATTTCCTAATTTAAGAATTGGTGTTGGTCATGGTCAAATGAAAGAACATGAATTAGAGCAAGTATTACATAAATTTATTAATTATGAATACGATATTTTGCTTTGTACTACGATTATTGAAAATGGTATAGATATCCCAAATGCTAACACTATTATTATGGAAAATGTACATTTACTTGGTTTAGCCGAAATTCATCAAATCAGAGGCAGAGTAGGGCGGACGGAAAAACAAGCTTATGCTTATTTATTGTATCCTGAACATACTGTTCTTAACCCTAAAGCAAAAGAACGGTTACGGGCTATTCAAGAATATGCGGCTTTAGGTTCTGGTTATAAGTTAGCTTTAAAAGATTTGGAAATACGTGGTGCCGGTACTTTGTTAGGCAAAAAACAAAGCGGATATATGACAGCTATTGGCTTTGATCTTTATTGCAAATTATTAGAAGAGTCCGTGAATAAATTTAAAAAAGATTCTAGAAAAATAGCATCCTTAAATTTTCTTATCGATACTGATATTAAAAGTATTATTCCAAATTATTATATTTCTCATGAACGGGAACGTTTGGCAATTTATCGCAGACTAATGAATTTAATGTATAAAAATCAATTAATGGATTTAATTTCAGAATTAGAAGATCGTTACGGAAAATTACCAAAAGAAATCAAACCTCTTTTTAATTCTCTTTATGATCAATTATTAGAACAGGTTTAATCTGCAATTTTCTTTTAGTTAATCACGATAATTTATATATAATTTTAGAGGGGGGGATTTATCCCCTAAATTAATGTATGAAAAAAAAACAACAATTTTTTTATGATTATTCATTAAAATATATTTCCAGTTTATATAAAGTAGTTTCTTTAAAAAATCCGGCAATTGATTTAAAAACACCTATTGCCCCAATTTCCGAAGGTAAACTTTTGAATGCTAGTTTAGTAAAAAAAGTTGATTTACCTCATTTAAAAGATGCAGAAGTAAAAAAAACCGAACCGGTAAAAGAAAAAATTGATATTGTTGATGAAACAACTTCTGCCGGTGCAAAAACGGGTACAGCGGCATGTATTGCTATGGCTATATTAATAGGAGGGGTAACCGCGACAGTTACTGGTTTAGTAACTGCAAATCCAGCTCTTTTTGCTTTTGGGCTTGGTGCAACTTTAGGGATTACGGCATTATTAATTTTAGGAGGATCTTTCTTTGGCGTATTTATCGGCGGTGGGTTAGGTTATGGCTTTGGGCGGTTTTTTAAGCTGGTTTTAGGAAAACGTGTAAAACAAGATGGGCCAATAATTTTTAATCCTCCACAACCTAGGCAAGTGGCTTTTGTAGCTGGTTTTAGCGGTGTTATTGCTGGAGCAATACAAGGCGGTATGGTTGGTAGTTTAGGCGGGCCATTCGGAACTTTTTTAGGTGTATTTTTAGGCGGTATTATTGGCGGCATTATGGGTTATTTAGGTGGTTTAGCTGGTGCAAAATTATTTAGAAAGGTTTGTAATAAACATAATGAACGTGTTAGACAGGAAGAAAAAGATAAAATTGAATTTAAAGATAAAACAGAAGAAGAAATAGCAGAAATAAAAAAACAGCGTAAGTTATCAGCTAGAGTTACAGAAAATCAAAAAAATATTATACCGGTTGTATCCTCAGCACCAATAAAAACACTAGATAAACCTCAAGCCTTGGTTCAGAAGCCGGAATTAGCTACAAAGCCTTCTTTAAAAATTGATAAACCTAATGAAAAAGAGTTATTTTTAAAACGAGCTGAAGAAATTAAGAAAAAAATAAAACAAAATTTAGATAAAGAAAAAAATATTACTTCAGAAAAATAAATTATTTATAAATAACCGAAGCAAAATATAGAATTGCCAAATTATTTTGTGCCTACTATTTTTTTATACATCTTCAAAAAAAACTTCCATAAAAATAAAAATAATGTTATATTTTAATTATCCGAAAAAATAGTATTTATTTTTGTTATCTGCTATTTCACTTGCGTTTTTCGGTAATTTTATTTCAAGCAAATTGTTTATAAAAATAGCAATTATTTTTTTAAAAATTCGAATTATTATTATAATTAAAAAAAATAAAGGAGTTATATGAAAAAAATATCTTTTTTTATGATGTTATATTTTTGTTTTCCCTTAATAGTTTTTGCTGAAACTATTAGCGTTACCACCATTATTAATAAAATTAATGAAAATTTAACTAGAGTAAAAGATTTTAAGGCTTTTTATACGGAATATAAGGAAGTTAATTTTTCGAATAATTTTATTGAAAGTGAAGCTGGTTTTATTTATAAAAAAAGTAATTTAATAAGAAAAAACGTGCAAAAACCAGCATCAAAAACCATTATTATTACACCTAGCTTTTATTATGAAAAAGATCTAAAAACTTATGAGGAAAAAAGAATTGATTTGAGTACAGATAAAAAATTAGATCTACCAAGAATAGATCAAAGTTTCACAATTGCTGATTTTTTAAAAAAGTATCAATTTGTTTTAAAGAACCCTGATGATAAAAGTAATTATTACTATTTAAAAACTACTTCTAATAACGAAGATGTTACTTTAAAAGTTAATAAAAGTAATTTTACCATCGAGGAACTACAAATCAACTATCAAAAGATGTTTAGTTTTACTGTTAAAAATCAATATGAACTTATCACTAATATCCCTGTTATTAACAATATTGAAATTATCGGTAATGTGAAAGCTAATAATTATAATTATAAAATTAAATATTTAATTAATTACAAAAATATTAGCATCAATAATAATTTAAGTGATGATTTATTTGAAATTTAGTGAAATATGAAAAAAATATTTTTATTACTGGTTTTCTTTTTTTATATTTTTTTTAATTTTGTATTTGCTAATACAAATTATGTTACAAAAAGTTATACGGATAAATTAATAATATTAATTTGCAGTACCGGTTCTAATGGCGAAATTTTTAAATTCAACGGGAATAATATTTATCAAGAATTAATTAATAGCGGTATTGCAAAAGATCATATTATTATTTTCGAACCATTATCTGGCGGTAATATTGAAGATAATTTAGCTAAATTAGTTGCTCAAATAATCACCAGGAAAAATGAGTTGATTAATAAAGGGTTAAGCCCAATACCAACTTCTTTACAAATAATAAGTTTAGATAATGGTAGTGATTTATCTCGGGCTTTAATTCATAGCTCTAAATTATTAAGTCAAACCTATCTGAATAAAATAGCAGATAAAGTTTCTCGGAATTTAACTGGTAAAAATTTAACTGATTTTCAAAATAATGGAGTCTCTTTATTAAAAAGAATTAATAATTTTCCAACTAATTTAAAATCGTCTCAAGAAAAGATTAATCAATATTTTGATGACATTAATAATTTGCAACTTAGCTTGGTGGAAATTATTAATAAAATTCGAAATTTAAATGTAGAAAGTGTTACTTATAATGATTGGGTAAATTTATCTAATAATTATTTGACGCCATTTTTTAACAAGGCTAAAAAAGTTTTATCTTTTGAAATCAATGATATTCTTGCAGTTACGGATAAAATACCCAGTCAAACCATTAATAAAACTAATGTGAAAACAAATAGTCGTCAAAAAAATACGAAAGCAAATATCAGTAAAAATACTGCAATAAAAAAATTAAATTTAAATAGTGAATTATGGCAAGAATTTAATAAAATTGAAAATCTTCATAGTAGTTTAAAAATTAAATATGGATCTGCTTGGGAACAATTAACTGAATTGGAAAATAAGTATAATAATTTAAAAAATCTTGATTTTAAAATAAACAGAGAGAAAATTTTATTATTTTTAAGAGAATTTCAAAATTATCCGTTTGATCAATTAAAAAATAGTTCTTTAAAAAAAGCAGATAATTTTTTGGTTGGTTTATGTAATAACCCCATTGAAACAGTTTTAACAATCAACCCTAATTTTAATGATGTTAATAGTAAACGTTTTTTAATGTTGCAAAATTTTTCGGGTTTTCTTAAAACTTTTGATACGGATATTTCTGGCATTTGTAATAAATTACCTTCAGAAACCTCCAGAATACTAAATGAATTATCTGGTAAAATAGATGCTTTTAAGAATATCAATACTGCTTTTTCAACTAATATTAGTGATTTTTCTAAGCAAATTGCTTCAACCTCAAAATTTTTAAGCGATACTTTAATAGAAGTTATAAAAATAATGCGGATTTATTTAATTTTTAGTTATTATACCAATAATGAAGAAAAAGCCTTTGATGACATTGATAAATTTATTGGTTGGCAAAATATTGCAAATGTTTATCGTGATTTAGTTAATATTAAACTGGAGGCAACTAACGGTTTAAAAACTTTGTCTGGCATTTCCCCAAATAAAATGGCAAATGAGTTAGATTCTTTTATTACTTCTGCTGAAAATAGCATGAATAATATTCCATCTATAACAAATCTTTTTGATGTATTTGCCGCTACGCAAGCTAATAATTTAGATAAGAAAGTTGATGATATTATTAAACAAATTACCGCTTTAGGTACACCGCAAGATCCTTTTACTCTGTATTATAAGTTTATGCAATTATCTTTTGAAATAGTGGGAATGGATAAAAATACGAAATTATATTTTCATAGTAATATTGCAAATTATAATTATATTGATAGTCGCCCGAGCTATAATGTATCACTTAAACCAATAACTTCAGCATTAGATGATTTCACGGTTCAAAATACTATTGATGAATTAACTAAAGAGTTTGATTTTAATAGTTTGGAAACTAAAAGTGCAAGTTTTATTGATATTAGAGCTGAAAATATTAAAACTGATTTTAAAAATCGTTTAAGCAGTGAATATAAAATGTTGTTATCTAAAAATAGTCTTGCTATGGATAAAAATTTAACCATGACTGCATCTGCGGTTAATATTTCTCAGGACGTTTTAAAATCATGGGGTTTAAATGTTTTAGATATTAATTTCTTAAAAGATTATCAGATTTTTGGTATTGATTTGAATAATCCGACTTGGTTAATTAATATTTTAGATAGTAAATTTATGCAGTTAGATGACGATTTAAAACTAATGAGTTTATTATTAAGCCAATATGATGTTATTTATAATCAAGCTGGGAATATGGTAGATAGTTTTAATCAACAACCTAAGGTTAAGGAATTTAAGGAAATTTATGAAAAAGCTAATGAAATAAAAAGAAGAGGTGAAGGTTCCGGTGAATTAAAGGATTATTTTTTGGTAACTTTGCCATCTGCTGTAGCTATTCAATTAGGGCTTGAACTATTTCTGCAATCTGTTTGCGGCATTTATCTAGATCCTTTATTAAAAGGGTTTATTCGAATACCGGCAGTAGTTATTGTTAGTGATAATTTAAAAAACAAAGTTAGTAAAACCATGAGTAGAATGGCGCCTGACGAATACATTTTGCGTACTAATCAAGGATATAATACTAAAGAAGTAATTATTGAAAATTTATATACCAAACCGCAAGTACATCTTTCAGCGGTGTTTGAAGAGGTCAATGCTAGTATTAAAGTTACTGAAGTAAGCTCTTATGAAAATCCGACTTTTCCAGGCTTAACCTTATATTCTTGTATTTTAAAAGATGAATCAAGATTATCAACCGGTGTATTAATAAAGTCTGACCTATTAAAAAAGTATTATAAGCAAATTAATATTAAAACCAATGTGGAAAAAACAATTAATGATGATGAGTTGCCTTTTTATGATATTTCAGACGGGAAATTAAAAAGCATTGATAATTTAGCTATCAATAATAATACAATTATTATTCGAGGTACTTTAAATGATTTGACACCTAAAAACTGTACGTTTAAATATAGTTTGAATTTTAGTGCTTTTAATGATATTAAAATTATCGATGATAAAGGTAATTTTGAAATAGGGCCTTTAAAAATATTAGAAGGTCAAAATTTTTTAACTTTTCAAGCCGAAAATAAAGCAGGGTATTCTACTAAACAAAGTATTAATTTTGTAAAAATTTTAACTAATGTACAACCGGTTTTAGATACAATTTTTCCTCAACCAGGGTCAGTTATTGCTAATTCTAAAATAGATTTAAAACTTGCTTTTCAGAATATGGATTATAGTAAAGATGCTCAAGGTGCAAAACCTAATACACTGGGAATAAAATCATTTCAGATTAATAACATAGAACAGGTTAATCAAGAAGCATTTCAAAAAAGCCTTAAAAATTATTGGGTTACAACAACTAGTAATATTCAAATAGCCAGGTTAGATATAAATTATCCTTTAATAGAAACTATTGGTAAGATAGAAATTCTTGCAATTGCTACTGATAATTATGGGACAGAAAGCATTTTGTGTTATAGTTTTTTCAATGATTTATTGCCGCCAACCGTGAATATAATAAATAGAGAATCAACAGCTAATATAGAGAATAATGATAAATTTATTTTTAATCCTTATAAAAATAAGTTGACTTTTTATTATCAAGTTTCAGATAATTATCCAGATTGTTTAAAAAAAATATTTTTTGAAATTTATACGCAGAATAACGAAAAAATTTATACTTTTGAAATTGGTCAAAAAATAAAATTTGGTAAAAATTATTATGTTTGGGACGGGAAAATTTCTTCAGATCAGTATTTATCTCCAGGTAATTATATTTTTGTTTTAAAAGCAGAAGATCAGGCTGGTAATATTGGTGAAATAAAAAAAGAATTAATTATTGATACCAGTATACCTAAGGTTACAGAAATTGGTTTTAATAAAAGTAATAAAAAATATAATCTGGCAGATAAAACTGTGAAATTAAATATTTTTGTAGATAAACGTGTTAATGGTATTTTATCAGTTAAAAATCTTAATACTAAATATATTACTAATGTAGTTTTTAATACTACCCCTAACATTGATCTTAATACCAACAAAATTATTAACTATTATGCAGAATTAGTTATCCCGATAAGTGAAGATAGGTTTGAATCTGGGGTTTATGAACTTTCCGTTAAATTAGCCGATACGTTTGGTAATGTTTCTGATTTAGTTAAAATTTCTGATGCAGAGTTTGTTCTAGATAAAGATAAACCGGAATTTATAAATGTTAATATTTCACCATTATTATTTACCGCAAAAGACAATAATTTAACCATTAAATTTAATTTGCAAGATAAACAAATAGACGTTAATAACAGAAAAGATTCTTTAACGGTTAATTATTTTGTTATAAATCAAAAAAACGAAGAAAAATTGAATAGTACTAAAGATTGTGCCTTACAAGGTACTTCAGAAATTGTCATCCCATTTACTACAGATAATGGTTTAGCAAACTTAGCTAGCGGTGAGTATAAAATAGTACTTACCGCTAATGATAGTTTTGGTAATCAGGCTGTAAAAAGCGGAAGTTTTATTAAACAAGGTATAAAACCAACTATTTTGTTTCCTGAAAATAGTAGCGAAGGATATCCTTTTACAAACGAAACTTTAATTATTAAAGGTTATGTACAAGACCCAAATCTTACTAATAATGCTAAGTTTGAAAAATTTGCTTTGTTTTTAGTAGATTTTGAACCAAATATTACAAATTTTGAAAATCAAGCGAATGTTAAGAATTTTAATAATTTTATTACAATCCCTTTAAGACATAAAAAAACAATTTATACTCCAAAGTTAAAACCAAATGAAGGTAACACGCAAATTATAGCTAATGATACTATAGGGTATATTAATAATTTTGACGGCAAAGAAGGTATTTATTATTTGGTTTTAGCTGTTTATGAAGAAAAACTTGGTATTACGGCAATTGATTATGTTAAGCTCAACTATTATAAACAAGTTTTTGATACTTCTAGCCAACTAGCTAATATTAATTTTAATAATGCAGTTGAAGCTAAATATGTTGTCAGTGATAAAAATACTACTATCCCTATTAGTTTTAATGTGATAGCAGATAACCAAAATTATTATAACGTATCTGTTGAAATAAGTAATTCTAAAGATCAAGTAGTATTTAATCGTTATTTTAATAATAAATTAGCGAATCAATTACAGGGTTCCCCTTTTTCAAATTTTAATTTTTCCACATTTAATACAAAAGAATTAAAAAATGCATCTAAGGGGTTATATTTTTATCGCGAATCTGGAAATAAATATTATTCTTTAGTTATTAATGAAAATCAAAATTATAAAATATATTTAAGCAGTACTAATGGTAATATTACTTTTAAAAATAGTAAAAATTTGGAAATAAAAAATATAGATAAAAGTATCTTGCAGATTTATTCAAAATCAACTGCAGATAAAATTGGCGGATGTGAAATCTACCTTGATAGTAATGATACTATTTCAATAGATTATATAACTGAAACAGATGAAAAAAGTAATGATTTTTATCGCGTAAATAGCCGTATTTATTTAGGTGATAATCTATCTCCGGTTAATATTAATCCCTATTTTGTAAATATTTATGAACCTGATATTATTAATATAAATTGGTATCCTAAAATAGAAGGGACTGATAATTTTTTGGATTCCGGTAATTATACGTTAACTATTAACCTTGAAAAAACTGATGGTTCTGGTTTGGTTAGAATAGAAAAAAGGTTTATGGTAATAACCCCATTTGAATTTAAATTATTGAAATAATTAAGGAGTTTGATATGCAAAAAGCAGTTTTTTTAGATCGAGATGGCACTATTATTAAAGATGCTGAATACTTAAAACGAAAAGAAGATATTATTATTGAAGATGAAGTAATTGATGGTCTTAAAGAATTACAAGCTCATAATTATTTACTAATTGTAGTTACAAATCAATCTGGTATTGCCCGCGGTTATTTTTCAATAAAAAAATTTTTAGCTTTACAACGTTATATTTTAAATGTTTTTGAAAAGAAAGGTGTTAAAATAGATGATTTTTATTTTTGTCCGCATCATCCGCTAGAAGGGAATTCTATTTATACTAAAAAATGTTATTGTAGAAAACCTTCACCTGGTATGTTAATAAAAGGTATATCAGATTTTAATATTGAACCTACTAAATCTTTTATGATTGGCGATAAGCTAGATGATGTCATAGCAGGTCAAAGAGCAGGTTTAAAATCTATTTTATTATCGGAAAACCCTTCTCAAGAAGTAAAATACGGACATAATAAACCAGATTTTTTAGCTTGTAATTTTTATTCGGCGGTACATGATTATATCCTTAAAAATGACTAATATTATTATTGTTTCAAATGGTTATGGTGAAGATTTAATCGGCTCTTTTTTAGCAAGAAGTTTTAAATCTATTTTGCCAGAAGCAGATATTAATGCTTTTCCTTTGGTTGGCAATGGAGCCTTTTATCAAAAGGCTAAAGTTAATATTATTGCTAATAATAAGTTATTACCAAGCGGTGGGTTTATTCGTAACCCAATAATTTTAGTAAAAGATTTATTTGCCGGTTTATTTCAACAAATTGTTAAGAATATAATACTCCTTAATAAAAATTCTAGAAAAGCAGATTATCTTATTGTGGTAGGAGATGTATTTGCTTTAATTTTAGCAAGTTTATTTAATAAAAAAACTCGCTATTTTATAGCTACGGCTAAAAGTGATTTATTTATGCCGCATAGTTTTATTGAAAGAATTATTATTAAAAAATTAGCGAAATATGTGTTTACCAGAGATCAAATAACAGCAGATTCTTTAAAGAAACACCATATTCCAGCTTTATTTTTAGGTAATATTATGACAGATACAGTGGAATTTTCTAGTCTTAATTATAATTTTCAAAAACAGGATGAAATTATTGGGTTATTCCCTGGTTCTAGATTAGAAGCAATCGGTAATTTAGATAAAATGTTAATAATTTGTGAAATAATACAACAGAAAAAAACAATGGTGAAATTTATTTTGGCTAAGGCAGATACCTTAGATTTATCTAAATTAAATGATCAAAATTGGCAAATAGTTAAAAATCAAGATTTTTCTTATTTAAGACATAAAAAAAAGTCTATCATTGTTAATATCAGTAAAGAATTTGGTGATGTTATTAAATTTAGTGATGTTATTTTAGGTTTAGCTGGTACTGCTAATGAGCAAGCTGTTTATTATGGTAAAAAAGTTATTTCTTTTGTGGGGACTGGTGCGCAAAGCTCAAAAAAACGTTTTTTAGAACAAAGGAAATTGCTAGGCGAAAATTTATTGTTTTTGTCTGCAAGTTCTAGTTCAGAATTAGCAGAAGCAATTTTGTCGATTTTTCAGAGTCTTAAAAAAAATGAGAATTTACCGCTAAAAACAAATCATGCTACAAAAATTGCGGAATTTATTCTTTCTACTTTTTCTTTACCTGAAAAATTTATATAATACCTTAAATGAAAAAAGAGATCTTATTAGTTGATATTGGTAATTCTTTAATTAACATTGTTGTTTTTGATCAAACAAAAACTTTTGACGATAATCAGGCTTTTAAAATTATTGCTGAAATTCCTTCTAATGCTGAGAATTTAGCTAAAGTAAAAATAAGACATGAAAATTACCAAAAAATAATTATTTCTTCTGTAGTACCAAATTTAAATAGTTTTTTTAAAGATTATAACAATGTTTTATTTTTTGATTATCAAAAAATGCCATTATTAAAAATTAATATGCCGAAACCCGAGTTAATTGGTGCGGATTGTTTAGCCGGAGCTTTAGGTGCTTATGCTTTTTCAAAAAGCAGTACTTTAATAATAGATTCTGGTACTGCCACTACTCTTGCTTATGTGGATAATTTGGGGGTTTATCAGGGCGGTATTATCTTACCTGGGTTAGGTATAAGTTCTAAAGCTTTAAATGAATATACGGCTAAAATCCCGCTTATTTGGGTTAAAAAGAATAATGAATTAATCGGGAAAAATACTCAATCTGCAGTAGAGATAGGCTTATTTAATAGTTTTAGATTTAGTATTAACGGATTTATTAAAAGGTTTCAGGAATTTGACCCGAAAATAAAAATAATAGGAACTGGTAAAGCTATTGGTGAATTTAAAGAATATTTAGATTTAGATTATTATGATTCTTTTTTAATTTTTAAAGGATTATTATTATTTGGTGTATAAGCTCTTTTATAAAAGTTAAAATTAAAGTACTATTTTATAGTAGGTTAAAATAATGAAAAATCAAAAAACAGATGTATTAGCAAATGATGTGCGGTGGGATTTATCTGAACTTTTTTCAGATATTTCTGATCCGAATATCGAGACAACCTTAAAAAAAACAATTAAATCAGCTAATGAATTTGCTTTTAAATATCGCCAAAAAATAGCGCAATTAAGTAGTAAAGAATTGTTAATTTGTTTTCAAGAAATGGAGCATTTTTTAGGTGATTTTTATAAAGTTGATCAATTTGTTAATTTAAAACATAGTATTGATACTTCTGATGAAAAAATAAAAACATTATTAGAAAAAATTGATGATTTATCAGCAGAATTTGTTAATTTAATATTGTTTTTAAAACTTGAATTAGGTAAATTAAAAAGAGAAAAATTTCAAGAATTTTTACTTTCACCAGAATTAAAAGATTATCGCTATTATTTAGAATTAATTAAGAAAAACGCTAAATATCATTTAAGTGAAAAAGAAGAAAAAATAATTAATTTAAAAAGTTTAACCAGCAGTGTTTCGGCTAAAAAATTGTATCAAGTTTTAACCAGTTCTTTTGAATTCAAGTTTAAATTAGAAGGCGAAATTAAAACTTTGAATGGTAGTGAATTACGTAATTTACGCCATCATTCTTCTCCTACTATCCGTAGATCAGCAATGAAATTATTTTTTCAAAAATATCAAGAAAATGAAACTGTTCTGAATTATTTGTTTTCTGTTATTTTAAAAGATTATGAAATCGAAAAAGACTTACGCGGTTTTAAAACATCTATTCAGGTAATGAATGTCCATAATGATTTGGAAAATAAAGTGGTAGATGTTTTACATAAAGTAACAACCGAATCTAATTTTCTAGTTGAACGATATTATCAATTAAAACAAAAAATTTTAGACCTTCCACAAATGACTTTAGCCGATATTTATGCCCCTTTACCACAAAGTAAAAAATATTTTTCTTGGGATTCAGCAAAAGAAATAGTTTTAACTAGTTTAGAGAAATTCGACCATGATTTTTATTTAAAAGCTAATTTAATGTTTGAACAAAAAAGAATTGATGCTCCAATAGAGTTAAAAAAGAGGGGGGGCGCATATTGTTCTAGTTCTTTGCCAAGCTTAAATCCGTATGTATTATTGAATTTTTTAGGTAAAGAACGTGATGTTTCAACTATGGCACATGAACTTGGTCATGCTATTCACAGTCAATATTCAAAAAAACAAAATCTTTTTAATTTTTCTGCAATCTTACCTTTAGCAGAAACAGCTTCGGTTTTTTGTGAAATGCTCATTACCGATTATTTTTTACAGACAGAAAAAGATAAAATGGCAAAAATTAGTCTTTTAACCAGTAAATTAGAAGATATATTTGCTACTAGTCATAGACAAAACATGTTTTCTCGTTTTGAAATGATGGTTCATAAATTGATTATGCAACAAAGAATTACCAGCCAAGAGTTTTGTGAGATTTATTTACAAGAATTAAAATTAATGTTTGGTAAAGCTGTAAAATATACACCGGAATATAATTGGGAGTGGGCTTCTATACCGCATATGTTTGAAATGCCTTTTTATGTTTATGCTTATAATTTTGGCAATTTATTAGTATTGGCAATGTATCAAAAATATTTAGAAGAGGGCGCTTCTTTTATTCCTAAGTATCAACAGTTTTTATCAATGGGCAGTTCTGCCAGCCCCAGAAATATTGCCAATATTATGGGTATTGATTTTTCTTCTGCACAATTTTGGCAAAAAAGTATAAAATATATTGAAAAAATGCTTGATAATCTGGAAAATTTGGTAAAAAAATAAATTTAAAATTATGTTTATAGCTTTAGTAATCTTAATAGTTTTTTTATTTTTCTTTTATTTAATGTGGCGTAATATCTTACCAACTTTAATAGCTATCCCTTTAATGGCTTTATTTTTGGTTGTTTTAGCTGGATTACCGTATTTTTTTATTATTTCACCAGATAATTATTCATTTTTTACTAAGCTTAATTATACCTCTTTACAGACGTTTAATCTTTTTTCTCAAACAATTTCGTTGGGTTTAGTTAGACTTTCCACTACCATTTCAGTAATTATTTTGGCAGGCATTTTTGCTCAGTTTCTTAAAATAACTAAGGTTGGGGAAAATATTGTTAAACAAGTTGCTGAATTTTCATCGGATAATATTTTTGCCATGACTTTTGTTTTAACTATTACGGTTAGTTTATTATTTAGTTCATTATCTGGGTTAGGATCAATTATTTTAATAGGAAATTTGTATTTACCAATTTTATTAACTTTCGGTATTCCTCCTTTAATTGTCGCTAGCTTATTTTTAATGGCAATTTCTTTCGGCGGGGTTTTCAATATGATCAATTGGCAGTTTTATGTGGAATTATTGCATATGAATCAGGTAGAAATACTAAAATTTGTAGTACCATTTAGTTTGATTTTTTTAATAATAATTATTAGTTTTATTTTTATTGAGTTTAAAAAAGCGAAGATCAATATTTCTTGGCGTGCTTTTTTACCGATTTCTCTTTTTTTAGGTATAGTTTTCAGCTTATTTATTTTATTTAAGCTTTTATTATTTTTAGGTCCAATTTGGGTATTAGGTTTTAAATTTTTTGTTTTTGTTTTTATTATTATTAATCTTTTACTTAGTATTCTATACAAGAAATTTAATTTTGTAGCTTATTTTAGCCCGTTTCTACCTATTTGTTTGGTTTTAATATATCATTTAGAAATTAATACCGCTTTTTTGTTAGGTTTAATATTTTTATTGTTTTCTAGTTTACGTTTACTAGAAACAACAGGGGTTAATCATTCAGTAAAAAAACTTTCTCAAGCAATGGTGGAAGGGGCTCAGGCAACAATTCCGGCAGTAGTTTTAGTTTTAGGTATTGGTATGCTTTTAATTGCGGTTACTTCTGAACCGCTTCAATATTTTTTAACTCCGTTAATCTCTTTGATCGTACCGCAAAATAAGCTTTGGTATTTATTGTTTTTTACTGTTTTAGCACCTTTAGCCTTATATCGAGGGCCATTTAATTTATGGGGAATGGGCAGTGGTTTGTTACAAATTATTAAAAATACGGGCTTAATTTCTAATCCGTTAATAATGAGTGCTTTTTTTTCAACAGGGCAAATTCAAGGTGTTTGTGACCCTACAAACACGTATAATGTTTGGATTGCCGATAAATTAAAAGTAGATTTATCTGCTATTCTTAAAAAGACCTTACCTTATATTTGGGTTTTAGTTTTTCTTGGTTTATTATTAAGTGTTTTGATTTATGACTGATTTAGTTAAAATTGGTATTGATGTTGGTGGAACTTTTACCCATTTAGTTATAATTAAAGAAGCTACTTATGAAATTTTAGCGGAAGAAAAAGTGCCAACTACCCATTTTGCCAAAGAAGGTGTTGCTTTAGGTATTATTGAATGCTTAAAAAATGCTTTAAATAAAACTAAGATTAAACCGGAAAATATAGTTCGTATTGCCCATTCAACTACCCAAGCAACTAATGCTTTATTAGAAGGTGATATTTGCCCGGTTGGTATTTTAGCTGTGGGATCTGGGTTAGCTGGTTTAGAAATAAAACGGCAGTTGAATTTTACTAATATTGAACTTGAAAAAAATATTTTTATACCCGTTTTTTTTGAGTATTTAGAAGAAAAAGAAAATTTAAACCAGAATATTATTGCTTCTTTAAAAGTGTTACAGAAAAGAGGCGCAGAAGCTATTGTTGCGGTGAATGCTTTTAGTGTTGATAACCCTCAAATTGAATTAAAAATTTTAGAATTGGCAACAGAATTAGGCATACCAGCTACGGCAACTCATGAAATATCACAATTATATGGCTTAAAATTACGGACTAAAACAGCTGTAATTAATGCTAGTATTTTACCAAAAATGATTAATACCGCTTTGCAAACGGAAACAGCTATTCGTAGTTTAAATATTAAAGCACCTATAGTAGTTATGCGTTCTGATGGCGGGGCAATGCTTTTATCAGAAATGAAGAAACGTCCTATTTTAACTTTGCTTTCCGGACCAGCGGCAGGCTTAAGTGCGGCTATAAATTATACTAAGATTTTAGATGGAATTTTTTTAGAAGTAGGTGGTACGTCAACAGATATTTCTGTAATTATTAATGGTAAACCAGAAAAAAAGATGGCTCAGATTGGGGAGCATCGTATTTATTTGAATACACTTGACATTAAAACTGTTGGAGTAGCAGGCGGATCTTTACCAAAAATTCAAGATCAAAAAATAGTTGATGTTGGTCCCAGAAGTGCTCATATAACTGGTTTAAATTACCTTTCCTTTGCTCCTAAAGAAGATATTAAAATTGAAAATATTGCTTTAATGAACTATAAGAAAGATCAAACACAATATTTGCAAATTGAGGCTGATAATCAATTCTATACTGTAACTACAACTTGTACAGCTAATTTTTTAAATTTAATTCCGGAAAATGATTATGCTTATTCAAAAGTCGCTATTATTAGGCAAGGTTTTATAAAAGTCAGTGAATTTTTAGGGATTTCAGTAGATGTTTTAGCTAATAGAATCATGGAATTAGGCGGAAAAAAAATTTTAGCAGTAATTTCTGCTTTTATTTATGAAAAAGAGTTGAAAAACGAGAAGATTTTTTTAATTGGTGGCGGAGGAGGGGCTAGTACTTGGTTAAATTATTTACAGCAAAAAACTGGTTTTGAAATTAAATTGGCTGAACATGCGCCTGTAATTTCTGCCATTGGTGCGGCTATTTCTTTAATTCAAGAAACCATAGAAAAAACTTTAATTGAACCTAGTGAAGAAGATTTTATTAACATCCGAAATGAAGTAGAGGAAAAATTAATTAGAGCCGGTGCGGATCATGAAGATATGGAAATAAAAGTAGAAGTTGATAGACAAAAAGGTATTTTGCGGGCAATTGCTATAGGAAATCAAAAAATAAATTTGCAAAACGACATTTTTAAAACATCAACTGAATTAGAAATGTATGCCAGAAATTTATTTAAGTATAATAACTTAGTTTTTAATACTAAGGAGGAAAATTCAAAATTTATTATTTTCCAATTTAAAAAAATTAGCAAATTTTTTATTTTTAAATCAATAACTTATCCGTTAGTCGTTTTTACTAAAGATGGTATACCTAAAATTAAATTAAAAAACGCGGTTTTAATAAAAGCTTTTTTAAATGAATTAGATAGTAAGATAATTAATATTATTGAAAATTATTCTTCTTATACTGATGCCGGACAAATTATCCCTAAATTATTTCTTTTTAATTCTGTAAAAATGGTTGATTTTTCCGGTTTAATTAATCTTAAACAATTAATGGCTTTATTAAATGAAGAAAAGAAAAATTTTTCCAATAAGGATAATTTTTTATTAGTTGTTGAAAAAAAATAAGTATTGCTTGCTTTTTCATTTTTTTTTTGAAATAATTAATAATGCGGATCGGAGTTTTAGTTCAATAACGTTCCCCCCTCTATTATGATAGAACTTCTGGTCCGCACAATTAGTTTCACCAGACGGCATGGCTTTTTTGTATCCCCAGGGTGCTTCGCACTCTGGAGATACGAGAGAGATTGGTTTTTTAGGGGACTTCGTCCCCTAAGACCCCTGGGAAAGAGATTAGTTTTCTAAGGGGGCTTTGCCCCTTAAACCCCTAAAAATCATAGTCTAAGACATATTTTAAGATAGAATTAAATATTACCAAATTGATAAGATATACATTTTTGAAGTAATAAAGCAGAGTTAAAAGGGGTTATAATATTTTCTATTTTTGGACATAGTTCTACAATATCAAAACCGATTATTTTTTTCTGTTTGAAAATTTGTTTAATTATTTGTAAACTATCCCACCAACCAGGTCCACCTGGTACAGGGGTACCAACCCCGGGAAAAATTCCTACATCAAAAAAATCTGTATCAATAGTTAAATATATTTTGTCAGGAAGTTTTTTTAAATAATTTGAGATATTTTTTTCTTTTGTATATAAATCGTAATCAGTTAAGTACATTATTTGATTATCATTAGCAAATTTTTTTTCTTCTTGGGAAAAAGCTCTAACTCCAAGGGATAGAGTAGGAATTTTCATTTCAATTATTCTTCTTAAAATGCATGCATGGCTATTTATGTTGTTTTCATATGACATTCTTAAATCAAAATGAGCATCTAAATGAATTACCCCGAATGAATCGTTTTTATGATATTCTTTAAATGCTTTTATAATTGGCACTGTGACTGTATGCTCGCCACCAAGAAAAACTGGCCATTTTTGGTCATTCAGTAATATTAAGGTTTTGTGATAAATTTTTTGTAATTCTTGTGGAATATTTTGATCCAAAAAATCTATTGGAGCTAAAGTTGAAATAGGAATATCTGTAATAAGAAAATTTGTTTCATCATCATAAGCTTCTAATTGAGAAGAAGCTTCTAATAAATATTTAGGACCTTCTTTTGCTCCGGCAATATAACTGGTAGAGTTTTCAAACGGGATAGGTAAAATTACTATTTTTGCATCATTATAGTTATTATTGGTAATTTCAGATTCTAGAAATAAGGGAAACTTCATTTTTAAATAATAAAAATTGCTCCGGCAATTACTGTTGACCATAAACCACTTTTTCCAATAGCACTTTGTGTTATTGCGGTGGTTTTAACAATTTGGTCTTGCATCTTCCATATTTTTTTTCTTTCATCCCACTTTAAGTTTGAATCAATAGAAATACCTAGCGTTGTGGCAAGCATTTCAGCGGCTAAATCTTCAGCATAATCTCCAGCTTCTTCTTCTTTCTCGCCATATGAATGATGTTCAGATAGATACCCATGCTTGTTAGAATCTTGTGGTATAGCAATACCAACTGACGCCGCGGCTAAACGATTTTTTTCATTTACAGCGTTTTCAGAAAGTACACAAAAAACAATTTGTCCGGTTTTTAGTAGTTTTAACCCTTCTTTTTTAGAAATCATTTTACACTTTGGTGGAAAAATACTAGAAACTTTCACTAAATTAAATTCAGCAATATGTGCTTTTCTTAATGCCATTTCAAAAGAAACTAATTTTTCAGTATGTGTACCTACACCATGAGTTAAAAAGCAATATTTCGGAACAAAATTCATTGTTTAAACCTCCAAATAACTAAATTATAATAGAAAATTCTGTAATATCAATAGGAATTCTAAAATAGGAATTATATATTGGGCGTTTGATGTTTTGATAACAGACTGATTTTATTACTAAAGGTAGAAAAATAATTATTTCTTTAGGTAAATTGAGAAAATTAGCGTTAAATGTCATATCAATTTTAGAACTATATTTATTAATTGAAAAACTAATCTTCCCAAATTTTGTTGGTACGTTTTTAATTTCAATCAAATTTTCTTGTGAATCAATTGCTAACCATTCTGCTGGTAAATATGGCAAAAACTCTAAAGAATCTTCATTTTCTTTAATTAGTAAGTTACGGATTAAAACAACAAATTCGCTTTCGCCTGCAACATAATCGCCATCTCCGAAAATTCCTTTTTTGTTAATAGGATTAATTATTTCCGGAATAGACCCAGTTTCACTGGTAACATCTTTTAACCAATTTAAAATATGATAAGCTTTGGAATAATTTGCTTTAATTAAATTGACATTAGCCAAAAGAATATTTTCATATATGGAAAAGCCTTTAAAAGCGCTATTATAAATTAAATCATTTTCAGTAAAATTAGAGGTTAATTTATTAATAGTATTAATAATAAACTCATCGTTTTCCCCATAAATATTTAAAGGATAAAGAGCTGATAGAGAATAAATTAATTTTGACTCATTAAATCTTGTAGGTGTTATTGGTATTAATGGTTCAGTATTTTCCTTTTGACAAATTTCCAGGATTTTTTTATTCAAATTACTTAAATACTTTTGGTGCATTTCATAATAATGATTAGCTTTGCTTTGATGTTGCATTGTTTCCGCTATTTTATGAGCAGAAAATAAACCCTTAATTAACCATAAATTATCCCACAAAAAGAAATCTTTTTCATTTAAATAATCCATGGAAAAACTTTTATCAAGTAAACCATTATATTTATCATCAAAACTATGGTGGTATGTATGATGATTTATTTTGGTAATAATTTGGCTGACAAAATAAAAAGTTTTTTCTAAAAAAGTTATATCATTACTATATTGGTATGTATCATAAATAATATAAAGCAATTGCCCAAGGGAATCTAGCTCATCATTAATATTAGGTAGATTCTTATGGTTAATAATTGCAAGAATAATTTCTTCAGAATAAAGTGAAGAACCAATACGGTTTAAAGCTCTTAGTAAAAAAATCATATCCCGTAACCAAAAATTATTATAAATAAGACCACCGGCTATAACTTCATTTTTTTTAATAAATGTATGGAGATGCAAACTGATTTTTTCGAAAATATTTTGTAGTTTTTTATCCGGAATGGTTATTTGCAGTAGCCCTTCTTTAATTGCTAACCACTCTTTGTTAAGATTAATAAATTCTTGTTCAAAATTTAAAGCTTTTAATTTTTTAATGTAATCGGTAAGTTTTAGATCTTTATTAGCATTATTATTTTTTTGATTAATTTTAATTTCTTTAGGCGGTAAAACTTGAAAATATATTTCTTGTGCCGTATTTTGGCTCAGTTCTAATTTATATTCAGCTAAAGCAGAACATAGTTTATTAGTACAGTTTGATTTTAAAATCATTTGAAATAAGTGTGCATTTTTTGCCACATCGCCTTCTTTGTAATTCGAACAAATGATATTATCAGGTTTTTCTAATAATACTAAAGCTAATTTATTATCAACAATAAAAGCATTTTGAGAAAGATAAGTAATC
The DNA here is from genome assembly GCA_964521915.1 of uncultured Candidatus Marinamargulisbacteria bacterium. GTDB lineage: Bacteria > Margulisbacteria > Marinamargulisbacteria > CAZFTP01 > CAZFTP01 > CAZFTP01. The sequence goes on from CAZFTP010000017.1 coordinate 30,463, forward strand.
TGGCTAATTTCGGTAATGCCTTCTGAATTATAAGGTCTAATAGCTAAATAAATAGAACCATTACTTTTATTTGAATCATTAGTATTGGTAACCCTAATCTTGCCCATAAATACATTATCAAAATTATCCGTATTTTTTTTAAAATTAGTTTTTAGAAAAATAGTAGTACTGATAATAGTATCAGCAACTTGATAAATAGTTTCGACAATAGGGAAATTATTTACAATTTTTTGTTTAACATCCGTTAATTTTGCCGGCGAATAAATTTTTTCTTGATCAGAATACCAAATGTCTAAAGACCAGCCAAGTTCAGTCGGCATGATTAAACCATGAGAATCTACAACTAATTTATTGTTTTCGAAAGGGAAACCAATTAAGGTCCAATTTTTTTCATAAATATTATTGAGCAGAAATTGTGAGGGATAGAATTGTTTTTTTAGGTTATTAAAATAAAGATATGCCCAATAAGGCCAGATATTTTCAGTGTCACTTAAAATATACTTATTATTATTTATACCTTGGTAAAATAATCTTGATAAAAAATTATTGATCCTTTTATTTTTAGAAATGTTAAGCAAACTAAAAATAAACGCTATTTTTTGTAAGAAAAAAAAGATTTTTTTATCTTCAATATCATAAAAATAATTACCAATTTTTTTTAAACTGCTTAGCATAATTTAATTAGTGATTTCGGGTTCAATTTCCGCAGGTGTTTTT
>CAZFTP010000018.1:0-29820 GCA_964521915.1 uncultured Candidatus Marinamargulisbacteria bacterium
AATCGGTAAAGCGCTTAATATTCCGCTAGCAGGAATAACAGAAATTCACAAGTTCATTAAAGAAAATTTAAATGTTTACCCTGGTAATAAAATTACAAAAGAAAAAAACAATTTAATTCTGCCTTCATTTGAGATAAAAAAAACAGATCATAAATTAAGCATTATTAATTTAGAAAAAAAGCATGGACTTAAAATAAATTTATCAAATGAATATTTACAAGCTTTATCAAAACCAAATTTAGATAACAAAACTAAAATATTTTTGGAAGAAAAACTAAAACAAGCCAAAGATTTAATTGAAAATTTAGAAGCACGTAATCAAAATTTGGAAAACATTATAGATTTAATTGTCTCAATTCAAACCGATTTCTTTTTAAAAGGTCCTAATTATTTTAAACCTTTGTTACAAAAAGAAATTGCTCAAAAATTAAATTTAAGTTCTTCTACTATTTCACGATCAATCGCTAATAAGTATATTCAAACAGATTATGGACTTTTTTTAATAAAAACTTTTTGTCCTAGAAATATTTTCGGTAACACAAAATATCGCATTAACAAAATTATAGCTAAACTAATTGCTGAAAATAAAAATAGCCGTGATAAAGAAATTCAAATTATGTTGCTAGATTATAATATTAAAATTGCTCGTAGAACCGTAAATAAATATCGGTTGTTGCAAAATAAAACGAAATTGTAAGGATGTTATGAAAAACTATTTTTTAAAAACTTTTGGTTGTCAAATGAATACTTATGATAGTGAACTAATTCAAACTATCTTAAATTCAGCTGGCTTTCAATTAGTTACAGATTTTAAACAAGCAGATGTAATTTTATTTAATACCTGTGCTGTTAGAGAATCTGCAGAAAATAAGGTTTTTGGTCAAATAAATGAAATCAAGAATCAATTAAAACCAAAAGATGTTCTTTATGGATTGCTAGGATGTATGACTAAAGATCATAAAGAAGAATTATTAAATAACAAAAAAGCACAAATTGATTTTATAGTTAGCCCAGATAATTACAAAGATTTACCAAAAATAATTAAAAACTGTTATAAGCAACAACAAAAAATTGCTATTTTAACTGAGTCAACAGAAAATTATGAAGATGTATACCCTACACATATTAAAGGCGCAAGTGCAAGTGTTGCCATTATGAGGGGTTGCGATAATTTTTGTTCGTATTGTATTGTTCCTTATACCAGAGGCAGAGAAAAATCTCGCTCTTTAGAAAACATCGTTACAGAAATAAAAAAATTAGTACTTGAAGGTTTTAAAGAAGTAGTTTTATTAGGGCAAAACGTTAATTCTTACAAATATGAAAATTATGATTTTACCGATTTATTACAAAAAATTAGCTTAATAAACGAATTAAAAAGGATAAGATTTGTTTCACCGCATCCAAAAGATTTCCCGCTTAAACTCTTAGAATTAATGAGAAACAGAGAAAATATCTGTAAATCATTACACTTGCCTTTACAATCTGGCAGTAGCGAAATTCTAAAAAAAATGAATCGCGGTTACACAAAAGAAAATTATTTAAGGTTAGTTGATCAAATTAAAAGCATAATGCCAAATATCACATTAACCACAGATATTATTGTTGGTTTTCCTTTTGAGGAAGAAGAAGATTTTCAAGCCACAATTGAAGTAATGAAAAAAGTTCAGTTTGATTCTGCTTTTATTTTTAAATATTCCCCCAGAAAATATACTTTAGCTTATAAAAAATATCCTAATAATATTAGTTCAGAAATAAAAAAACAAAGAATTATGGAATTAAATAATTTACAAAACCAAATTTCTTATCAAAAAAATTCTGCCTATATTAACACAAACCAAATAGTACTAATTGAAGAAAAAGGTGTTAAAAAAAACCCAACTGCTTTTTGTGGTAGAACAAATGGCAATAAATTAGTAATTATAAAAAATAATGATTATAAAATTGGAGATTTAGTAGAAGTTAAAATTACTTCTGCATCTGCTAATGTTTTAATAGCCGAATAATTATGTTCGATTTTTTTATATTCAAAAATTATGTAGGAAGCTGTTGTCGTCTTTCTATCTCGGTGTTAATTTCTGCTAATTTTCTGGTAATTTCTTGATCAAGGTCAACTGCCGGGTTTAATTTAATTAACGAATGAATAATTCCTAGGCTGGGAATTTCCCCCTCAAATTTACGTAACAAATAATACTCTTGAAAGCTTTCTAAATATTTTAAATATTCATTTTTATAAAATATTTGATCCTCTAATTTAACTACCCTACCACTTATTATTGGTGGTCCTGGCTTAACCGGCGGTTTTAAGGGTGTTTTTCTAGCACTACGTCCTGCTGGTGTTCTTGCACTATGAGGAGGAAGATGGTCCTCAGTAGGTGTACGTGGCGTGCGACTACCTGGAACCGGCATAAATTTTTCGCCGCTTCTATCACTACTTACAGGCAACTCTAAACGTGGAGAAAAAACTTGACTACTACTTAAAAAAGGCATTTTACCTAGAGGTAAAGGCGGCACTAAGCCTGATCTACCTCCAACACTTTCTTGAACAGCTGGAATTGAAGCTTCACCCACATTTGGAGAAGCTACGATTAATTCCGGAGTATCGCTTCTTCTTCTAACAACCGGTATTGGAGAAGATCCGATTAGTTCTGCCCCCTCCCTTTCACTAAGCGGAATTGCTGGTGGTCTTAAATGAGCTACAGAAGACGAACGAGTCCTTATTTGTTCTAATCTACCTTGATATAAACGAATCTTATGTTGTATTCTAGCTAATTCCTGCGTGCTTGTTTCATGTGAACTTAACCTGGTTTGTAATTCCGTTTTTTTCGCTTCAGTTAAATCAAAATATAAATCTAATAAATATGTACTAAAAACTGATGCTAAAAAGTCTTGTTCTTCTTTCCTTTGTTCTTCTACAATTTTTAATTTAAGTTTTTTTAAATTTGTTTCTGCTTGATCTGTATTTTCTGCCTGAAAAAGTAATAATACTTTACTAACTTCAGAAACAGGTCTGCTTCCGCCTGCTGAATTAATTATATTAGTACTAGATATTGCCTTTCTATATTTTTTTAATCTTTGCTCATTTTCGGCATCAGATAAAGTTGTATTCTTCATTAATTCACATAAAAAATCACTAATTTCGTCCTTAGAAAATTCGTCTTTAAAATATGAAAATAAATCATCAAGTATTGAATTTGTTCCCTCAAAACGAGATCTAAAAGAACTAATGATACCTGAACTAATATCCGCATTACAAAATGCTGAAAATTTCTCCAAAAAACTTTGTTTCTTACTTAAAGGCTGTGAGGAACTATCTGCACTTATTTTATAATCCGCTCTAATTATCTCATTTATCGCATCTAATATTACACTTAAATCAACTGTCCCTTCAACAAAAGATTGCGACAATAATTTCATTTCTACCTTTTTCATTATTTCATCAATTCTCTGCGAAAAAACAGTAGCTAAGGAATCCATATGAATATCGTGGTCTCTTTCATGCTGTTCCACCAAAACTGTTATTATTTTTTCAATAAATAATATTATGCTGTTAAGTTTTTCTGATCCCTTCTCAAATTTTCTATAATCAAATCTATTAATGAGCTTAAAGACTAGCTCCAATCTTATCAGGCTTAAATCCATAAATGATGTCATAAACTTTTTTAGATTTTCTTCTGCAAAAAAATCGCGGCTAACCATTAAATCATAAGCAAGAAATAAAATTTCATCATCTGTTAAATTATCAATTATTCGATCTGGATACACTGCCTTAATTCTTGCATCTAATTTGCTTTTAGCCTCTTGATCACCTTCTTTTGTTGATGATAAAATAGTTTTAAAAAATTTTCTAATATCAATAATATATTGATCTCTTTGCTTTAGATGTAGCGTAAATCTAGTTTGTAATTCCTCATATACCCTTTTTTCAGAATCTAGGCTATCTGTTCGTAAAAAACTTAATACTTGCTGAACATATTGTTGGCGTTTTTGAACAGTTTTTAAATCAACTCGATCTCTTTCTAAATCTTTAGCCATTGCTGATTCCAAAACTTCACTTTGCTCTAAAAATTCCGCATGATTTTGAAAAACAAAAATAGTTGGTCTCAAACTAACCTCTTGCAAATCTGTACGTCTTTTTCTTTTCAAATGTTGATAAACAGCATTAAAACGGTGCGGTTTTTGATAAACTAAATACTGGCTATCAGCTAATTCTTTACTATAAGGGCCATAATCTCCGCCAACACTATCTGCTCGATAAATACAAAAAACTAAAGGATGCTTAACTGTTAAGCCCTGTAAACTATTTGGATCTTCCCTTTCTATGGAAATAATTCTTGGCGTAAATTGATAGTTACCGCTAGGTTGTTGTTCAGTATAATATTCATAAATATACCCATCTTTTCCCTTAATTAAAACTGAACAAGGTCCCTTATTGGCAAAAAAACTCTGAATAAAAGCTAAGTTCTCTATTTGACTATCTAAATCTGGAAACTCTAGTAATACTACTTGATATGCTTGCTTATTCTTTTGTAAAGCAGTTACTTCTTCCTGACCTTCTGACTGTTGTGATTTTGCTACTAATTTAGCTTGCTCTTCTTGCCAAATTCTAGTACTGAGCTCTTCAGAATTTGAATAAGATTCAACTACGTCCCTTATTCTTGTTGATTCCTCCGCTATAGAGCGACTAATCGCGTCTTTTTGAACTCGTAATTCAGCTAACCTTTCTCTATAATGCGCCTTTTTTTCTTCACTAAATAAATCTGATTCTATTTTTGCTTCCAAATGGGCTATTTTAGTTTCTATCTCTTCTAAACTTGTGGTAGCAGACATTTTCACTAATTTTAAAACCCCTTTTTCTTTTAAAATAGTAAAAAAATTCGGAGGGTAAGTTTCTGCTAACCTTCCAGTATCACTGCTGTCTATAGCCGCTGGTTCAACATAATCAAATTCATCTGCATAAACAACTACTTTATCTATAATTTCTGCAGTTTCTAATATTGTTAAAGCTATTAAAAATTCTTGAGGTGTTCCAAAAAAATGAAAAGGTTTTTTGGCGTCTTTCATTCTTGCTATTAATTTACCAGCTCCATCAGCCATAATATCAGTAATTGAGTACCAACCGTGATCCGCAGAAGGCGAAGGAGCTAAATGAAAAACCAAAAAAGAACCAGAAGTAATTTGAGAAAAATCAGCTATTCTTGTAGCTAACCTAGAAACAAAAGTTTTACCTGCCCCGGTTGGTGCATTAATTGTTACGGTTTTATTACCGGTAATAGCATCTAAATTTTTCCTTAACATTTCTATTTGATCTACATCTCTACCATCTAACGTCCTTCTTTTTATTAATGCACTACGCGCTAATAAACCATCTCTACTTTGCATTTCAAAAATAATATTTTGAAATAAATGAATTTTTACACTTAAAGGTTTATCTTTTACTAAACTTTCAATATCTTCTGCACTTGCATATGTAATGGAACTTTCAAGTGTTCGCTTAGCTAATAAATGGGCATATAACCTTTTTAAATAACTTAATACATTTTCCTCACCTAAACGCTCGATAAATTCTGGTAAAAAAGTTCTTTCATTTTTAAAATATTCTGCCAAAATATCTAAATTTAGTTCTGTAGTTGGGCTATCTCCCTCTAATATGCAACCCTGAAAAAGATCTTGTATTTGCAATTTTTCTTGCAACAACTTAGTTAAATTTTCGGCTTCTATTGATTCTGGCCTTAAAGTAATTTCGCCTTCTAAAATATCCTTCAAAAAACCTATTTGGATAGTAATGTCCAATATTTGCGGTTCTATTTGTGAAGTATCTTTTTTTTGTGTTTCCAAGATCTTTTTTTTCGCATTAAGTTTTTGACGTTCAGTTTTTAATTGCTCAATTTGATCTTGTCTTACAAAACGGCCTATAAATCTATTTGCAAAATTTAATTGTGCAAGATCAAAATAGTATAAATTTTTTAAAATAATATTAGTAGCTAAATACGATTGTAATAATTTTATGTTAGCTTTATTCTGTTCAAGTTCTGTTCTTTCTGTACTACTTAAAGTTTCTTTTACTTCTAAATATATATTTCTTGCTCTAAGCCTATTTAATTCACCTTTTATAAAAGCCAAACAACTCAAAAATTGTACATTAATAGTCGCTAATAAAGTCTCATTATTAATTATAGGTGCTTTAAAATCTATAAAAGTTATTCGGTTTCCTGATTTCCCAACCATAATATTGAATAAATAAAAACGATTAAGATTAATCAAAAATTCACGAATATTATCTATTGTCTCTAAACGTAATTGTAAACTTGTCTGTAAATCTTCAATAACTTTGTTTTTTTGCCAACCAATACGTTGCGCTGTCTTAACAAGTGATATACCTGGTACTGATAAAGAAAAACTATTGGGTAAATAACTAATATCAAATTCAACATGCCCAGGTAAACTATATAGTAATTTTAAATATTGTAATTGATTTATTTCAACTTCGGTTAAAAATGGTTTTAAAACTAAAATGAATTGTTTTATTGTCTCGTTAAGTCGCGTTAAATCACCTTTCTGCTCATTAAATATTAAAAAGAAGAACTCAACTGCTTGCTTAAGATATTTACTTCTACTATCTGAATTATGTAATAAAACCAAATAAATTTTTGCTAAATATTCTTGATATCTTGTTAACATCTCAGGTTCGTCTAATCTTTCTTCAAGTTTTCTATGTAATTTTTCTCGAGATTCATTTAATTGATCAAAAAAACTAGGCGGACAAACTTTTAATTCAAAAATTGTATCAATAAATTGATACTCCATTAAATAGATTGTATTTTTAAACTGGGCATGTCTTTCAGATAAAACACTTAGTCCCACTCTCGGTTCCGTGCTAATTAATCTTATAACCTGCTCTAAATAATCTCTAACACTTTGAAAATGTTCATCTTCTTCACAAACTTGTAACTTTGATTGAAGCAATGCATATATACTAAATAATTGATCATACTTAGGTTCCCCAGTAAAAACCAGATCACCTATTTTAATTAAAAATTTAATTTTATCTAAATAATTTATATCTGGATTTAATAAGAATTGATCTAACAAATTTTCATCAAATGGCTTTAATTCTTCTTGATATAAATCAACAAATACTTCTGCTAAAATTTCAGGAGTTTCATAACGAATAAGAAATAATAAAAAATCATTAGTAATAGTGATCCCAATACGCGCAGAAGAAAGAGATGCTGATTCCGCTGGTTGATTTAAAGATTTTATCAATTGCTGAACTAGTTCCACTTTTTTTTCAGGTGGTATAGAATTCAACCAAAAATCATCAAAAATATCATGAAAAAAATTTTCTATTTTCCCTCTTGGCTGTATAGAAAACTGCATTAAAAGCGCTTTAATAATTTGGCTAATAAAAGAAACATCATAATTGCTAATTTCACTCCATTCTAGCAATAACTTCTGAAATTTTTTTTTAATTCCTTCATCAGTTGTTTTACTATTTAATAATAATGGGTAATAAAGACTGATATTTTGGGCAACGCTACTATATTTTGGTTCTAATAAAGAGTAATTTATAGGTTGTACGCTTAATAAACCTTGAATTTCTGTTTTTAAAGAAAGCATTTCTTGGTTCACTCTTAAATATTTTAGCTTGTTTTCTATTTGATCACGCCATCTGAATATTCTCATACTTACTGACTCAAAATACAACACATTCTCACGACTTTTTTCCTCACAAGTTTTAAACTTTCTTTCCAGCGGATTATTGGCGTCTAAAAAATCTCTATTACTAGAAAATTCACTTGAAATTTGTGCATATCTTTCTGATAATTCTTGTCCAGCTCTTGATATCTGTTCTATTTTGGTGTTTATTGATTCTAACAAGCGCTCTAATTCTTGAACTTGGTTTATTTCTCTAGCTTGGTTTACTAATAATCTAATTTCTTCGCATATTTCATGAATTTTTTTCATCCTTTTTTCTTTAAACGCCAATAATTCTTCATATTGTTTAGTATATTTTCCAAGTATTTGCATTTCTTCTTCTGTCAATTGTGTCGCTCCTGGTATGGTAACAACTACTTGCGGTGCAACAACCGGTTGGCTAGGTAATAAAGGAAGTAATTTTTCTTTTTCTGTTTTTGCTAAATAATTACGTTGAAGTTGGTAGTAAAAACGCTCCATAGAACGATACGATTCATTTTTAAACGATTCTAATTGATCTAAAGCAGTATTTCTATCTGCGCTACGTTCAGGAAAAAAAAGAAAAATTATATCTCTGGATTTTGTCTGATACTTTTCAAATAAATAATACAGAAGAACTTTCTCTAAAGACAATGGCTGATCGTCTTCATCAGAAAACGCTGTGGTAAATATCTCTTTCTGTTCAATTTCACTTTCTGTAAATTCATGTAAACTTAAAATAGTTTTATGTAATACCATTAATAATTCTGCTACTGGTTTAATGGTAATTATTGGAGGCTCCTCTTCTGTCCAATTAATTAATGAGAGAAAAATACTTACACTAGCTATTAGATCAGAATCACGTAAAATATCAGAAAATTTATCTGCACAATGTTTTAATAAAATACCTATATAAGCTAAGACCTCTAAAGGTATTTGATCTCCAAAAAAAGATTTAATATTTTCAATTTCTTCAAGTAAAAAATTTTTTGTTTCGTCTGAACTTGACAATTCTCCAACTTTTATTGAAATTACATTATTTTCTGGTGTACTTTCTGGTTCTAATATTTGTTTTAAATCTGAAGTATATTGATTCTCAAACCAAAGCCCTAAAAAAGATTTTCCTAAAATAACCTTTAATTCTGGACTAATATTATCCAAACATTGTAAAACAAAATTAAAATTAAAAGCAACTGTATTATTATCGCCAAAAAATGAATAAGTATGAGTAACCCCTACATAATAATCACTTTTAATTGCATTAACAATTTGTACTTTTAATTCTTCAGTAGCAAATTCATATAATAAAGCCAAAAATTGTAAAAACTGATCAATGCCGGCTTCGGCAGGTATTTTATCAACTATTTGACAATAATCTCGAATAGTAAAAGAATCTTTTGCTTCTAGTTGAATTTTATTTGCTATAGCAGAATTTAATATTGGAATAATTGCGTTTAAATCTAAAACAAAATCCTGTCTTTGCAAATTACTTTTAAAAACGCATAAACTATGCTTTCCATCTTGAATAGAAAGTTCAGTAGAACGTCTTAAACCTGATACAGATGATGGCGTTAATCTTACGGGTGAATTAGGTTGCGCCATGATTTCTCCTTGTTATATATCTCTATTTTCTTCATACCACATTTGAACTAAAAATAAACATTGATTTTTTTTTAAACTCTTTTTATGTTAAGATATATATAAATAATTATTTAGACTAATTTCTATGAGTAAAAAAAATTTCTTAATCATTTTTATTTTATTAAGTATTTTACTGGTAATTTTAATTAGCTTTCAAAGCAGAAAGAAAATAAAATTTACTTCTTTTGAACCTACAGATTTTATTGCTACTGCTTTTTTTGATTCTCCTGTTAAAGAAATTAACTCTTATAAAGATTTAATAGAAATTGAAAATTATTACTCTAAGCAAGCTGTAAGGAAAAAAGATATTGCAGAAAAAACTGAAAAATTTGCAGAAAAAAAATTTAAGAAAAAATTTAAACGCACAAAATTAGGTTTAATAATTTATTTAAAAGATAAAAAATATTTGCTTTTTACTGATAAATATATTGATAATGAAAAATATTCTTATTATTATTTCGGCTTTTTAACATATTTAAATTCACATTTATTAAAACTATTTACAGATAATGATGAAGAAAATTTGTTGATTAATTTTGACTCAGGTGCAATTTTGAAAATTGGTAGTATCCCTATAGAATCACCAGACAAAAATAAATTTATGGTTATCACGTTAAAATTCCCTCATTATTTTGTTAATAATTACATTAATATTTTTCAGATTACCCCTAGCAATACTTTTAAAGAATTATTTTCTTTAGCTATAGATTGGGAACCACGTAACCCTAAATGGTTAAATAATAACCAAATAACTATAGAAAAATATCAGTTAAATTATAATAATTATCAGGAAGAATTAACTGGTACTGTGAAACTAAATTATGCTGATAAACATTGGCAAATAAGTGAATAAAAGGAGTAATATGAGAAAATCAGAAATAACAAGAGATACTAAAGAAACAAAAATTAAACTTTTGCTTAATTTAGATGGTTCAGGAAAAGCTGAAATTAATACCGAAATTGCTTTTTTTAACCATATGCTGGAATTATTTACCAAACATGGTCTTTTTGATTTAGAACTCATTGCCAAAGGTGATATTGAAATAGATTTTCACCATACAGTAGAGGATATTGGTATCTGCCTTGGTAATGCTTTTAAATCTGCTTTAGGTGAGGCTAAAGGTATTACCAGATATAGTTCTGGCTTAATTGCCATGGACGAAGCTTTAACGCAAATTGCTATTGATATTAGCGGTAGACCTTATTTGAGTTTTAATGCACCAAATTTACTTGGTAAAACCGGTGATTTTGATTTAGATTTACTAAAAGAATTTTTTCTGGCATTTGTAAATAACGCTAAAATAACTTTACACATCAATGTTCTTGCCGGCGATAATATGCATCATATTGCGGAAAGTTGTTTTAAAGGTTTAGGAATAGAATTAGACGAAGCTGTTAAAATTGATGAAAGAAAAACAGATATTCCATCTACAAAAGGGAATTTATTTTAATAAATTCATAATAATAAGTTTTTAATGCCTCCATTAAATCTTTATCTTCTTTATTCGTATTTTCGTCTAAAATAATCTTATCTATATTATCAAGGGTATCAAATATATTTCTAAAATCAGCTTGGTTTTTCAACATTTTGCCTTCTATATAACGCGGCACTAGATATTTTTTCAAATATATTGATTTTGGATTAGGATGATAATTTAAGTAAAATCGGTTAAAAAGTTGAATTAAATAACTATCTTTTGCGGATTTTTTTTCTTTTAATAATCGGGTTAATATTTCTTCGTATTTCTGAAAATCCTTATTTAATTCGTGAACTAAATCTCTCAATTTTTCAATACGTTCAAATCCAAGTTCATGTATCTGGTATTCTATATCCCAATCTTTTTTAATTAACTCAAAATATTCTTCCTTAGATAAAGTTTTCAAAAACTGATCGTTTTCTATTTGTTTAATGATACCCTGAAAAAAAATTTCTTCTTCTTTATTTACTTTTTCTAAAACTAAAAAATGCTTATTAGGGTTAAAATAACTCATAGCAGATAAAGCAGAAAAATTTTCAGCATATTTTTCTAAATCTAATAAAATGAGATCTTTTTTAGAAACAAATACCTGATACCAATATTTATATTTTATTTTTTGGGGAACAACATCAATATTCTCGATATAATCTAGAACCTTTTGTTTAGCGATTGTAAAAGAATCATGGCTAAAACCAGGCCCTAATATCTGAAAACTTTTAAACTGGCTTAAAGGTAAATTAAAATCAATTTCCACTTTTTTAGCTAAATCTATTAATAAAATAACATCATCACGTGCAAAATGAGTTTGTTTAGTAGTTAATATTTGAAAACTTTTAGCCATATGTTCTAATTTAAAAGAATAATAAGCGATATTTTTGTCATTCTTTGTTAGACTCCAAGGAAATTTTTCGTCATATGTAAACGCTAAAAACTTAAGATAATGTAAAAAGTCTAGATAAATAATTTTGCCGTTAAAATAAGGGTTTAACCCATATCTGATCAATAAATTTCTTAAAAAACCTAAATCAAAACTATTACTGTTATAACCTATTAAATACAGATAATCGTATTTAGCAATTAGTTTTTCCAAAAAAACATGAATTGTCATAGCAGAATTAAATTCGGTTTCCGCAGATTTTTGATGCTCTATCACATTAATTCTATTGGTAAGAATTGCCTCTGGTTCTGGTAATTGAAGCCGATTAAGTTTAATAGCGCCGTTACATTCTTCGACAATATTAAAAATATTATCAGTTAGAATAAAAGAATAAGTTAATATTTGCCCTAATAATTCTTTAGATGAAGTTTCAAAATCATAAAATAAATACATGTATAAATTATAATAGATGAATTATTTAAACCAAACAATATTTTTTTGACTTCAAACGACTAGACTCAAACCTAAAACTCCAGTAAAATCTAAATTATGAAAACAGCTATAATTTTTCCTGCTTATAATGAAGAAAAAACCATTGCTCAAGTTTTAACTAATTTTCACTCAATACTCCCTAATGCAAAACTTTACATAATCAATAATAATTCTACAGATAAAACCGCAGAAACTGCCGAAAACACTTTAAAAATTCTTAAAGCTAAAGGAAAAGTAATTTTTGAAGCCAGAAAAGGAAAAGCCAATGCTGTAAGACGTGCCTTTTTAAAAATCAAATCTGATGTTTATGTAATTTGTGATGCAGATTCAACCTATTCAGCAAAAGATTTGCCTGCTTTAATTGAGCCTATTATAAAAAAAGAATTTGATATGACCGTTGGCGATAGGTTATCACTAGGTAAATACCAAAAAGAAAATAAACGCCGATTTCATGGTTTTGGCAACAAATTAGTAATTTTTCTGATTAATTTTCTTTTTAAGGCTAAGTTGAAAGATATTATGAGCGGCTACCGAGTTTTTAACCGTAAATTCATAAAGAATTATCCGATTCTTTCCGAAGGTTTTGAACTAGAAACAGAAATGACTTTATTTGCATTAGATCATAGATTTAGAATTAAAGAAATTCCAATTAATTACCAAGATAGACCTAGTGGCAGTGTTTCCAAATTAAACACAGTTACAGATGGTTTAAAGGTAATTAAAACTATTCTTTGGATTTTTAAAGACTATCGACCATTATTGTTTTTTAGTTTTATTGGGTTTATTTTCGCTTTATTTAGTCTAATTTTTGGCATTCCGGTAATAATAGAGTTTTTGCAAATAAGTTATATTACCAAAGTACCATCGGCAATTTTAGCTTGCGGTTTAATGACTATTGCTTTTTTATGTTTTACCATTGGCTTTGTTTTAGATACAGTAGTTAAACATAATAGAATGTTATTTGAAATTTTGCTAAAAAAATAGCATTATTTCGATTTTGAGTCTATCACGAAATGAGAATAACTTTATTACCTGAAATTTTCTTGATACTGCATTATTTTTTCTTTGGCTAAAGCGCTTTGATTAGTTTTCTGTAATGCAAATATTAATAACTGCCAAACCTCTTTTTTATCAGGTACTTCGTAAATTAACTTTTGATATAAATCTGCTAAATGTACCCAATTCTTTTGAAGATAATAAATTTTACCTAACATTATTTTTTGGTCAGTAGCTTGATCCTGATTTTGCTTAATAAAATTCTGCAATATCTCAATAGCTTTTTGATAGTTATGCATTTGAATATTATTCTCCGCCAAAATTAGCGTTACACGATACATAAAAGGATAAATAGATTTTTCAAAATCTAGTTCATTTTTCTTACGGTGGTTTAAATAACTTAAATAACTTTGTTCATAATACTGATAAGCTAAAGGATTATGCTTTAACAAATAAATTTCTGCCAAATAAAAGTTTGCTTCTAATAAGTTAGGATCTATTTTAAGAGCAGATTGATAGCAAGATTCTGCTTCATGATAACGCTTATAACGATGATAAAAATAACCTAAAGCTAAATGAAAAATCGGGTTATTTTGATCTAAATCTCGGGCTTTTATACTTTCTTGCTCTGCTAACTTTAAATAAAGAGACGTATTTGTTTGATCTGTATTAGCATATAAAAGATAAGTAGCGGCTAACCGATTATGGTACCATGGGTTTTTCGGATCAATAAAAATAGTTGCCTGATGATTTTTTTGTGCTAATTGAATTAATTCTTTCTTTTGTTTCAAATCTGTTTCTATTCCGGCATAATCTTCGTACATTCTGCCCAAATAAGTTTGATAATAAGTTTCCCAGGGCGCAAAAGCTACGGCTTTTTCTAATTGGCTAATAGCAGAAGGATAATTTTTTGCCATACTATCGTTATAACCACCCCGATAATACCATTCTGCTAAAAAGGGCAAAAAACTTTGCCAAAGTAAAAATAAACCAAGTAAGAAAATTAGAAAAACTAAACCCCATTGAAAAGTAGATAGTTTAGTAAAACTAATTATTTTTTTTTCAGTTAACGAATTAACTATATTTTTTTCTTTATTTAAATTAATTTTTTTATATTTTTTTTTCATTGTTTAATTATTTTCGTATCCCTGGGGGGCAAAGCCCCCCAGGGGTACATTAAAAATTACAATTTCCTAACAACTAACCCTAACCCCATCAAAGTGTAAAACAAAAACAAAGTGGCTACTACACCAAAATTAAACATAATTTGTCCTAAATAAATTGTAACACCGGCAATACAAGCAAAAACTAAAAAGTTAATCGGTTTATTTAAAAAATCACTAGCTGTTTTTAGCATAATTAAATACCATCCAAGCACTATCCCAAAATAAAAAACCAAAAAGCCCAAAATACCTCTGGTAGCTAAAGTGTTTAAATATTCGTTATGCAATCTATCCGGTGTATAATTATGACCTCCTTCTAAAATACCATAATCTGGTAACCGATAAGTTGGATACAAATATTTTACGGTATCTGGTCCGCTACCTAAAAGCCAATAATCTTTGATCCAAGGCATAGCGCTTTTCCACATAGAAGTTCTGGCTGTACCTTTAATTGCTACTTCCTGATAAGAAGCGATTTTTTCTTCCACATTCACCGCGGCTTTTAACCCTTGCGCTTGAGGGTTAAAAAGATCTGCTATTTTATTCGGTAAGCTTGGCATTAAAAGAAGAAAACCAAAACAAAATAAAAATAAAATTAACCACTTCTTAACTTCTTGTTCATGAGAATCTTTAAATTTTAAAATAGCATAAGCAATAATTAAAATTAAATATAAAAATAAATTAATATAATTAAGCGCAATAAATTGTAATTTCACAAAAATTAAAACAATAATTAAACGGTCTAATAATTTGGTATGATCGTTCCTCCTTAAATAAAAAAGAACCAGTAAAAATAATAAACCTAAACCTAAATAATAAAAAAACAGCATTAAAGATGAAGAAAAATTAAGTTTAGCTAAATCGAAAATAAATAAAAAATACATTAAAACTAAAACACCTAAAAACTTAATTTGTTCTTTAATATTACGTTTTGGCATTTTAAAAACTAAATAATTATAAAAGATATAAAATATTACTACCCCCCAAATTAAACCAGCATATAATAAACCTTTTTCTTGATAATTAAATATAGCAGTTAAATAAAAAACACTTAAAGTGATTATGGTAAAGAAAAAATCAAAAATAAACTTTTTCTTAGCTTCAATATTAAATTCATCTAAAGCAAAAAAATAAAATAGGGTCATTGCCCCAATAAACCCCATCCAAGCCGCTCTGGAATAAGATAATACCTGAATATAATAAATTAACAAAAAACTTAATAATAAAACAATTTTTATAAATGCCTGATATTTAAAATTAGATTTAACTATAAAAAGAATTAAACCCAAACAAATTGGAACTAACATAGCTAAATATGGACAAAAATGTACAGGGTTATTAATACAAGCAAAAACTCTTTGTGTTGGGTCTACACTCCAAGCCATAAAATCTAAACCAAAACTTTGCCAAAAACCATAAAAAGCAGAAATAACTGCGCCAAAAATCAACCCGCCTAAAACCCAAAAAAACTGATATTTTTTGGTAATTAATTTTGCAAAAAGATAAATTACCAAAGAATAATTAATGACCGTAAATAAACCCTCCCAACGATCATAAGACCCTATTAAACTAATTCGCCAATTAACTGAAAAAAAAGTAGACAATAAGCATAAAAAAAGCCATATTAAAACCGGTATTTCCAACCCAACTTTTTGCCATTTTAAATTAAATAATTTATAAGTTGGTTCTTCAGTAGAACCATTAGCCTGATACAAAATATATTTAAAAGCCCAAACAACCAAAGCCAAAATAGTTACAACTCTTAATAAAAGCAACTTATTAATTTCAAATACCGACCGCGTATAAGGGCTAAAAATTAATGGTATCCCAATAACTAAACTTAATAATAAAATCAAAAAAAATACTTCAAAGATTTTATCAATTTTGGTTTTAGCAAACATATTTTTATTTCCTTAAAATAGCTTGTTTTTGTTCTGAAGACAAATCTGAATTTCTTACCATATCTTCAACAGCTTTATCTAAACTACGTTTTTGCAATAAAAAAATAGCCTCTAATAAAGCCCGTTGAGTTTCTGCTCTAGTAAGTTTTAAAGATTTTAAAAGTAAACTAGCGGTAGAAGTAGAATCTTCAGCTAAATCTGCTAAAATAGATGCAATAAAAGCAAATTTTTCCCGGTTTTTAAGATCTACTAAATCAATTAATTCATCGCCAAATTGATAGTTACCTTTTTTGGCTGAATTTATTACTTCCTCTTTTAAAAGGTTAAGATTTTCAGCATTAAGATCATTTTTACCATTTTTTAATAAATCTATTATTTCTTGCCGTTTTTCATCAGCTGAAACACCTAAATTATTAATGGCAGAAATTATTGAACCAATTTCCATAATTGGAAGTATAACATAATTTTGGGAATTTTAAGAAAGTTTTTTTAGGAGACTTCGTCTCCTAAACCCTCTAATGAAGCGCTAACTTGGGGCTTTTTGGCTTCTTCAATTATTGTATCTACCAATTGTTTAAATTGTTGCAATATTTGATTTGATAAATCTCCGGCTATTTCTGTTCCTGTTCCTGCTGTAGTTTTCAAACTCAATCTTTTCTCTCTAGTGAAACCGGTTTTACTAAATGTAAATGCTTTACCAAATAACTTTTGTAATTTTATCAACCTTTCATCTTCGCCAAATACAGCTGTTTTAACGAAGCGTAATTCCCCTTTTGCTAAAGCGGTTCTGTCAATTTTTATTTCAGAAGCATAGGGAACGCCAATAAACATATAAGCATTAATGGCTTTTTCAATTGCTGTACAAACTTTTTTAACATCAAAAGTTTGAGGATCTCGGGTTCCATCTTCTCCATAAAATTCTTTATGCAAAACCTCACGTAAATCTAAAAATACTTGTTGATCATGATTTAAAAATTTTCGATCTGTTTCTCTTTGAATTTTTGTTTCTATTTGTCTTATAAATTCCAAACATTTATTAATTTGAATTTGAGGTTTGTCAGATGGATCAATACCTATATCTTCTTGTGATAAAACCGAATCTAATAAATTGTAAAATTTTATTAAATCCTGATACATTTTCATTAAATTTTGTTCTTCTTCTTTACTAAAATCCTGTCGTGCAATTCTTCCTTTCTGAATATTTAAAGCTTCAATTTGATAGTTAATAGCATTCACAATATCCTCATACTGAGATTCACTTGACCTCAAAGTTATAAAACCTTGAGCAATAATACGGGCAAAATATTGTAAAGTGAAATCATCAGATGAAAAAGGCTCTGTAATAATATCCCAAATATGATCAATTACCCCACCCTTAATAAATTGTTGCATAATTAAAGTATAAAAATTATCTATACTGCTATTCACTGCTTCAGCTTCTCCATCAATAGGAACTTTTTCTAATAAAACCTTAAAAAAAGTAATAACACTGTTAGGGGTTAAATCATCTAATGTTATATGTTGAATTACGAGTTTATCATCTAATGAAAACAAGTTCTCTAAATCTGGCCATTCCCATTTAAATTCTCGAATCGCTTTTTCGAGGGGGTCTATTTCCTCAAGTTCTTCTTCTTGACTTAATAAACTATCTTCGGCTACGGATGCTAAGCGCTCACTTGTTTCTGATAAACTAACGGCTGAGGAAGATGCCGGTGGCACTAAGCTAGATGGAACTAAACCTGCTAATGTAGGCTTACTTGTTGATGGAGCCGGTAAGCTACTTGAACTTTCAGACGGATTTGGTAAAGGTGCGCCACGTGTACTAGACACTACAGGCGGTCTGCTTAATTGTGGTGAAGTAGCTGGCGGTGTTATTGGCTTAGGATAATGAACCTCTTGCCTAGATTCTTGCTCTACTTGTTTTGAAATTTCATTTTGAGCAAATTTTATTTCTTCATCAAAACTAACTACATCTTGAAAATCTTCGCTGTCATCCGCTTGAGTAGTTTCATCTTCTTTTAGCCTTTGTAAAACACTACCAATTTCGCTTGTAACGATTTCTCCATTAGCTACTTCAGAAAACTGTTTCCCAACATTAGCCGTTAATAACCTTAAATAAGGGTTAACTTTTTCGTCTTTTTGTAAGCTTTCTAATACTCTTACTTCCTCATTCAGGGCTTGTTTGGCTTGAACATAATTTCCCCCAAAAGCCTGGACAGTTGAAGTAATTGCCGAGGCAAATTCAGAACCTGGTGTGAAGCTTTCTGTATGCGCAAACCTACCAGCAATAGCAGATTGAATTTGGGGAGCTAAACTGGTTAAAGTTTCTTTGGGTAAATCGTGCAAAAGAAAAGTTACATTACCACTCTCAGTACGTGGTATTTTAAATAAAGTTACTGTTTGCTGGTTACCGCTAAAAGTATCGTTTAATATAGCAGATGTAACAAAAGATTTACACTGATCATGACTAGTTAATCGAAAAACAAAATTAGCAAATAACAACATACCTGCAACATTAATTCTGTCGCCAATATTATCAATAGCCATTTGGAAAAAGTTTGTGTTTACACTAGAAATTGTTTGTCCTCCAGTGACCAATTTTTGTAAAGAATTAACAATTATTAAGGAATTAATTAATATTTGAATTTGTTGTTTATTGTTTTCATCTTTTAGTGATAACTTTCTTAATTGGGCTATTACGGTTAAAATCTCGTATTCATTTACTAAAAAATCTTGATCTAAACCAACTTTTTCTAAAAACGTTTTTAATTTCTGGCTTTTACCAAGATCTACCATTAACTTATTGCCAGCTCCAATAGTAATTTTAGGTAGAGCAAAAGCCTTGTCTATAGGTTCACCAGCTTTTTCATAACCTCGATTAGCCTGAAAATAAGCAGAAATATCTTGTATTGTAGCGGTATAGGAAGAAGCCTCAAATTTTAATTGCTCTAAAGGTACACTTATTTCAGAAGATTTTCTTCTGCGTCTTGTTCCTGTAACTGAGTGTGTACTCTCATTATAAACAGTTTCCACTATTTACTCCCCTTTTTTTAATTTTGTATTTAATTTTTTTTCAAAGCAAAAAAATTAAATACAAAAAAAACTCAGCTGATTTAAAAAATCAGCTTATCTAATACTTAATGTGCCCTTTTTTATAGAATTTTAAACATGGATATTTTGTGTTTGAACATGGGGTAAAGACAATTGGAATTTAAAAACCTAAAATTTTAATTTTAAAAATCACATGCAATCAACTTAAAATAACTAAATTTAGGTTTCATAATATGAATAATTATTGTTATTCTTTATTTTAGTATGTATTTTTTTACTTCTTCATGTGAAATCATTTTTGCCATACTTTCCTTTTCCTTAGCCTCGCGTAATTTTTTTAATAATTCAAAATCTTCTAATTCTTCCTGGACTTTAATAAATTCTTCAAATGAAAGAATAACAAATTCTTCTTTTCCATTTTTCTTTAATATATTTGGATGTAAATTAATCATAATATTTCTCCTATCTATAAACTTCTTTACGATGTAATATTCGATAAATTATAATATTTTTCCCAATAATTTCAAATAATACTCGGTAATCGCCTATTCGCAATCTATATTCCTGACTAAAATTCGTCAATTTCTTGATATCTCCTTGTAAACCATTAGCGAGATAATCTAATCTTTCAAAAATAAAATTTATAAATTTAGGATTTTTAATATTTTTTAAATCCTTAATAGCTCTTGGTTTATATTGAATTTGAAATAATTTATTTTTCATTAGTTTTATTATAGCAATTAATATTTTATTTTTATATGTATTATAAAAAAATATTTTAAAAAAAATCTTATCCTTTCTATTCTAAAATCAAACTAATAAATTAATCATAATTCAAGACACTGGAGCCCTTATAGTCTATAATTTTTTGTCTCCTCTCTCAAAATTCTCATTGTTTCAGAAAAAACCTTTGTGTATAATATATTTATAATTTAAAATTAAGGAGTAAATATCTTGAAAAAATTATCAATTGCTTTTTTGTTTCTATTAATTAGTTTACCGGTTTTAGCTGATACTATTTGGTTAGGACCTTCTTATTTTCTTTCTGATAATAAAAGTAATTACGGGGTTAGCATGAAAACAGAATTTGTAGATAGTTACCTCGGCTACTCTAACTCAAGCACAAATGCATCTGGTGTAAAAACCGGATTAAATACTTACACTCTAATGATAAACGGTAAAATTAATTTTTCACCAAGAATGGCTTTATTATTAGGTGGAGAATATTCATTACATTATGCAAATAATTATGATGGCAATAACTTAAATTTAAATGTAGGGCTACAGTACAAACTAACATCTAGTTTTGTAGTAGATTTTCTAGTTAGCCCCTTAGCTTGGCATAATTTAACTGCCAGTGGTAGTACTACAAATACATTTAAATCTGGTATTGTAACATTTGGTGTTTCCTATCTTTTCCCGGTTCACCCGGTTTATGATAATAAACAATAAGATTTGACATTATTTCTCAATAATGCTAATTTAAGGCTTCAATAAATTTTGGAGGAATTCTTTTAATGTTTGCGATAATTGAAACAGGCAGTAAACAATACAAAGTACAAATAGGTACCATACTTGATATTGAAAAAATTGAAACTAATAATAATTCTGTATTTTTTGAACAGGTATTATTAATTAATGATGATAAACAAATATTAATTGGCAAACCATATGTGGAAAAAGCCCAAGTTAAAGCTGAATTAGTTAAAGATTTTAAAGATAAAAAAGTAATTGTTTTTAAATTCAAAAGAAAAACCGGTTATAAAAAAACCTTAGGTCACAGACAAAACTTAACCCGAGTAAAAATTACAGATATTGTAATGCCTGGTAAAACTACTTCTGCAAAAAAAGTAGCTGAAGATAACGAAGAACCGGTTATAACTAAGGAGTAAAAAATGGCACATAAAAAAGGTAAAGGTAGTACAAGAAATGGTAGAGATAGCCATTCCAAACGTTTAGGCATTAAAAAATTTGGCGGGGAATTAGTTATTCCTGGTAATATTTTAGTAAGACAACGCGGAACTAAATTTTTACCTGGTGAAAATGTAGGTTTAGGTAGAGATTACACTATTTTTTCCAAAATTACTGGTTTAGTTAAATTTGAATTTGTAACTAAAGAAAAAAAATGTGTTTCAGTTTATCCAAATTAACCTTGAATTTTATTGAAAAAATTTTTCCTGATTTGTTCAGATTTTACTATATATCTCAATTTATTGAGTTTCCTGTATCCTGTACCCAAAACTTTGTGCCTATTTCCCAATAATGTTTATTCATTTACAATGTCACTCTGAATTTTCTTTATTAGATAGCCCCTTAACCATTAAACAAATAATTAACTCAGCTAAAGAATTTAATATGCCGGCAATAGCTTTAACAGATAACGGCGTATTATTTGGAGCTATTGAATTTTACTTAACAGCCAAAGCAAATAACATCAAACCCATTATTGGTTGCGAACTTTACTTCACTAAAGATATCAATAAAAAAGAACGTGGTTTAGACAAATTAATTCTTTTAGCTAAAAACTATCAAGGTTATCAAAATTTAATAAAAATTGTTACTTTTTCTCATTTACACGGTTTTTATTACAAACCAAGAATAGATTTACCTTTATTAGAAAAATACCACGAAAATTTAATTGCCATTGCCCCTGGTTTGAAAAGCCCGATTGGTTACCAAATATATAAAGATCAATTAGATACGGCAGAAATTATTACCAAAAAACTACAAGAAATATATCAAGAAGATTTTTATTTAGGTATATCCAGATTAGGTTTACCAGGTGAAGATACTCTTTTAGATGCTTATTATCAATTACAAAAAAAATATCAGTTAAAACTAGTTGCCACAAATGACATTTATTTTCTTAATAAAGAATCTGCGGTGTTAAGAAATATTCTTAGATGTATTCAAACCGGAAAAAAATTAAAAGATACCATTAAAGACCAAATACAACAAAGCGAAGAAATGTACTTTAAAACTAGTGAAGAAATGGCTAAATTATTTACAGATCTACCAGAAGCTATTCAAAACACTTTAGAAATAGCAGAAAAATGTAATTTAATAATAGAAACAGAACAAGTAAAATTACCCCATTTTGTCTGCCCAGATAATAAAAACAATATTGATTATTTAAAAGAATTAGTTTTTCAAGGTTTGGAAACACGTTATCCGCAAATAAATGATACTATTTTAGAACGAGTAAATTTTGAATTAGCTTTAATAATTAAAATGGGATTTGCTAATTATTTTCTGATTATTCAAGATTTTCTTAATTATGCCAGAGAGAAAAAAATCCCTTTTGGTCCGGGAAGAGGTTCAGCGGCAGGTTCTTTAGTAGCCTATGCCTTAAATATTACCAATATTGACCCTTTACGCTATAAATTACTTTTTGAACGCTTTCTTAACCCGGAAAGAATTTCCATGCCAGATATTGACCTAGATTTTTGTATTAAAAGACGTAACGAAATAATTGATTATTTACTTCAAAAATACGGTAAAGATCATGTAGCGCAAATTATTACATTTGGTACCATGGCCGCTAGAGGCGCAATTAGAGATGTTGGCAGAGTTTTAGATGTACCTTTAAATATTGTAGATAAAATTGCTAAATTAATTCCTTCTTCACCCGGTAACGCGCTTAGTATTAAAACAGCAGTAGAACAAATTAATGATTTAAAAAATCAATATGATGACTCTTTTGAAATTAAGGAATTAATTGATTATGCCAGCCAAGTAGAGGGTTTGCCCAGACATTCTTCCATGCATGCGGCTGGCGTAGTTATTTCACAATCTACCTTAGATGAAGTAGTTCCTTTAATTAAAAATGAAGGACAAATTACTACCCAGTTTCAAATGACTGATCTGGAAAAAATTGGTTTACTAAAAATGGATATTCTGGGGTTAAGAAACTTAACCGTAATTAATGATACTTTAGAAAGAATTAAAAAACGTCAAAATATTAGCTTAGATTTAGAAAACTTATCGGTTGATGACGAAAAAACTTATGCCCTACTCTGTGAAGGTAAAACCATAGGTGTGTTTCAACTTGAAAGCCGTGGTATGCGTGAATTAATCAAAAAACTTAAACCTTCTTGTTTTGAAGATCTAATTGCCTTACTTGCCTTATATAGACCTGGGCCATTAGGTTCTGGCATGGTTAATGAATTTATTTCTAATAAATCCGGTGAAACAAAAATTAAATATGAAATACCAGAACTTGAACCGGTTTTAAAAGATACTTATGGCTTAATTGTGTATCAAGAACAAGTAATGCAAATTGCCAGTATTGTTGGCGGGTTTACCTTAGGGCAAGCAGATGTATTAAGAAGAGCTATGGGTAAAAAGAAAAAGGAAGAAATGGACCGGATGAAAGAAGATTTTATTCAAGGTGCTAAAAATAAAAATATTTCTGAAAAAAAAGCTGAGAAAATTTTTGATTTATGCTACAAATTTGCAGAATATGGTTTTAATAAATCTCATAGTGCAGCATATGCTTTAATTTCATATCAAACCGCCTATTTAAAAACCAATTATCCAAAAGAATATATGGCAAGTTTATTATCTAGTATTTTAGCTAGTAGTGATAAAATATCTTTATATATTGATGAACTAAAAGAAATGGGCATAAAGATTTTTAGCCCAAATATTAATGAATCTGAATTTGATTTTACTATTTGTGACGAAGGTATTAAATTTGGCTTAGGGGCAATAAAAAATGTAGGTGAAGGGGCAATAGAAAATATTATTAATCAAAGAAAAAAACAACCTTTTACAGATTTATTAGATTTTTTAATTCGTATTGATTTACGTTTAACTAATAAAAGAGTAATTGAAAGTTTAATAAAAAGCGGGGCATTAGATATTTTCGGAAAACGTGACTATTTATTAAAAATTCATGAAAAAGCTTTAGAATATGCCCAAATTAGAACAAAAGAAAAAAATTCAGGTCAGATTAATTTGTTTTCTAATTCTACGAATATGGCAGATCAGTACTTAGTACCAGATGAAAATTTACACTACTCAAAATTCGATTTATTAAAAATGGAAAAAGAATTATTAGGTATTTATATATCTGATCACCCTTTAAATTTTATTAAAGAAAAAATAAATGGGGCAACTAAAAATATTAATGATATTAAAATGGAAGATGATCAAAAAATATTTACTTTTATTGGTATTTTTTCGAATATAAAAAAAACTATTACTAAAAATCATAAAGAATTTTATGCCGGTAATTTAGAAGACTTATCTGGTGAAATTCCAATAATGCTATTTGTTTCTGAAAGAACCAAAAAATTTCAACCTCTTTTTGCTAATGACAATATTGTTAAAATCAGAGGGAAAATAAGAACTTTTCAAGAAGAGATATCTTTATCTTGTGAAGATATTCAACTATTAGATTTATCTAATTCAATAAAAAAATTGCATATTAACATTGACGGCTTAGATACTGTTTTAAAATCACTTAAAATCTTGTTCAAAGAATATCCTGGGCTTAACCCTGTCTACTTACATTATCAAAATGATACAATTTTAGTTAATAAAAAATATCAAATTGAATACAATGATGAATTTGCAACTAAAATAGCGAATTTAGTTGGTAAACATAATCTTTGGCTAGTTTAGTTTTATTCTAATTTGACAATAGGCTCAATTTTAAGTCTGTAGCGACGAAATGAAAATTTTTTTACTGCAATAAAAAAAATAGTATTACGATAATTTGATACTTCAAATATCATACATAAGAGGTTTATTTGAAAAAAATCATTGCTTATAATAATGATATATTTATTAATCATTTAATGAATGAAAAAATAGATCTTAAATTGATAAAAAATACTAACCAGAAAATTATTGATACTATTAATTCCCACCCTAGTTTTTCCCAAGAAGAAAAAAACAACCTAATAAATATATACCAACTTACTTTTAATAATGCCTTAATTTATTTAAAACTAAGTTCAGAATCAAATTTAATGGTTCACAGCCCAATAGTTACATTATTAATGCTTAAAATAGCTACTGAAGAAAAACTTAATTATGAAGAATTTAAACAAGCCATGTTAATCGCTTTTTTACATCAAATTGGCAATGCAGATACTAAAGGCAAAAAATATTCTCGTTCTATGATAAGGGAAAAAATAAATCAAAAAAATATTGCGCAAGCTATTGAATATGCCAAAGCAACAGTTAATTTCAGATTTAAACACATGCAGAAATCTAGTGATTTTATAAATATTATTCTCAATCCATTACTTGAAGATAATAAAATAACTGCCGCAGAAATAGATTTAATTACCAAAGTTGCTAAAATGCACGATTATCCCAGTATAGCCTTGTTACTAGAACAGCTAAAAGAAATGGGAATAAAATTATCTTATAATCCGAAAGATTTTCTTTTTGACTTTAAAAATGATTATCTAAGTAAAATGATTTCTTTAATAAGAGAAGCGGATACTCTTTTCATTTTAACTTGGCAAGGAATTTTAACTGATCTAATTAGAGAAAGAAAAAATTTTTTGCCTAAAGA
Source organism: uncultured Candidatus Marinamargulisbacteria bacterium (assembly GCA_964521915.1). Lineage (GTDB taxonomy): Bacteria > Margulisbacteria > Marinamargulisbacteria > CAZFTP01 > CAZFTP01 > CAZFTP01. The sequence goes on from CAZFTP010000018.1 coordinate 25,806, forward strand.
AATAAACACAAAATTACAATATAATATTAATAAATTCTATCAAGAATACTTACTATATAAAAAATACCAAAAGGATGATGGTGAATTTATAAACAAAACCCTTTTTAGAACCCAAACCGGATATAACCTTTTTTTAAAAATGCAAAACCCTGTTGCTATAGAAGAAATAACAAAAAATATTGACTCTTATAATAAGGTTCACATTGATTCTGAAAAACTAAATGAAGTATATGAAAATATAAAAAAAAGCTACTGCTTTAATTACGATTTAATTCATAATTTTGTTACCGCACATATAGAAGAAATTGAAAAAGGGCTTAAAGGTGAATCAAATTGTTATTTAATGTTACCTTCGTTTGTTAATCCGGATATATCTTTAATTAATAACAAAGATGAAAAAATACTTTATGGTATAGATTTTGGCGGATTTTTTTTTCGGGTATTAAAAATAAAAATTTCACCCGAAAACCCAACCCCACAAATTGAATTTATTAAAAAAATCAATTTAGATCATAAGATAAAAAGTATTAATAATGCAAATGATTTATTTAATTATTTTGCTTTAAAAATTAAAAAGACTTTGGAACAAACCAGGGATAACAATAAACCGGAAATAAAAATGGGCTTTTCTTTAAGTTATCCTTTTGAATCTTATGGTTTGCAAAATGCGCGGCTTTTACTTTGGGTTAAAGACTTTTCCGCTAATGATGCTATTGGCAAAAATCCGCTTGAATTACTTGAAAAAGCTTTAAAAAATAATCAAGTAAATAATGTCAAAATAACTGCTCTTGCTAATGATACAGTTGCCAGCCTAATTAATGGTATTCATCAATTCAAAGCTGAAGTAGCTATGGTTATTGGTACTAGTACTAATATTGCTGTTTCTTTACCAGTATCTGAAACAAAAAAACCATATGGTTATTATGCTTTTGATAAAATGATTTTCAATGTACAATCAGCAAGTAGAATATCTTTACCTTATGAAAATAAAATTATGACAAAATATGATAGAACAATCCCTACCATGATCAATTCAGATGGTACAGAAGCAATTGGTAAGCTTTTTAGCGGCAATTATTTTTCGCAAATTGTAAAAATTTTGTTATTAAATTCCTCTATTATTTTAAATAAACAACATCCTCTACATAATGCTAATTTAAGCTTACCAAATTTATTTACTGAAATATGTGAATTGCCAATAAATCAAAATTTAAAAGAACAACTAAATAAATTATTCGCTAAAAATCAATTAGCTATAGAAGTATCAAATTTAGAGGACGCCAAAAAATTCCACGAAATTTGCCATTTAATTTTAAAAAAAGCAAGTCTTTTAGCCAGCTGTTATTTAATTGGTACCATAAAATATCTTGATCCTGAACTTAAAAAAAATCATACCGTTGTTATTGATGGTTCAGTTTATATTAAAAATAAATTATTCAGAGAACAAATTAATAAGATTTTAGCAGATATGCAAATTAATAACATTAATATAAAAGCCGTTAATGACGGTTCTGGTATTGGAGCGGCTATTCTTTCACAATGTTGAGATCTTAACTATCCAAGAAAAACCAGCTATAATTAAGTTACCCGTTACGGAGAGATACCCAAGCGGCTGAAGGGGACGGTTTGCTAAACCGTTAGTAGGAGTAATCCTAGCGAGGGTTCGAATCCCTCTCTCTCCGAATTTATTATTCTCTTAAAAGGAGTTCATTATGCTTACCAAAAAAACTATTAATGATATTGCTAAAAATGATTTACAAGGTAAAAAAGTATTTGTTAGAGTTGATTTTAATGTACCATTAAAAGATGGTAGCATTACTGATGATACCCGTATTAAAGCCGCTTTACCAACCATTAAATACTTAATAGAAAACCAAACTAAAATTATTTTAGCTTCGCATTTAGGTAGACCTAAAGGTAAGGTAAATGAAGAAATGCGTTTAACTCCGGTAGCAGAAAGATTAAGTGAGCTACTTGGTAAACCTGTACAAAAAGCTAATGACTGTATTGGTGCGGAAGTTGAAGCTTTGGTGAATAACCTAAAAGATGGTGATGTTTTATTATTAGAGAACTTACGTTTCCACCCAGAAGAAGAAGCTAATGATCTAAATTTTGCCAAACAATTAGCCAGCTTAGCCGATATTTTTATTCAAGATGCTTTTGGCACTGTACATAGAGCCCATGCTTCTACAGCTGGTATAGCAACATATTTACCTGCTTATGCCGGTTTACTAGTAGAAAAAGAATTAACTTATTTAGATTCTGCTTTATTAAAAAATCCGGTTAGACCTTTAGCCGCAATTATTGGCGGAGCAAAAGTTTCTTCAAAATTTGATGTATTAAGAAACCTTTTAAATATTGCTGATGTTCTAATTATTGGTGGAGGAATGACTTTTACCTTTTTAAAAGCTCAAGGTTATGAAATAGGAAAATCTTTGGTAGAAGATGACAAAATTGAAGAAGCAAAAAAATTCTTAGAAGAAACTAAGACCGCTAAAGCAAAAGTAATTTTCCCTATTGATGAAGTTATTGTTCAAGAATTTAATAACGAATCTCCAAGCCAAATAGTTGATATTAAGCAAATTCCAGCAACTTGGGAAGGTGTTGATGTTGGTCCGAAAAGCATAGAAATTATTAAACTAGCGCTAAAAACAGCTAATACTATTTTTTGGAATGGTCCATTAGGTGTATTTGAAATGCCTAATTTTGCTAAAGGTACTAACGCTATAGCTCAAACCTTAGCAGACAGTTCTGCTGTAACAATTATAGGCGGCGGTGATTCTGTAGCCGCTGTAGAACAAGCTGGTTTAGCAGATAAAATTAATCACATTTCTACTGGTGGCGGCGCTTCTTTAGAATTTCTTGAAGGTAAAGAATTGCCAGGTATTACAGCTCTATTAGATAAATAATAATGAATATTGCGGAAACTATTAAACAGATTTCACAAAAAAAAGATTTTATTTCTGAACATGCTTTAAAAGCTAAAGAAGAATATGATAGGCTTAAGGAAGAAGGCACTAGGCAAAAGGCACTAGGCACTAGTGAAGCTCAAGAACTCGAGGCACAGAATAAAGATCAAAATATTACTTCAATTAGAGATGAATCCTTTTGGAGTTCAATAAAAATTAACCCAAAACTAGTTAAGATTACTAACCAAAATCAGATTGAAAAAAAAATACCGACTGAAATAATTCAACCGAATTACGTTACAGAAATTAGAGATTTTAATGAAAGCATTGCTATTTTAAACGATATAATAAAATCTACTAAAATAGATGAGTTAACCTATCTACTTACAAACCCGATACAATTATTTATTATGAATTTCTTTATTGGTTTAGTACGCGGTATATCTTTTGCTATTGGTTTTCTTTTAATAATTTTAGCTTTAGGCTATATTTTTTTCATTAATTTACCGTCTAATTATGTGGGGTTAATACTTGAAAAACTTTTTTAAATCTTTTTTCAATATCTATATTTTGGTATTAATAATTGGTCTTTTTTTAGATCAATTAACTAAAAAACTTGCGGAAACATTGCTTAGTTTCTATAACCCATTTTGGATTATTAAACCTATTTTTTCTTTACAATTAGTTCATAATTTTGGCGCCGCTTACGGCATTTTACAAAATCAACAAACCTTTTTATTATCAGTAAGCATAATGGTTATTCTCTTTTCCTGTTATTTCTTCATAAAATGCGCGAATTCTGTTTGGTTAAAATGGAGTATGGTCTTTCTTTTAATTGGGGCTTTGGGTAATTTTAGCAACCGTTTATTTCTTGGTTATGTAATAGATTTTATTGATATTAAAATTTTTCCTTTATTTAATCTAGCAGATATTTCAATAAATATTGCAATTCTACTTTTTATTCTCGATATAATAATAGGAACTAGGAAAGAAGTCTGAACCATGATTCGCATGATTAAATGATTGGCATGATTTTAGGGGAGTTGAAGGGGGCGAATTTTTACCCTCACCCCAACCCTCTCCCACGAATGGGAGAGGGCGTTTCT
>CAZFTP010000019.1:0-27925 GCA_964521915.1 uncultured Candidatus Marinamargulisbacteria bacterium
AACTTAAGCCCTAAAATCCTGTTAATCCTTTAATCCTGTAAATCCTGGTTCAGACTATTTTCTTAATCATGGTTCAAGACATTGAGGCTTAAGTTTAAGTCTAACGCGAAATCTTTTTCGCAATTTTTAAACCAAAATTTCTGTCAAAGCTAAAATTAAAGCTTGATCTGCTTTTAATTTCCCGGTTTTAATTTCCAAATCTTTTTGATTAAGTATTTCAAAGTAGTTCTTAATTTTTTCAACTGAATAGTAAGTTTTAATATCATTAACCATCATTTTTAGATAATAGCTGTGTTTTTTTAATAATCCGGCAATGGTTTCTATTGATTTATTTTCTGATAAATATACTAAAATTTGTAAATATAATCTTAAATTACTAGTAATTAAGCCTAAAATTTTGAGGGGGTCTTCATTATTTTTTAATAAATTCAAAATTATTTTCAAGGAATTTTTTAGATCCTTCTTTTTGAAATGTTCGTTCAAATCAAAAGTTGATAATTTTTCGCCTTTTGTTAGTGCCTTAATATCGCATAATTCAATGATTGTATCCTCATTAGCTTTGTAAGTAATAATTTTTTCTATTTCATTAATTAATTCTCTTAAATTATTATCTGAGCTTTCACTTAAAGCTATTAACGCAGATTCAGTTATTTTTTTATTACGTTTAGTAAATTCATTTCTTAACCAGGTTATAAGTTTAGTTTGTTCCCATTCTTTAAATGCGTTAAATTCGAATAAAGTAGCAGATTTTTTTAATAAAGCAGGTATTTTTAGACGAAAATCTATGCCATTTGTTGCTGAAATTATTAAAATATGATGATTAAATAAAATTGCTTCAATAATTTTTTCGAATAATTCAAAATTTTCTTCTTTTTTGTTTAAAAAATCCGGGTTTTTTACTAAAAAAATCTTTTCTTGCGAGAATAAATCTAAACTATTAGCTTCTATTAAAAGTTGTTTTAAATCTATTTTCTCGGAAAATAAAACTGAATCTTTATTTTCATGAATTTTTAATATTTCTTGATTTTTTTCTTCAATTAAAAAGTCTTCACTGCCATAAATTAAGTAAATATTATTTTTGGACATGAAGATAATTAGTTAAGAGATAGTCAATATTATTGGTTAAGCCGATAACAGTTTCCATGCCAAGATCATCAGAAAAAACTTCGCCAGGGTTTCTAGCTGTTAAAATACTGCCAAAATGGCTTGATGGTTTACTATCCGGAAAACTGAACATGCCATGAATATGAAACCAATTGTGAATTGCAGATAAGGTAAATTCTTGACCGCCATTCCGTGAACCGCCAATAACAATACCGGCGCCGAATTTATGCTCTAATAAAAAACTGTTACGTCTTAACATTACGCTACGGTCAAATAATGCTTTTAATTGAGATGGAACATTACCGAAATAGACAGGGGAGATAACAATAATAATTTTGGCAGATTGAAATAAAGGGAGTAAGTTAGAAAAATCATCTTTTCGAGGACAATTTAAAGTATTTCTACACGCACCACAATCTATACAAGGTAAAATTATTTGATCTGATAATTTAATAACATTAACTTCAATTTTTTCTTTTTGGTATTTATTTTTTAGGTACTCAGCTAATTGATTACTGTTACTGTTTTTTTTTGGGCTACCGCTTATTATTAATATCATAAATCACCTCATAAGTCTGTTGCAAAACGGTTATTTTTTCAAACAGTGTGTTGAAATTAATTTAGGGCTTCTATTTTGAAAAAATCTTTTTATTTAATTATAATTTTAGTTTATAAATTTTTTAAGATTTTGTCACTTGAATTTTAATCTTAACAATTTTCATCTGATCAAATACAATAGATTAATGCAAAAAATTTCTCGTAACGATTTATGCTGGTGCGGCAGTAATTTAAAATATAAAAAATGTCATTTGAGTAAAGATTCAGAAATTGAAGCTAAATTAAATGAATTAAGAGAAAAAGGTTATGGTACACCAACTATTGAACTAGTTAAAACTAATGAAGAAATAGAAAAAATTTACTTAAGCTCACAATTAGCAAAACAAACTTTAGATGAAGTTGCCAAAATTTTAAAACCAGGTTTAGTGACTAATGAAATTGATCAGTTTGTTTATGACTTTATTACTAAGCATGGAGGCTATCCGGCACCTTTAAATTATCGCGGGTATCCAAAAAGCACCTGTGTTTCTATTAATCACGAAATATGTCACGGAATTCCGGATGAAAAAACTATTATCAAAGATGGTGATATTGTTAATATTGATGTAACAGTACAGATGAATGGTTATTTTGGTGATACTAATAGAACTTTTATGATTGGAAATACTAGTAAATTAGCTAAGAAATTAGTACAGGTTGCCAAAGAATGTTTAGATTTAGCTATTAAAGAAGTTAAGCCTTTTGCCCCAATTAGTAATATTGGTTTAGCTATAGAAAACCATGCTAAAAATAATGGATTTTCTGTTGTAAGAGATTATGGCGGGCATGGTATTGGTAAGGAATTTCATGAAGATCCTTTTATTTTTCATTATTTTCAAAAACAACGAGATCTTGTTTTACGCCCTAACATGGTTTTTACCATTGAACCAATGATTAATGAAGGTTTACCCGGAACCAAATTATTAAGTAATAATTGGACTGCGGTTACTATAGATAATAAGCTTTCAGCACAATGGGAACATACAATTAGAGTAACTGAGCAAGGTTATGAAGTTTTAACAATATAATAATAGTTATGAAACAAAAAAAAGTAGTTTTATTGTTTTTTATTTTTCTTTTTTTAGCATTACCTGTTTTTTGTATTGAAAATAAAAATATTTATCAAGCATATTATGATAAAAAATATGATATTGTTTTACAAGAATTATTAACAAAAGGCTATAAAAATAAGGAATTTTTATTAATTAATACTTATTTTAATATGGGGGATTTTAAAAATGCTCAAAGTTATCTTTACAAATACAAACCTAAAAATAAATTAGAAAGTAATTATCATGATTTTATTAATTTTTTACTTTGTTTAAAAGATGAAAATCTTAATTACGCTCAAGAATTATATGAGAAAATAAGAAAAAATAATATTGACCCTTATTTATTACGTATTGCAACAAATTATTTGGGAGAATATTATTTTTTTGCTAATCAGTACGAACAAGCTGAACAATATTTTCTGTTTATTACTAACCAACATAAAGAGGATAATTATGATTACCTTGCAAACCAAAATTTGGTTCTAATTTATTTATCTGTCAATAATATTTCTTCAGCGGAAAAACAATTGAAAAATCTATTATTAACTTATCCCGAGATTTTACAAAATAATGCATTTAGAAAAAAAATTGAAAATAGCTTTAATTTATTTGTTTTAGAGAAAATTTTGCCTGATTCAAATGATTTTTATCAGTTTTGCCAGAATTTATATCAAAATAAACAATATGCTGAAGTTATTTATTATTTAGAAAGATTTATTAAAGTTTTTCCGTATGATAAGAAAAATAATTCAGCTGAATTATTATTAGGTTTGAGTTATTTCCAACGGAAGAATTATTGGCAGGCAATAATTTTATTTAACAAAAATGATTCTGCAAAGGCTTATTTTTACAAAGCACAAGCTTATGAATATTTAGCAGATTTAGCTAAAGCAAAACAAGCTTATCAGTATATTCTTGATAATTTTTCAGATTCAAATTATCTTAGTTCAGCCGCTTTTCAAATTTATTTACTTCAAAAATCTGATTTTTCCCTAACAGATTTTAATGATTTCATTGATAATTTAAAAAAGAAAAACATTGAAACTAAATCTTTAAATAAAATATATTTTGATTATGCATATTATCAAATTCGATGTAAGAGTTATCAGCTATCTTTAGAGTTTTTAGATCAAATTACTTTTGAGCCGAATAATATACCGCAAAATGCCGAACTTTTATATTGGAAGGGTAAAATTAATGAATTAATCGGTCAAAGGTCAATTGCAAAAAAATATTATGATGAATGTGTAACTAAATATCCTTTAACATTTTATGCTTTTCGTATAGCTTCTTTAACTAATAATTTTCCTAAAATAAGAATTGTTTCTACAAAAATACAACCTTTAAATTCTTATTTAGATTTGTATTATAATGGTTTTGCTGATATTGCAATTGAAAAACTTAATAATTTGAGGAAAGCAAAAAAACAATTAGAATTTAGCGAAATTTATACTTTAAGTTATCTTTATTATTTACAGCAAGATTATTATTCTGCCAGAAAAAATGTATTAAGGAATTTTGATATTCACACTTATTATGAAAAAAATAAATATTTGCCACGAGAATATTTAGAAATTATTTATCCTTTGGCGTATAAAAAAGAAGTTATGGAATATGCTAAATTATTTCAACTTGAACCAGCTTTAATTTATGGCGTTATGTGTAAAGAAAGTAATTTTAAAATTACTGCCAGATCTCGTTCTAATGCAGTGGGTTTAATGCAAATTTTACCTTCAACCGGAAAAGGTATTGCTGATAAATTTCAGGAATTATACCAAGGGGAATCTTTTTTAGAAAACGTTAATAATAATATTCGTTATGGCAGTTTTTATTTACAAAGTTTAGCTAAACGGTTTAATAATAATTATATTTTTATTTTATCCGGTTATAACGGTGGTCCTAATAGAACTAAAGCTTGGCTTGAGGAGTTTAAAACAGAAGATCCTGATTTATTTATCTCCATGTTAACCTATCAACAAACTAAAGATTATATCCCGGGAGTTTTAGAAAATTATTGGCTTTTCAAAAATTTATATTTTGTTAATTAATTTTAGGTTGAAGGAGTTTTAATGACAGAAAAATTCAATATTCGTTTAATGAAAAAATCTGATTTTTCAATTGTTTCTCAAATTGATTTTTCAGCATTTAAGCGTGATAGCGCGCGATCTATTGAAAATATTCAATTTTTAAATAGTTTTGACCCTAATGGTTGTTTTGTTGCGGAAGATGAAACGGATTTAGCGGGTTTTGTTTTTTCACGTTCATTAGGAAATATTGGTTATTTTGGACCAATAGCGGTTTTACCAGATGATCAAAAAAAAGGAATAGGTAAAAAGTTAATTAAAAGAGCAATTCAATATTTAAGGCAGAATTGTAACATAATTGGTATTGAAGTAAGACCAGAGAGCAGTAGAAATTTAGGCTTTTATTATGGTCAAAGGTTTAAGACTTTTTTGCCAACTTTAATTGTTGAATTACCAAAAAGAATGAATAGTAGCTATCAAAAAAATAATATTAAAATTTTATCACATATTTCTGAAAAAGATTTTAAAACTATGGTTTGTGATATTTCCGATTGGACTAAAAAAATTGAATTCGGATTAGATTTTAGCAAAGAATTAGAAATTATTTATCAAAATAATGGCTTTATTACAGTTGCTTATGATAATCAAAATAATATTCTTGGTTTTATGGCTTATGAAACACATCTTTCAACTAATATTTTAGGAGCAATTAAACCTGATAATAATCAAATTGAAAATTTTTACGGTTTATTATACTCAGCTATTAATAATTTACAAATAAAGCCGTTATATATTGCGCTTAATTCTCGATATGAATTATTTTTAGATGCCTTAATTAATTTAAAAGTTAAATTTATCAGAAGTTATAATCGAATGATATTATTTGATGAACAGAAAGAATATCAGTTAACCAAACAATTTAACGGGGCTGTTTTTAAAGCTTGGATGGGTTAATAATGCGATCAAAAATAATTTTGATACTGTTTTTTTTTATTGTTAATACTAGTTTTATTCTTGCGGTTGATTTTCTTCCTAATCAGATTTTAATAAAAGTAAAACAGCCGCTTGATTTTACGCAAACTAAAAGTATGGGTAAAGATCCTATTTTAAACAAGTATAAAATTTCTGACATTAGAAAAACTTTTCATCTTAATGCAACTAATCTTTTAAAAACTAAATCTGGCAAAAACTTAGAGCAAGTATATACCATTGTTTTTTCTGAAAATGTTGAAATGAAAAGTATTATTAATGAATTTAAAAAATGCACCAATATTTCTTGGGTACAACCAAATTTTATTTATAAGAAATTTCTTAATCCAAATGATACCTATTATTCTAGGCAATTAAATATCCCTTTAATTAATGGTGATAAAGCTTGGGATTATTTAACAATAGGTAATAAATATATAGTAGCCGTTGTTGATACCGGAGCTGATTATTTACATGAAGATTTAAAAGATAATATTTGGATTAATACTGGTGAAATTCCTGATAATGGTATTGATGACGATAGTAACGGTTATGTTGATGATTATCAAGGCTGGAATTTTGTTTCAGAAGAACCACCTGCAAAAGATCCAATGGATAAAGAAGGGCATGGTACTTTTGTAAGTGGTATTATTACAGCAAGATTAAACAATAACTTGGGAATAGCAGGGATAGCGGGGAATTCTCCTTTAATGATTGTAAAAGCCGGAGATTCTGAAGGTAGCTTTACTACTGAAACGGGTAGTGCGGGTATTCGTTATGCCGCTGATAATAATGCTAAAGTGATAAATCTGAGTTGGGGTGGGAAGGTATCTGAATCTTTTGATGATAAAATTTTAGAAGAAGCTGTTGCTTATGCGGTTAATCGAAAATGTATTATAGTTTCGGCGGCTGGTAATGAACGTACTGATATTGATTATATTAAATACATTCCGGCTAATTATCCTGGAGTTTATGCAATTTCTGCGGTTGATAATGATGGTGAATTTGATAGTAGTTACAGTAATTATGGTTCACGAATAGATTTTTCTGCACCAGGAACTAATATTCTTTCAACCATTCTCAGTGATACTCATAGCACATATTATTATGATACCGGTACATCTTTTTCTGCCCCAACTATTTGTGCAGGCATTATTGCCATTTTAAACAGTAATGCTAATGCGGATGTTTACGAAGTATTAAAAGCAACAGCCCAAAAAAAGACTAATTTAGAGAAAGATCCGTATTATGGTTATGGAATTATTGATGTTTATAAGGCTATTTCTTATGCTAACCGCAATGCAGTAAAAATCAATCATACTTCTGTTAATTCCGGTAATCTTAACACTGATCTTTGCATTAATGCTGAAATTTATGATACGGTTTTTACTAAGCATAAACCAACGTCAGTTTTAATGTATTCTGTTAATAATGGTGTTTCTTGGAAAGAAACTAGTTTTGTTTTACTTGAAAATAATGTATATCAAGCAACTATTCCTGGAGCAGATTTATCTTCACCTACGTTAAATTATTATATTAAATCTTTTGAAATACATCCGAGTTATAATGTTACTTTACCGATAAATGCTCCTAATAAGTCTTATACCGTACTTTTGGTAGATCAAGTTGGTCCTGAAATATCATCTCAAATTAAAAATAATGATTATATAAATCAAAATGAACCGTTAATTTTTTCTATATCTGATAATAGAGGGGTAAGCGCTAATACGATTTTATTAACCTTAACAAATAATAATAATGTAGCTACCTTTAATATTAATAGTACGGAAATTTCTTTTTCGGAACCGGTTTTAACCTTTAGTATAAAAGATTTAACTTTACAAAAAGGTACAACTAAAATTAATTTAACTGCCAAAGATCTTAGTAATAATGTTTCTAATGCTTATGAATTAACGGTTCAATTAACAGATAGTGAAGATGATTTGATTTTAACCGGACCTACTGCCAGTTCACCAATATTAAATTATCCTAATCCGTTTAATCCGCAAAGAGAATCAACGGACATTTGTTATATGGTTAATAAATCAGCTAATATTACAATACTAATTTATTCTTTAAACATGCAGTTGGTTAAAAGAATTGATACAACCGATACATCAGGATACCATACTATTAGTTGGAACGGAAAAGATATGGCTGGAGATTATGTGCCGGCTGGGGTTTATTTATATGTAATTAAAGCTACTGATAACAAGAAAACAATTGTAAAGCGATCAAAAATTGCGATTAAATATTTTTAGAAGAAATCTAGCTAGATTATAACCAGTCTTTTCATATTGGTAAAAAAACGTTATCATAACATCATTAAAATGTTAAATGACGTAGAATATAAACTAGAACGCTGGATTGAGCATAACATTCCCGAACAAGAATTAAATGATATCAGCCAGAAATTAAGCTTAAATAAATTATTAGCTAAATTATTGTTAATGAGAAATATTGCTAATAAAGATTTAGATAAAATGCGGATTTTTTTGAATCCGTCTATAGAGCTAATTTCTGATACCAGTAAAATAACTTCCTTAGATGAATTAAATAAAGCAATTACGAGAATTAAACAAGCAATTGATTCTGAAAATAAAATTTTAGTAAATGGCGATCCAGATGCTGATGGTATTACCGGCACTACTATCTTAGTGGCAGGTTTAAGTTTTATGAATGCCAATATTATGTTTGATTTCCCAATTCGTTCCAAAGAGGGTCATGGGTTGCAACCACGAATTATTGAATCAGCACATAAAATGGGTATTAAACTTATTCTTACTATTGATTGCGGTACTAAAGATGCAGAAGCAATTGCTTATGCAAAAAATTTTGGTATAGATGTAATTGTTATTGATCATCATATTATTGCGCAGGATCCGGGTTGTTATGCGTTAGTTAATCCGTATACTATTAAAGAGCATACGGAAGAACAAGCGCTTTCAGGTTCAATGTTGGCATTTAAGTTTATTGTTGCTTTGGCAAAAGATTTCCAAATTACAATCCCTGAACATCTTTTTAATTATTTGCTTTGTCTAGGAGCTTTAGGGGCTTTATCCGACCGGGTTTCTTTATTATCATCTATGAACCGTATTATTATTAAAAAAGGATTAGAAGTATTCCCTTTAATTCAGCATAAAGGTTTTAAATCTTTGGTTAAACTAGCGGGTTTAGAGGACGGAATAGACTTACAACCTTTGGAAATTTCCAAATCAATTTTACCTAGGTTAAATGCTCCGGGCAGAATTGGTAATTGGCAAGAGAATATACCAGATTCTAATTTCGTGGTGGAGTTGTTACTTTTAGGCACATCTGATGCAGAGGATGAAAATGCTGAGTGGTTTATTAGAAAATTGAAAGATAATTTTGAATTAGAAAAAAAATTATTAAAACGCGAACCAGGTTCACAAGCTAGTTTAATTGAAGCTATTAATACAGAGAGAAAAAAAATAACCAGTGAAATTGAAGATGAAATTGAAAAAATATTCAAAAATAAAAAAGATTTTTTTGAAGATAAAATTATTATTATTCGTGGAAAAGATTGGAATCCGGGTGTAATAGGTATTGATGCAGATAGAATTAAAGAGCGTTTTTTAAAGCCGGTAATCATTATAACCGAAAGTAAAGATAGTGATTATTTGAGAGCCTCGGTAAGAAGTATTCCTACTTTAGATATTTATTCATTATTAGATAAAATTGCTACCAGATTTGAAGAGCAAAAAGGACGAAAACTTTTTTGTCGGGAAGTTGAAACCGAAGACGGAAAAAGAATTGTTAATTCATTTGGCGGACATGCGCAAGCTTGTGGTTTTACAATTAATAAAAATGATTTTGAAGAGTTTTCAGATCTTGTTAAAAAAGAGGTAAATGCGTTACCAAAAGAAAAATTTGCATATAACTATGATATTTTAGAAACATTAGTTTTTGATCAGCTTACACCTAATTTTGTTAGAAAAATTGATCAGCTTGCTCCTTTTGGTCAAGGCTTTGATTTTCCTATATTTCAGTTAAAGAATTGTAATGTTTCAAATAATCCGCGTTCATTTGGTAGTAAGTTTCAAAAAGCTGAAACACCACATGTTGAGTTTCAAGTATGGCAAAAAAGTAAAAACAAAAAGAGTTTAGCTTTGAAAATTTCCGCTGTTGGTTTTGGGCTTTGGCGAAAATACAAAAAGTTAGTTTTGATGGAAGAACATAAATATTTAGATATTATTTTTTATTTAGAATTAGTAAAGCGTCGCGGTCGAAAATCGGCAGGTACGGATAATTATAAACTTCAATTGAATGTGTTAGATATTAAACCAGCCTCTTAATTGTTTTCATTTAAACCAAGGAGTTGATTTATTTCTTCAGTAATTTCAGTACTTAAAACTATCGGAATTTTTTCTAAGAAAAAGGTATTAGCTTCAGAAAGATTTGTTTCGCCAATCCATTTTTTTTCTTTGGCCATGTAATTTAATGCTGATTTATTAACTTTGATAATTATTTCAATTATTTTTGTATTTATTTTTTCTTTTAAATCTTCAATTAATTCAATTTCTGATTTTTCTTGAATATCCATTAATAACTTTACCTCCTATTTAGGTAGGTTATCATTAAAAATTAAATAATTAAAGTACTGGTTATAATTTTTTATCCGCCCATCATTTTTTGTGTTTGTTCGTAATAATGTCTACCCTGCACTTTCTTATGCACTCCTCAAGTATTTTCTTTTTTAAATTCTTAAATAAATATGTTACAATGTTAACAACGTAAATTTTGATATGAAGGAGTTAAAAAGTTATGTCTATTGTTTTAAATACTTTTGAGGTTTCACCAAATTTACCAAAGCAATTAGAGCCATTAAAAGATTTAGCCAGTAACCTTTGGTTTTCTTGGAATTATCCGGTAATTGAGTTATTTCGACAAATTGATCCAGATAAATGGGAAAATATTATTTATGGACCGCAAAATTTTTTAAACAATGTTTCGCAAGAAAGATTAAATGAAACTATTAAAGATGAAAGTTTTCTATCGTATATGAAAAGTGTTTATAATTCTTTTCAAGAATATTTTAGTGATGATACTTGGTTTTCTTTAACTTATAAAGATATTCATTTAGAAGAAAAAAACGTAGTTGCTTATTTTTCTATGGAATATGGTCTAGATGAAACTTTGCCTATTTATTCAGGTGGGTTAGGTATATTAGCCGGCGATCATTTAAAAGCCGCTAGTGATCTTGGTGTGCCTTTAGTAGGGGTTGGATTACTTTATCAACAGGGATATTTTAAACAGTTTTTAAATAGTGATGGCTGGCAAACAGAACTATATCCGGAAAATCAGTTTTATCAAATGCCTTTAAAAATTCTTGGTGATGAGAATAATCAGCCTTTAATTATTGAGGTGCCTAATAAAGATAAACTAATTTACGCGCAAGTATGGGAGTGTATTATTGGTAGAACAAAATTATTTTTATTAGATACAAATATAAATAAGAATACAGTTGAAGATCGTGCTATTACTGCCCAGCTGTACGGCGGTGATATTGAAATGAGAATTAAGCAAGAAATTTTAATAGGTATTGGCGGAATCAATGCTTTAACCAAGTTAGGGTATCAGCCTATTGTTTGTCATATGAATGAAGGTCATTCTGCTTTCTTATCTTTAGCCAGAATAGCAAATTTTATAAAAAATTCTCAATTAACTAAAGAGCAAGCCATAGAAATGGTTAAAGGCACTACTGTTTTTACTACGCATACTCCTGTGCCAGCTGGTAATGATCGGTTTGAACCTAAAATGGTTTATGCGTATTTAGAAAAATTATTAACAGAAATTGGTATTTCTGAAGCAGAATTTTATAGTTTAGGTAGAGAAAATTCTAATGATCTACAAGAATCTTTTTGTATGACGGTACTTGCTTTAAAGATGGCTGGTTTTGCTAATGGAGTTAGTGAGTTGCATGGTCATGTGTCTAGGAAAATGTGGCAAGATATTTGGCCAAATTTACCGGTAGAAGAAGTTCCTATTAAGCATATCACTAACGGAATTCACACAAAATCTTGGATTAGTCATGATTTAGCAGATTTATATGATTTTTATTTAGGTCCAAAATGGGGAAAAGATCCTCAAGACAAGGAAGGGTTATGGAATAGGGTAGACCGTATCCCTGATACGGAATTATGGGGTACACATGAAAGAAGAAGAGAAAGATTAGTTTCTTTTGCTAGAAAAAGATTAGTAAATCAAATGAAAAGACGCGGAGCTACTCAGTTAGAATTAAAAAAAGCAGAAGAAGTTTTAAATCCTAAAACATTGACTATCGGTTTTTCTAAACGATTTGCTACTTATAAAAGAGCGGATTTAATTTTTCGCGATATTGAGAGGTTGAAAAAAATTTTATTAGATAAAGATAGACCTGTGCAATTAATTTTTGCTGGTAAAGCGCATCCTTCTGATATTCCAGGAAAAAAAATTATTCAAAAAATTATTCATTATGCAAAAGAAGAAGAGTTAAGAAATCATATAGTTTTTATTGAAGATTACGATATTTCTGTAGCTCGTTATTTAGTTCAAGGTTGTGATGTTTGGTTGAATAATCCAATTAGACCACTTGAAGCAAGTGGTACTTCTGGAATGAAAGCCGCGGCTAATGGTGTAATTAACTGCAGTGTTTTAGATGGTTGGTGGTGTGAAGGGTATACTACAGAAAATGGTTGGGCTATTGGAACTGGTGAAGAATATTCAGATCAAGAACAACAAGATAATGTGGAAAGTAATCAAATTTATAGTTTATTAGAAAAAGAGATTGTGCCAGCATTTTATAATCGTGGTTTTGATGGTTTACCAAGAGAATGGATTACCAAAATGAAAAGCTGTATAAAAACTATAGCGCCTATTTTTAGCACCAGCAGAATGGTATCACAATATGTACAAGATTTTTATGTGCCAGCATTGTTGCATTTTAATCGTTTACAAGCCGATAATTTTGCTAGTTTAAAAAGTTTTACAAATTGGATGCAAGATGTGAACAAGAATTGGAGTAAAATTAAAATTTTAAAAGCAGATTCTGATATTAAAGGTAATTTAAAAGTTGGTGATACTATTGAAGTTACCAGTAAAATTCAAATTGATGGTATAGATCCGGCAGGTATTGCCGTACAATTGTTATATGGCGTAATTAATGCAGAAGGTACATTAGATTGCTTTAATATTTTAGAAATGGAAAATATTAGCAGAAACGATAATAATGAAAACATCTATAAGGTTACCATTAATTGTGAGTCATCTGGTAAATATGGTTATACCATAAGGATTTTACCTAAAAATGATTTATTAGCAAACCCTTATATTCCCGGATTAATTACTTGGCGAGTTTAGAGAGATAAAAGATAGTATATTTTAAATTTCGCCGGTTAAATAATTAAGTTTTTTCTTGGCTAAAATTAAATCGAATAAAGCATTGCTATAATTAACTTCAGAAATAGTATACGATAATTCTGCGTCTAAAAGTTCTTGGTTCGTACTTAGACCATTTTTATATTGCTCTTTCATTAAATTATAACTTTCTGTAGCAAATTTAATTTGAGCTTTTGAGCTATTAATATTTTCTTTAGCAATTTTAATACTTAACATTGCGTCTAAGATTTCTTGTTTAATTTGTTTCTTATTAATTTCAATTGTTGTATCCATTTGTTGTGAATCACTTTTAGCGGCATTAACTTTAGATGTTGTTAACCAGCCATCAAATACAGTCCATGAAAGAGCTACTGCAACATTCCAATCTCTGTCATTATATTTTATGGTATATGCATTAGGGTTAGTATACCCATAATTTCCTGTTAAAAATACATTCGGGTAATAATTACTTTCATTAACAAAAATATTTCTATTTAAAATTTCTTTGTTTTTGTATAGTACCTGCATATTTGGTCTGTTTAAAGCTTTTTCAACAAATATATCTAAGTTATCTAAAGTTACTTTTTCTAAATTAGCAAAGGCTATTTTTTCTAAATTTTGACCATCTAAAGCAAAATCTTTATCTAAGTTTCTATTCGTTATGTAATTAAAATTTAATTTTGCCATTTTAATTAATTTTTCAGTTTCTGTTAATTGATTTTCATTTTCTTTTTGCCTGGTATATGTTTGATATAAATTTGCTTTATTTATTATACCTATCTCTTGCATTCTTTCATTTATTTTTACGTGTTCATTAGTAATATTTAAGCTGTTTTGGGCAATTTTTTGTAAATTTTCGGCTCTTAATACCGTATAATAAGCTATATTTAAGTTATAAAGTACAAAATCAATAGTAGCTTCATATTCAGCAATACTTGATTGAAGTGCATAATCAGCAATTTCTAAAGTAGGGATAATATAATTTGCAAACAGTAATTGGTTAACCGATGCTTTGGTTCCATAGTAATTAAACTCAGAATTAGCTCCTGGCGGTAGAATTTGTCTGGTCGAATAACTATCAAGCTTTGTGTAATTAGCGTTCAAGGTTAGTTTCGGAAATACCATTGACCAGCCTGTTTGAATACCGGCTCTCATTTTATCAATATTTTGTTTTGCTTTTAAAATAGATAAATTGTTTTCTGTAGTGATTGTAATAGCATCAGCTAAGGTATAGTAATCTGTTTTTTCTTTATCTTTAAGATCCTTTAAATTAGTCTGTTGGGCTAACAAAGGAAAAAAAGTTAAAGAAAAAAGTATAAAAAGTAAAGATATTTTTTTTAGCATATAGTTGTTTCCAAAATTTTATGAGCGATATATTTTAAATCTCCTTCAATGGTTTCAATATTTTCGTTTTTATTCATAATAAATACCTTTCTATAATTTTGTCCGATAACATCTATTGAATTAGCAATTATATAATCTAACTGTTTTTCTCGCAATTTTTTCTTTGCTCGGTTTAATAAATCTTCTGTTTCCAAACAAAAACCAATGTATTTTTTTTCTTTTTTTATTGGCAAAAGAGATTTTAAAATATCATTAGTGGCAATTAAATCTAAGGTTAAATTTTTTTCTCTTTTAATTTTTTTTTCAATTTGTTTTTTTGGTGTATAATCTGAAATTGCTGCAGACATAAGTAAATAATCATTGTTTTTAATTTCTTGGTTTATAGCCTTAGTCATTTCTTCGACAGTTTCAACTGTTATTACTTTAGCGATTTCCGGGTTTATTATTTTTTCTTTAGTTGTAACAAGGGTTACTTTTGCTTTGTAAAATCCGGCTAAATCAGCTAAAGTATGTCCCATTTTTCCCGTAGATTTATTTGTAATAATTCTTACGCTATCAATTGGCTCTGAAGTACCGCCAGCTGTAATAAGAATTCTTTTTCCATTTAAGTTTAGTTGCGGAAAATATAAAGATTTAATTTTTTCAATAATTAACGGTAAAGCTACCATTTTGCCTATACCAATATCACCACAGGCTAAATTACCTTCTATTGGACCTAAAAAATGTACTTGGTATTTTTTTAATTTCAAAATATTTTCTTGAGTAATAGGATTCAAATACATATGTTTATTCATGGCAGGAACAATTAACTTAGGACCAGTAAAGGCAAGAAAAATATTGGTTAATAAATTATCTGCAATACCGTTTGCCACTTTATTAATAAAATTAGCAGTTGCTGGGGCAATAACCAGAATATCGTTACTTTTGCCAATGTCTAAGTGAGGGATCTTTTCTTTAGTATTATATTCGTCTTGTAAAACAGGGTGGTTAGCAACGGTTTTTAAGGAAAGTTCAGTTACAAATTTATGCGCATTCGGAGTTGTTATTGGTACAACTTGAATATTTTCATTAATTAAAGAACGAATTAATTCAGGGGTTTTGTAAGCCGCAATACTGCCGGTAATACCGAGAATAATTCTTTTTTTCATAAACTTACATTATGCCGCTAAAGATTTAAATTTAGTTTTTGTTTTTAAATCTTTATCTTTTTTCGGGTTTGATTCTTCCGATTTTTCTTTTTTTAGTGCTTGATCAAAATAAGTATCAATTTCTTTAATCATTTCTAAATCTTCATCTTTATTTTCTGAAAGTAATATATCATATTTACCATCTTTAAATTCTTTTAAAGCAGTTAAAATTGGATGCATAATTTCATTTTCTGCTAATGGAATTAATGGCTTTGCGCCTTCTTGTAATTGTCTGGCTCTTTTAGCAATAGCTAGTGATAATAAAAAATTATTTGGTTTGTTGTTCAAATTAATTGAATTTTCTTTGTCTGCTTTTTTACTCATTTTTGACCCTCTCAAATTAAATTATTTCTTTTTTTGCTTTTTTAATGATATCTAAAATATCTTTAATTCCAGATTCTATAGTATCATTTATAACAATATAATCATATTCTGCTATTGCTTTTAATTCTTTTTCTGCTGAATTTAATCTGGTTTCAATAGCATCAGATTTTTCTGTATTTCTATTATGTAAACGTTCTATTAAATCTTGAAAACTAGGCGGACTTATGAAAATACTAATAATTCTACCGCCGTGTTTTTTTACTTGCCTCGCACCTTGTATATCAATTTCCAGTATTACATCATACCCATTCTTTAAATAATAATCAACTTCACTTTTTAATGTGCCGTATTTGTGCCCATGAACTTCTGCCCATTCCAAAAATTCGTGATTTTTAATTTTTTCGTTAAAGAATTTTTCAGTGACAAAATAATAATCTCTTTTATTTGCTTCTTGAGGTCTTGCTAACCTGGTAGTAGCCGAGATTGCTATTTTAATTTTCGGATTTTTTTTTATTAAACCTTTTATAATAGAGCCTTTCCCTACACCTGACGGCCCGGAAATAATAATAATAAAATTTTTATTTTGGTCTTGTTTCAAAATTACTTTATTTAATTTATGAATTTTTACTGGGGTGAACGAAGGGACTCGAACCCTCGACAGCCTGAACCACAATCAGGAGCTCTACCAACTGAGCTACGTCCACCAAAAATTTTAAGCTTTGGCTTTTTTAACGTGCGTCTTTAGACAGCCAGCACAAATTCTTACTCTTTTAAATATTCCGTCTATCATTAAACGGAGTCTAAATAAATTTGGCTGTTGCAAAGTTTTTGTTTTAATATTGGAATGGCTAACTAAATTACTATTCATAGCTTTTTTACCGCAAATTTCACATTGTCTGGACATTGTTTTTACACCTCTAAACTAAAAATCTTTTAATTATTAAGCACTTATTATAACTTTTTTTATTGCTTTTTCCAACCATGTTTTTTTTAACAATGAAATATGTTTTAAAATATATTTTGATGTTTAAAAAAAAATAAAAAAGGGTATATAAAAAATAGTGATTATATAATGGACGATTTAAAAATAACAGAGCGTCAGTATGAAATAATTATTCGTCAGGCAATCGAAAACTTACCTCGGGAATCCGGTGGTTTTTTAGGCGGTTCTGAGGATATGATTAAAGCTGTTTTGCCGATGTATAACAAAACCGTTGGAGATAGTACCCATACCTTTACTTTGGAATCTGATGATATCTTACGTGCTCATCAGTTTTTTGAAAAACACGGGTTAGAATATTATGGGGTGTATCATTCTCATCCAAAAGGTTTACCAGAACCATCTAATCAAGATTTACGTAATATTCAAAAATTAATGTTTATAATAGGATTAGCTAATCCTGAAGATCCTATTTTAAATGCATTTGAAATAAGTGGACAAAATTATATTCGTATTCCCATAAAAATTGTTGCTAATAGCGGGGTAACTGTTTTAGATTTAAAAGCTAATCAGAATAAAGTATCCCAAACAGTTTTTTATAAAGAAGCCATCAAATTACATCAAATGTATACTGATATTATTAATGAAAAAGTTCGGTATCAAAAACTTGCGCCAATAAATCCTTTTCAAAAAAATTCTCAATTTAGTACTTTTGCTTAAAGTGAGACTCATATCAGAAACTAGAGACTAGAAGGGCTCGAGGCACAAAGACAGGGACGAAGGGGCGTTCGCCCGTACAAGAAAAAAATCTTTCTTCTCAGGGTTTAAGGGACGGAGTCTCTTAGAAAAATCCAAATCCGTACAGTCGCTTCTACCGTTTAACATTATTGTAATATTATTGTTTTAAGGATAAAAAAAATATATACTTTAGTTATTATGCCAGGAAAATTTTTAAATATCCCCTTATTATTAATTTTATTTTGTTTTATCTTTTTTATTGCCGGTTGTGGTTTAACTAATCCGGGTAGTCCAACTACTTATAGACTTTCATGGTCAAATCCGTTACCTCAAGGTAATACATTACAAAGCATAGTTTTTATTGATGCCGATAATGCTTTTGCGGTTGGAGTAAAAGGTTCTATTATTCGTTATAGTTCTGGTAGTTGGACAGTTGTTGAATCTAATACCAGGGAAGATCTATTTAAAGTATGGGCTTATAATGCCAATAATGTTTTTGCGGTTGGTAGTAATGGAACAATTATGCGTTTTGACGGTAATTCCTGGAGCAAAATGTCGCAAGGTTTGACTACTAGTATTTTACAGGCGGTTTGGGGATTTTCTCCTACTGATTTGTATGTTGGTTCAAATAACGGGGAAATACTACATTATGACGGTTTAGAATGGACTTCTTCCGGACAAATTTCAGCAGGATATATTACAGGAATTTTAGGTTTTTCCGCAAACAATATTTACGCAATATCAAACCAAGGGGAGGTACTACATTATAATGGTACTTCCTGGTCAGTAAGTACCATATTAGAAAGTAACGCAACCTGGCTTACCGGCATATGGGCAGACGCTGAAAACAATATTTATGTTTGTGCAACTTCCGTTTTAGGTTCTTTACCTAATAATGTTTTCCATTTTGACGGAACTTCTTGGACAGGTATGGGTAGAGCAGTTAATGGAGGGCTTAATGCTATATGGGGCACTTCCTCAAATAATCTAATAGTGGTTGGAGATTATGGTTTAACCGCAAGGTATGATGGCTCATCATGGACAGATGAAAGTTTATATAGTGTCCATATTTATGGTATTTACGGTGGTAGTGCAAATAATATTTTTGCGGTAGGTAATTTAGGTATGATACTTCAGAATACAGGTGGTAGTCAGTGGAGTCTGGTAAGCAGTCCGTTGGTATGGGATATGAGATGTATCTGGGGTACTTCAGCAAATAACTTATTTGCAGGCGGAAGTAGTGGTACCATATTAAATTTTGATGGTACAGAATGGACAAAAATAGAAAATACAGGAGTGTCTGATACTATCTATGGTATTTGGGGAACCTCAGATTCAAATATTTATGCTGTAGGTGGAAATACCGAAACTAATACCGGTTTTATTATTCATTATGATGGAACTACTTGGAATACTATATCTGATGATCTAAATTTTATACCATTTGCTATAACCGGGACAGCCGCAAATGATATTTATGTTGCTGGTAGTTTTGTTATTAGATTTAATGGTACAAACTGGAGTGATCCATTCGAACTACCTTTCACCGCCTTAACTGTATGTTGTACTGACGATAATGTATTTGTTGCCGGAACCAATGGAGGGATGATGTATGTTGATAAACGAAGATCATCATCAAGAATGGATTTTTCATATATAAATAGTGGAACTTGTTTTACAATTGAAAGTATGTTCGGTTTTTCTTCAAATAATGTATTTATGGGAGATGCTTTTGGTAATCTTTTAACTTATGATGGAAATAAATGGACCGTTAAAGTTAGTATGTCTACTGGTGATATATCTGGTATTTGGGGTACTTACAGTAATAACTTATATTTAATTGTTGGTTCTGATATTATGCATTTTAATGGAGTTTCTTACGAAAAGATTACCAATATTGCTAATTATGCTTTAAGTGCTGTTAGGGGGTTTTCATCTGGGGATATATTTTTTACTGGCAATAACGGAACTATTCTTAAATTAGGGACATCGAAATCCTTTTAAATATATTTTGCTTAATGCTTAATCCCATAGACATTTTTGTCTAATTCTAATACAATCAAACCCAATGCAACCTGTAAATAAAAAAAATAGCAAAAAAAAGAAACCAATATTTGATCCCAAAAAAGGTGGATGGCGTAATCTTATATGGTATTCTTTAATTGTATTGGTTACGGTTTCTATTTTTTCTACTTATTTTGGTCAGCCAAAAGGACCAAAGGCAATAACTTTTTCTGATTTTTTAGGCTTAGTTAAAAATAAAGAAGTGAAATCCGTGGTAATTAAAACTTCGGAACAACAACTCTTGGTTACTAATGCTAAAGATGAAAAGTTGAAAGCTAATTATATTTCTTATCCGCAGTTTATAGATGAATTAAGATCCGGTGATGTAAATATTGAAGTAAACCCCACAGATTCCGGTTGGTTTATTAATTTATTTTTGCAGGCTTTTTTACCATTTATTCTCTTAGGTTTATTATGGTTTTTTATATTTAGACAGGCACAAGGCGCAAGTAGTCAGGCTTTTTCTTTTGGAAAAGCCAGATTTTTACCTTGGAATAAAAAAGATAAAAAGGAAATGGTTACTTTTAAAGATGTTGCTGGTGTTGATGAGGCTGTAGAAGAATTACAAGAAATAGTAGAATTTTTGAAACACCCAAAAAAATATTTAGATATTGGCGCGAAAATTCCTAAAGGTGTGCTTTTAATGGGCTCACCGGGAACTGGTAAAACTTTATTAGCTAAGGCTATTGCCGGTGAAGCAGAAGTGCCGTTTTTTAGTTTATCTGGTTCAGATTTTGTAGAAATGTTTGTTGGTGTGGGTGCTTCAAGGGTAAGAGATTTATTTGGACAAGCAAAAAAAAGTCAGCCTTGTATAATATTCGTAGATGAAATTGATGCTGTTGGTAGACACCGTGGTGCTGGTTTAGGCGGTGGGCATGATGAGAGGGAGCAGACTTTAAATCAGCTACTTGTTGAAATGGATGGATTTGACCCTAAAGAAACAGTTATTGTAATCGCGGCTACTAATAGACCGGATATTTTGGATCCGGCATTATTACGCCCTGGCAGATTTGATAGACAAATAATTGTAGATAAACCTGATATAAAAGGTAGAACAGATATTTTAAAAATACATTGTAAAAATAAAAAAGTTAGCCCGAAGGTAGATTTAGAAATAGTAGCAAAGCGTACTCCTGGTTTTACTGGTGCAGATCTCGCGAATTTGGTAAATGAAGCGGCACTTTTAGCGGCCAGAAAAGGTAAAAAGATAGTGGATATGCTTGAGTTTGAAGAAGGTACCGATAGAGTTATTGCCGGACCAGAGAGGAAATCGCGAATTATTTCAACAAAAGAAAAAGAAATGGTAGCTTATCATGAAGTAGGGCATGCTTTAGTGGCCAAGAAATTAAAAAATGTAGATCCGGTTCATAAAATCAGTATTTTGCCACGTGGTTTAGCTTTAGGTTATACTTTGCAATTACCTTTAGAGGATAAATATTTAATTTCTCGAGATGAAATTGAAGATCAGATTAAAGTATTGCTTGGTGGTAGAATTGCTGAAGATTTAATTTTTGGTACTTATACGTCCGGTGCTTCTAATGATATTGAAAAAGCAACGGAATTAAGCAGAAATTACGTTTGTAAATTTGGGATGAGTGAAAAATTAGGTGCTAGAAAATATGGTAAAACTCAGGAACATGTTTTTCTTGGAAAAGATTATTCAGATCATTCTAAAGATTATTCTGAAGCAACTGCAACTGAAATTGACCAGGAAATTAATAAATTAATTAATAAATGTTATTTAGAAACAAAAAAGATTTTGACTGAATATAAAAATAAATTAACAGAAATTGCGCAGGTTTTAATTGAAAAAGAAATTATCGAAGGCGAACAATTAGATCTTCTTCTCAATAACGGGAAATAATAATAAAGTAGTTCTGATTCTGTCACAAAATGCAAATTTTTTCAAAATTGAAGGCATAACTTAATTTTTGACTCGGAGTTTCACCTATTGGCACCCTCCTACTGAGGAGGGCTGGGGAGGTGCGGTACCAAAAATTAATTTTACGCACTAGTTTGGAAAAATAGCTATTTTACAACAGACTCGTGCTATACAAAAATAAAAAAAAAAGGTATACTTATTTTCCGTTATGGAACTTATTAGTTTTTTAATTTTATTTCCTTTAGTAATTTCTGTTTTATTATTGTTTTTACCTAATAATGTATTTCAAAAAATAGTTGTTTATACAAGTACTGCTGTAATTATGTTGGCAGTTATTTTTTTAACTTTCAAATATTTTAATTCCGGCTCTTTGTTCTTTTCTTTTTCTGACGTTGAATTAATTAATAAAACTATTTTTTATTTGGAATTAGCACTCAGTTTCATTTTATTATTTTTGGCTTTTAAGTATAAAAAAATTCTAGTAATTATTTTTTTAGCCATTCAATTTTTTTTCATGTTGACCCTTGAGAAGGGTTTATCTTTAGTAGAATCTCATACGCCTTTATATCTTGATCAATTTTCTTTAATCATGGCTTTAATTATTGGTATTATTGGTGGGATTATTTGTATTTATGCTGTAACTTATATGAAAGGTTTTCATAAAGATCATCAGGAAGTGCAAGATCGAAGACCATTTTTTTTCTTTATCTTATTTGTTTTTATATCTAGCATGTTTGCTATTGTTTTTACCAATAATTTATCTTGGCTTTATTTTGCTTGGGAAATAACGACCGTTTGTTCTTTTCTTTTAATTGGTTATAAAAAAGATGCGGAATCTATCAAAAATAGTTTTTGGGCATTACTAATTAATTTATTCGGCGGAATTTGTTTTGCGATTGCTTTAATTTACATGGTAAATATTTTGCATGTTATTGAATTAAGTAGCCTTACTACTCTCAAAGGTTTTATCGTATTTTTACCTCTAGTAGCTTTAAGTATAGCGGGTTTAACTAAATCAGCTCAATTACCATTTAGTACTTGGTTAACAGGAGCAATGGTTGCCCCAACACCTGTTTCAGCGTTATTGCATTCAAGCACCATGGTTAAAGCCGGTGTTTTTCTTTTGGTTAAAATGGCGCCAATGTATACTGGTACGGCTATTGGTATTTTGGTGGCTTTGATCGGTGGTTTTACCTTTTTAATTACTTCTTTTATTGCAGTAACGCAAAGAGATGCTAAAAAGATTTTGGCGTATTCAACTATAGCTAATCTTGGTTTAATTGTTCTTTGTGCCGGTATTGGTACTTATGAAGCTGTTTGGGCCGCTATTTTATTAATTATTTTCCATGCTATAGCTAAGTGTTTATTATTCTTATGTGTAGGTTTAGTTGAGCATATTTTACATAATCGAGACTTAGAAAGTATGGATGGGTTGATTTTAAAAATGCCGAAATTGGCGTGGTCCATGTTAATTGGTATGGCAGGGATGTTTCTAGCTCCTTTTGGGATGTTAATCAGTAAATGGGCAGTACTAAAAGCGTTAACTGAGGTACATCCGAGTTTGGCTATTATTGTTATTTTTGGTAGTGCCGCAACTTTATTATTTTGGGTTAAATGGATGGGTAAATTATTGATTGGGGTAGAAAATCCGGAAGAAGATATAGAAAAAAGTATAAAACCAGGAGAATGGGCAAGTGTTTTTTCCTTGGGCTTTTTAACTGTTGCTGTTTGTTTGTTTTTCCCAGTAATTGCCGCTGTTTTAATTGAGCCATATATTATTAATATTTATGGTCATGCCGTAAGTTTAGGTGAAGGAAATATTATTATTATGACTATAATGATGGGTTTACTTTTTGTTTTTCCATTTACTTTTCCATGGGTTAAAAAGGATAAGCGTGTTAGAATTTCAGATCCTTATTTAGCGGGTCTAAATTCCGGTACCAGAGATAATTTTTATAATTCGTTGCATCAGATTATACCAATTGATTTAAAAAATTATTATTTAACCGGTTATTTATCAGAATCAAAATTACTTAAAATTGGTTTTGTTTTAAGTTGGATACTGATTATTTTTATGTTTGTGAGGATATTTATTATATGAATATAATTTTTGCAATTTTATTTATAGTTTTAGCCCCTTTTGCAGGTGGTTTATTAGCAGGTATAGATAGAAAGATTACAGCTCGTTTGCAAGGTAGAGTAGGACCAAGTATTTTTCAGTCGTTTTATGATGTATTAAAGCTTTTTGAAAAAGAGTCTTTGGTAGTAAGAAAATCTCAAAATATTTATATTTTGTTTTTCCTTATTTTTATGATTTTTACCGGCGCTTTATTTTTTGCTGGTGGCGATTTATTATTGGTTATATTCGCTTTAACTTTAGCAGGAATCTTTTTTGTGCTTGCCGGGTTTAAAGCTAGTTCTCCGTATAGTTACATTGGTGCTACCCGTGAGTTATTACAAATGGTAGCATATGAACCTATGATTTTAATAACTGCCGTTGGTATGTATATTGTTACCGGCAGTTTTTATGTATCCAAGATCATTACTTTTCCTGTTCCTTTAGTAGTTTTATTACCAGGAGTTTTTCTTGGTTTAATTTTTGTTTTAACGATTAAATTGCGAAAATCGCCTTTTGATCTTTCAACTTCGCATCATGCTCACCAGGAATTGGTTAAGGGTATTACTACTGAGTTTTCGGGGCCGGCTTTAGGGTTAATTGAAATTACTCATTGGTATGAAAATATATTATTGCTTGGTTTAATTTTTATGTTTTTTGCGCATCATTGGTTATTAGGTTTAATTTTTGTAGTATTAGTTTATTTTTTTGAATTGATTATTGATAATACCTTTGCCAGAACTAAATGGCATTATATGATTTTAGTGAGTTGGTTAGTAGCCATTGTTTTAGGGTGTGGTAATATTTTTATTTTATTTTTATTTTAATTTTTGGCTAGCCAAAAATTAAAATAAAAAATTAAAGGAAAAAAAATGAGTTTTTTAAAAAAATCACCATGGATAATACATTACGACGGTTCAAGTTGTAATGGTTGCGATATTGAGGTATTAGCCGCATTAACTCCGATGTACGATATTGAACGTTTCGGAATTATCAATACCGGTAATCCAAAGCACGCGGATATTTTTTTAATAACTGGTGCTATAAATGAACAAAATAAACCGATTGTGGAAAATATTTATAAGCAAATGCCGAATCCGAAAGTAGTTGTGGCAGTTGGAATTTGTGCTATATCCGGCGGAATTTTTCAGGAGTGTTATAATATCCTGGGTGGTGCAGATAAAGTAATTCCAGTAGATGTTTATGTACCGGGTTGTGCCGCACGACCGGAAGCTTTGATAGACGGAGTTGTAAAAGCTTTAGGTATTTTGGAGCAAAAGCGTGGAAAGAAATAGGTTAGGGTTAAAACCAGATTTTTGATCACACATATTTATGATCAAAGTCAAAGTCGTAAAATTTTTAATAGTGTAAAAAAAAATCATTTTAAATTATTTGAAAATTTATTATTTAAAATAACTAAATTATAAAAAAAAAGGAAAATTTTATGTTAGAAACTACTATTTTAAAACAAGACGAATTATTAGACAAAGTGAAAGTATTATTTTTTGATAAATTTAGGTTAGTAGCAATGTCACCTTTAAAATCCGATGAAAATGTAGAAATAATTTATACTTTTGCCAGTGATTATGACATGGAAAGTTTTAGAATTGTGGTGGACGATTTAACTAAAGAAGTACCTAGTATAAGTTCTGTTTATCAGATAGCTTTTTTATATGAGAATGAAATTAAAGATTTATACGGAGTAAAATTTCAGGGTTTAGTTTTAGATTTTAATGGTAATTTTTACCAAACTAAAATTAAGACACCTTTTATTTAGACTCGAGGCACTAGTGGGGCTCAGGAGACAGAAGACTGGAGTCAGGAGCCAGGAAAAAAACGGGGTTTAAGGGGGCTTGCCCCCTTAGAATTTCGTATACCCGGGTGGCTCCGCCACCCGGGTATACATGAAAAACTCAAAAGGCAAAGCCTTTAAACCTGCCCGGTAGGGCAAAAAAGGAGAATCAATGGGAAAACGTACAATTATACCATTTGGACCACAGCACCCGGTGTTACCGGAACCATTGCATCTGGACTTAGTAGTTGAAGATGAAAAAGTGGTAGATGTAATACCTAGTATTGGTTTTATACATCGCGGGTTGGAAAAGTTAGTAGAGAAGAAAGATTTTAACGAGTATGTGTATGTTGCAGAACGTATCTGCGGTATTTGTAGCTTTATTCATGGTTTAACCTATAGCCAAGGTATAGAAGAATTAATGAATATTCAAGTTCCAACAAGGGCACTATACTTACGTACCATTTGGTCTGAATTATCCAGAATTCATAGTCATTTATTATGGTTAGGTCTTTTAGCAGATGCTATGGGTTTTGAAAGTTTATTCATGCAAAGCTGGAAAATCCGTGAAAAAATCTTGGATATTATTGAAGAAACAACTGGTGGCAGGGTAATTTTTGGGTCTTGTAAAGTTGGCGGAGTAAGAAGAGATATTACTGATGAATATTTAAAAAACATGATGAAATTGTTGCAAGATTATGAAAAACAAGTTAAAGAAATTGGAAAAGTATTTCTTGAAGATACATCAGTTAAACAAAGATTAAAAGGGGTTGGGGTTATTGATAAAGAAACAGCTCATGTTTTAGGGGCAGTTGGTCCAACTTTAAGAGCTAGCGGAATAGCTTTTGATGTGCGTAACACTGGGTATGCGTCGTTTAATGAATTAAATTTTGAACCAATAATTGCAACAGATGGCGATAGTTATGCTAGAACTGATGTAAGAATTAAAGAAGTATTTCAATCGATTGATTTAATTAGGCAGGCAGTAGAAAAAATTCCTCCTGGAGAAATTGCTATAAAAGTAACAGGTATGCCCACTGGTGAAGTAATTACAAGAACTGAACAGCCAAGGGGAGAAGTAATTTATTATTTCAAAGCTAACGGTACTAAATTTTTAGAACGTTTAAGGGTAAGAACTCCTACTTTTGCTAATATTCCGGCTATGGTACAGATGTTAAAAAGTTGTGAATTAGCAGATGTACCGATTTTATTATTAACTATAGATCCTTGTATTAGTTGTACGGAGAGATAAATTATGGCTTATTATAAATTTACTTGGGGTGTTTTAAAGAATTTATTTAGCAAACCAGCTACGCTTATGTACCCGTTTAAGAAAAGAGAGTTTTTCGATGGTACTCGTGGGCATATTGCGATAGAACAAGATAAATGTATTTATTGCGGTATTTGCGCTATTAAATGCCCTACTAAAGCAATAAAAGTAGATCGCGAAAAGAAAACTTGGGAAATTGACCCTGGTAAATGTATTATTTGTGGTGCTTGTACAGAGGCTTGTCCAAAGAAGTGTTTAGAGATAAAAAGTGAATATTCATCAGCTTTTTAAAATTGGGCGATAGCCCTTTGGGATTTTAAGGGTTTGCTTCTTAGAAGTGAATTTTTTTCGTACTCCTTTTTTTGCGAAGCAAAAAAAGGAGAGACAAAAAAAAATGGATTTTTAAGGCGAAGCCTTAAAGCCGTCGGCAGACAAAATCAGGGTTTAAGGGACGAAGTCCCCTTAATAAATTTTTTTCTTTTTTGTGAAACAAAAAAGAAAAAAGGAAACAAAAATGCATGAAAAACATCAAGTAGAACATTTAGTGAAAAATGCTTTAGAAATTGCAAAACAAGAAGAAATTTTAAAAGTAAAAGAAGTTGGTATTTTAATTGGTAGAGGGCTTGGGTTTGATGAAACAAGTATTAAATTATATTTCGAAACATTTACCGAAGAAACTCCTTTGGAAGGAGCAGAATTAGTTTTTGCTTGGCAAGAGGCAGAACTTTTTTGTCCAAAATGTAAAGAAAATTTTTTGAAAATTAAGAGCAATTTGGAATGCCCAAAATGCCAAACCCAGGGTTTACCCACAGAAGTAGGGAAGGCGTTTGAAATAAATTATTTGAAATAAGTCACTTAAAACTCAAGGCACTAGGCACTAGTGGGGCTCGGGAGACAGAAGGCAGAAGTCAGGAGACGGGAGAAAAAAAACCGGGTCCCTGTGTTTTGGGGTGATTTTCTTTGTTACTTTCTTTTTTCACAAAAAGAAAGTAGATACAAAATAAAAAATTTTGTTTCTTTTCTAAAAAGAAAAACTGGATTTTTAAGGCTCTGCCTTAAAGCCCGCCCGGCAGGTGCATACGGGGTTGTAGGGGCGAACTTTTACCCTCACCCCAACCCTCTCCCACGAATGGGAGAGGGCGTTT
>CAZFTP010000020.1:0-24845 GCA_964521915.1 uncultured Candidatus Marinamargulisbacteria bacterium
TTTTCTTTTGGGGTTTACCCCGTTTTCTTTTTCAAAAGAAAATGGGGTAAAAAAAATAATGGAATATAATAAACACTAGGCACTATTGGGGCTCAGGAGACAGGATACAGGATACAGGATACAGGATACAGGAGACAGAAGAAAACTCAGGGCTCTAGGCACAAAGGGGACAAGAAACAAGAAACTAGAAACAAGAAACTAGAAGGCGCGAGGAAAATGGGCACAAAGCCTCTATCTATTTTAAATTATCTCCAATATCTTCTTATAAGCATTCTTAATTTTGATTTTATCTTCATTTGATTTAGCAAAAATACTTAACCAAAATATAGCAAGATGCAAATATGGTTTTAAAATCCCTTTATAAAGAGTATAAACTAATACCCCATAATGTTTTTTACAAAAATAAAGCCCCCCACGAAAACCTTCTACAATGCCTTCTTCTTTTAAGTTTTTGCTGGAAAATCCACCAATATGAGTTGCGGAAACTGTGGGTAAATAATATAATTTGAAGCCTTTTTTTATGATATTTTTACATAAATCAAGATCTTCGTTATAAAAAAAGAAATTCTCATCAAACCCGCCGATTTCTCTGAATAAATCTGTTCTAATTAAAAATACTGCCGCTGGTAAAAAACTTTTTGCTTGTGGTTTTTCGGTTTTAAAAAATAATTTACCTAAACTACTGCCATGAATTTGTAAACTACCGTCTAAATTTAATAATTTAGGACAAACCACTCCGCAATTTTTATTTTCTTTAATAAATTTAACCATTTCTTTTAAAGCATTTTCATGAAGCAAGGCATCGTTATTTAGAAGTAAAATATATTTACCTTTAGCCAATTTTAGACCCTGATTATTAGCTTTGCCAAAACCAGTGTTTTCTTGATTTTTAATTAAGATAATCTGATTTTCAAATTCTTTAATTTTAGCTAAAGAATCGTCTTGTGAATTATTATCAACTAAAATTACTTCTAGTGATATATCTTTGGAAGTTGCAAATAAAGCAGTTAAAGACTTTTTTAGAATGTCTTTACCATTATAATTTACTATTATTACACTAACTTCAGGGGAATCATTGCTATTATTAGGCAAAATCATAATATTCTTCTAAATTAACAAATCTAAACTTTTCAAATAATTCATTTACCAGCAAGCCTTTTTCCAGAGAACTAGAAATAATTATTTCTTCGGCTAATTCTTTTTGTAAGTTCAATTGATTATTATTTGGTACATCCAAAACAAACTCCCACATCAATAATTTTTCTAGTCTATCTATTTTAACTTTAGTTTTTTGAGCAATTTTATTAATTAAATCCGGTTTTTGGAAATTAGGATTCTCAATAATTATACTTTGTAATTGCTTGGGTGGTTCTACTTTCTTTTTATTAATCTTATTAATAGTGTAAGCTTCTTTGTTCGGGTTAATTAGGTAGTAAGTAGATTTAAGAATTTTTTCGATTTTCTCTTTTGCCTCAGATTCACTATTTGCTTCCAAATCAATATCCCAAATAATATATCGTTTTAAACTGACTAATTTAGAATAATTTAAAATCTCTTTAATAGTTTTTTCCGCAGTTAACGCGTGAAGATCTGCATTTTTTAAAGAAACAATTAATTTAATATTCTGTTTCATAGTCTAAATTTCTCCTAAGTAATCTGCTAAACTCAAAAACATTTTTGCCCAAGGTCCTTCAGCATAAAAACTTTTTTCTCCAGTTTGTTTTTGTTCAGACCAATCAGATTGTAAATAAGTTGGAATCTGTTTTAAAAAACAAGCTCTTTCCGGATGCGGCATCATGGCAAAAACATTACCTTTGGCATTACTTAGACCAGCTAAATTTAATTCACTACCATTAGGATTTACCGGAAATTCATTAATAACTTCTCCCTTTTCATTGGTATATGTTAAATGAGCTAGATCTTTTAATTGGTTTCTCACTCTTTCTTTGAGAATAAAACGCCCTTCGCCATGATTAATCTGAATTGGTAAAACATCTTTTTCATCAAAGTATCTGGTAAAAACATTTTTCTTAGGATTAGTAAATTTTACATAAACCCAATCGCACACAAAACCAAGTGGTGATTCTTGATTTCTGGTATTGGGAGCTAAAGCAGTTTCTATTAAAAACTGCTCTTCCAGATTTGGGAAAAATCCGGCTGTAGCCAAAATTTGGCAACCATTACAAATACCTAAAACTGGTTTTCCTTTTTCCGCCTCTTTTTTTAATTCTTTCATTATTGGTAACTTTGCAGAAATTACCCCGGCACTGATTCTATCTTGAAAAGAAAATCCGCCGGGTAGAATATAAGCTGAAAAATCTGTTAAGTCTTGGTTCCATCTAATAATTTCTACATTTAACCCAAAATATTCGGCAGATAAAAAAGTCTCCCGTTCACAATTACTTCCTGGAAATTGAATAATCGCTATTTTTTTTTGTTTCATGATGAAGTTATTATAATAGGTTTTTATAAGATCTGAAAGAGTGTTTCTTGTTTTGAGTGTTTATTTAACCATGCGGCTTTGCCGCATGGTTAGTTATTGGTGTGGAAAGGTTACTGTTTTTTTCGGCAGAATTCATCATTTATTTTGTATTAAATCTTGTGTGAGTTGTATTGTACAATAAGCTTCAGGAATTGCTATAAGTGTAGTACCAATAATTACATTTTGACTGTCTACAATTGTTATAAATTCTTCATTTTGTGGTTTATTTATAGTTATATCTTTGTTTTCATGTTTTCTAACTGTAATCAAATTATTAGTTTCATCCCAACTCATAATATAGTTAAATTTAAACGGATTTTGAAACGAATTGAATTGAGTATCTTTAGTAATATTATCCCACCATTTTTGGAAAACGCTACTTTTAATTTTGTAAATTTTATTTTGAGATGGATTTTCTCCTAGTAATAGTTTCAAGTTATTTTCATCTACAAATTTTATTTTTGGTATCGATGTATTTGTTGATATAATATCTGCAAACGTTATAAAACTGCTAATAAAAACAAACATTAAAATTAATAAACCAATTAAAAATTTTTTCATTTTTTAGAACCTCCTAATTTTTTTGGCTTGTTCAAAAGAAAGAACAAAAGAAAAAGGCGCCTGTGTTTTGAAATTAGCCCTCAATTTGACCTCCTTTTTGTAAAATTTTGTTAAAATTAACTTCCTCATTTATAATTAAACTAATAATAACATTAAAAGAAAAGCGAAAAAAAAATGGTTTATTTTGCATGGATTTTTTCTGGTTTAAAAAAAATGATAAAATGTACTTGACATTTAGACTTTTTATGTGTAAATTTTTACCCATTATTTTGTGTTTTAAGGTTTTTCCTTTATTTTAATTTTTTTTAGTAATTAAGGAGTTTCTCGTGCATACGTTAGTAACTTTAGAATGTGTTGAGTGTGAAGAAAGAAATTATAATACCAGAAAGAATAAAAAAAATACTCCAGATAGAATAGAAATGCAAAAGTTTTGTAACAGATGCCGGAAACACACTAAACATAAAGAAATAAAGAGTTAGTGACTAGAAGGCTAAAAAATGCTCTAATTTTTAGTAGCTAGAGCGAAGCGTTCTAGTTTTTTGTCCCGGGTCCGTAGCTCCTAATTGGTAGAGCGTCGGTCTCCAAAACCGAATGTTGTCGGTTCGAATCCGGCCGGGCCTGCCATTGATTTTTTTTATATACCCAGGGGGCAAAGCCCCCTGGGTATACTAGTGAGAAGAGGCCGGACCGAAAATATTTTATTTTTTATATCTTTGGGCAAAGCTCCTGGGTATACTAGTGATAAGAGACCGGGTCGAAAATGTTTTGTTATATCTTTGGGCAAAGCCCTTGGGTATATTAGTGAGAAGAGGTCGGGCTAAAATTGTTTTTTATATTTCTGTAGGTTTTGCTTGCTGAAATATGAGTTAATTATGTACAAAAAAATTAAGAAGTTTATTGAAGAAACAAGAGTTGAATTAAAAAAAGTAACTTGGCCAAAATATCAGCAAGTGGTTAAAACAACTATTATTATTATTTTAATAGTAGTGACATTTTCTGTTTTTATTGGCATAATAGATTTCTTGTTTTCAACTTTTTTAGCATTAATACAAAAATAGGATGATTTAGATAATTATGACTAGTGAAGAAAAAGAAGTAGTTGTTAATTCGAACGAAAGTTTGGAGAAATCGGAAGAAACAGTCGAAGCTTTAAATGATGAAGCTAATTCCTCTGTAGAAGTAAAAGAACAGGTAGAAATTACTACCGATAGTAATAAGCGGTGGTACATTTTACAATGTTATTCTGGGCAGGAATATAAAGTAAAAAGTAGAATAGAGAAATTTATTGAAGATAATGTTTTTAAGGGAAAAGTTTCACAAATATTTATTCCGGAAGAAGAAACAATCGAGATTAAAGAAAATAAGAGAATAGAAAGAACTGTAAAAGTTTATCCTGGTTATGTTTTTGTAGAAATGGAAGAAGATGTTGAAATTTGGTTTCAATTAAGAAAAATACCAGGAGTTTCTAAGTTTATCGGACCAAAAAATATGCCTACTCCGGTTACTCAGGCAGAAATTTTAAGGGTATTAAGAAAAACTGAAGAAAAAGTTAAAAAAATTGAAGTTGATCTTGAAAAAGGAGAAGTAGTGAAAATTATCTCCGGTCCTTTTAGAGGATATAGTGGACCTATTGACGAAATTTATGCAGAAAAAGGTAAATTAAAAGCTTTAATTTCTATTTTTGGGCGTGAAACACCGGTTGAATTAGATTTCAACCAGGTTGAAAAAGCAATTAAACATTAAAAAAAGAAGGAAGAAAAAATGGCAAAGCCGATTAAAACAATAGTTAAAATTCAAATTCCTGCAGGAAAGGCAAACCCTGCACCACCAATTGGTCCGGTTTTAGGGCAACATGGTGTAAATATTATGGAGTTTTGTAAAGCTTATAATGAGCAAACCAAAGATAAGGGAGATATGATTATCCCGGT
This sequence comes from uncultured Candidatus Marinamargulisbacteria bacterium, assembly GCA_964521915.1. Lineage (GTDB taxonomy): Bacteria > Margulisbacteria > Marinamargulisbacteria > CAZFTP01 > CAZFTP01 > CAZFTP01. The sequence continues at coordinate 4,972 of CAZFTP010000020.1, forward strand.
TGAAATTACTATTTACCAAGATAGAACATTTACCTTTGTTTTAAAAACGCCGCCGGTTTCAGATCTTATAAAAAAAGCATTAGGGGCAAGTAAAGGTTCTGCTACACCGAATAAAGAAAAAATTGGGGTTTTAAGTATTGAAAAGGCTAAAGAAATAGCAAAAATAAAGATGCCTGATCTAAATACAGAAGACCTATCTGCGGCAGTTAATATTGTTGCTGGTTCAGCCAGAAGTATGGGAGTTGAGGTAAAATAATGACTAGAGGAAAAAAATACTTAGAAAAAATTAAACTAACAGAAAAAGTTGATTTATTGAATCCTGGAAAAGGCATAGAATTGTTAAAGCAATTAACTTATGCTAAATTTGATGAATCTGTTGAAGCTCATTTTAATTTAGGGATTGATCCTAGACATGCAGATCAACAATTGCGCGGTACAGTAATAATGCCTCATGGTATTGGTAAAACAATCAGAATTGCTGTTATTGCAAAGGGTGAAAAAATTGCTGAAGCTGAAAAAGCAGGTGCTGATGAAGTTGGATCTGATGATTTAGTTGAAAAAATTGAAAAAGGCTGGTTAGATTTTGATCTTTTAATTGCAACACCGGATATGATGGCTAAAATTGGTAAATTAGGTCGCATATTAGGTGCAAAGGGTTTGATGCCTACTCCAAAAAATGGAACCGTAACTTTGGAGCTTGCCCAAGCAATTAAGGATTTTAAATCTGGTAAAATAGAGTATCGTAATGATAAAACCGGTAATATTCATATTATTATTGGTAAAATTTCTTTTGAACCAGAAAAATTACAAGAGAATTTTATCACAATATACGATTTACTGACTAAAGTTAAACCTTCTAAAGCAAAAGGGGTTTATATGAAATCAGTTACTCTATGTACTACTATGAGTCCGGCTGTACATTTAGAGCCTATGAAAAATAAATGGTAATAAGGTAAAAAAAATATGAAAACAGTAATAAAACAAAAACAAACGGTAGTTAATGAAATTAAAGAAAAATTAGAAAAAGCTAATGTTGCTATTTTTTGCGATTACATTGGTTCTAATGTTGCTTTAATTAATAAATTAAGAAAAGATTTAAAACAAAATAAAGCTGTAGTAAAAGTATATAAAAATACTTTAACTAAAAGAGCTTTAAATGAAGCTAATATAACTTGTGATCAAAGTTTTTTGAGTCAGAATACAGCATTAATAACTTCTGATGATGATGCTATGAATATCATTAAGTTATTTAGTAAGTTTCTTAAAGAGAATGAAACTTTTAAATTCAAAGCAGGTATTCTAGAAAAAGATTTTATTTTAGAAAACGATTTTAAAGAAATAGCTAAATTACCTGGAAGAGATGAATTAATTGCTAAATTGATAGGGTTAATTAAATCTCCTATTAGTAATTTAGTGATGAATTTATCAAGCCCGATACGGGGATTGGTTATTACTTTAGATCAAATAGGTAAAAATAAGGCTTAAATTTTTTTCGGGGTTACTCCCCATAAATATAAAGGAGGAAATTAAAAATGACTGAAGAAGTTAAAACAAAAGGAGTAGAGGGTTTATCTAGTACCGCTGAAGATATTATTTCAAAAATAGAAAAAATGTCTGTTTTGGATTTATCTAAAATGGTTAAAGCTTTAGAAGAAAAATTTGGTGTGATAGCGGCTATGCCTATGGGTGCTATGGTAGCGGCAGGACCGGTTGCTGGTGAAGAGGCTGATGCTTCTAAGGATCAACCAAGTACCGTAAGCGTTATTCTTGCTTCTGCTGGCGATAAAAAAATTCAAGTTCTTAAAGCTGTAAGAGAACTTACAGGTTTAGGTTTAAAAGAAGCAAAAGATTTAGTTGATGCGGCTCCGAAACCAGTAAAGGAAAATATTAGTAAAGAAGAAGCGGAAACCATTAAAAAAGCCTTAGAAGAACAAGGTGCAAAAGTAGAAATTAAATAATCAGTCGGTTAAAAGAGTTTTTTTAGTATACCCGTTAGGGGGTCGCCCTACGGGTATACATATATAATTAGAGGTGAAATTTTAGTGTTAAAAAATGTAAAAAAAGAGCGTGTCCCTCTTTTTGGTAATACCCAAAATGAGTTTTTGCAAATCCCAAATTTAATTTCAATTCAATTAGATTCATTCCAAAAATTTATCAATGAAGGTATTAGAGAGGAGCATCGTAATATTTCTCCTATTATTGGTTATGCTGGTAAATATGAATTAGAGTTTTTAGATGATTATCACTTCGAGCCTCCGAAGTTTAGTTTTCAAGAATGTTTAGCTAGAGAAATTACTTATTCAACTTCATTAAAGGTGCCTGTGCGTTTAATTAATCGTGAAACCGGAGAAGTTAAAGAACAAGAAGTTTTTTTATGTGATATCCCTATGATGACTGATATGGGAACTTTTTTAGTAAATGGTGCGGAAAGAGTGGTTGTTAGTCAGTTTGTACGTTCTCCTGGTGTTTATTTTCGTAATAAACTAAATTTAGGAAAAGATAAATCTTTATTTTTGGCTACCATTATTCCTAATCGCGGAGCTTGGTTAGAAATTGAAACAGATGCTAATAACGTATTATACGCGCATATAAATAAAATTAAAAAAGTACCGGTATCAATATTATTAGGTGCTTTAGGTTATACTAAAGAAGATGCTTTTGAATTATTAGGTCATGAAGATATTCTAAGTAAAACTTACGATAAAGGTCCGGTAGAATCTCCGAAAGAAGCTTTATTAGAATTACATCGTAAATTGCGCCCAGGTGATCCTCTAACACTTGAGGGAGCAAAATTATTGCTAAATAATTTATTTTTTGATAGTTCAAAATATGAATTAGGTAAAGTTGGCAGATATAAAATTAATAAAAGATTAGAATTAAATATTGATCAGAATCAAGTAGTTCTTACAAATGATGATATTGTTGGTACTATTAAGTATGTTTTGGGGTTAATTAAGGGAGAAGGAATTACTGATGATATTGATCATTTAGGTAACAGAAGAGTCAAAACCGTTGGTGAACAATTACAAAAACAATATAGAGTAGGTTTAGCTAGATTAGAAAGATTAATTAGAGAACAAATGGTTTTAAAAGGCAATGAAAAAATTACACCTCAAAGTTTAATTAATATTCGTCCATTAGTTGCAATTATGCGAGAGTTTTTTGGTAGTTCGCAATTATCGCAATTTATGGATCAAACTAATCCTTTAGCAGAAATTGTTCATAAAAGAAGGCTTAGTGCTTTAGGTCCTGGCGGGTTAACTAAAGAAAGAGCCGGTTTTGAAGTTAGAGATATCCATCCTTCACATTATGGACGGATTTGTCCTATTGAAACTCCGGAAGGTCCAAATGCTGGTTTAATTGGACCAATGGCTTCTTATGCTAGAATAAATGAATTCGGTTTTATTGAAACACCTTATTTAAAGGTGGAAAAAGGTAAAATATCTACAACTGTAGAATATTTAACTGCGGATGTTGAAGATAAATACTATATTGCTCCTTGGGATACTCCCCTTGATGAAAAAACTAGAAAATTAAAGGGTGATTTTATTCCGGCTAGATCTAATCGTGAATTTATTATTGCCCCAATAGATAGTATTCAATATATAGGGGTGTCTCCGCGACAGTTATTAGGTGTTTCTTGTGCTTTAATTCCTTTTTTGGAACATGATGATGCAAACAGAGCTTTAATGGGTGCGAACATGCAACGACAAGCTGTTCCGTTAATCAACGCACATGAACCGTTAATCGGAACTGGTATGGAAAGAGTAATTGCTAGAGATTGTTCTGCAATGGTAATAGCAAAAAATGAGGGTGTTGTTGAAGAAGTTGATTCTACTCATATTGTAGTAAACATCGGTAATAATAAAAAAGATAAATATTCGTTAATTAAATATTTACGTTCTAACCAGAATACTTGCAAAAATCAAAAGCCAATTGTAAAAGTTGGCGAAAAGGTTAAAGTTGGTCAAGTATTGGCTGATGGAACTTCAACTTCTAATGGGGAGCTTTCATTAGGTAAAAATGTGTTGGTGGCTTTTTTACCATGGGAAGGATATAACTTTGAAGATGCTATTATCATATCGCAAAAACTAGTTAAAGAAGATACTTTTACTTCTATTCACATACATCGTTATGAAATTGATGTTAGATCAACTAAATTAGGTCCTGAAGAAATTACCAGAGAAGTGACAAATGTTTCTGAAGAGGCATTAAAGAATTTAGATGAAATGGGTATTGTAAGAATAGGTTCAATTGTTAAAGCTGGTGATATTTTAGTTGGAAAAGTTACTCCTAAAGGTGAAACAGAACCGCCGGCAGAAGAAAAATTATTGCGGGCAATTTTTGGTGATAAAGCTAGAGATATGCGTGATACTTCTTTAAGAATGGCTTCAGGTGAATGGGGTAAAGTTATTGGAATTAGAGTTTTTTCTCGTGAGAATAACGACGATTTACCACCCGGAGTTAATGCTATAGTTCGAATTTATGTAGCTCAGTTAAGGAAGGTTTCAATTGGTGATAAAATGGCTGGACGTCATGGTAATAAAGGGGTTATTTCAACTATTTTACCGGAAGAAGATATGCCGTTTTTACCGGATGGAAGAAGTGTTGATGTTATCTTAAATCCGTTAGGGGTTCCTTCTCGTATGAACGTTGGTCAGTTGTTTGAAACTTTGTTGGGATTAACGGCTCATGTTTTAGGTGAAAAATACGAAGTTAAACTTTTTGACGAAGTATTTGAAGAACAAGCTTCAGTAAAAAAATTGGAAGAAAAATTAGAAATGGCTTCTCAACAAGAAGGTTTTTCTTGGATTTCCAAAACCGGAAAAGTACATTTAAGAGATGGCAGAACCGGTGAATCATTTTTAAGAGAAGTTACTGTTGGTTATATGTATATGCTTAAACTAATTCATTTAGTTGATGATAAAATACATGCAAGATCAACCGGACCTTATTCTTTGGTAACACAACAACCATTAGGTGGTAAAGCGCAATACGGCGGTCAAAGGTTTGGAGAAATGGAAGTATGGGCTTTAGAAGCTTATGGTGCGGCACATACATTACAAGAAATGCTAACTATTAAATCTGATGATTTAACCGGAAGAGCTAGAGCGTATGAATCAATTATTAAAGGTAAGCCGCTTTCTCGTCCTGGTACGCCTGAATCTTTCAGAGTACTTTTACGCGAATTAAGATCAATTGCTCTAGATATTAGAGTTAAATCAGCTAGCGGGGCAGAAATCGATAATAGATAATTAAATTTATTTTACGGGAGATATAAATGTTAGTTAATAGTCCAAGTGATTTTGATTTTTTAGAAATTGGCTTAGCTTCACCAGATCGAATTCGTTTTTGGTCTTATGGTGAAATTGAAAAAGCAGAAACCATTAATTACCGTACTTTTAAACCGGAAAGAAAAGGTTTGTTTTGCGAAAAGATTTTTGGACCGGTAAAAGATTGGGAATGTGCTTGCGGTAAGTACCGGAGAGTTAGATATCGCGGTATTGTTTGTGAGAGATGCGGAGTTGAAGTAACTCATTCAAAAGTTAGACGTGAAAGAATGGGGCATATTGAGCTTGCCGCTGAAGTTTCTCACATTTGGTTTTTAAAAGGTATCCCAAGTTACATGAGTTTATTAATTGATGTACCTACCCGTAATTTAGAAGAGGTTATTTATTATGATGCTTACATTGTTACAGATGTTGCTCCGGAATTAGAAGGTATTATTGCGGTAAAACAAACTTTGAACATTCAAGAATATGATGAACTTAAAGAAAAATATGGTGATGCTTTTAAAGCTGATATTGGAGCTAGAGCCATTAAAAAATTATTGTCAGCTATGGATTTAAAAACTTTGGTTGAAGAGATGAAAAAGGAATTAGAAGAAGCCAAAGGACAAAAAAAATTAAAAATCACTAAAAGATTGCGAATTTTAGAATCGCTTTTGAAATCTGGTAATAGACCGGAATGGGTTATTTTAGATGCAATACCGGTTATGCCACCGGATTTAAGACCAATGGTACAATTGGAAGGCGGGCGTTTTGCTACTTCTGATCTTAATGATTTATATCGTCGGGTTGTTAATAGAAATAATCGTTTAAAAAGATTAATGGATATTGGCGCACCGGATATGATCGTACGAAATGAAAAAAGAATGTTGCAAGAAGCAGTTGATGTATTAATTGCTAACGGAAAAAGAGGCAGAGCAGTTACCGGTTCTAATGGCAGACCGTTAAAATCGTTAGGTAATATTATAGAAGGTAAACAAGGTAGGTTTAGACAAAATTTATTGGGTAAAAGAGTAGATTATTCTGGTAGATCAGTAATTGTTGTTGGTCCACATTTAAAATTTAATCAATGTGGTTTGCCAAAAGAAATGGCTTTAGAATTATTTAAACCGTTTGTTATTAGAAAGTTAGTTGAAGATGGTACTGTATCTAACGTGAAAAGTGCTAAAAGAAAGATTGAAAAAAGAGATGTAGCAGTTTGGGATGTTTTAGAAAAAGTTATTAAAGGACAACCTGTTTTACTAAACCGTGCTCCAACTTTACACCGTTTGGGTATTCAAGCTTTTGAACCTGTACTTGTGGAAGGTTCAGCTATTCAAATTCATCCTATTGTTTGTACTGCTTTTAATGCTGACTTTGACGGTGACCAAATGGCTGTTCATGTTCCATTATCTTTAGAAGCTCAAGCTGAATGTCGGTTTTTAATTATGGCACCTAATAATATTTTAGCGCCATCAAATGGACGTTCTATTGTAACACCTACTCAGGATATGGTTTTAGGTTGTTATTATTTAACAGTTTCAGATGAGGAATCTAAGGAAAAAGAACGTTATTTTGCTGATATTGCAGAAGCTTGGCGTGCGTGGGATGAAAAAGTAATTCAATTACAAACTATGCATAGCATTAAAATTAAAAGCAAGCGTATAAAAACTACCATAGGAAGAATTATTTTTAATAGTGCTGTTTGGGATATTTTAATGGAAAATAATTTAGAAACCGGTGAATTCATTAATGAAACTATTGGTAAAAAACAATTAGCAGAATTAGTATTTCAGTGGTATTTAAAATTCGGTAATGAAATTACTGCTAAAATTGTCGATAAAATTAAGGAATTAGGTTTTAAATATTCAACTTTATCCGGAATTTCTATTTCAATTGATGATTTAAAAATACCTCATAATAAGAAAAATATTTTACTAAAAGCAGAAAACGAAGTTAAGGAAATTGAAAAATTAGAAAAAAATGGCGTTATTACTGAAAGAGAAAAAAGATTTCGAATTAATGATATTTGGCGTGGAGTTACTCAAAATATTTCCGATAATATGGAAACTGAATTTGGTAAATTAAACAACGTATTTATTATGGCAAATTCAGGTGCAAGAGGTAACATTGACCAAGTAAGACAATTAGCCGGTATGCGTGGTTTAATGTCTGATTCACAAGGTAATATTATTAGTATTCCTATTGTATCAAACTTTAAAGAGGGTTTATCTATAACTGAATATTTTATTTCATCATACGGTGCTAGAAAGGGGTTAGTTGATACAGCTTTAAGAACTGCTGACTCTGGTTATTTAACAAGAAGATTAGTTGATGTTGCACAGGATGTACTAATTACAGAAGAAGATTGCGGCACAGATGAAGGAGTTAATTTACAAGCTCTTAAAGACGGTTTAAATATTATAGTTCCTTTAGCTGAAGTTATGGAAGGAAGAGTTTCTTTAGAAGATGTGAAAACTTTTCAAAATGAAATAATTATTAAAAAGGGAGATTTAATTACCGCAGAGCAGGCACGTAAAGTAGCAGAAATCGGGTTAGAAGCAATAAAAGTAAGAAGTATTTATAAATGCCGAGCAAAACGTGGTTTATGCAGAAAATGTTATGGTGTTGATCTTGCTTCTGCTAAATTAATTAATTTAGGCGAGGCTGTGGGAACAATTGCGGCGCAATCAATCGGTGAACCAGGTACTCAGTTAACCATGAGAACTTTCCATACTGGTGGTGTTGACTTAAGAAAAGCTTCAAAAATTGAAATTAAGGCTAAACATGGCGGTAAAATTAAATTTGATGAAGAATTAATAGTTAATCAGATTAAAGATGATCAAAATAACGATATCTTTGTAAATACTAAGGAAGGCAATATCTTAATTGAAACAAAGGATAAAGAAGATCGCGGATATTTAATACCTAAGGGTAGTACTATTCTTGTTAAACCTGGACAATTGGTAAAAGAAGGCGAAGAAATTGCCGAATATGATCCAACTTATGAATATATTATTGCAGAAAGTGAAGGTATTACTAAATTTATTGGATTAGAGTTAAAGAAACAAAAAGATAAAGATAATAAAAATATCGAGAGTTATGTACAAAAAGATGGGGAGGTTTTTGTATATAACGCTAAAGTACAGAATGAATTTCAGGTTGAGGGGAAATATTTAAGTAATTTTGCTGAATTTGAAAGAATTAAAGCAGGTACAGAACTAACAAGTACAACGCAATTGGAATATGGTGCTATTATTTTAAAAATCACGAAAATAGATTTAGAAAAAGGAAAAAAACAGAAAGATCAATTATATAAGATTTTAGTATCACCTGGGGAATCTTATCCAATTTTAGCTGGGGCAAAATTATTAATTAAAGAAGGCGATCTAGTTAAAGAAGGTCAAATTATTGCTAAAGAAAGAACAGGTTCTTTAGACGGCAGTAAAACTAAAGATATTATTCAAGGTTTACCAAGAGTAGAAGAATTATTTGAAGGAAGAAAACCAAAAGAAAGTGCTATTTTAGCTGAAATTTCCGGAAAGGCAGAAATTTTTGATCGTGAAGGTATTCGTTATGTTACAATTACTAGTGATAAAGGTACAGTTAAAGAATACAAAATACCTTATGGTGTGAGGTTAAAATTATATTCTGGAAAAATGTTAAATAAGGGAGATCAACTTACTGATGGGGTATTAAATCCGCATGATATTCTTGAGACTAAAGGTGTTTATGCTACTCAAGCATATTTAGATCAAGAAATACAGAAAGTTTATCGTTCACAAGGTGTTAAAATTAATAGTAAACATATTGAAGTAATTGTTAGGCAAATGGCTAGAAAAATTAATGTTTTAGAGATGGGTGATAGTACCTTATTACCAAACGAAATGATTGATATTAGAACTTTTCAACAAACTAATGAAAAGTTAATTAAAGAAAAGAAAAGACCCGCAATTGGTGAAAGGGTATTACTAGGTATTACCAGAGCATCATTAAATACGGAAAGTTTTATTTCTGCATCGTCTTTCCAGGAAACTGCTAGAGTTTTGACAGAAGCGGCTGTAAAAGGAAAGAAAGATGAAATGTATGGCTTGAAAGAAAATGTAATAATTGGTAAGTTAATTCCAGCGGGAACTGGTTTTGTAGATTATCGTAAATTAGGAATTGATTCTAAAGAATTATACGAAGAGGAAGTTGATCCAGAAATAGTTGCAGAGTTAGCTTAAAAAAATGGATTGTTAAGGCTCTGCCTTAACGCCCCGCCGGCAGGCGGAAACAAAACCCCCGAGCGAAAGCGAGGGGAAAAAAAGGAGAAGTAATGCCTACAATAAATCAATTAATAAGAAAAAAAAGAAAAGATAAAAAATATAAAAGTAAAAGCCCGGCATTGATGAAATGCCCTTTAAGAAGAGGTGTTTGTACTAGGGTATATACAACTACCCCTAAAAAACCGAATTCTGCTTTAAGAAAAGTAACTCGTGTTCGTTTAACTAATGGTTTTGAAGTTACTGCTTATATTCCTGGAGAAGGTCATAATTTACAAGAACACTCAGCTGTAATTATCCGTGGTGGAAGGGTTAAAGATTTACCTGGGGTAAGATATCATATCGTGCGTGGCACCTTAGATACAGAAGGCGTTAAAAATAGAAAACGTAGTCGTTCTGTGTATGGTGCAAAAAAAGCAGGTAAGGAAGGTAAGAAATAATGACAAGAAGAAAAAGAGATTTTACCAGGGAAGTTTTGCCAGATCCGGTTTATAATAATTTATTAATTGCAAAATTTATTAATAAATTGATGGAAAAGGGCAAGAAAACAATAGCGCAAAATATTGTTTATTCTGCGTTAAGAATGTTAGCTGATAAGGTAAAAGAGCCGGAATTAGTGGCATTTGAAAAAGTAATAAAAAATGTGGCGCCGCTTTTAGAAGTGAAATCTAGAAGGGTTGGCGGATCTACTTACCAAGTTCCAATAGAGGTGGAACCTAAAAGAGGACAATTAATTGCCATAAAATGGTTAATAATTAATTCGCGTAATAGAAAGGGTTTATCTATGATAGATAAATTAACAGGGGAATTACTTGATGCTTACAATAAAACTGGAGCATCAATTAAGAAAAGAGAAGATACTCATAAAATGGCGGAAGCCAATAAAGCATTTGCACATTTCAGGTGGTGAAATAATGGGAGAAGTTAAAGATTTAAAAAAATTAAGAAATATAGGTATAGCGGCACACATCGATGCTGGTAAAACAACACTTACAGAAAGAGTTTTGTATTATACTGGTAAATTACATAAGATGGGCGAAGTTCATAATGGTAATGCCACAATGGACTGGATGGTACAAGAACAAGAACGTGGTATTACTATTACTTCTGCGGCTACAACTTGTTTTTGGCAAGATCATGTAATTAACATAATTGATACACCGGGACACGTTGATTTTACGGTTGAAGTAGAACGCTCTTTAAGAATTTTAGATGGCATGGTTGCAGTATTTTGTGCTGTTGGTGGTGTTCAACCACAGAGTGAAACAGTTTGGCGTCAAGCTGTAAAATACGGAGTTCCAAGAATTGCTTTTGTGAATAAAATGGATCGGGTAGGGGCAGATTTTGATAGGGTAGTACAAATGATGATAGACAATTTACATGCTAACCCTGTAGTAGTTTTTTATCCTATTGGTGCGGAAGATCAATTTGCTGGTGTTGTTGATATACTTGAACGCAAGGCTTATGTTTATCAAGCGGATTCAGGTGAAAAATACGAGATTAAAGATGTACCTGAAGAATTGAAACCTAAAATTGAAAAATTGCGTGAAAAATTAATTGAAACTGCCGCGGAATCAAGTGATGAATTATTGGAAAAATATTTTGAAAATCATGAATTACCAATTGAAGAAGTACGAGCAGGTATTAGAAAATTAACTGTTGATGGTAAAATTGTGCCGGTTTTTGCCGGATCAGCGTTTAAAAATAAAGGGGTGCAACCATTATTGGATGGAGTTTTGAATTATTTGCCGTCTCCTTTAGATATTCCTCCTGCAAAAGGAACAAATCCAAAAACTGGTGAAGAGGAAGACCGTTTGACAGATCCCAAAGCCCCTTTTTCTGGTTTAGCATTTAAAATTCAAACAGATCCATTTGTTGGTAAATTGACTTATGTAAGAGTTTATTCAGGCACTTTATTGCCTGGTAGTTATATTTTAAATAGCTGTAGTGATAAAAAAGAAAGAGTGGCTAGAATTTTACAAATGCACGCAAGTTCAAGAGTAGAGAGAAAATCTGCTCAAGCTGGTGATATTATTGGTGTTATTGGTTTAAAGTATACCAGAACCGGTGATACTTTATGTCCGGAAGATAAACCAATTTTATTAGAGAATATTGAGTTCCCAGAACCAGTAATTTTTGTTGCAATTGAACCAAAAACTAAAGATGATCAAGAAAAACTTTCTTTGTCATTAGAAAAGATGACAGATGAAGACCCTACTTTCCATTTTAAGATGGATCCGGAAACTCACCAAACTATTATTTCTGGGATGGGTGAATTACACTTAGAAATTATTGTTGATAGATTATTAAGAGAGTTTTCTGTTCAAGCTAATGTTGGTAAACCACAGGTAGCTTATAAAGAGTCTATTCGCGGTAAGGCAAAAGCTGAAGGTAAGTTTATTAGACAAACTGGTGGTCGTGGTCAATATGGTCACGTGGTTTTAGAAATAGCTCCTTTAAAAAGAGGGCAAGGTTTTATTTTCGAAAACAAAGTCACTGGTGGAGCTATTCCGAGAGAATATATTCCTTCTTGTGAAAAGGGCGTTAAAGATGCTTTTGCAACCGGTATAGTTGCCGGGTACCCTATGATTGATGTAAAAGTTACTTTATTAGATGGTTCATTCCATCCGGTTGATTCATCTGATATTGCTTTCCAAATAGCCGCTTCATATGCTGTTAAGGATGCGGTAAAAAATGCAGATCCGTCTATTCTGGAACCTATTATGGATGTGGAAGTGGAAATGCCAGAACCAAATGTTGGGGATATTATTTCTGATCTTAATTCCAGAAGAGGTAAAATAGAAAGTATTAATAGTTTAAAAGCAAATTTACAAGCGGTTAGAGCGTTAGTGCCTTTAGCAGAAATGTTTGGTTATGCCACTACACTTAGATCTCTTACACAAGGTAGAGGGGTTTATACTATGCAGTTTAAAACCTATAGTGATGTGCCAAAATTGATATATGAGAATTTAGTTAATGCTTCTAAGAAATAGTTTATATGGGATTTAAACTTTTAGATGGTAAACTATTATCTGAAAAAATAATTTGCGAATTAAAATCTGAAGTTATTACGCTTAAAAATAAGTTGCAAAGAGTGCCGGGTCTTGCCGTTATTTTAGTCGGTAATGACCCTGCTTCAGAAATTTATGTGAATAATAAGAAAAAAGCTTGTGCTGAAATTGGTATAAATTCATTTGAATATTTACTTTCTGAAAAAGTAACAACTAAAGAGATTAAAGCGTTAATAGAAAAATTAAATCAAGATCAAAAAATAAATGGAATTTTATTGCAATTGCCCTTACCTGCAGGTTTAGATGAGTATGAATTACTTTCATATATTAACCCGCAAAAGGATGTTGATGGGTTTCATCCGGAAAATATTGGTAAACTTTTAATAGGGTTAGATACTTTTATTTCGTGTACACCTTTGGGAATTATAATGCTTTTACAGCAGTATCAAATTGAAACTGAAGGAAAAAATGTAGTAGTTCTTGGTAGGAGTAATATTGTTGGTAAACCAATTGCCGCTATTTTGATGCAAAAAGAATTTAATGCGACGGTTACAGTTTGTCATTCAAAAACCAATAATTTAAAAGAAGTAACCTCCAGGGCAGATATATTAATTGTTGCTATTGGTAAGCCTAAATTCGTTACAGCAGATTTTGTAAAACAAGATGCTATAGTTATTGATGTCGGAATGAATAGAATTATTGTTGATGATGGAAAAACTAAATTGGTTGGAGATGTTGATTTTGAAACTGTAAAAGAAAAAACTTCTTTTATTACACCTGTACCAGGTGGTGTTGGTAAATTAACCATAGCTGGTTTAATGAAAAATACTCTAGCGGCTTTTAAAATTCAAAACGGAATTAATTAAATGAGTTTGTATTTAGGGTTAGTTGGCAAGAATGGCGCAGGTAAATCTACTGTTTGCAATATTCTCCAAAAAAGAGGATATACTGTATTTTCCCTTTCAGATATTGTACGTGTTGAGGCAGAAACGCAAGGTTTAGATAAATCTAGAGATAGTTTAATTAAAGTTGGTAGTCGTTTAAAACAGCAAAAAGGTTTGGCTGTTTTAGCAGAGATGTCTTTAAAAAAAGCGCAAGACCAAAATTTGCAAAAAGTAGTTTTCGATAGTATCCGTCACCCAGCTGAAGTTGAATTTTTAAAAAAGCATGGCGTAAAAATTATCGGCGTAGATGCGCCGTTAGAATTACGATATAACAGAATTAAAGCTAGAAATAACAGTACCGATAATGTTACTTTTGAAGAATTTGTTCAGCACGAAGAACACGAATTAACTGGTAAAAGTAGCGGGCAAAATTTAGGGGAAACTTTTAAAAAAGTAGATTATTGGCTGGAAAATGCCGGAGAAATAGCAGAATTAGAGAGAAGCATTGCCGAAATATTGTGAATTAGGGTGAATAAAAACGGGCTATTACTAGAAAAAAATATTGCTATTTAGGATATGAGTTCCGAATTAGTTATCTTAAAAAGGATTTTAGAAAACCTTTGGCAAGATAAAATAATGTAAAATTTCCATACATTGTTATTATGAATAGTTTCGCTATATAATTAGATAAGGAAAAGGAGGCAAATTATGGCTGATATTTCAAACTCTGTAAGTTCATCGGTGGGTAAAGCAGTTCAATCTAAAAGTGATTCATCAGTTGATAAGAGTGATGGTTCAAATCAAATAGCTAAAAGTGATAGTAAAGAAAATGATAAGTTTTTAGAAGAGTTGAAGAAAAAAGTGGCACAACAAGTTGCAGAAGCTCAAACAACCGCAACGACTCAATTGTTTAAGATGCAAAATCAAGCTTTAGAAGAAGATCAAAATGAGCAAGCAATAGAAGGCATACAAAATCAGAATTTAATAGCTAATCTAAATCCGGCAATGGCCACTACTCAACAAAGTTTATTGCAGATGATTACTGCTAGTGTAGCTCAACCATTAACACCATCATCTTCAAAAGAATCAACCAATGCTGTAGAAAAAGTATCCTCAACTAATCGAGCTAAAAATGTGGAAGGTTTTAACCCGGATATTAACGCGGCAACTTTAAATATGATTTAATTATGACAGATAACAGTAGTGTTAATAATGCTAGCAATATTGAAGCTTCAAAAGTAGCTCAAGAATCTAGTCAAACTTCTAAACAACAATCTTCAGAAGATCAAGTTAAAGAGCAATGTTACGATGCTTTAAAATCTAGTTCTAGTAAAAAAGAAAATAATATTGAATTAGATAAAAACCATGCTGTAGAAAAACTTTCTTTTCAAAAAGAAATGACTAGTGATTTAGCTGTAAAAGCTAAAATAGATAATTTAATTGAAATGACCAGACAGGTCGATTTAAAACAAATAACCCAATTAGCAGATTTACAAAATTTAGTTGATAAAGCTTTTCAAAAACCAGCCCAAATGTTTCAGACTGATACCGAATTTGCCGTAACTATTAGTAATGCAGTAGCGGAAAATCCTTTTCGGGTAAATAACCCTTTTGCTCCAAAACCAGTTAGTAAATCTAATTCTACTAGTCAAATAGATTGGCAAAAACAGAACTTCTCAGAAGAATCTAATAGTAGTAACATATTATTATGATTTGTGGTGAAGTCCCTTAGAAATTTTTTTTAGGGGGATTTTAAGAGGCTTGCCCCTTATAAAATAAAACGGGGGTGTTTGGTTTCGACGGAAAGTTCTAAGCTTAAAAAGCGAGCCGAGGATCTGCCAGGCCTCGTCAAAAGGCAGAACGTAAATAGATGGCAAAAACACTATCGCATTTACACCTGCACGCTACGGTTCTACCGCAGGTGCACTAGCTCTAGCTGCTTAATTAATCAGCTAGCCGTTAATCAGAATTTTGTTAGAGAGTTTTGATTGACGTTATAAATTCTAACTGGCTTATTATATGCTAAATGTTAATAAGTAAGACTTAATTTAGCCAGCTAAATAAAATCCTGTTCTTGGGAGTTTATTTAGTTAAATAATACAAGAACTACGCTCGTAGTTGTTTTAGGTTTAAGCTGTTTCGGACGCGGGTTCGATTCCCGCCACCTCCATTTTTTAATACCATGCAGGGGCAAAGCCCCTGCATGGTATTGGAAGAACTCATGATTCCCGCCACCTCCATTTTTGTTTTCAAAGGGGACTTCGTCCCCTTTAACCCTTTTAGTATAACTCAGCGCTGATTAGAAATTGATTTTGAATTATTCGATAACCGGCAACTAATTTCCAACAATGAAATAACCATTTTAAATTTACATCTAAAATGCGAAATTTTTCTTTGGTTAATTGATAATTTCCTTGAAAAAACACTTCCAAAGGGTTTAAATTAGTATTGAGTTTTAACCCTATTTCATGATCTGTTTCTGCATCAACAGTATCAAAATTAAAAGGACTTGAACCAACATTAAGTGTTTTAAAAAGAAAATTAATGCTGGGTTTAATAAAACAGATCGGGTCATTATAATTAAACCCGAAATTCACAAAAACTCTTTGCCAATTTGTGTTAGAATACCAATTACCAAAGTATTTCAGTGTTGGGTTAAACGAAAAATGTTGTCCTAAATCATAGGTATTTCCTATTAAGGTATCTATATTTATTTTACTAGATTTAGTTCTTGGAGCTTGATCATTTTTATATTCCGTTAAATAACCGGCATTAGTATTAATACTAATGTCATAATCAAATAAATTAATGCCAATATCATGAATATTAAAACCTATTTGAGGTGTGTAATCTACCCAAGTATTGGTTTTTTGTTCTTTTATTGTATATTTAATCAAGAATCTGTTGATAGCAGTATTAGCATCAGGAATAAAATTAGTAACTACTTCTTCAATAAAAAGGGCATCTTTTTTTTCGGCTTTTTTTCTACGGGAAAAATCTAAAGCATAGTAAATTCCCCCTTGCGGACTTACTGCTTGGTTAATTTGGAAATTAAATTTAAAATTATGGTAATTACTAATAGATAAATTCTGTCTTAAACCCATAAAAAGTTGACTATTAGCACCGTAACCAAAACTAACTGCTCCGGGAAAAGCATTGGCAATAAAATAACCAATATTTTCTCTAACATAATAACCATTTAAACCGTCATAACCAAATTCCGGTAAAGGGGTAGTAAGGGCTTTTTCTTCTTCAGAATCAAATAATTTAGCGGAGAAAATATAAGTTGGTAAATAGAAAACCGGGGTAGAACCAAAATAAAGCCAATTATTAAAAGCTAGCCCTCCGCCAGCTTGGGGATATAATTCAATCCATTCAGATTTTACATAATAATCAGGAATATTTTTGGTACAAGTAGTTAATTCACCTTGTTCTATTTCAATTTTATCTGGTAATAATTTAATGTCTTTACCGCGAATAATGAATTTGTCTATTTTTGAATAAGCATTAAGAACTTCCCCTTTTTTTGCTTCGTAATTATAAGAAACTTGGTCTGCTTTTATTAATATATTATTATTAATTAAAACAAAATTATTAATAAAATTGATTTGTTTTTTATTTTTAAGAAATTGTAATTGATCAGCTGTAATCTCGTAATTTTCGTAATTTAAAGTTACATTACCCGAGGCATAAAAATTATCTGTTGCAACATATTCAATATTATCTGCTTCAATTAATAGTTTTTCTGAATTAAGTTTTTGATTAATGAATTTTTCCATACCATAAATAGGTAGAGAAAAAAACAATAGAACTATAATTAAGAAAAATTTATGCATAGAGGCATTATATATTATTTACGATATTTTTGTATAATTCATTTTTTATAAATTATTTCAATACTTAACTAATATAAAAATATTAAGTAATATTATAACAATGATCGGGTAGGGAGTTATATTTTTCCAACATGAAAAAATTTTTATTTATTTTCGTTTTTTTAATTACCATTGTTAATTTAATTCAAGCAGGGGAAATAGAAAAATTCCCTGATTTCCAAATTAAAATTAATAATGAAAAAATTAATCTTGATTCTACTATCATCAAATTAAATGAGCAGTTTTTTTTCCCGATAAGA
Source organism: uncultured Candidatus Marinamargulisbacteria bacterium (assembly GCA_964521915.1). GTDB lineage: Bacteria > Margulisbacteria > Marinamargulisbacteria > CAZFTP01 > CAZFTP01 > CAZFTP01. The sequence goes on from CAZFTP010000020.1 coordinate 22,534, forward strand.
GATTTATTATCTTATTTTGATGGTAGTTTTGTTTATAATCGTAGAGACAATTTATATCGTTTTAATTTAGGTAAGCATTCTGCTAATTTAGTAATTTTACCAAATTCACAAGAATTTTACTTAAATAATCGGCAACAATATTTTTCTGAACCGGCTTTTGAAGAAGGGGGACAACTTTATATTCCTATCAAGGAGTTCTTTCAATCTTTGGGTTATCAGGTGGAAATAAGTAATAATTTGGCCATTATTACGTATAATGAAAAAAATAGTAAAAATATAAAAAATATTGATAAAAAAAGCATATTCAGTGAAACCAAAGATAATGAAAGGTTAATTGATCTAAATTCTAAATTACCGAGATTTGAGAGTGATAGGGAACAGTATTTAGATTTTGGAACTAAAAAGCTGTATTTAATAAATGATTTTTATTATAGCAAAGATAAAATTCTTTATCTTAATTTTTCTGATGTTTTTAAAGCAGAAGGGTATCAAACAGATATTGTTGATGATAATGTTTTGATTAAATATAAAGGGAGATCTGTTTTATTTAGTACTAAAACAAATACCGCAGAAATTACTGATAATAATTTATATAGTGAAAAGCAATTTTTTTATACAATAGCTCCGGTGCAGATAAATAAAACAACAATTTATGTACCTTTGATTTCGTTTTTCCAAGCCTTTGAGAAAAGTTTTCAGTGGTCAAGTAAAAAACGGGAATTAGCTATTTTATCAGAAATAGCTAAAGTTCAAATTAGAAATGATGATAAAGCTATGGAATTACAGTTTTTAATACTAGATAAGAAAAAAATACAGGTTAGTAAAAATAAAGAACAAAAAAAAATTGTTTTAGAAGTTCCTTATGCGGTTTCTTTGTTTTCTTCTGATTCTTTAGATATTAATAAGGAAAATATTGCTGGTATCAGTTTCAATAATTACGAAAATAAAACCTATATTGATATTAATTTAATTAAAAATTTGAATTATGAACTTAAAGAAAAAGATGGTAGGTTTTTTTTGATTCTTAAGCCAGTAGTAGAAGTTTCTTTTGAAAAAAATGAAAATGCGCTTTATTTTCGATCTGATGCGGAAATTAATTATACTAATCGTAAATATCCTAAGAAAATTTTGTTGGATTTTTATAATAGTAATCTGAAAATAGATGATGATGTAAAAAATAAACAAAGTAATTTTAATTTTGTTATTTCAGATCAAAGTCCGGAGATTTCTCGATTAATTATTGAGTGTAAAAATGAAAACACATATCAGTTTATTAATAAATCAAAAAATGAAATTAAGATTTTATTTAAGGAAATCAATAAAGAACAAATTAAACAAAGAGAAACCATTATTTCTGCGGTTGAAGACCCAATAATTGTTATTGACCCGGGACATGGCGGTGCAGACCCTGGTGCTATGAATGGGGAAATAAAAGAAAAGGATCTTAATTTAGAAATATCTTTAGCTTTAAAAGCAGAATTAGAAAAGCAAAACGTAAAAGTTTTATTAACCAGAGATATTGATAAAGATATGACTTTACAAGAAAGAGTGTATTTTGCTAATAATTCGTCGGCTAAATTATTGTTAAGTGTTCATTTTAATTCACATGTAAATAATTATGCAAATGGTACAGAAACTTATTATTTCAAACCAGATGAAAAACGGTTAGCTGATATTATTCATGAGGAATTAGTAGCAAAATTAGGTTTAAGAAATAATGGTGTTCGTAAAGCCCGGTTTTATATTAATCGTTTTTCTAACATACCAAGTGTAACTATAGAACCATTATATTTGTCAAACCAAAACGATTTTAATAATTTAAAAAATGCTGAGTTTAAAAATAAAACTGTGATTGCCTTAAAAGAAGCGGTTTTAAAATATTTGAAGGAATAATAATTGCCTGAGGTATAGAAATATAATTATTGATCTTTTCAATTAAATTTCTATAAATACCTAATTTAAAATTAATTCAGAGCTTGAAAATAGTTAAAAACCCTTTTTCTTCTTTTAAATAAATAGGTGAAATATTACTGACAAAATTTAAATTATTTAATGATGCATTGTCATGATGAGGGATGATAACTGTTTTAAAATTATTACGAAGAATTTCTACCGGATGTATTCCCTGCCCTAAAAAAGAGGGTAGTATAGCAATACGGTGTTCAGGCTTAATATGATTAATTTTTTCTAATAGAGCATTAGTTTTTTTCATTGTTAGATCATTTAAATTGAAATTCACAATAATATTGGTATCTTTTGGGTGCACGTAAAACCCTTGGGTGAAAAAGGTTAGGTAAAGGATGGGCGGTAAA
>CAZFTP010000021.1:0-20435 GCA_964521915.1 uncultured Candidatus Marinamargulisbacteria bacterium
GTTTTCTTTTGGGGCTTACCCCGTTTTCTTTTTCAAAAGAAAATGGGGTAAAAAATAAAAAATAATTATAAATTAAAAAGATTTAAACAATGAAAAAAAACAAATATAAACAAATTTTTGACCAAGAATATAAATTCGGCTTTACAACTGAAATTTCAACAGATATAGCGCCAAAAGGTTTATCTGAAGACATTATTAAATTAATTTCCAGAAACAAAAATGAACCAAAATTCATGTTAGATTTTCGTTTAAAAGCCTATACGCAATTTAAGCAAATGCCAGAACCAAGATGGGCGGAATTACATTATCCAAAAATTGATTTTCAAGATATTCATTATTATTCTGCCCCGCAAAAAAATAAAAAACATGAGAATTTGTCTGAAATAGATCCTGAACTAAAAGCAACTTTTGATAAATTAGGAGTTCCTTTATTTGAACAAAAAAAATTTTCCGGCGTTGCAATTGATGCTATTTTTGACAGTGTTTCAGTAGCAACAACTTATAAAGAAAAATTACTATCAGAAGGCATTATTTTTTGTCCTATTTCTGAAGCCATTAAAAAATATCCAGACTTAATTAAAAAATATCTTAGCAGTGTGGTACCAATAACAGATAATTTTTATGCCGCTTTAAATTCTGCTGTTTTTACAGATGGTTCTTTTGTTTATATTCCAAAAAATAAGGTTTGTCCGATTGATTTATCCAGTTATTTTAGAATTAATACTGAAAAAAGCGGTCAATTTGAACGTACCTTAATTATTGCTGATGAAAACAGTTCGGTAAATTATTTAGAAGGCTGTACTGCCCCCAAATATGATACTAACCAATTACACGCGGCAGTAGTAGAATTAGTTGCCTTAAAAAATGCAACAATAAATTATTCAACTGTCCAAAATTGGTACCCCGGGGATGCTAAAACCGGTAAAGGCGGTATTTATAATTTTGTTACTAAACGCGGATTATGTGCCGGTAAAAACGCGAAAATATCTTGGACTCAAGTTGAAACCGGTTCAGCAATTACCTGGAAATATCCCGGTTGCATTTTAAAAGGAGATAATTCAATAGGTGAATTTTACTCCGTAGCTTTAACAAATAATTTTCAACAAGCTGATACTGGTTCAAAAATGATTCATTTAGGTAAAAATACAAAAAGTACTATTCTTTCCAAAGGTATTTCATTAGGAAAATCTGTTAATAATTATCGCGGTTTAGTAAAAATCAACAAAAATGCTGTTAATGCCAGAAATTTTACTAGCTGTGACTCTTTAATTATGTCTGAAACCGCTAAAGCAAACACTTTCCCCTTAATTATTAACCAAAATAAAACTAGTGTAATTGAACACGAAGCTTCAACATCTAAAATAAATGAAGAACAATTATTTTATTTTAAGCAACGCGGTATAACAGAAGAAATTGCCATACAAACTATTGTTAATGGTTTTTGTCATGAAGTTTTTAAAAAACTACCGGCTGAATTTGCCGTTGAAGCTGTAAACTTATTAAATTTAAAATTAGAAGATACTACCGGCTAAAGTAAAAATAAAGGAGAATATAATGTTTTTTAAAATTAAAAATCTTTCTGCCAAGATCAACAAAAAAATTATTTTAAATAATTTCAATTTAAGCCTTAATAAAGGAGAAATCCACGCTATTATGGGACCAAATGGTTCAGGAAAAAGTACTTTAGCAAAAGCCATTACCGGGCACCCGGATGTTAATATTATTCATGGCGAAATTTTATTAAATAATATTTCTTTACTTAATCTCCCAATTGAAGAAAGAGCATTAGCCGGGGTATTTCTGGGATTTCAATATCCAACGGAAATCCCGGGCTTAAATAACCAAGATTTTTTACGTTTAATTTATAATTCTAAAGCCAAATATCTAAATCAGCCAGAACTTGACCCCTTTGATTTTCAAGAATTTATTCAAAAAAAAATGGAAATCATTAAATTACCAAATACATTTCTAAATCGATCTCTTAACGAAGGTTTTTCCGGCGGTGAAAAAAAACGCAATGAAATTTTACAAATGGCTGTATTAGAACCAAAGCTAGCTATCTTAGATGAAATAGATTCCGGTTTAGATATTGATGCCTTACGGGAAATAAGTTTTGCTATTAACAGTTTAAAAAATAAGGAAAATGCCATTATTCTAATAACGCATTATCAAAGACTTTTAGATTATATTCAACCAGATTTTATTCACGTAATGAAAAATGGCAGTATTATTGAAACCGGAGATAAAACTCTAGCGATTGAATTAGAAAAAAAAGGATACGACTGGCTTGAAAAATAAATCAGCTATAAATATTTTTTTAAATAAAAAGAAAAATCCAACTATTTTTTCTTTGATTGAAAAAACCGCGACAGCTGGTTATGAAATCAACTTCGATAATACTATTAATGAACCTATAAATTTAATATTAGATCAAGATAATTTTCCGGCAATAAAAATAACAATAAAGGAAAATGCAAATATAGAATTTAGTTTAACCACTTCAAAACCTATTAGCAACCTAGAACTAAATTTTTCTTTGATTATGGAAAAATCAGCTAAAGCTAAAATTACGTTTGTACCTAAAATAACTCATTTAATTTCTAATTTTAATTTACAATTAAAAGAAAATTCATATTTAGAGTTTCGTTATCAATTTAAAAATTGCCAATTTATTAAAAATAATATATTAGCAGATTTAGCTAATAAAAACGCTGAGTTATACATTAAAAGTCTCTCTGAATTAAAACAACAAGAAAAATTTTATAACTATACCAAAATAAATCATTTAGCAAATGAAACTAAAAGCACACAATTACATAAAAGTATTTTGAAGCAACATTCAGAATATAATTTTTGGGGACAAATTAATGTGTTACCTAATATTAATAATATTATAGCTAAAAAAGAAAACAAAAATTTAGTACTTTCAAATAGTGCTCTGGTTTATTCCAGACCAGAATTAAAAATTGCGAGTGAAAATATTAAATGTTCGCATGGTGCCAGTATTGGGCAACTTGATCAAAATAGTTTATTTTATTTAAAAAGCAGGGGTATTAAACTCAACCTAGCAAAAAAAATGCTAATAAATGCTTTTAAGGTCAGTTGAACCTATCGCGAAAGGAAAAGTTTTTTTTACTGAACCTCAGTTAGAATCTTAAAAATTTTCTAACTGTCGTTAAAAATTTTCTTTGGTTTAACCCATTATTTCTTAATTTTGGTTCAGCAACATCTTCATTATAATAAATAAATGATAAAGGCGTTAGTAAACGGGGCATCCTATGAGCCTTGATTCCGGCAAAAAAATTGGGTATTACTTTTTTAATGGTGATATGTTCAACATCTTCAGCTGATTTTGCTTCAATTGAAGAAACCGAATAATATTTACCATATTTACCTTGGAATCCGGGTATCATATCTCCATAATTATCATAATGCTTAACATCTTCATGATTTAAAGAAAATTTTTTCTCTTTTAGCTGATTAATTACATTAATCCAAAAACCAGAAACTCCCGGAGCACTTCTAGCAAAAGCTTCATCAATTAATTTAGGTAAAATAAGCTTACAATTACAAGCAAAAGCGCCACCGAGACTATGCCCTGTGGCAATAACTTGATAACCCTCTTTTTTCAATTTAATCAAAGTTTGTAATAATGGCGAATTCGTAGAAATTTGTTCAAAATCCAGTTGATTTAATTCAATTATTTTCTGCGCAATTTTTTCATGTAAATTTGGGTTATTCGCAAAAAAAGCATTTTCTTCTTTATGGCTTTTTAATGAAAAATCTGGCATAATTTGTTTTAAAAGTTCATAAACCCCAGGACCAAAAAGGCTGATATCACTACGTAAATTACCTAAAAAATCAATTTTATTTTTCAAAAATGTGCCTCTAAATGTAATATAAGCAATTTTAGGTTCACCAACAGATTTTAAAACACATACTTTAATGGTGGAATTATTATATCCTTTTAAATAAAATTGTTCTTCTACTGTAAATTTACCTTGAGGAAATTCTAATTGTTCTTTACTATTAATAATATTTTCTAGATTTTTATAAACTAACATGGTAGATAATTCACTAGCAACTAGTTTTTTATTAAAATCATTATTAAGATTATGTCCTTTTAAAACACTTTTTTTATAAATCTCATGAAAATGCTTTATGGTCTTATGTTTAGGGTTAAAAACCGGTTCTGATTTAGACTTTATAGTTTCCAAATAGTTTTGATTATTAATGATAATACATTGGCAAGCCAAAATTTTTTCTAGAATAAGCTTAAAATGTTCTTTAGTAAATAAATCTTTTTGATTTATGATTTTACCTAAACTTTTAATAATATCCTTAACAAAAAAATCCGCAATTAAGGCTTTTTCGTCTTCTCTTGTATTGTCAACTAACTTAGCAAAATGTTGAAAAAAAATATTATTGGTAGTCGCATTTGTATCTAAAAGCAATTTAACAAATATTTTGCATAAAACCTGTTCCTTTTCTTTTGTTTTACTCCTTGGATTTATTTGCGTGCTAAATACTTCAGTTACATAACTAAGTACTTCAGGGTAAGATCTAATTAAAACCAATGAATCAAATTCTTTAGTAGGCTGATGGTTAAACCCAATCTTATCAATTGTTTTCAGAGAGATCACTTTTAATTTTCTTTGCACTTTTTTATCCCCTCATTTATTTTCGTATTTAAAGCAAAAAAAATTGCAAAAAACAAGTGGTTTTTCTATCTTGTTTGTTTATAAAAATATGTTAACATATTTACCTGAATCTTTTATTTAGAAACATCATGTTAAAAAAAATTTACATTATTCTATTATTAATTAGTTTCTTATCAATCGGTTTTTTTTCGATAAATTATAGTAATACTATTTCTAATTTAATACCGTCTGATATTAAAAATGATGTTAATGCCAATATTCAACAGCAAAAAACCACGGATATTTTGCCACAAAATAGTAATCAACAAATTATTAAAGATAAAATTAAAAACCAAGAATCCTCATTATCTTTCATTGAAAATTTATTTTATCAGCGTTTAATTATTCAAAATGAAACGAAAATCAATATTAATAATATGTTATATATTAAACCCTTAAAAGAAGAGACGAAAAATACTGAAAATTATTTATCTCAATCAAATGATAGTAATCTTGATTTAAACCAACAAAACAAAACTAATGTTTCAAATACACCGCAAAGTTCTGAACAAACAATAAACAATTCAAGCCCATTATATCAATATGGGTATAATATTTTTAATAAAACTTTTAATAACGCAAATATTGATAATTTACCAGCTAATGATAATTATATTTTAGGTCCCAATGATACAATTTCTATTTCTCTTTGGGGTAAAATTGAAAAACAATTCAATTTAACTCTAGATAAAGAAGGTAATATTTTTATCCCGGAAATTGGCAATTTAAATTTAAATAAGCTGAAATTTTCGCAAGCTAAAAAGCTTATTCAAAATGCGCTTACTTCTAAATATGTTAATTTTCAACTAAGTATAACTTTAAACTCATTTAAATCAATTAAAGTATTTGTACTAGGCGAAGTTACTAACCCTGGCTCTTATCTACTATCTAGTTTTTCCAGCATGCTAATAGCCTTGTATCAAGCTAATGGACCGGAAAAAATGGGTAGTTTAAGGAATATTAAATTAATCCGAAATAAAAAAACAATTTATACTTTAGATTTATATCGTTATTTAATGCGTGGCGACAGTACTAATGATGTTGAGCTAAAAGATAATGATATTATTTTTGTTTCAACTATCGGTAATGTTGTTGCTATTCAGGGGTTAGTAAAACGTCCAGCTATTTATGAACTAAACGGCAGGACATCTGTTTATGATATTATTAATTTTGCCGGTGGTCTTGCACCAAGTAGCTATTATAAACTAATACAAGTTGAGAGAATTAAAAATGGACAAGCAAAGGTCATGCTTGATTTAAAATTTAATTCACTAAAAGAACAAGTGCATAGCTTACAAGCTTTTTATGTACAAGACGGTGATGTTGTTTCTATTTTACCAATCTCCGAAGAAATAAAAAATTTAGTTTCAATTGAAGGTAATATTGAAAGACCGGGTAATTACCAATTTAAACCAGGTCTAACTTTAGAAAAATTGATTAAAATGGCTGATGGTTTAGCTACTGACTCTTATTTAAAAAGAGTAGAAATTTATCGTTATATATCTAAAGATAACCGAAAAATTATTGCCATTGATTACTCTCAACCAGAAGGAAAAAATTTTCTTTTGACAGATTGGGATATTGTTAAAATATATTCCAAATTTGATGTAACTGGAAAACAATATGTTTATATTGAAGGCGCAGTTAAAAAACCCGGTGTGTATAAATTATTGAAAAATATGCGAGCACTTGATTTACTTTTCTTGGCCCAACTTGATACTTTTGCTAAATTAAATGCCGTCGAATTATATCGCCAAGAACCAGATAAGCTACCAACAATATATACTATCAATATGAGAGTTATTACTAAAAATCCTTCTTCCACCAGTAATATTCTTTTAATGGAAGGCGATCGTTTGGTTATTAGAAATGAATATGGAAACAAAAAACCGAATAAAGTAGAAATCTCCGGTGAAGTAAATTATCCTGGTACTTATTATATTATGGAGGAAGAAAAATTAAGTTCTCTGATTGAAAGAGCAGGCGGTTATACACCAAGAGCCTTTTTGTTTGGTGCAATTTTTACGCGGCAATCTATTAAAAACCAAGAACAAAAAGCCGAAATAGCTATTCTAGGTACTGAACAAAAACGTTTATTATATGACCAATCCATAGCTAATATTCAAAATAGAGATACTATACAAGAAGCTATTGCTTATTTAACAAAACAAATTGATATTAATTCCGGCAGATTAGTAATTAATCTGCAACCTCTAAATAAATTTATAAATTCAAAAGATGATATTTATTTAGAAAATAATGACAGCTTATATATTCCGCCAATACCATGTTCTATTCAAATTGTTGGGGGGGTAAGAAATCCATCTGCTGTAACTTATGTTGAAAATATGAATACTGATTATTATATAGATTTATGCGGCGGAGTAACTGATTATGCGGATAAGTCAAATATTTTAATAATGCGTGCTAACGGAAATGTATCTAGAGATTATCAACATATTCAAATTGGTGATGTAATTTACGTACCAGAAAAAATCAAAAAAGAAATTGATTGGGTGCAAGTAATTGTTCAATCAAGTGCTACAGTTGCACAAATATTAACCAGTATTGCTATCATAAAAACTCTTTTTGTAAAATAATGACTATATCTGATATTGCTTTAAAACTACATGAAAAATGGCAAGGTAAATACCAAATAAGTTTAAAATCTCCTTTAATAACTAAAGAAGATTTAGCTATTGCATATACACCTGGTGTTGCGGAACCCTGTAAAGCGATTTCAAAAAATGAAAAACTTGCCTATAAATATACCAGTAAGGCTAATACCATTGCTATTATTACAGATGGGTCTGCGGTTCTAGGGCTTGGGGATATCGGTCCTACCGCTGGTTTACCTGTAATGGAAGGTAAAGCTATTTTATTCAAACAATTTGGCGATGTTAATGCTATTCCGATCTGTTTGGCAACTAAAGATGTGGATGAAATAATTAAAACCGTAAAATATTTAGCCCCTGCTTTTGGAGGTATAAATTTAGAAGATATTTCCGGACCGCGTTGTTTTGAAATTGAACAAAGGCTTATTAATGAACTTAGTATTCCGGTATTTCACGATGACCAGCACGGCACTGCCATTGTAGTTTTAGCTGGCTTAATAAATGCATTAAAAATCGTAAAAAAGGAACCCAAAAAAATTAAAATCGTTATAAATGGTGCTGGCGCGGCAGGGATTGCTATTACTAAACTATTATTATTAGCTGGTTTTGTCGATATTATTATTTGTGATACTAAAGGGATTATTAATTCAGATCGTACTGACCTTAGCCCAATAAAAAAAGAAATAGCCGAAATTACCAATAAAAATAATTTAAATGGCAATTTAGCAACAGCATTAATAAACTCAGATGTATTTATCGGCGTTTCTGCTCCAAATATTGTAAATGAACAAATGGTTAAATCTATGAATAAATCTGCCATTATTTTTGCCATGTCAAACCCAATACCAGAAATCATGCCAGATTTGGCAAAAAAAGCAGGCGCACGAATTATTGGGACTGGCAGATCAGATTTTCCTAACCAAATTAATAATGTTTTGGCTTTTCCGGGTATTTTTAAAGGTGTTTTAAAATGCCAAGCTCCAAAAATAACCGAGGAAATGAAACTTGCCAGCGCTAAAGCAATTGCAGATATTATTTCACCCACTGAATTAAATGAAGATTATATTATACCTAATGTTTTTGATGCAGATGTGGCTGAAAAGGTTGCCCTGGCAATTATTAATTGTCATAAAAATTATAGAATTAATTAATTTTTTTTACGATAAATAAATAGAAGTGACCAAATATACTTAGACGTAGCCCTGGTAAGACGCTACAACCAGGGCTACAAATAAAAATTCCCTATACTTTTAAAAAATTATAATTATAGTCAAAATTCCTTTTACGGTTTAAAATATGAGTCTGTTGCAAAAAGGCTATTTTTCCAAACTAGTGTTGAAATTAATTTGAAAAAATTTCTCATTTCGCGACAGACTCAATATAACAAAAGGAGTTAAGTATGAATTTATCTAAACAAGATTTAGAAGAAATTACAAAATTATTAAACCGTAAACCCACTGAATTAGAAAAATATATTTTTGATACCATGTGGTCCGAACACTGCTCTTATAAAAGCAGTAAAAAAGTATTAAAAAAATATTTGCCAACCAAAGGAAAAAACGTTTTACTTGGTATTGGCGAAGATGCCGGCATCGTAAAATTCACTGAATTTAATAACAAAAAATATGCCATTTGCATGGCCCATGAGTCACATAATCATCCATCACAAATTTTGCCGGTAGAAGGTGCGGCAACCGGTGTTGGCGGAATTGTAAGGGATGTATATTGTATGGGTGCAGATGTAATTGGAGTATTGGATTCTTTACATTTTGGTATTGCGAAAAAAGAAAATGATTCTATAGTAGATGAAATTGCAGAGGAAGTAGTTCACGGTGTTTCCGATTACGCAAATCCTTTAGGTGTGCCGGTTTTAGGTGGGGAGACTATTTATCATCCATCATATAACGAAAATTGCTTAGTAAACGTTGGGGCTTTAGGGATTTTAGAAGAAAAAGATTTAATCCATAGCCGTGTGCCAAAGGAAGCAGATAAAGAGCCTTATGTAATTATTTTAATTGGAAAATCTACTGATGCTACTGGTTTTGGCGGAGCCAGTTTTGCGTCTGCCACTTTAGATAATGAAGAAAAAAATATTGGAGCTGTACAAGTTCACGATCCTTTTTTAAAACGGGTTTTAGTTACTGCTATCAAACATTTTTTTAAAGTAGTAGAAGAAAAAAATATATCGATTGGTTTTAAAGACTTAGGTGCAGGCGGAATTGCTTGTGCCACATCTGAAATTGCCGCGGCGGCAGGTTATGGTGTTAGAATTGATTTGGAAAATGTGAACGCAGTAAACAAAGATTTACCTCCGGAAGTAATAGCCTGTTCTGAAACACAAGAACGTTTTTGTTTGGCAATTCCTAAAAAACATGCAGATCTCGCTTTAAAAATTTTTAATGAGGAGTTTGATTTAGGTAAAATTTACCATAAAGCAGGGGCAGTAGTAATTGGTGATGTAATAAAAGAACCTTTTTATAAAATTATTAATAAAGGAAACGAACTTTGTTCTTTACCAATTCAAGCTATTACATCTGAAGTTTTAGCAGAACGATTTTCTAAACCAAGACAAATTAATTCTTCTCCAGAAACTAACGAATTAAAACCATTGGAATTAGAAAAAGTATTGCTAGAAATACTAAAATTACCGAATGTAAAATCAAAAAAATATGTTTATCGAAATTATGATCAGGCAGTACGCGGAGATACTATTCTTTACCCTGGAGAAGCTGATAGTGTAGTAATTACCCCTATCCCCGGCTGTAATGTGGGTTTAACCGTAAATATGTCTAGTAATTTATACGGCGAAGATGACCCATTCACCAGCGGTGCATATGCTGTGGCTGAAGCTATACGAAACATAATCTGTGTTGGTGGAGAGCCGTTAGCTCTAACCGATTGTTTAAATTACGGTAACCCGGAAAAACCAGAAGTATTTTTCGATTTTGAAGAAGGCATAAAAGGCATTGCAGAAGCTTGCCGATTTTTTAGTTTTGATAAGAAAGAATCTTTACCAATTATTTCCGGCAATGTTAGTTTTTACAATGAATCAAAATCTGGTACTGCTATAATTCCTTCGCCAGTAATTATGGTGGTTGGTAGAGTAAACGATTTTAAAATTGCTAAATCTCAGCAAATAAAAGCAGTAAATAGTCATTTAATTATGATTGGAAAAAGATATTCAGAATTTGGGGGAACTCAAATAAAAAATATAATTTCCGAATTAAATTCAACAGCTCCTCAAGTTCGTTTTGCCGAAGAAGCAAAAATGAATGAAATTATTTTTGACTTAGTAAATAAAGAAAAATTTTTAGCAATTAAGGATATTTCTATGGGCGGGTTATATGTAAGCCTGATTGAAATGATACTTGGTGAACGAGGTAATTTTAAATTCGGGGCTAAAATTAATATCCCGCATAGTCAACATGAAATCCTTAATCTACTTTTTTCCGAAAATGGTGGATATCTGGCAGAAGTAAATGATACGGAACTAGCATATGTTAGAAAACGTTTATTAGAAAAAGATATTTATTTTCAAATTATAGGTAAAACAATTTCGGAACAAATTTTAAAAATGAATCAAAATCAGGAGCAGATTACTTTAGATTTACATATGTTAAAAAATATTTGGAATCCATTTTATTAAATTTTAAGAACTAATTATCAAAATTAGAAATAGCGTAAATTTAATATTAAGATAAAAGCTGGAAAAAATCCCAAGTAATAACCGGAATATTTAATTCACGGGCTATTTTTCTTCGTTCTTCTAAAACAAAATCATTAGGTACAATAATATAATTAATGTATTCTGGTGACAAAGGGATTTCTTTTTGAAAATAATAATTTTTAGGATTAATTTTACATTGTTGCATTGGGATCCTTTTATGGAAGGCAAAACAAAAATTACCATGTCGAAGAAGTGGTTTTTCCGCAGAAACCCAAAGACGATTATTACTTGATGTTGCATGAATAACTCTTGAACTATAAATAGCATAAAATTGTAATGTACAATGAAAATAACATTTCTTACTAAGAGGTTGCCGTAACCTTCTATCAGGTTGAGGTAATTCTCCGACAGAACTAGAAGGCTTAACAGAAGAATGCCACAATAATGATACAGTTTTAAAAGTTGATCCTTGTCTACCCAATAAATTAAATACAGCAGAAACTCGCCAAACAGGAACTCTGCTTGCTGAACCTAATTTTAAACAGGAATTTTCTAAATGATCTTCTGTTTTTAATCGTTCGGGTTTTCTTAAAACCGGCGGTTCTACACTATCTTTTACCAATACTGACTTAAATGAACCAGGAAAATAAACAGCCTGCGGTGGTTTTTTAATTCTAGGTGGTAGAGAGCTAGACCTATTTAAACGAGTTGTGAAATTAGAAGAAGATTTAGTTTCAACTATTTTTTTTTGTTCCACTAAATAAAACCTTTATAAATAAATTTTTGTTATATTATAACATAAATTTTTTATTATTTCTAATAATCAATTTTTAAGGGTGAATAAGAAAGAATAATTTTATTTGACTGGTGAATATCTTACAATTGAAGAAGTTGTCTTTGCGCTTTCAAGAACTTGCCCAAAATTGACAAGCACAGATTCTTTTTTTAAATCATCGATTAAGTACCATTGTTCTCCTTTTCTAATATAACTTATGTAATGCCCTCCGCTAGCATCACCTCTATGGCAAACAATACTAGTTAATCGCATAGTTTTGTCTTGTAATGTAAAGGTATCTGGAATTTCAATAGGCTTGTCAGATATACGAACTTCTGAACCGCTTCCTTCGCCAAAACCTCGAAAATCACCTCTATTAATACCTATATAAAGCTCTTTATCAAAATTGGGATTAGTTGATTCGCTATCACTTTGTTGCATGCTTCGTACTAGAAGATCCGGCAAAGTTGTATCAAACGAATTTAAGGGTAACACAACAAAAGAAGTCCCTTCATAATTAATTCCAAAAAGGAAATTAAATATAACGTGTAAATCATCTGTTGTACTTTCCTGCGCAAATAATCTTTCTTTTGGAAATATATCAGGGTCAATATCTGATAGAATTTCTTTTAAATGCGCCATTTTTTCTTTGGAAACAGTTTTACCGTCTTGAAGATCTTGTAACAATGATTTAAGTATTGTTTTTAATTCCTTTTTTAAAGGTTGATCAGATTTACTAATATCTAAACTTTGCATAAATTCTGCATCAAATAACAAAGAAGTTAAAGCACTAGCTAAATGACAACTATTAACCGCATGTTCTGGGACCCCTGGAGGTGCAGATAAAACTACCTGAGGAACTTCTGCAGGCACATAACTTGGAGACAGTGAACTTGATTTAGGTTTTATGCTACTGTCTGTGCTTTTCGTTTCCGCTAATTCCTGCCTTAAACTAGCAACAAATTCTTTATCTCTTTTAAGAAAATAATCATTACCCGACTTATCATATTCTTCTAATTGTAATTTCACAGCTAAAATATGATCGCCTGGTATCTCTTTTGGTCTTAATGCCGGAATAAGTGGATCCGTTATTACGCTTCGTGGCTCTGAAGGCGTAAAACCTCGTGATGATTTAGAACTTGATTCTCTTGATTCTCTTGATTCAGTTCTTTTTCCAGATAAAAATACATGCGGATTCGATGACAAAGGTATATGCATAATAAAATTCCTTTATAATACCAATATGTATATGATCATCGGGAAAATATTAGCGTTATTTGTATTGAAAAAAAATGTTTAAAATACAAATTCTATCACTAGTGTCCGGTCTAATTTTAACCATCATCATTAGTTTAACCCTCACCCCTACAAACCACCCCTACAACGCTCAGCCCTCTCCCACAACTGGGAGAGGGAGAGGGTTAAAGTAAAAGATTTTACATAAATCCTAAATAAAGAAAAATTAAACCAACAATTATTACTATTAATGAAATTAAAAATAGAGGGATTTGTTCATGATGATTTTTAACTTTATTAATCCAAAAACTCGGAAAAATTATTCTAATAACACCAACTATTAAAAATAACCAACCCATTAAGGTAATTAATACAGTCCAATTATTTACCCAGGTATTATGAATAGTAACAATAATACTTCCCAAAACTAAAGGCATTATTGTTGCTAAGTTTTGTAAAGGCATTGACTTCCCTAATTCCTTAAGCATTTCTTGGTATCTACCTTTATTAAATAACATACTAACACCAATAGCGGTTAAACAAATTCCTGAAATTTTTGCAATAATAATAGATAATTCCATTTATTTCTCCTTTTAAAAATCTGTTAGAAATTTATCATTTCGCAACAGACTTTTTATTTATCAGAATATAAAAAAAACACCTCCTTGAATAAACCTCCCTTTTGTAATTATACAAAATTTAAAAATAAAAAAAACTAAAAAATTTTACCCTGATTTAAAATATTATGAGGGTCGAAAATCTTTTTAATTCGGCGTAGGTAACTTTGCTCCTTTTTATTACTAACTAATGAAAAATAAGGTTTTTTAGCTAAACCAATACCGTGTTCACCAGAAATAGTACCCCCTAACTGAATAGCTTTTTTCATAATCTTAAGAGTCAATTTTTTTCGTTCTTCTTCCCAACCTAAAAAAGGCTGTTTCTTTTCTTCTAAAATATTAATATGAATATTTCCATCGCCTAAATGACCAAATCCTAAAATTTT
This sequence comes from uncultured Candidatus Marinamargulisbacteria bacterium, assembly GCA_964521915.1. GTDB lineage: Bacteria > Margulisbacteria > Marinamargulisbacteria > CAZFTP01 > CAZFTP01 > CAZFTP01. Next base: position 13,997 of record CAZFTP010000021.1, read on the forward strand.
TGCTTGATATTTTTGATCAAGTCTTGCTAAAAAACGCATAAAATCATGAATTTTATTTGGCGGTACCACAATATCATGAGAAATTTTATTTTTAGCTAAAGCTTTAAATGCATCTGAAAGTGATCTACGAATTTGCCATATTTTCTCAAAATTATTTTGATGACTCATTAATTCTTTACCAAAATTTTGTTTTATTATTTTCTTGGTCAGAAATAATTGTTCAACTAATTCTTCTTGATAATTAGCATCAAACTCAAAAATTAAAAAAGCTTTACCTTTTAAATCATAATTCAGGTTTTCTTCCAAATAATTTAAACTAGCTGTAAAAGAATACTGATCTAAAAACTCTACAGCTGTAGGCTGAATTTTGGTTTCTTTAATTATTTGCAAGGTTTTAAATGCCTGTTGAAAATTAGCAAAACTAACTAATAAATTTTGTTTAAATTTAGGTTTATGAAGTAATTTTAAATAGATTTTTGTTATAAAACCTAAAGTACCTTCACTACCGATTAAAAGCGAAATTAAATCATACCTAATGGCATTTTTGAAAATCTTACCCCCTAGTTTAAATTTTTCTCCATTAGCCCAAAAACCTTCTAAACCTAAAACATAATTAGCTGTAACCCCATATTTTAATGCCCTTGCACCACCGGCATTTTGAATTACATTACCGCCAATTGTACATAAATCTAAACTGGCAGGGTCCGGAGGATAAAAGAAATTGTTTTCTTCTACAAATTTAATTAAATCTGCTAAAACGACACCTGGTTCAACTACTAAAACTTGATTCTCTATATCAAGTTCAATAATTTTATTCATGCGTTCAGTTGAAATGATTACACCATTAGCTTTAACAGTTGCCGCACCGGTAGTTGATGTACCAGCTCCCCAAATAGTTAAATGAATCTTGAATTTATTGGCCAGTTTTAATATTGCCTTAACGTCTTTATCTGAAAACGGATACAAAACTAATACAGGTGTATTTTTAACAAATTGATAACGATCTCCTTGGTATTTAAGTAATTCTTGCGGGTTTTCCTGAATTTGATTTTTATCTAAAACGGTTTTTATTTCTTTAATGAACGATTGAATCATTAAATAAATTTATCCAAAAAATAATTTTATTTCTCGTTCAGCACTTTTTAAGCTATCAGAAGCATGAATCGCATTTTGAGAATTAGATAAGCTTAAATCTCCCCGAATAGTACCTGGCTCAGCTTTAGCTGAATCTGTTGCTCCTGCCATTTTACGTACAACATTAACCACTTCTCGACCTTCCAGAATCATAGCAACTACCGGACCAGAAATAACAAATTCTTTTAAAGCAGGATAAAATGGTTTCCCAATATGCTCTTCGTAATGCTTTTCTGCTAATTCCGGAGTTATACGCATCATTTTAAGTTCTTTAATTTTAATTCCTTTTTTTTCAAATCGAGAAATAATATTACCGATAAAACCCCTATTTACAGCATCTGGTTTGATAAAAACCAAAGTTCTTTCTTCATTAGAGCTTAAAGCAACAGTTTTATGTTTTACCATTGATATTCCTCCTTGATTTTTTGTAATTGTGATTTAACTTGATTTACAGCGGTTCCGCCAAAAACATTTTTGCGATTTATTGCCTTAGTTTCATCAAAATAATCATAAATGTCATCTTTAATTTCTTCGGAAAATCCATTTAATTCTGTTAAACTTAATTCTTTTAACTGTTTCTGATTTTCTAAAGCATATAAAACTATTTTGCCGGTAATTTCATGTGCAGACCTAAAAGGAATACCTTTTAAAACTAAATAATCAGCTAATTCTGTAGCACACAAATAACCTTTACTTAAGCTAGTTGAAATTTTTTCTTCATTAATTTTTAAACTACTTAACATTTCAGGTAAAACATTTAACACTGTTTTTAAAATATCAACGGTTTCAAATACATAAATTTTATCTTCCTGCAAATCTCGATTATAAGCTAAAGGCAAGGCTTTTAATAAAGTTAATAAACCAACCTGATTTCCAATAACCCTACTAGTTTTTGCCCTGATTAATTCTGCCATATCCGGATTCTTTTTTTGAGGCATAATAGAACTGCCGGTAGTAAAAGCATCATCAATTTCAATAAAACCCAATAGCGGAGAACTCCATAAAATTAATTCTTCAGCTAAACGGCTGAACCTTAACATTATTAAACTGGCGGTATTCATAAATTCAAGCAAAAAATCGCGGTCGGAAACAGCATCTAAGCTATTTTGACTAATTTTTGTAAAACCTAACTCTTTAGCTAAAAATTCGCGGTCAATTTCATAATTAGTACCGGCTAAAGCGCCAGAACCTAAAGAGCAAACATCTGTTTTAACAAAACATTCACTTAATCTTATTTGGTCTCTCTTTAATCCTTCAAAATAACTCAATAAATGATGACTCAATAAAACCGGTTGAGCAGGTTGAAAATGTGTAAAACCAATAAATTTTACGTTTATCAGCTCTTGCGCTAATTTATATAACACTTTTTGTAATTCTAAAACTAATTCTTGAATTTCACTAATGGCTGATTTTAAAAATAAACGAGTATCCGTAATAACCTGGTCGTTTCTTGATTTACCGGTATGAATCTTCTTGCCAATATCACCTAATTTTTCGGTAATTAATCTTTCTACTAAGCTATGAATATCTTCATCAGAGGTAGAAAAATCAATTTTACCGGCTTTGCAATCTAATAAAAATTCTGTAATTACTACTTCTAATTTTATTAATTCATCATGTGTAATTATATTAATTTTTTTTAAAGCTTTAGCAAAAGCCAAATTTAATTTAAGATCATATTCACATAATTGATAATCAAATGATAAAGAATAACTTAATTTTTGAGCAGAATTAGCTAGATTTTTATTAAATCTACCACCCCATAATTTAGTCATTATTACCTCCGGTAATACTTTTTTCTAAGGGGCAAGCCCCTTAAACCCCTAGAGAAAAAATTAGTTTTCTAAGGGGGCATGCCCCCTTAAACCCTGAAAATCTTTAATCACAGTTCAAGACTTTTTTCGTCCCCTTAAACCCCTGACCTAATGCTTTAACCTTAATTGGTAAACCGAACAACTTAATAAAGCCCTTGGCATCTTTTTGGTCATAAACTAAATCCTCGGAAAATGTAGCTAGCTCTTCAGAATATAAAGAATAAGGAGATTTTACCCCAGCTAAAACAATATTTCCTTTATATAATTTTAACCTTACAACTCCGGTAACATTTTCTTGTGTAACATTAATGAAAGCATCTAAAGCCTGTTTCAACTGAGTAAACCATTCACCATTATAAACTAAATCTGCATACCTTAAAGCCACTTGCTCTTTATAATGAAAAGTATTTTTATCCAAAACTAAAGATTCTAACGCACGGTGCCCAGCATAAAGAATTGTACCGCCTGGGGTTTCGTAAACTCCACGTGATTTCATGCCAACTAAGCGGTTTTCAACTAAATCAACCTGCCCTATTGCATGTTTACCACCAATTTCATTTAATTTTTGAATAATAGCAAACCCGGGTAAGCTTTCATCATTAATTTTTATAGGTTCGCCTTTTGCGAATTCTATTTCAACATATTCTGGTTTATCCGGAGCTTGTTCTAAAGAATTAGAAATTGACCACAAATCTTTTGGTTCATTCCAAGGATCTTCTAAATCTAACCCTTCATGACTAATATGCCATAAATTAGCATCTTCACTATAGATTTTATTCTTTTTATTGGTAGTAATGGGGATATTATGTTTTTTTGCATATTCTAAGGCAGATTCTCGAGATTTTATCTGCCATTTTTCATCTTTCCAAGGAGCAATTACTTTTAAACGCGGGTTAAGCGCCATATAAGTTAATTCAAAACGAACCTGATCATTCCCCTTACCAGTAGCGCCATGACTAACAGCCTCAGCTCCTTCCTTCTCTGCAATTTTAACTTGATACTTTGCAATTAAAGGTCTGGCAAAAGAAGTGCCTAATAAATATTTTCCTTCATAAACTGCATGTGCTTTTAATACTGGGAAAATATATTCATTGGTAAATTCTTGTTTTAAATCTTCAACATAAACTTTTATAGCACCACTTTTTAAAGCTTTTTCTCTTAAAAAATCATAATCATCACCTTGACCAACATCAGCAATAAAAGCTATTACTTCGGCATTATAATTTTCTTTCAGCCAAGGAATAATAATAGAAGTATCTAACCCACCAGAATATGCTAAAACCACTTTATTTATTTTTGAATTAATCATTTTTATAGTTTAACATATCTCTAAAATATAAGGAATATTTCGAAAAAGAGTTTTTGAGGGCTATGTTACTAATTTTTTAATAGGATCACTTGTCTTCAAAAATAAAAATGAAAACAAAATAATCCCAATAATAATCATCACCAAACACCAAATTTGCCCCATGCTAAACAAATTAAAAAATAAACCTATTTGTGAATCTGGTTCCCGAAAAAACTCTATTACAAAACGAAAAAAACCATATAAAACAAAAAATAAGGCAAAAACCTGCCCTTTTTTTAATTGACAAAATTTAAGAAAAAAACCCAACACTAAAAATAAAACCAGCCCTTCAAAAAAAGCTTCGTATAGCTGAGATGGATGCCTAGCCAAATATCCGGCATTAGGGAAAATCATACCCCAAGGCATATCTGTTATCCGCCCATATAATTCACCATTAATAAAATTTCCAATTCTTCCAAAAAATAAGCCCGGGGTTACGGCAAAAGCAGTTAAATCTAACATGCTTAGAATATCTTTTTTATAAAAAATACTAAATAAAATTATACTTATTACTACACCAATAGCTCCACCATGAAAACTCATACCTCCCTGCCAAACAGCAAAAATTTGCCAAAAATTTTGTGAATAATAAGAAAAATTATAAATTAGTACATAACCTAATCTTCCACCTAAAACAATACCGAGCATTAAATAGGTTGCCAGAGAAACAATCTGATCTAAGTTAAAACCTAATTTTTTAGTTAAATTTTGATAAACCAATCCAATACCTACAAATAAACCTAGTAAGTACATCAAAGCATACCAACGAATAGTAATTGACCCTATTTGTAGTAAATTAGGATTAATATGCGGGTAATTTAACATTTAATATAGTCCTTTTTTTTATAGGTTCATTATAAACAAAGGCTTTATTTTTATAACCATAAATAATTAAGCCTAAGGCAGTTAAAAAATCTCTATCAGAAATAACTGTATTTATGGTAGCTGGTATTTCCATAATAATTTTTTTATTCAGTTTTTTATTTAAAAAATTTGAAAACCCTTTTAATTTACAACTTGAACCGATCAAATATAAAAAATAATCTTGAAAAATCTCAGGGAATTTATCCATTAATATTTTTACTAATTCGTTAATTCGCGCTTCAATAATTTTACAAAGTAAAATTCTTTTAATAGATTTTCTGCCTTCATAAGTATTTATTTCAATATCTTCATTTGAATTTACTCTGGAAAAAACTAAATCGCCATAAATTAGTTTTAATCTTTCCGCTTCTGGTTTTGAAACAGATAAACATTTTGCAATATCATTAGTAACGGTTTCTCCACCAATATTTATTAGTTTAGTATTTATCAATTTATTTTTTTGATAAAAAACTATTTTTGAAAATTTTGCTCCAAAATCAAGAAGAAAAACCCCTTGTTCACGTTCTTTTAAAGGCAATGTTACTTCAGCAGAAGCTAAAGGATCATAAATAATACCAATAATTTCTAAATTTAATTGGTTCAAAACAGTTTTTAATTCAAGCAAATTTTTTTTATCAGTACAAATAAGATTAGTTTCAATTTCTAAATTATGCCCTTTTTGTAATAAAGGTTCATCAACAATTTTTTTGTCAATTCTTGCTGAAAAAGGTAGCACATGCATTATGGTTTTATCATTAAAATGACAAGAATTCTTAGCTTTCTCAATACATTTATTGACTTCACTTTTAGAAACAAGCGACATTAGATTATTTATACTACAAACACCACTTCTTTTTTGAAACACTGTTTTATATGGAGGGATATTAGTAATTACTTGATTAATCCCTCCTAAATTTTGATATCCAAATTTATATATAATTCGATTTATTACATTTTTTAGCTCTGTAGGATTGATAATTTCGCCTTGCAATAAACCTTTAGTTAATGCAGAATTTATAGCTTTAATACAAAGATTTTTCTGTGCATCAATTTCACAAAGAATTGCTTTTGTTTTATGAGATCCAATATCTAAACCTAATATCAAATTATTATTTTTTAAAACCATTATTTAATAATTACCCTATCTATAAATCTTAAATCGATATAAGAAATTGGTTTTTCGAACCACATTTTTTTATCAAAATACGCTAAATTTTTTAATTTCTGACAAATATTTTCACTATTACCTATAAATCCCCAACCTTTTCCTTTGGTATTG
>CAZFTP010000021.1:20445-20667 GCA_964521915.1 uncultured Candidatus Marinamargulisbacteria bacterium
CTATTACCTATAAATATTGGGATCTGATCATCTTTCAATAAAATAATTTCATTTTCATTCTTATAAATAATTTGCCACTTCGATTTTTGATAATTTTGATACAAATTATCAATAATAAAGGTTAAATCTTTCATTATTTTTTTATGCAAATGTTCTTGTAAAAAACAATTAATATTTAAGCCTTTAATAATAATTAATTGATCTAAATTAGGAATATTGAAC
>CAZFTP010000022.1:0-19591 GCA_964521915.1 uncultured Candidatus Marinamargulisbacteria bacterium
TTTCTATTAAATCACATACTATCATTTTAATCTGCGTAATCTGCGGTTCAGACTTCTTCTTTTCTAATTTCTCCGTTCAAACATCATAGTCCATCAAATAATCATTTAATCATAGTTCAAGACATTGAACCCTGAGTTCTCCCTAGTGCCTAGTGCCTTATGCCTCGAGTTTCTAATCCGCGCCTTTTTCTTTGTTTCTTTCTTTTTTGCAATAAATACATATTTTTTTCGATAATTAAATACATAAAAACTGGGGGAGAAAAAATATATGAAAAAAAATATTATTTTTGCTTTAATTTTAACTATAATTACTCTCTTTTCATTTTCAAATTGCTTAATTGCGGCTGACCCTATTATTAACTTACAAGCCGAAGTTGCTCCTGAAGAAACTTTGGACTATGTTGGTGTTGAACTACCAGCCGTATTTCAAGGGCAAGGAAAAGTTATTCCTAGCGGAGATTCCTTAGAAGATATTAATTCTGCTTGTTGGCAAGTTGCGGGTAATATTATTATTACACTTAACGTAAGAAGTAATCTTTCAACTAATAAATTAGTTATTTATAGCAGACACAGAGAGCAAACCAGTGGTACTGGAGCATATTGGAATACTACAAATACAGCTACATTACCAACAAATGTTAATATTAATGGATTAATAAATACTAATGTAATTACCTCGACTAATTGGTATAACGCGGTTGTTCCTATGAGAGCTTATGCCGATGTTTGGAACAAGGGCATAAGCAATACAGATTCTGATTGGCAATGGGTTTCTGATATTTCTAATCAATTAGATCAAAGTAATGCACAAGTTCTTTATACCGGTGATCTTAATAACAATGCTTTAAAAATTTATCTTAAAACCAGTTGGGCAAAAGGTAAATTAGCTGGTAATTATAAAGGGAAAATTTTCTTCGCTTTGATTAGTCAGTAGTTGTTATATCTTCTGAGCAATAATAATACTTCGTTCTGGAGCAGGATACCCTTCAATAGTTTTAGTTTTATCGTTTGGGTCTAAAAAATCAGTTAAGGATTCATATTGCATCCACCAAGTTTTTCTTTGTTCATCAACCGTTGTTTTTACTGTATTAATTAGTTCTACGTTTTTAAAACCAGCTCTTTCAACCATAGAAATTAAAGCTTTAGCTGTAGGAATGAAATAAGTATTACGCATTTTAGCATACCGATTTTTCGGAAATAAAATATAATTATCTTCACCGGGAATTGTAATGCTTTCCAAAATTAAATTACCGTTTTTCCTCAACATTTTTCTGATCTGCGCTAAAAATTCCAAAGGTGATTTTTGATGATAAATTATACCCATGGCAAAAATAATATGAAACAAACTCTGACAATACGGAGCAAAATTTTCCGTACGAAGTGGTAAATAATAAATATTCTCAGCTTTAACATATTTATTTATAGCTTTAAATTGGTAGAAAAATAAAGTCATAGGATCTATTGCCATAACTAATTTTGGCTTATAGCTAAGCATTCTAAAAAGATAATAACCAGAATTTGCGCCAATATCTAAAATAGTTTTATTTTCTAAATCTGGTAAAAATTTCTCTAGCCTCTGCCATTTAATTTGAGATTGCCACTCGGCATCAATTTCAATATCAAAAAGATTAAAAGGTCCCTTACGCCAGGGTTTTAAGCCTATTAATTGTTGAAAAATTTTTTCTTTTTCAAGATTATTAATGATTTGAGATGTAATTTTGATGGTATTTTCAAATTCAATTTCATCAATTTTAATATCCGGAAGATTTAAAATTGCTGTCTGAAATTGAAGTGCTTTAGGATTAGTAAAATTAGCTTCTATTTGTTGAATTTCATTTATAATCTGATTAGCATTAATCTTCTTGTTTTTTGCAAATTTTTGCAAAAATTTTTGAAGTTCCTGATTTAAGATGATTAATTTTTTTTTCATTGTTATTTATATTTTTATACCTATGAGGCTTCGCCTCATAGGTATATGAAAGAGATTCGTTTTCTAAGGGGCTTCGTCCCTTAAACCCCGAGGGGCTCCGTCCCTACAATCTCAAAAAATTCCGAAAATGAGTTTTTACCCTATTTTCTTCTATACCGATTAAATCAAACCGAAAATTTTTCTCGCCAAACTTACTTAAATAATAATAAGCTGTCTTTAGAATATTTTTCATTTTCTTTTTGGTAACAGCCTGAATTGGAGCTAATAAACTATTTTTTTTGTAATTTTTGACTTCAATAAAAACCAGTTGATCCCTTTTTGGGTCTTCGGCAATGATATCTATTTCTCCGTGATATGAATAAAAATTGGTAGTTAAAATTTGATATTTATTTTGTAGTAAATAGTATTGGGCAATTAGTTCTCCGTAATTGCCTTTTGTTTTTGAAAAACTAGTCATGAGTTAACCTGTTATATCCCCAGGTGGCAGAGCCACCTGGGGATACGAAAGAGAATAGTTTTTTAAGGGGCAAGCCCCTTATACCCCGTGGGGCTTTCGCTCGATGGTAACCAGCAAAAATTTTTCTAAGGAGGCAAGCCCCTTATACCCCTAAAAAATCATGTTAATCATTTAATCAGGTGAATCCTGGTTCAGACGTTTCTTCGCTCCTTAAACCCCATATTTCTTTATAATCAAAACCGCATTATGTCCACCAAACCCTAACGAATTAGACATAACATAGTTTAAATCAGCTTTTCTAGCTTTGTTAGGGGTGTAGTCTAAATCTAATTCCGGATCAGGATTATCATAATTAATGGTTGGGGGAATCAATGAATTTTTAATAGCTAAACTACAAGCTATTAATTCAATAGCACCTGCGGCACCTAATAAATGACCGGTCATTGATTTTGTTGAGCTTATTGCTAAATTTTTAGCATGATCACCAAAAACAGCCTTAATAGCCGCTGTCTCATTTTTATCATTTAATTGAGTTGATGTACCATGAGCATTGATATAATCAATAACCTCCGGTTTTATATTAGCATCCTTTAATGCTCTTTCCATCGCTCTTTTAGCCCCTTCACCTTCCGGTGCAGGTGCCGTAATATGATAGGCATCTCCGGTTGAACCAAAACCTATGACTTCTGCATAAATCTTAGCCCCTCTTTTTAGCGCATGGTCTAATTCTTCAAAAACTAAAATACCAGAACCTTCACCCATAACAAAACCATCTCTATCCATATCAAATGGTCGAGATGCTTTTTGGGGTTCATCATTTCTTTCAGAAAGCGACCTAGCCGCACAGAAACTAGCTAACCCTAACTTAGTAACCGCGGCTTCAGTACCGCCAGCAACCATAGCAATAGCATCGCCATTTTGAATAATTCTAAATGCATTACCCATAGCATGGGCAGAAGATGCACAAGCTGTAACATAACAACCATTAGGACCTTTTGCTCCTAATTTAATGGAAACTAAACCAGCCGCCATATCGGAAATCATCATCGGTACACAAAACGGGCTTAAACGATCTACCCCTTTTTCCTGTAAAATCTGGTAATTATTTTCTAATACCTCTATACCACCGATACCTGAACCTATTTCTACACCAATATTTTCAGCTTCCGAAGCAATATCAAGACCTGAATCTTTTACTGCATCTAAAGCCGCAATTATCGCAAGTAAAATAAATCTGGATGTTCTGCGTACTTCTTTTTTATCTAAGTATTGCTCTGGATCAATATTTTTTACTAAACCAGCAATTTTGGTAGGATAATTACTAATATCAAAAGTATCAATTGTACTTACACCAGATACACCGTTAATTAAATTCTGCCAATATTCATTTATAGTATTACCACACGGGTTAACTGTACCCAGACCAGTAATTACAACTCTTTTTTTAGTCAAAATTGATCTCCTAATAATTATTTTCTAAGGGACTTTGTCCCTTAAACCATGGGAGAAGAGGTTATCTTCGAAGGGGGCAAGCCCCCTTCAATCCCCCTATTTAGATCTTTCTACAATATACTCTACCGTTTTACCAACAGTAGTCAATTTTTCTGCTTCTTCATCAGAAATTTCTGTACCAAATTCTTCTTCTAAAGCCATTACTAATTCAACTGTATCCAAAGAATCTGCGCCAAGATCTTCAGTAAAAGAAGCTTCTTTTGTAACTTCATCTTCTGAAACACCTAATTGATCTACTATTACTCCCTTAACCTTTTCAAAAACTTCACTATCTGTTAATGCCATTTAAACTTCCTCCTTACAAATTTTACTCTTCTTATTTTAAAAAACTTTTTCAAATAAATAAAGACTATATTTTACTCCATTAACATCCCTCCATCAATCTTAATAACTTGACCAGTAATATAATTAGCATAATCTGAAGCTAAAAATGCTACCATAGAAGCAATTTCTTCTGGTTCTCCCATTCGTTGTAGAGGTAACATATTAATTAGATTATCTAACATTTCTTGCGGTAAAGATTCAGTCATATCGGTTTTTATAAATCCCGGAGCTATTGCATTACAAGTAATTCCTTTTTTCCCGAATTCTTTTGCCACACTTTTCGTAATACCTAAAACTCCTGCTTTAGTTGCCGCATAATTAACTTGTCCAGGATTACCCATTAAACCTACTACCGAACTAATATTAATAATTCTGCCAAATTTATTTTTCATCATTGGTCTAACAACACCTTTAATAAAATGAAAAACAGAATTTAGATTTGTATCAATCACCGTTTGCCATTCGTCATCAGACATTCTCATTAACAGATTATCTTTGGTAATACCGGCGTTATTTACTAAAATATCAATTTTGCCAAATTTTTCTAATGATTTATTAATTAGTTCATTTATTTCATCTTTATTCTTAATATCTGCTTTTAATGCAAAAGTTTCAACTCCAAATTTTTCTTTTAATTCTTTAGCTACTTCTTCACAACCTTCTTGGCTGGTAGCTGTTACTATTACCGTAGCACCGCAACTGGCTAAAGCTTCAGCAATTTTTTTACCGATTCCTCTTCTGGAACCAGTTACTAACGCAACTTTATCTTTTAAATCAATTTTCATTATTTTCTCCTTTCTTTAATATACACAACCATGAAATAAAGCTTTAAGAACATAAAAAAATACAATTTTTTAGACCATATTTTAGTAGTGTAAGCTCCTAATTAACTTATTAATTCTATATACAAAATGATCTAACTAAAGTTTTTTAAATATTTTTATTCGTCTACTAGAACCAGACTCTGCGGATCATCTATAGCTAAAGTAATAATATTACCTTTGGCATCAGTTGCTTTTACCATAATTTGCGGAGTTTCCTTATCAAATATAATCAAATACTTACAGCCATTAGATAAAGTAAAATTTCCATAGGCAGAAATATCCCATTTATGAATTTGACCATCTTTTTTAGTTGTTAGGATCCATTTTTTATCTTTGGCCTTATACTTATCACCTTTAAACATAACGGCTTTATTATCATCTTGATAAATATCAATATTACCAAAAGAGGTTATAGGGTTTCCCTCAGAATCTACTATTTGACAGGATAGTTTTGAATATACCCTATTGTTATCAGCTCTTAAGGGCAAATAGAATAATAAGATTCCAAAAAGAATTAAACTAATTAATAAGAATGTTTTTTTCATCGTTAAATCTCCTTTTTATATTTTCATTTAATTATAACATACATCTTATTTTTAAAACAAAATTTTCACCTGCCAAGCGGGCTTTAAGGCTTTGCCTTAAAAATCCGATTTTTTGCCTGCCGGCGTTGGTATTTTTTATGTACCCCTTTTTTTGCTTCGCAAAAAAAAAGGTATGAAAAAAATCGTTTCTAAGGGGCTTCGCCCCTTAAACCCCTCAGACGTTCCTGATGCCCACTATCCTATTCACTAATCCGGTCAAAACCTTTCCCGGACCGCATTCGATAAATTCATCAACTTCATCTGAAACACTTTCTATTGATTGTAACCATTTAACGCTAGATTCTATCTGTAAAGGCAAATTTTCTCTTAATTTCTCAGCATTGGTTTCCGGTTTTGCCAAACGGTTTAAAATTATTGGTGTACTAGCATCATTAAATTTAACATCAGCTAAGAATGCTTTAAATTCTTTAACCGCATTAGCCATTAAAGGTGTATGAAATGGTCCTTTTACCTTTAAAGGAATTACCTTTCTAACACCATTATCTTTAAGCTGTTCTGTTGCTAAATTTACGCCTTCTTCACTACCGGAAATTACTATTTGCTCGGCAGAATTATAATTGGCTATAAAAACCGGCGCTTTCATATTACAATCATTAACAATTTTTTCTAATAAACTTAAATCTGCCCCAATTACTGCCGCCATTAAAGGTGTCCCTTGATATGCATTTAACATTAACCGAGATCTTTCTTTAATAACTTTTAAAGCTGTTTCCAAATCAAATACTCCAGCCGCTGTATAAGCAGTAATTTCACCTAAACTATGGCCTAAAAAATAAATTGGATTTACACCCTCATTTTTAAATAATTGCCACTGAGAATAAGAAACTAAAAAAATAGCTGGTTGCGTATTATCCGTTTCTTTTAATATTTCATCAGGACCCTCAAAACAAATTTTAGTAATATCTTTACCTAAAATTTCATTGGCTAACTGAAAATTGTCTCTTACAAATTCATGATTATCGTATAAATCTTTTCCCATACCAACCGATTGAGAACCTTGACCTGGAAACATAATTGCTGTTTTTGACATAAATATTTTCCTTAAAAAGTAGATTTTGTACTATTATAATCTAAATTGAATCAGTTGCAAAATAAATATTTTATATCTAAAATAAAATTAAGCAGTAACGTAAATAAAAATATAAAAATAGAGGGAATAATGGCAACACTAGATTTTCCAGCAACTACACCAAAATCATTAATTAGAATAGCTATAAGAACTGGAAAAATATTAAGCAGAGAAACCGTAGCTTTAACCCCGGAAAAGAAAAAGAGAGAACATAATCTAATTCAAGCGGAATATTTTTTTAGTAAAAATAGATACGGAGAAGCTTTTCGTTATTTTTTATACGCTGACCCACAAAGTTTACCAAAGGAAAGAAAAGAAAAAATTGCTCGGCTAATTCATAGAGGATTATTAACTGGCAAAAAACCAGAATTACTAATTCCGTTTGAGCAACATTGCATTTTTTTTAGAGGGTTAACCGCAATACAACCAAGAACAAAAACCATATTTAAACCGATGTTATGCCGATCAAAAACCACTTTACAATTCAACACAACAGAATAAAAAAATAATACTAACCTATGTACCCCTATTTCTAAAAAATTTGCTCTTCCAAATTTAATTTGCTATTATTTAACAAGGACATAAACTTCAAACATAAAAGGAAGGATAAAAAATATGGATATAGAGCAAATAATGGAAAATTCCGTATCTGCGGCAGGTATTTTTAGCCAATTAAATCAAGAAGAAACGGATAAAATACTTACTGCTGTACATAAAGCGGCTCTTAATAATCGTGTAAAATTAGCTAAAATGGCAGTAAATGAAACCGGTATTGGAAAATGGGAAGACAAAGTTACAAAAAATTTTGTCGCGGCACAATTAGTTTACGAGGATATCAAAAACTTAAAAACAGTGGGTATTATATCAGAAAACCACGAAACCGGTATTATTGAAATTGCACAACCGATTGGTCCAATTTTAGGAATTATCCCTGTTACAAATCCAACTTCCACTATTATTTTCAAAATTATGAGTGCTCTCAAAACCAGAAATCCAATTATTATCAGTCCGCATCCAAAAGCTCACGATTGTTGTATTGAAACAGCGAAAATATGCTATCAGGCGGCTTTATCCGCCGGTGCCCCAGATGATTGTGTACAATGGCTAATAAATTCCACGCCAGAAATGAATCAACAAATTATGAAGCATCCGAAATTAGCGTTAATTTTAGCTACTGGCGGTACAGGGTTAGTAAAATCAGCTTATAGTTCCGGTAAACCTGCTTTAGGCGTTGGATCTGGAAATGCGCCGGTGTATATAGAAAAATCAGCGGATATTGCATTCGCGGTAAAAGAAATCATTACTTCTAAAACGTTTGATAATGGTACAATTTGTGCCAGTGAACAATTTCTGGTAACAGAAAAAGCTATTGAAAAAGAAGTTTTAGCGGAATTTGAAAAAAATCAAACCTATATTTTGAAACCCGATGAAATCAAATTACTTGAAAAAATTGCGTATGACAAAGAACGCAAACTAATGAATGCTGATATTGTTGGTAAATCGCCTCAATACTTAGCAGAAAAGGCGGGCATTAAAATACCGTCTGATACCAAACTACTAATTGCACCTTTAGAAGGTATCGGACCTGATTATCCGTTATCCTCCGAAATATTAGCCCCAATTCTTTCATTTCATTCTGCAGAGAATTTCAATCATGCTATTAAATTATGCATTGAATTAAATTTCTTTGGCGGATGCGGGCATACAGTTAGTTTATTTAGTAATGATGAAGTAAAAATTAAAAAATTCGGTTTAGAATTAAATGCAGGTAGAGTTGTTATTAATATGCCTTCATCGCAAGGTGCGGTTGGCGGTATTTATAATAATCTTGCACCATCATTTACTTTAGGATGCGGAACTTCAGGCAACAATATTACAACGGACAACATAACTGCTAGAAATTTAATTAATATTCAAAGGTTAACCAGAAGAAGAATTAATAGAAGACTATTTAATTTTAATAATCAATTACTTACCGCGGAAAACATAACTGCGGATACAATTGATTTTGAATACAATAAAAATTATTAAGGAAGGAAAAAAAAATATGCTAAAACATGTAATTGAAGATAATAAAATGGTTTTTATGTTTCCTAATAAACTAGATACAACTAGCGCAATGACAATTGAAACAGAATTACACCAAATATTAAGTTCTCCGGAAAACAATGAAAAAATAAGTGAATATATTTTTAATTTAAAAGATGTTGAATATATCTGTTCTTCATTTTTAAGATGTTGCTTAAAAATTGCCAAACATGTTGGTGAACATCAATTTGTAATTACTAACGTTAACCCTGTTGTTTTTAAGGTTTTTAAAATTACTGGTTTTGATAAAATCTTGAAAATAGAACTTGCAGATTGGAACTTTTAAAAGTTGAAATTTTCAGCTACTTATAAAAACCTTAAAAATATTGTCCGGTATATTAGAAAAGAAGTTCTAATATACACAACTAGTCAAGAATTTATTTTTGATATTGAATTAGCATCTGAAGAAATTATTATTAATATCATTAAATATAATCATAACCAAATTGCTAGTCTTGAAATAGAAGTTATTTGTGAAAAAACTACAGATAATTATTTTTTAATTAAAATTATTGATAACGGTCAACCATTTAACCCGTTAAAAAATGATCCCCCTAATATTTCTTTACCTCTTGCAAAAAAGGAAATCGGCGGTTTAGGTTTATTTTTAACCACAAAATTAGTAGATAGTTTTAATTATCAATATTTTGAAAATTATAATATTAATATTTTAAAAAAATTGATTGTTAAATGAAAATTAAAACCTCATTATTTCTTTCTTATGTATCTTTTATTATTCTGATTATTTTACTTGTACTATCGCTGAAGTTTTTTTTAATGGATTTAACTAATAAAAATATACATAAAGCTAAAAATCAAACATTAACTATTTTAAAACAAGACACCAATATATTTTTCTCTTTTTTTAAAAATTACGTTGAAAAAGAAATTATACTATATACTCAAAAAGTACTAAATATAACAATAAAATTAAATTGGCAAAAACCACAAGAAATATTAGAAAATCCAATAACAATTAATACCTTTTATACCCCCTTAGAAAGAGAAGGGAAAATTCGGGGCTATTTTTTTGTTATTAATAAAACAGGTAATATTGTTATATACCCCCAAAAAAAATATATTAATAGAAATCTGAATGCTTTAATTGCTGTTGATCCTGAATATAATTTTTTTCTTTCCAATTTATTAAAAAACGCATCTACCCTAATCAATTATGAAGATGGAGATAAAATCCCTGATGTTTATTTAATTACCAGAACAATTCCAAATACCAACTATACTCTTTGCGGAGTATTTCTTTTAAATAATTATCTATCCCCTTTTATCAGCGAATTAAACGCCATTGGTTTAAAAATTACCGAGGATTTAGATAAAACGTACAATAAAACTATAAATAATTATAATCTGAAAATTAATATTGCTTTTATTTTTATTCTTATCGTTTGTTTATTAATAAGTTTTAGTTTTGCCTTTTATTTTTCTAAAACCTTATCTAAACCAATTGCTGTTTTTTCAGATGCGGTTAATGAAATCGGAAACGGTAACTTTTCCTTCAACTTAAGAATAGATAAAAAAGCACCGCTAGAAATTATCGGGTTAACTGAAAAATTTAACGAATTAGGTACAAAATTAAATCAATACACTCTTAAATTAAAAAAAGAAATATTAAGCCGAAAAGAAATCAATAACGAACTTAAAGTTGCTAAAAATATTCAAACTAGTTTTTTGCCTAAGGTATTACCACATAGTAATTTTTTTAATTTTAATTACTTCTTTAACCCTGCTAAAAATATTTCCGGTGATTTTTTCGATGTTATTTTAATTAATGAAACTTTATTTATAACTATTGGAGATATTTCTGGTAAAAGTATTTCTGCCGCACTTTTTATGGCAATAACCAATACTTGTATTAAGTTAAATATTATTGAACAAAAAATTAGTGATCCGGCTAAAATACTGAATACTACTAATAATTACTTAAGTAAAAATAATGATAATTGTTTTTTTGCCAGCGCAATTGTATTAGCGTATGATATTAAAACCGGGAAAATTACATTTGCAAATGCCGGGCATTTATCACCTATTTATATTGCCGAAAATATAGAGATTCTACCAACCGAAAATGATCTGGCTTTAGGTATAAAAGAAAACTGGCACTATAAAAATCAAGAATTTTCCTTAAAACCAACGGATAAATTATTACTCTATACCGATGGTGTTACTGAAGCTATTTCAAAACTCAACCGAAATGAATATTTTGAAGAAACAAGATTGCTAAAAACTCTTAAGAAAAATAAAACAGCAAATATTAAAGATTTAATTACAAATTTAAAACAAGAAATATTAAAATTTCAGGGTTTAAAACAAGCAGATGATATTGCCATAATAGGCTTGGAAAGATTACAATAACACTATGGATATAAGAGTACGATTTGCACCTTCACCAACCGGTAACTTACATATAGGTACTTTACGAACCGCTATATTTAATTGGCTATATGCCAAAAATAAAAAAGGGAAATTTGTTCTTCGTATTGAAGATACAGATTTAGCCAGGTCAGAACGTCAATTTGAAGAATCAATTTTTCAAGGTCTAAATTGGTTAGGGTTAATTCCGAATGAAGGTCCAGAAAACCCGGGTAATTTTGGTCCTTATAGACAATCGGAAAGAATTAATCAAGGTTTATATCTTAAATATGCCGAGAAATTAATTGAATCTGGTTCTGCATATTACTGTTTTTGTACTGACGAAGATTTAGACAATGAGAGAAAAATAGCTGATAGTAAAAGTATTCCTTATGTCTATTCTCAAAAATGTTTAAAATTAAGTCAATCAGAAATTAATGATAAATTAAAACAAAAAATTCCATATACAATTAGGTTTAAAATTAATACAACAACACCTATTATCGTAAACGATTTAATTAAAGGCAAAATTGAATTTGACCCCAAATTATTATCAGACTTTGTAATTATTAAATCAGATAAAACCCCCTCTTATAATTTTGCCGTGGTAATTGATGACTATTTGATGCAAATTAGTCATGTTATCCGAGGAGAAGATCATATTTCTAATACTGCTAGGCAAATTCAGATTTACGAATCACTAAAAGCACGATTACCTAACTTTGCTCATTTACCCATGATCCTTGGTCCTGATAAAGCAAAATTATCGAAAAGACATGGCGCAACTTCGGTAATTGAATATAAAAACCAAGGTTATCTAGCTGAAGCTATTCTGAATTATCTTAGTTTATTAGGTTGGTCTCCGCCAAATGAAAAGGAAATTCTAACTAAGGATGAGTTAGTTCAATTATTTAGCCTAGAAAAAATCAACAAAGCAAATGCCATTTTTGATGTTGCCAAACTTAATTGGATGAACGGACAATACATTCGTAAATTAGATAAAGATGCTTTATTTTTAAGAGTTAAAGAATTTATTAATCCTGATTATTTAAAACTAGATGAAAAAATTTTAACCGAAATGATTTTTTCTATAAAAGATAATCTAAATTTTTTAATTGAAGTAAATGATTATTTAACTGTTTATTTTTTGACTGAAAAAGAATACCAAGAAAATATTCAAAAATTTACTTTTACTGAAACAGATAAAACAGTTATTGAGCTTTTTTACCAAGCTTTACTGAAAAATGAAACAGAATTAAATTTTGATAATTTAACTCAAATAATTAAATTAATTCAAACACAAACTGGTTTCAAAAATGTCATGATTTTTAAACCACTAAGGCTTATTATTACTGGGGTTGAAAAAGGACCGCATATTTTAGAATTCTGTCAAATTAAAGGTAAAGCTTTTCTTATTCAAAGGTTAAAATCATTTTCCGAAAAATAATGCTTAATTATTCTCAATTATTACCTAAAAGAGCACTTGATACTAATAAACATAATTGCGGCAGAGTTGGCGTAATTGCCGGATCTGAAAATATGTTAGGGGCTAGTATTTTAACCAGTTTAGCAGTGTTAAGATCTGGTGCTGGTTTAATTTATTTAATGACTACAGAATCTGCCAAATCGCAAATAAACTTAGTTTATCCGGAAATTATAGTGTTGCCATTAAAAAGTAAAAATGGTGTTATTACTGAAAAAGCATTTAATCAGATTAAAAAATATCATAATGAAAAAAACTTTTCCTCCCTAGCTATTGGACCTGGTTTAACCACTAATAAATCTATTCAAACTTTAATTTCTAAAATTGTTGTTTTTGCCGAAGAAAAACAAATACCAACTGTTTTAGATGCAGATGCCATTAATGTACTAACTCCAGAAATTTTTGCCAAACTAACCTCTAACTTATTTGTATTAACCCCGCATTGGGGAGAATTCAAACGGTTTTTCGGGCTTGGTGAACAAAAAAATAATTTGTACGAGCAAACAGCACCCTCCGTAAATTATTTTGCAAAAAAAATTAATCAAATAATCGTTTTAAAAGGGCATAATAGCATAATTGCTGATTCTCAAACATTAAATATTAACCCCACTGGTAACCCTGGTTTAGCTACTGCCGGAACCGGCGATATTTTAACCGGTATTATTGCCGGGCTAATTGCCCAAGGCGTTAAAAACTATGATTCTGCACTTTTAGGAACATATTTACATGGCTTATCTGCAGATATTGCTATCAAAGACAAAACCGTTTACTCATTAATTGCCAGTGATTTGCTTAATTATTTACCACTTGCCTTTAAAAAAATATGTTAGCTGTTAATGCTCAATTTTTAACCAAATATATTGAAAAATTCATACGTAATTTTAACAAACTTACTTATACTAAAAAAAACGGTTTCATTGGATATGTAAAAAAAGACCTGACCAACTTTTTAGAAAATCCGGCTGAATTTGAACTTAAATTTAAAAAAATAAAAGGTAAACATATTTTATACGGTCCAATTCATATTAAAACCAGACAAAGTTTTTTTAATAATTTACCATTAGATTTGCGCTTAAATGTTTTTGGAAAAAAACTATCTAATTTTAAACTTTTGCCAATTTTACAAGATTATTTTCAATGCTTTTGCACCTCGAGTCCTAAATTTCCCACTGTCCTCTGTCTCCTGTCTCCTGACTCCAGTATTCTGTCTTCTGAGCCCTCCCTAGTGCCTAGTGCCTCTTGCCTAGTGCCTTGTTCCATCATCGACGTAAAAGATATTGGCATTGCACATTCAATTTATTTAATTACAGTTAATATCAACAATAAAACTTTTAAATGTGTAATTAAAAGAAAAGATGTTAATTATCAAGAATTCTATACCAAAATTCTTAATTTATTAAACTGGCCCAGTTATTTCACAAAGCATTATATTGTTAATAATTCTGGTTGGGAAATTACCGAGTACTTAGGAAATAATTCCTTATTTAAAATCATAGAAAACCCAAAAATTAATAATGCAGATATAATTATTACGGATTTAGCTAAACAATCGGCACTGGGCGATGTTTTGGGGCATGGAGATAGGCATCTATCTAATTATATGTTTAAAAATCAAAAAATATTTCCTATCGATATTTCTTATTTATTTTGGGAAGATAATGAATATTGGATCAAAACCTATATTCAAGGCGGTATTTATGAATTTAACTTTTTACAATTATTTCTTGATGATAAAAAAGTTTTAAAACAAAAAATCGACCTGTTTTTTAAAACTTATAAAGATGCTCTGAAAATAATTAAGAATAAAAAATTATCTATATTTGAAGAAATCAATAGTTTTTTTAATAAAAATAATAAATATATAAAATATACTATAAATAAATTAAGTAATATTTCCAAATATTATCATAATCAAAAAAAGCTTTATTTAGAAAATTTTTATCTTAGTAATGAAAAAATTGCTGACAAGAAAAAACTAGAGTTCTTAGTAGAAAAAAATCCAGAGATATTAAAAACCAACGTTTTTTTAAAAATGTATTATTATGCCAATAAGTTTAAAACCGCCACTTTCTTTTTAAGTGAAAAACAACCCATTAATTACCGAGAATTTTTAACAGATTTATAATACTTTTTATCTAACTTTAACCCCATGTTTTTCATGATCTTTTTTAAGTGTGGCTTCAATTAAGGTTTCAGCATCTTTAAGAAAAATAACCTTATGTAAAAGATTTAAAAGCTTATCTTTATCAACCGGTTTTACCAAATAACCGGAAGCCATACCATGCATCGGATCAGTGGCAACGTCCCATCTTTGTAGATCATCGTATGCCGTAGTAATAATAATTGGCATAAATTGCTTAAAAGGATTTTTCATTTCCTGCTTACGATATTCACGAATAAATTCTTCACCACTCATTTCCGGCATTTGAAAATCAAGTAAAATACAGCTTATTTTATTATTTCCTAAACCAAGCCAGCGTTCGTGTTTTTTTAGTATAGCTAAAGCCTCTTTCCCATTATTAGCAATTAAAGGTTCATAAGTGAAAGATTCTTTTAATAATTCAGCCATTTCCAGGGCTAGCCCTTTTTCATCTTCCACTATTAAGACTAATTTTTTTTTCATAATGATTTCTCCTAAATATCCCCGACTCTACAAAAGTTACACTGAAATTATAACATATTTTTAATGTTTCTCAAAAATTTTTGTTTAAATGGAGGCATAAGAAATCGGTAATCTAATTATAAAAGTTGTGCCTTTTCCTTCTTTACTTTCAAAGCTAATTAATCCTTTATGCTCAGTTATAATACGATGCACAATGGTTAAACCCCATCCTCTACCAGCAGTAGAATTGCCAGCAGTGGTTTTAACCCCGCTAACATAAGGTTCCCAAACTTGCTCTCTCATTTCCTCAGGAATTCCTTTACCAGTATCACTAAACTCTATTATTACTTCTGTACCTTCTTTTCTGGTATTAATAGTTATTGTACCTTGGTTATTCATAGCTTCCATGGCATTATTCATTAAATTAGTAAAAACTATTTCCAAATCTTCAAAAATACCTTTAATTTGGGGGAGATCTTCATTCAAATACGTGATAATCTGTACACTATTCTTAGGTACTAAATTTAAGGAACGCTGTATAGCTTCATTAATATTAATATCAATCATTTCTTTCTTATTACCATTAGCACCATCCGTAACAGTTAAAGTTTCTTTAATAATTGATAAAGCCCGATCAATTTCTTTCAATACCAAAGTACGGTGTTCTTCAATTTTATCTGCAGTAAAACGTTCGGTATTCATTCTGATAATTGCTAAAGGAGTCTTAAGTTCATGATGACATTGCCTAGTAGCATGCAAAATTGATTCAAATTTTTTGGTGCGCAAAAGTTGGATTTCTGCTTGATGTAATTTTTCTTGAGACTCAAAATATTTTGATTCAATCCGTTCATAAGGAGTGAGTTTATAAAAGAAATTTTCAACGTTTTTAATAATTAATCTAAAGAGGGTTAAATCTTTTTCAGGAAAAGCTTTTCCTTCCGATTTTTCATTAACAACAATAACACCTTCCAGCATTTCCGGGGTATTAAATGGTAAAAAATAAGTTTCTTTACCAGAAAAACCGAATTCTTGAAATTTAGCTAATTCTTCTGCAATTTCTGCATCTGAGTATTCTTGTTGTAAATTTTTTTTCAACTCTTTAAAACTAATTAAATTTGGATCATTAATTAAATATTTAATAATTAGATCATTTAAATCTACCTTACCTAATTCATTAAGAAATCTATCTAATATTAGAAAGTAATTTAGTTTCTTTTCTTTATCTCTTCTGGCAACTAATAAGCGCATATTTTCTATTTCTAAAGCATTATAAATTTCTTCGGCAATAAAAGCAAAAATTTTACGTTTGCTTTTTTCTTTTTCGATTTTTTTATTAATATCAGTAAGTACGTCTTCAGGCGAGTACCAACCTTTGAGGAATTTTCTGGCTCTAGTAGTAATTAATAGACGAATAGCAGGGTAAGTGGCAAATGCCCAAAAAAGACCGAGGAACATAGTTACCCAAACTAAATCCCAATGAAATTCTTTGGCTAAAATCGCTACAATAAAAAATGAACTTATAACTGTAATAGAAACAATAATAGTAGCTAACCAACGTTTGATAATAAGTGTAATGCCTAATAATTCATGTTTTGTTATAGCATAACTTATTGTTGCAAAATAAAAAAATAGAAAAAGATTATCTAAACGAATATTATAAATATCTAACATATAAGGAAAATAACAAATCACTGCGGCTAAGATAAAAATAGTTGCATAGAAAAAATATTTAAGTTGGTTTCTAATGGCTGTATTTGAAAAAATAAAGCTATAAATAATTAGAATATAGCAATATATTAAAAGAACAAATAGTTCTAAACTATAAAGAT
The DNA here is from genome assembly GCA_964521915.1 of uncultured Candidatus Marinamargulisbacteria bacterium. Classification (GTDB taxonomy): domain Bacteria; phylum Margulisbacteria; class Marinamargulisbacteria; order CAZFTP01; family CAZFTP01; genus CAZFTP01. Next base: position 17,091 of record CAZFTP010000022.1, read on the forward strand.
AATATAAAGGACCAAGCTTAACATCCAAATTATTTTTCATTAAAATTGTTACATTTATTACAAATTGATTAGTATAAATATTAAAAACTAAAAACACAGCGGCAATTAAATATAAAAATATTAATAGAATATTTCGAAACAAATTATTGATCCGAACAAAACAATAAACAAAATGCACAAATAAAGGAACACATAATATTCCACCACTAGTAGCAAGTTTAACCCAAAATATAGTAGGGAAAATCTTAAAAACTATAGGGAAATAATAAAAAAAATCACCAAAAATCCAAACGGATAAAGCAATTAGAAAACATGCAAAAAGTTTATTTAATAAAGCATTATTATTATTCAAAACAAAAAATGCAAGGAAAAGATTACCAAGAAGAGCAAAGATTGAACTAATAAGATATATATTAATTGCTAACATTAAATTATATTATACCAATTTTTTTGCCATATTTCTTTAATTGAAAAATTAATTCCTGTAATTGAATTTCTTGATGACTAGCTGAAATAGTAATTCTAAGCCTTGAAGATTTTCTTGAGACCGCGGGATAAATAATCGAATGAACTATAAAACCCTCTTCCTCTAAATATGATTGCAAAAAATGCGTTTTTTCATCATCTCCAATTATTATTGGTACGATTTGAGACTCCGAATGCCCTATATTAAAATTTAAATTTCTTAATTCTGTTCTCATATATTGAGAATTTTTTTGTAATTGATGAACTATTTCTGGTTTTTTATCAATAATTTCAAATGCGGTAATAGCACCTTGTAACGTGTTGGGTGGTAAGCTAGTTGAAAAAATATATTGACGAGTAAAATATCTAAGCATATCTATTATTTCTTTCTTACCAGCAATGTAACCACCTGCCGCACCTATTGATTTACTCAATGTACCAATTGAAAAATCAATACAAGAATGGGCTATATCAGCATGTTCCATTATTCCCCTACCAGTTTTCCCCATAGTACCAATTGAATGAGCCTCATCAATAACAATAAGAGCATTATAAAACTTTGCTATTTCAATTATTTCCGATATTTTTGCAATGTCACCATCCATACTATAAACACCTTCTATAACAACAATTTTATTTTTGTGATTTTGAACCTTTTGAAATTTTTGTTTTAAATCGTTAATATCATTATGTTTAAATCTTAACTTTTCAGCTTTCGATAATTGAAAACCATCAATTATACTTGCATGAACTAAGCTATCAAATATTATTATAGAATCGCTATTAACAATTGACATTAAAGCGAGGTTAGTCATATACCCCGTATTGAAAACAATAGCATCTTCCAAATTTTTAAATGTTGCTATAGTTCTTTCTAAATTTCTGTGAATTGGAGTTGTTCCTGATAAAATTCTAGATCCACAGGACCCATTTCCATATTTATCCAATATTTTTTTACATTCCGAAACTACTAATGGGTGTTTCGATAAACCTAAATAATCATTTGATGTAAACACTGTATATTTATTATTATTGATAATTACTTGCATGGGGATATTTGTAGGCTCTAAAATTCTATTATAAAAATTTTTATTTAAAGTTTTTAATTTTTTTATTGAATTAGTGTAAATCTGTCTTGATCTTATAAAAAAACTATTTAATTTTGTGTTTTTATTAATCCATTTTATTGAATCTGCTCGTGATTTTTGATCGTTTCTATATTCAGTAATAGGTTTAATAATATGTTCTTCATTAATACATACTAGTTTAATAAAGTTACTTTTCAATAAATTATTAAGAACAATTTTTATTTCATTTTCAGTTTCATTTATATCATCCTGTTCAACTAAATAACCACTTACTTCCTCACTAGTTAATTTATATTTGGTAATAAGTTCTATTATTTTTTTTTCTAAATAACTAAATTTTAAATTACTATCTATAAGTTTAAAAGTTTCTTCATTTGCATTTATTATAATTGGTTTATCTTTAGATTTTTCAATGTATATATTAGTTTTTTTTGATTTAGATAACATATGTCCCCCATAAAAACAAAATTTTGAACATATTTAATATTCGAATCAACAATCAAAAAATTTCATTTTTGCCTATTTTTATAGCTAAATTAATTATACATTATTTTTAAGATTTAAGTCATTATTTTTTTGAGTATAGCATGCAGAATATGAGTTTTTATTCATATATCCATATGGCAAAGCCATATGGATATATATAAAAATTGGTGCCGTAGACAGGACTCGAACCTGCACAGGATTGCTCCCGCTAGCCCCTCAAGCTAGTGTGTCTACCAATTCCACCACCACGGCGTTTTTTTTTATTCTTTTTTTTGCAGAGCAAAAAAAGAATGTATTAAGAACTCACCACCACCACGTTTTTTTTATGTATCCCTGGGTGCTTCGCACCCAGGGATACGAGAGAAAGCGATTTTCTAAGGGACTTCGTCCCTTAAACCCTGATTTTGCCCTGCCGGGCTGGCTTTAAGGCAGAGCCTTTTGAGTTTTTCATGTATACCCAGG
>CAZFTP010000023.1:0-16243 GCA_964521915.1 uncultured Candidatus Marinamargulisbacteria bacterium
CTTTTAGTTATTTCTTTTATTATAAAAACTAAATTTTGATATTGAATTCTTTCACCTTTTGCGGGAAATTTCCCTAATAAATATAAGACAAACCCACTTATAGTATCATAATCTCCTTCTTTTGGAAATTCGAAGTTTAGCTCACTAGCTAAATCATCAATATTCATTTTAGCAGAAACTAAAAAATGATTTGGTTCTAAAATTATTATTTCCGGGTTTTCAGCTCTATCATACTCATCTTGAATTTCACCGATGATTTCTTCCAAAATATCTTCCATGGTTACTAAACCAGCTACGCCGCCATATTCATCTATTACAATCGCAAGATGAAATTTAGTATTTTTCATTTGTTGCAATAATATTTCAATACTTTGTGTTTCAGGAATAAAAAAGGGATCTCTTAAAAACTGTTTAATACTTTGTTTTTCAGTTTCTTTGACTTGTAATAAATCCTTAGCATAAACAACACCTAAGATATTGTCTATTTTTTCATCATCATATACAGGTATGCGAGAATGCCCACTTTCAATTATTATGTTTATTGCTTCTTTAATGGTTTTTTGAGCAGAGATAAAAACAGCATCGGTTCTTGGGGTCATGATTTCTTTAACAATGGTTTTAGAAAATTCAAAAATATTATTAATAAGAATGTTTTCCTTTTTTTCAATTACACCTTCATCTTCACCAATTGAAACAATGGTTTTAATTTCGTCTTGAGTTAAAAGTTTTTCTTCATTTTGAATTGGTATTCTAAATATTTTAAAAATTAGACCGGATAAAATTTCAAAAAAAACAATAACAGGAGTAAATAAAAAAATAATCAGATTCATTATTTTAGCGATGTTTAAAGCAATTTTTTCGGAATTAATAATAGCAATAGTTTTTGGTGTGATTTCTGCAAAAACTAAAAGGATGGTAGTCATTAAACAGGTAATAATAAAAGTCTTAAGATAAATATTGGTTAAACCAATTAAATGAAGATATTTTTCTAGTAATAAACCAGCTAAAATTGAACTGGCAATATTAACAAAATTATTTCCAACTAAAATAGTAGTAAGTAATTTTCTGGGATTATGTAAAATTTTTTGTAATGAAACTGCATTTTTTACCTTATGTTTAATAAGGTGTTTTAATTTGATTTTATTTATAGCTGTTAAGGCGGTTTCACTGGCAGAAAAAAAAGCGGATAAAATTATAAAAACAACTAAAATGATAACAGTTAATAAGGTACTCAATTTAAAAAAACTCCTTTTTTAATTAGAATTATAAATTTGGGTAGAAAAATAAAACTAGCAATTATTATTGCATTTAAGGCAGATAGTAAAACAGCACCAGCCGCAATATCTTTGCTTAGCATAGCTCTGAATTTTCTTTTTTTAGTAGTTAAATCAACAGAAATTTCCATGGAAGTATTAATCATTTCTGTTATTAAAACAAAAGTTATGCTTAATATTATTAATTCCCATTCTAATCTAGTTAGTTTTAAAAATAAACCTGCCATAATAACTAAAAAACCAATAAAAAGATGGATTTTCATATTTCTTTGAGAATAAATAGTAAACCAAATCCCCTTAAAGGCATAAATAAAACTTGTGAAAATATTTTTTCGTCCAATACTTAGGCGAGTTAATTTTTTATTGGCAATTAAAAATATTTTATTTTGTAAAACTGACATTTCTTTGAATTCGGATTCACTATAATCTTTATGCCCAAGTAAATGTAATATGGCATGTATTAGTAGAATTTTAATTTCATTTTCTAAAGAATGGTTGAGATTTTTGGCATTAAATTTTGCCATTTCAATGGAAATATAAACATCACCAATTAAATAATCATCTTGGCTAAGGTTAAAACTAATGACATCTGTTGGTTCATTTTTATTTAAAAATTCTTTATTAATATTTTTGATAATTTCATTATTGGTAAAAGTAAACTCAAAAAATCCTTTCTTAATGCTTAAAATTCCTAAAATAATTTTTAAATATTCTTGAATATCGAAATCCGGTAAATCTATACCTAGTTTATTTAGAGAAATTTTTAAACTATTTTTCATTATGGTTAGATGTATTAATATTAGTAGAGTTTTCTAATATTTTAGTTAATTCTTCTTGATAACTTAATCGGTTATGATATGCACCTTTTAAAACTTTCAAAAAAGTTTTTTCAATAATCTCAATTTCCTTTAAACTTAAAGGGCATTCATCTAATTGATTATCAGCAATTTTTTCATTAATTATCTTAATAACCAAATTATCAATTTTTGATGGAGTAGGTTTGCCCAAAGAACGCATAGCCGCTTCTATTGAATCGGCGAGCATAATAATCCCAGCTTCTTTTGTTTGCGGTTTCGGTCCTTCATAACGAAAATCTTCTTCGATAATATTTTCTTCTTCAGTTTGTTCTTTGGTTTCTTTTTTGATAGCTTGGTTATAGAAAAAAGAAACTAAAGCTGTACCGTGATGTTGTGAAATAAAATCAATTATGCCATGCGGTAATTTATATTTAGTTGCTAAAGCAATACCCTCAGGAACATGTGATTGAATGATAATTTTACTTAATCTGGGCGATAAATTTTCATGAGGATTCGCTAAATTAAACTGATTTTCCGTAAAAAAAAGTGGTCTTTTTAATTTGCCGATATCGTGAAAATAACCGCCGGTTCTGGCTAAAATACTATCTGCATTAATTGCTTCTGCCGCGGCTTCCGATAAATTTGCTACCATAATAGAGTGTTGATAAGTTCCTGGTGCGGCTAACATTAATTGTTTTAATAGCGGATGATTTAAATTAGTATTTTCCAATAAAGTTTGCGAAGTTGTTATATTAAAAAAGTTTTCGATATAGGGAATAATGGCAATTAAAATCATAGAACACATTAGACCATTAATAAAACCAAATAAACCGTTAATTAAGTACCAAGTAGGGTTAAATATTTCATTGAATAAACCAATAGAAATAATAATAAAAATATTAACTAAACCAATTAAATAGCCGGATTTTACTTGATCAATTCTTCTAGCCGTTTTATGCGTAATAAATATTGTAACAATTGTAGAAAGAGAAAGATAAGTAAAAAGGAAAAAATCTGTTCTAAAAGTTATAGAAATCAACAAAGCTGTAGTTAAACCAAATAAAAGCGATAAATTTTCTGTTATTAATAAAGAGGTAATCATAGATACAATAGAAATTGGGATTAAAAATTTTAACTCTCCTAACCCTTTGATAGGAGGAAAAATAGATAAAAATAGCCCGATAATAATAATTGAAACAATCGTCATAAAGATGAGAATTAAATATTTAGGAGTACGGTAAATTCTGGGGGTTAAGTAATATATAGATCTATCAATTATAAAGAAAAGTATCGCAATTAATAAACTTATACCTAAAAGTTTAATAAAGCTAATTTTTGCATCATACATATTTAATAATTTAAGAATTTCTATATGATCTGAATCTACGTCATCACCTTTAAAAATTATGGGCTGACCTTTTTTGATTGTAGTTTCAAAAGGTTGGACAGAATTAATTTCTTCTTCAATAGCTAAATTAGTTTTTTCTGCATCAAAAAATAAATTAGGTTGAATAAAATTAAGAATAATTTGCCTAATAATAATTCTGATACTATTATTAATATCAATTTTATCTAAATCGTGTGCTATAGAGTTTTTAAAATTATAGTCTATTTCATCAATGCCGGAAATTAATAATTTATCAATTTCTTGGGTGGTAATATATTGAATTACTTGGATATTTTCTTGCAATAGTAATTTTATTTTAGCGGTTGATAAAAAATCTAGTTCATCATATTTATTAATATTGTTTAAATTATTTTCTTTTTTAATGGTATTAAGAATAAGAAAAAATTTATCTAAGTTTCTTTTGATATTGGTATTAATATTTTGATCAATAGAATAGACCGGGTTAACGGTAGTTGCTCTTTGTTGTTTTAATAATTTGGTTTTTTCGTTATCTATAACTGATTGATATTGAATTGTGTATGGGGCTAAAACAGTTTCCGGAGCAATTTGTCCAATTTTCCAGTGAATATTTACAGGTATAAATGGAGAATAAATTAATACAGTAAAAAAGAATACCGTAATAAGAAAAATTGAAGTATAAATTAATGTTTTTATCAAATTAAATTTAATCGATTGTAATCCACTTAACATTTTTAAATTGTTTTTGCCAAGTAATTTGCCTTTTAGCAAAATTCCTAGTTTGTTTTTGTACTAATTTTATCACTTCTTCTTTACAAATACTACCGTTAAGATAATCGCATATTTGCGAATATCCGATTGCTTTAAATGCAGATAACTCTTTTTGGTATCCCATTTTAATAAGATTTTGGACTTCTTCAATAAAACCTTCTTCAAACATTTTTTCAACACGTTGATTTATTTTATTATATAGAATTTCTCTTTCAGAAGTTAAACCAATTATTTGTTGAATATCACTACGAATATGATTTTGTTTAAACCTAATTTCAGATGGTTTTGCTTTAGTTAGATAATAAATTTCAAGAGCTCTTATAATTCTGCGAGGATTATTAGAATCAATATAATTAATACAGTTAGGATCAATTTCAATTAATTCTTCCCATAAATTATTTACCCCATATTGGTTTAGTCTTTGTTCTAATTCTTGTCTATAATTATAATCATTTGTATTAATTGGTAATTTATAGTCATATATAAAAGCATTTAAATAAAATAAAGTGCCGCCTACTATGATAATTGGTTTATTTTTTTTTCGGATATATTTAATCTTATCTGTACAAAGAGTAATAAATTCTTGTACAGAATAATTTTCATCAGGATATTTAATATCAATTAGATGATGTGGAATACGCGCTTGTATTTCTTTTGAAACTTTTCCTGTACCAATATCCATATAGCGATAAACTTGAAATGCGTCACTGGAAATTATTTCCGCATTTATTTCATTTGCCAGTTTTAGGCTATATTCGGTTTTACCAATAGCAGTAGGACCTAGAATAATATAAATATCTTTATTCATTGTTATGTAAATAATTTAAGTTGATAATCAATATTTTTTTCTAAAATATTTTGATATTTTATTAAGTTCGGATTTACATTTTTGAGAAATTTGGAAGGTTGTTGTTCTAATAATCTATTTTTATATAGCCTTTTTCTAACATAGGAAAGGTTTAGATATTTTATACTTCTGGTAATGCCTACATAAAATAATCTTGCCTCTTCAGCAATTTCCTCTGGAGTTTTAGCCCCGAAAAGTTCAAATGGTAACAAATTATCTTCACAACCAATAATAAATACAGCTTTATATTCTAACCCCTTAGCAGAATGTAAGGTTAATAAATTTACGGCTTCGTTATTAATAGAAAAATCATCAATCGGATTTCTGAGTGCAACTTCTTGTAGAAATAATTCATAATTATTAGAAAACTTCTTGGTGAATTTTAAAATATTTTTTCTATTATTCTCTGGAATTGCAGAATAATTATCAAAAATAAACTGAAAAATTTGTTCTAATGAAATATTGTTGTTGATCATTTCTTTTATGGTTACATTTAATATCGGGTTGTTTTTTACGGATGGTTCGGTTTGTTCAGGGCAAACACACAGGTTTGCTACGGGGAGGATTTCTTTAAAGAGGACACTGTCCCCTTTAACCCCTTTATTTTGCCTAGTGCCTATTCTAATAATCTCTACCAAACTTACAAACGGTTCTTTATCAAAAATGCTCTTATTATCAATTAATTGGTAACTAATTCCATGCCTTAATAGAGCAGGGATTAGCGGTTCGAATAACTCACTTGTTCTAGCTAATATTGCAATATCAGAAAAACTTTGAATTCCGGAATATTCAGAACCATCTGTTTTTTGTGTATTTATAGAAAAACTACTAGTACCGCCTATCATTTTTTCTATGGTTTCAGCAATAAACTCCGCTTCATTTTTTTCATTATTAAAGCTTTTGAGATCTGTGATATTTTTTTCATTTCTACCTGTAAGAAAGGTGGTTTTATCTATTATTTTTGCTCCAAGTTGCAGGTAATTATTCGGGCACCTATAGCTAATCGGTAGTTTTATTTCAGTAACATTTTTTTCATTATCTTTTAATTTAGTAATTAAATTTGCATCAGATCCGCGGAAACCGTAGATTGCTTGGTCAGGATCTCCGATTGCAAACAAATTCGCATTTTTACTTAGTAATTTTATTAATTTATATTGGGTATAATTTAGATCTTGAAATTCATCTACAAAAATATACTGATATCTATTTTGTAATTTTCCTAAAATTTCTTGATTATTTTCTAACAAATTCACTGTTTGATAAATTAAGTCATCTAAATCAAAAGCATTAATACTTTCTAAATGCTGATTATAACTCAAAAAAATTTCATCAAATTCTTCATCTTTAATTTTAATATCAAAAGTATTCTTATATTTAGAAATCTTTTGACTAATATTATTCATTTTTGTAGAACTTTCATTATTTAATAATAATTTTTTTATTATAAGATATTTTTCATTTTCATCTATGATAATGAAATCAGATTCGTGTTTTAATAAATGATAATGGGTTTTTAAAATTCCCAAACCAAATCTATGAAAAGTATAGACATTATTAAAATTTATTTCTGATTTTTTTTTAATTCTTTCTGCAATTTCTTCAGCGGCTTTATTTGAAAAAGTAATGGCTAGAACTTGATTAGGTTTAACTTTTTTTTCATTAAGAGTTGTAATAATTTGCTGAACTAAAAAAGTAGTTTTTCCAGCTCCAGGCCCGGCGGTAATAATATTTGTTTTCGAAGGGGGCAAGCCACCTTCAACCTTGGTTTCGCTTAAGGGGCTTCGCCCCTTAGATCCTAGGGAAGAGGTTATTTTCGAAGGGGGCTTGCCCCCTTCAACCCCTAGCATTTTTTGAAACGCAGGTACATCAAACTCAATAGTTTTTATTATTTCCGGTTCTTTGAAAAACGAGTTCATATTAAACAATTGGTTTTTATTAAAGCTTTTAGTTTCTTCCGGAGAAAACACGCGGATTTTTCCATATTCGCCATCATAACCGGAACTTAAATAAACTTGTTTATTTCTTAAACGTTTAATACCTTCAGCTAATATTTCTTTACCGCAATCACTAAGTTGCTGTAAATTAACTTCTGTTAAAATTGCTAATTCAGAACCAAATTTTAAAATATTTTCAACATATTCAACATTCACTTTTTTAGAGTTAGCACTAGTTCCAAAAATTTCCGCAATTAAATTTTTTAAAGGTGTAATTGTGGAGTATGTTTGATTTTTATAATCAATTGTAGATTCCGCTCTATCAGCCAGTTCAGCAACACGGTGCATAACACCTCTGGTTACCGGCTTACCGCAAACAGGGCATAGATAATTGTTTCTTATAGTATCTAAAGGCGTAAATTCAATTTGGCAATTTCTATGACCATCATTATGATACTTCCCTTCCTGAGGAAAAAACTCAATTGTTCCTAAAAAACCATTATCATATTTAAGAGCATTAAAAATCCCATCATAACTTAGGTCACAATTAAATATATTTGCTTCTCTGGCTAAATTATTCGGTGAATGAGCATCAGAATTAGAAATTAAACGGTAATTATCAAGAAAACTACAAATTCTATTCATAGCCGGGTCACTAGATAAACCGGTTTCCAACGCGAATATATGAGTTGATAGGTCTTCAAAACAATTTGTTAAAGCATCAAACCCGGAATTTGCTCCAAATAAAGAAAACCAGGGTGTCCAAATATGTGCAGGAATAAATAAATTTTTTTGATTACTTTCCAAACTAATTTCTAATAATTTTTTTGAATCTAAACCTAAAATAGGTCTGCCATCAGAATTCAGATTTCCTATTTTTTCTAGAATACTTCTGGTTTTTTCTAGGGAAACAAAATCCGGAAAAAAAATTAATTGGTGGATTTTTCTCACCTTATCTTGTTTTTTATAAATTGTACTAATTTCTGTATTTAAAACAAAATAAACTGGTTTATCTAGCTTATGGTCAATTGGTAATTTATATTCTTTTTTTACTTCAAATAAACCATTTCCTAAGGGGGTTAATTTCTCTTTTAAAATTTCTAACCATTTAGGGTGTAAAGCATCACCGGTGGCAAGTAAATCTATACCTTTTATTTTTGCATAATAATCCAAGTTTTCTGGTGTTAATTTAGAACTGGTAGCTCTTGAATATGGCGAATGAATATGTAAGTCTGCAACAAATTTCACAGTGTTTTAATTATGACATTAATTAGTTTTTTTTTATAGCCCTGGATCGTTTGGGTTCTGTAAAAAAGAAGCATTGTTTGGAATATTATATGAAATTAACAGCTAAATTTTACTGGCAATTTCTGAAATAGCTTGATTTAATTTTGCTTCAATAATATTTAAACGTATTCTATTTTGGTTCCATTTAATAAAATGATATGTTGAAAAAGGGAATAATAATATACCACCTATAATTTTTCTTATGGTTGTTCGTCTTTCTTGAATAATTGGTTTTAAATCTTCTAATAAACTTAAACAAGCTCTTAATAGAGCTTTATCTTCTTTTTCTTTTGCTTTATAGGCTGTTTCTTTTATTTCTTCAATGGTTTTAAAAATTAGATTATTTTGATCTAAAGAGCCTAATCTATTTTGATGTTGAGTAGTCTTTAGAACTTCTGTTTTAGAAACAAAAGCTTTTAATAAATCGCATTCTTTGGTAATTAAAAAACCTATTTTATCTGTTGTTGATTTTTTAGCACTAACACTTTCTAAGCTAAGTTTAGAATTAACCATTTGCTCAAAATTATTTATAGCATATTTGACTTTATGCCATCTATACCAGAAAAAAACACTTAATATCGGAAACATAACATCACAAAACACAATGCCAATAACTTTTCCAAAATTAGTTCTTCTACGTGGAAAAAATAATTTTAAGGTTTCTAAAACTTCAATAATTTTTGCTTTTACTAAATCGTTATCTGTTTTTTCTAGAAGATCAAATAACTTTTCTAAGTTCATTTTGATATTACCACGATTTTCTTCAAGATCACTTTTAGATTTCATTTGAAAATGTAAGGTTTGAATTATTTTCAAAACTTCATTAAGTTCATCTCTTTTTATTTGCGATGATAAAGTAATAACAGTTGGTTTTATTTTTTTGGGTGCGCTTGGTGTATTCATAGGTTCATTTGGTTTTTGTTCTTTAATTGGAGCTACATCAGAATCCATTTTATAATTAGCAGACGCCGCTAAAACAGTTTTTGGTCCGCTAGTAGGTTTCGGTTTAATTATTGTTGCAGTTTGCATTATTTTTACCCCTCATTTATTAAGTAGTATTTTAAAATGGTTTTGATAAAAATTATCGTTGCAATCATTGAAAAATTGCATTATCAATCTGTTTTGATTAAGATATTTTGATATAGCTTTTCAATTTTTCCAACAAACTTTTCATTAGTAAAATTTTTTGATAATTCAAAGGAATGTATTGCCAATGACTCTCTTCGTTTTTTATCAGAAATTAGTGAAAAAGTTTTTTCTACTAATTCCTCTTGATTATGAAATATTAGGGCATTAACATTTTCTTGTACTATACCTTTAAAAGCCAAATCGTTTTTAATAATAATCGGTAATTTTGCCGCCATAGCTTCTATTACAACCAGACCTTGAGTTTCGGTTTCTGAAGCAAAAACAAAAGCATCTGCCGCGTAATATGCTTCGTTTATTTTTTGCCAAGGTATATAACCCAGAAAAAATATATTGTTATTCAAATTTAAAGAAGTAGTTAATTTTTGTAAATCGTTTTTAGCAGGACCGTCTCCTACAATTATTAACTTGGCTGAGGGATATTTTTTAATTATCTCCGGAAAAGCTTTAATTATTTGATCAATACTTTTTTCTTTGCCAATTCTACCTACGTGAATAAATACAAAATCTTTGTCTGAAAGATTATATTTTTTACGGAATTCGTTTCTTATTTTGTGGTAATCTGATTTTGGATAAAAATGATCTAAATTTAATCCGCTGGGAATAACCTCAACAGGCTGTGGCATATGAAGTATGTTTTTTAAATAGTATTTTGCTTTTTCGGAAGGAGCTATAAAATAATCAATTTTTCGGTAAAGATATTTAAAAGCTAATCTAATAAAAAAGGTAGGTATTAACCCCCAAAAAAAATAGTGTTTATAGTTTTCCCAAAAAGTATGAAAGGTAAAAACCAGCGGGACATTCATTTTTTTCTTTACTTTTAAAGCATTTAAAAACATAAAAAATTCACCGTGTGCGTGGATTAATTCAATTTGCCATTTTTGAGCTAATTTAATAATTTTTTTTGAATTTAAAGATGCTATATTATATTCTTTTTGAAATGGGTATTTAATAGATTTTTGCCTGAAAATGTCATTTTCGAGTTCCGGCTGATTTCGGGAAATTTTTGGTACAAATTTATAAACTTGGTGACCTTTTTCCTTGAGTAAATTTTCTAAATTTTTTATACAGGTTACAACGCCATTAATTTGGGGGTCGTAGCATTCAGCAAAAAAAGCAATTCTCATATTTCTAGTTTAATAAAAATTATTAAAAATTGTAAGTTGTATTATAATAATTTACCCCTGGGAACTTTGTGCCCAGGGGTAAATATAAGATACTACAAAATTAAAGTAGCGTATTTTTCATTGCTCTGTTAAAGGAATTGTTTTATATATCCAGCTTGATGTATTTTTAGGATCTTTATAAGCAATTGCTAACTGCCAACTTTTACAACTTTTAAGATAAAAGAAGTATAAACAATAAGAATAATTGTAAAGAGCAATTGCCGGAGTTTTATAATTTTTTCCCTCAGAAGAAAAACGCCACACATAAGAACTTTGTTGAGATTCACTGACCGGCCTTGTGAGTTTGGGGGAGGATTGTGCACATGTATAGTCGGTTAGATTATGTATTGCCTCTGCATCAAAAGTATCTATCATTTTACCGTTGGTAGCTTCATCCCAATATGTATTAGTAAACGCTGGAACCGGATCTCCGTTTGGTGCAAATCCACCAGAAGGAGGATAATAAAAGGAAATTGTCCCTGCATATATAGAATTTCCACAAAACAAAACAGTACTTAATAAAATGGCAGTTATCAGTAATATTTTTTTCATATAATATAAAACTCCTTTAAAAAAATTTTTACACATTAGATAATCGAAAGTCAATAGTAAATATTTGTATTGAAATATTTTGATTTTTAAAACTCACATTGACTTTGTTTTTTTAAATAGTTTATATTAAAAAATATGAAGAAGGATTTACATGATCGTAAAAATCTAATTTTAAATGCAGTCATAGAAAATTATATTACTACTGCTGAACCAGTAAGTTCTAACATAATTCAAAAAAAATGCCAATTAGATTTAAGCCCTGCTACTATTAGAAATGAACTTAATGAACTTGAAAAAGAAGGTTTTTTAACTCATTTGCATACTTCTTCTGGTAGAGTACCTACTGATAAAGGTTATCGGTTATTTGTAAATTCATTAATGAATGTCAAAGCTTTTCCGGAAAAACAAAAAAGAATCTTTGAAAATAAAATTAGTATTATTGGCAATAATATTAATGATGTATTAAATCAAATAGTAGATATTATGTCTGAAACTCTCGATTATACTACTATCATGTTATTACCTGATATTTATAACGAAACTTTAAAGATAATTCATTTTGTTTTAGTTGATATGGATAAGGTTTTGGTTGTTCTTTTAAATTCGTTAGGTATAAATAGGGAATTTTTAATCAATTTAAATAATCAGCAAGAAACAAAGTTAGGGCAAGAAGATCTTGATAAACTATCTCAATTTTTAACCAAAAAGTTGGAAGGTTTAAATTTGGAAAGTTTGGATGAGAAAACCTTTCTTAGCCTTATTAAAGAATTACCTAAATTCCATTTTGTACTGAATAATCTTTATAAAGAGCTAAAAGAATTTCTTAAAAAAATTCCTAAAAATCAACGATTAACCATAAAAGGTACTGCTAAAATGCTTAAGTTACCTGAATTTGAAAATATTGAATATACCAGAAGGGTTTTAGAATTACTTGAAGAAAATAGATTGTTATCTTCAATTCTTCAAAATGCCTTAGATAAAAATCAAACTCAAGTTATGATTGGTTCAGAAAATATTGATGCTCATTTAAGAGACTGTAGCATTGTTATGAGTTCAATTACCAAAGAAGAAGAAAATGTTGGCGTTCTAGGTGTACTTGGGCCAACTAGAATGGCATATCCTTATATTTTACCGTTGGTAGAAAATATTAAGAATAATATCCAAAAGCGATTGGAGAATTTATGATAACGATTATAAGTTTAATAAAATAATAATTTGTAATAAAATCAAAAGAGAGGTATAAAATGATTAAAGATGAAGCAATAGAAGCTATTTCAAGTTTACCCAAATCCGCCAATATAGATGATATCATGTACCGTTTATACGTTATAGATAAAATACGAAAGGGTCAAACCGCTGTAAGGAATGGTGAAGTTTTAAGTATAGAATCTCTACAAGAAGAAATAGAAAAATGGTGATCTGGACTTTTTCTGCGAGAAATGATTTACATAAATTGTACTCCTACATTGCTACTGACTCTCTATATTACGCAAAGGAAGTTATCGATAAATTAATGGATTTTACCCAAACTTTGAAAATATTTCCTCAAAAAGGAAGAATTGTACCTGAATTAAATAATAAAAATATTCGAGAATTGTTATTTTATTCTTATAGAATAATTTATGAAATAAAACCAAGGAATATTTATATTTTAACTATTCTTCATATGAAGAGGAATTTTAAAACTCATATATAAATAAAATGTCACTTTGTTTCAGTATTAATACTTATTGACATAATTAAAAATATATTTTAAATTATTAGCACTCTATATGTTAGAGTGCTAATTTTTTAATAAAGGAGGGTGTTACTTGAAACATAAAAAAGAAAATACCACAGTTGAACCAGTTGAAAAAGAAGTAACAGAAAATACAGAGCGAAAAGTTGAAGAATTAGAGCAAAGAGTAACGGCTTTAGAAGAAGAAGTAAAGCAAGCCCTTGATGCAAAATTAAGAGCTTGTGCAGAAATGGAAAATTTCAAAAAAAGAAAAGAGCAAGAAAAAAATGATTTTTGCAGATTTGCAAACGAAGAAATTTTAAAAGAGCTTTTACCAATTATAGATAGTTTTGAATATGCTATTTCGCATGCCAAAGCAACAGATAAACACGAAGAAGAAATTGTACAAGGGTTTGTATTAATTCAGAAACAGCTACAAAATTTATTGGCTAAAACAGGGGTGAAAGAAATTGAAGCTTTAAATAAGATATTTGATCCGAATATACATCAAGCTGTACAGCAAGAAGAAACAGAAGGTGTAGAAGTAAATACTGTTGTAAAAGAATTACAAAAAGGTTATCTTTTAAATGATCGGGTTTTAAGACCAAGTATGGTTATAGTTTCAAAATGAGTAAGTTTATTTGGGAAAACATACTTGTAACAAAATATTTTAAAGAACAGGTTTTGAATAAACGTTCTTATTTAAAATCTAAATGGATTCAAGAAGTAATAGCAAGCCCTAGGGAAACAATTATTCAAAATGATGGTAGGATCCGTTTATGGGGTTATATTGAAGAAGAGAAAAAATATTTAAGAATAGTTCTTTTGGAAGATGCAAAAATTGTTCATAATGCATTTTTTGATAGGAATTATCAAGGAGGATAATATTGAAATTAAATTATTATCAAGAAACTGATTCATTATATATTGATCTAACTAATGCAAAAAGTTATGATTCAAAAGAAATTTCTGAAGGTATAGTTGTTGATTATGATAAATCAGGTAGTATTACTGGAATAGATATACAACATGCAAGTAAAAAAATAAATTTAGAAAGATTGGAAACTAATTCATTGCCTTTAGGGAAAATTTCATTATCTGCAAAATAGATAAATAAGGAGGAAAAAAAATGGGTAAAGTTATAGGGATAGATTTAGGAACAACCAATTCTTGTGTTGCCGTAATGGAAGGCGGTGAGCCTACCGTAATTACTAACTCAGAAGGTGGAAGAACAACTCCATCAGTTGTAGCTTTTACAAAAGACGGAGAAAGATTAGTTGGGCAAATAGCTAAAAGACAAGCTATTACTAACCCTCAAAATACCGTTTATTCAATTAAACGTTTTATGGGAAGACGCCATGATGAAGTTAAAAATGAAGAAAAAATGGTTTCTTATAAAATTGTTGATAGAAAAGATGGCGTAATTGCTGTTGAAGCAATGGGGAAAAATTATACTCCCCCGGAAATTTCAGCCATGATATTACAAAAACTTAAAAAAGATGCGGAGAGTTATCTTGGACAAACCGTTACCGAAGCAGTTATTACTGTACCTGCCTATTTTAATGATAGCCAAAGAAAGGCTACCAAAGATGCAGGAGAAATTGCCGGCTTAAAAGTATTACGTATTATTAACGAACCTACTGCCGCAGCTTTAGCTTATGGCTTAGATAAAAAAGGTGATCAAAAAATTGCGATTTACGACTTTGGTGGAGGTACCTTTGATATTTCTATCTTGGAAATAGGTGAGGGTGTATTTGAAGTAAAATCAACTAATGGTGATACCCATCTTGGTGGTGATGATATTGACCAAGAAGTAATTAATTGGTTAATAGAAGAGTTTAAAAAAGATCAAGGTATTGATTTAAGTAAAGATCAAATGGGTTTACAACGTTTAAAAGAAGCCGCAGAAAAAGCGAAAATAGAGCTTTCAACTGCTATGACTACAGATATAAATTTACCTTTTATTACTGCTGATGCCAGTGGACCAAAACATTTAAATGTTCAGCTTACCAGAGCTAAATTTGAACAAATGATTGAAAAATTTGTTAAACGCTCTATGGATCCTTGTAAAAAGGCACTTGATGATGCCGGTTTAACTGTAGATCAAATTCATGAGGTAATATTAGTAGGCGGATCAACTAGAATACCTGCTATTCAACAGGCTGTTAAAGATTTTTTTAAGAAAGAACCTCACAAAGGGGTGAATCCGGATGAAGTTGTTGCAATTGGTGCGGCTATTCAAGGTGCCGTACTTTCCGGTGAAGTAAAAGACGTTGTATTATTAGATGTTACACCTTTATCTTTAGGTATAGAAACTTTGGGTGGTGTTGCTACCAGATTAATTGAAAGAAACACCACCATTCCTACCTCAAAAAGTCAAGTGTTTTCTACTGCGGCTGACGGACAAACCAGCGTAGAAGTTCACGTTGTACAAGGTGAACGTGAAATGGCGGCTAATAACCGGACTTTAGGTAGATTTATGCTTGATGGAATTCCGCCGGCACCAAGAGGTATCCCTCAAGTTGAAGTTACTTTTGATATAGATGCTAATGGTATTTTAAATGTTAAGGCAAAAGATATGGGTACTGGTAAAGAACAAAAAATTACAATTACAGCGTCTTCCGGTTTAACTAAAGATGATATTGAAAAAATGAAAAAAGACGCAGAACAACATGCTGAAGAAGATAAACAGAAAAAAGAAATGATTGAAGTTAAAAATCAAGCAGATTCTTTAGTTTATTCAACAGAAAAATTGATGAAAGAAAATGCAGATAAAATAAACCCGGAAACTAAAACAAAGGTAGAAGAAGGCTTAAAAAAATTAAAGGAAGTTATTACTACCGATGATATTTCTGCAATTAAAGCAGAAACAGAAAGTTTTAACCAATTAGTTTATGCAATGTCGCAAGAAATGTATAAAACAGCTGGTCCGAATGCAGAACAACAACCTGGGCAAGAACAAGCAACGGCAGAAGAACCAAATGCTTCTACTTCGGCAAATGAATCAGGAGAAAATCCAAATTCTGATGCTGAAAATGTTGTAGATGCAGATTTTAAAGAAGTTTAAAACTAAGGCACAGAGGCACAAAGTAGGGCTCAGGGGAAAAAAGCCCCAGGGTTTTTAAGGGGCTTGCCCCTTAAAAAAAATCTCGGGCGAAGCCCCAGCAGGGTTTAAGGGACGGAGTCCCTTAAAAAATCTCTCAGGGGTCTTAGGGGACGAAGTCTGGGAAAAGTTATAAAGGCACAAAGGCACAGAGGCACAAAGTTGGGCTCAGGGAATAGTCTGAACTATGATGTGTATGATTAAATGATAAACTATGATTAATATAATAAAGCATAGTTAATACGAGTTAAGCTAGAAAATACAATATTTTAGTTAGACTTTA
>CAZFTP010000024.1:0-15441 GCA_964521915.1 uncultured Candidatus Marinamargulisbacteria bacterium
AATTAGGGCTTGGGTATGCCAGTTTTTTTATACTTTTTTTAAATCTGGCAAAATGCAAATCAAGACTTTCTGGTGTTTTCTGGTTTTTAATTAAAATTGTTTCAAAAACTGCATCTTGGTAAAGTTTTTTTATTTCCGTTAAATTCAAATTGCTTTTATACGCGGATAATAAAACATTGTTTAAGTAGAAAAAATTATAATAATTAATATTTTTTTTCATATTATTTATATAATAATATTTTTATTTGATTTTAGAAATATTTTGCTTATACTGATAAAAGTAGTAGCTTTATAAATAGATTAAAATATTTTAATGCAAGTATTAAAATTTTGTTTTCGATTATATCAGTGTTCTAAAGTTTAATAAGGGGAGGTGTAAAAGCGGAGTTTATTGAAATTTTTAAACTAGTGCATTAAGGAGTATTTTAAATGAAAAAGATAGTAACAATGGTTTTATTATTTTTTTTTGCTGTTCCGATACTAAGTTTTGCTGAAGATAAATTATGGTTTGAATCAAATGAAAATTCTCCATATAAGTTTGCGTATTTTTATAAAGAAAATTCAAAGCTAATTATAAACAGAATCCCTGAAAGTAAAAATACGGCGAGCATAATCTCTCTTGATGTTAGTTTCGCTAGTTTCGATAACTGTATTATATTTTCTAAATCACAATTAGCGATTAATCAAGAAATCCCACAAGATGTTGAATTTTTAAAAATTTCTTATAACGATGTAATTTTGATATTTAACGAGATAAAAATGATAAAGGAAGCTAATAAATGCCAAGATTCTATTATTAAAGTTTATACTGATAATACTAAAAAACTTAAAACTGATGTAACCTATTCGCAACCCCAAAATAAAAAGGGTGGCGAGAGTCATAGCGGCGGTGGTTCAGGTAGGTAGCGGTAGTTCATCTGTATATGGTCATTGATAATAGTAAAAAAATATTCGTACCTATGAGGAGCGAAGTCCCTCATAGGTACAAATAATTTAGCAATACTTCTTATAATTTTCCGCAAATAAATTTGCTAAATTTTGAGCTTGATTATCGTAAGCATCTTTATCTTGCCAAGCGTTTCTGGGGTTTAAAATTTGGCTTTCTACACCTGGTAAAGCTTTGGGAATAGTTAAATTAAAAAACGGCACAATTTCTGTTTCCGCTTTATCAATTTCACCATCTAAAATAGCATCAATAATTTTTCTGGTGGCAGAGATACTGATTCTTTTCCCTATTCCGTAGCCGCCGCCAATCCAACCGGTATTTACTAAATAAGCTTTAGAACCATGTTCTTCCATTTTTTTACCTAAAATTTCAGCATAAATTTTAGGAAGCACAGCTAAGAATGGTCTGCCAAAACAAGCAGAAAAAGTAGCTTTTGGTTCTTTTACGCCTAGTTCTGTACCAGCAACTTTAGCTGTATATCCACTCAAAAATTGATACATGGCTTCTTCACTATTTAAAATAGAAACCGGTGGTAAAACGCCATAGGCATCACAAGTAAGAAAAATAATTCTTGATGGATGTGTTCCTTTGGAAACCGGAGTTACTATATTATCAATATGATGAATTGGGTAAGAAACTCTGGTATTTTCAGTTTTAGAACCATCACTAAAATCAACTGAACCATCTTCTTTAATTACCACATTTTCAAGTAATGCATCTTTTTTAATGGCTTTATAAATATCTGGTTCATTTTCTTTAGAAAGATTAATGGTTTTAGCGTAACAACCACCCTCAAAATTGAAAATACCTTCGTCATCCCATCCGTGTTCGTCATCACCAATTAATCTTCTTTTTGGGTCTGTACTTAAAGTAGTTTTACCAGTTCCTGAAAGCCCAAAAAACAAAGCGGTATCACCGTTTTCTCCCATATTAGCAGAACAATGGAATGAGCCAATGCCTCTTAAAGGTAAAAAGTAGTTCATAATAGAAAAAATACCTTTTTTCATTTCACCGCCATACCAAGTACCGCCAATTAAAGTCATTCTTTCTTTAATATTAAAAGCCACAAAATTCTGACTATTTAGACCAAATTTTTCGTAATCAGAACAAACAGCTTTACAAGCATTTAGAATGGTCCAATCAGGTTTAAAATCTTTTAAATCTTCGTCACTTGGTCTAATAAACATATTCTTAAAAAAATGAGCTTGCCACGCAACTTCAGTAACCAAACGTACACTTAAACGGGTCTCTTTATTGGTACCGCAAAAACCATCAATTACATAAAGTGGCTTATTGCTTAATTGGTTAACCGCAATCTCTTTTAAATGATCCCAAGTTTCAAAACTAATTGGTTTATTATCGGAACCATCTTTGTGCCACCAAACAGTATCTGTTATTTGCGGGTCATCAACTACGTATTTATCTTTTGGTGAACGTCCTGTAAATTTACCAGTATCAACACTTACTGCACCAAAAGCAGTTAATTTACCTTTTTCAAAACCCTCTAAATTTTCATTTAGTTCAATTTTGTATAATTCGTCATAAGATAAGTTGCGTTTTATTTCCGTAGTTCCCTTTATTCCTAATCCTTCTAAGTTAATAGTTTCCTTCAGCATAGTATCCATCTACTACCTCCTTGTACGCACATATTAAAATTTTTCTTGATGAAAAAATTTGTGAAACGATATACGATTTTTTTTAAAATGTCAATCATTTTTATATGATTATTGAAATTTATATCTAATGTAATCCGATAAAAATTATAGAAAACAATTCTTACCTTAAATTATATTAGGAAAAATTAAAAATGTATAAAATTGTTGCGCATTCTCAAATTAATGCCGTTGCGTTGTTTGATCAATTATTCAAACCTTTAGATTTTGATAGCTCAAAATATAAAATTAGTGCAGAAAAACTACTTGAGCTCCAAAACTTTAGAGACCAAATGAAACAAAAAATGGCTAGCTATTTTGGTATTCAGAATTTATGTTCTTTTTATGATACTGATCCATTTTTTAGACACTTACTTTCAAAAATTTCTAGTAGCCATTGGAATAATGCCAGTATTAGCGAGGAATCTATTGAAGGAGAAGGATACCCCCTTAATTCTTTAAAATATGAAAACAAAATAGTGCGATATTACGCTGATAAACTAGGTTTAAAAGAAACCGCTACAGGCTGTCTTACTCATCGTCCGGAAGATAGCATCTATATGGCCCTAAAAATTGCAAACAGTTACTTCTCAAATAAAAATCCACAACAAAAACCACTTTTGATTTATTCAAAAAACTCTAATTCTTGGATAAGAAAGCATGCGAATGCTTTTAAAATTGAGAATAAATCTTGTTCAATTGATGAAAAAACCGGGGCAATCAATCTAGGTAACTTTGAAAATATCGTTAAAAATAATCCGGATTCAAGTTTTATTATAGTCGCAAATACCCTAACCAAAAAAGGTGGTTGTGATGATTTACCCGGAATGTTAAAAATATTAAATAAATACAAGATTCCTAGAGAGAGAATATTTATCCACTTAGAAGATGCTTATAGAAATATTTATCTGCTTAATCAAAATTTAGGTTTTGAAACTTCAGATTATGATACTGTTAATAGTTCCTTAGCTAGTTTTGGTGGGCATAGACCAAATAGTATTTTTTTAGCGCGTAGAGATTTAATGGAAATGACAAAAGGAATGAAAATTGAATATATTGAATCACATAGTTTTCATTATTCTTGTTCACGTGATGGTAGCTCTGCTTTTTTATATTGGGCTTTAATCAAAAAAATTGAAGAAGACCTTATTCATTTACAAAGATATGCAAAAGACCTAAAAGATTTTTTTGTTAAACAACTGGAAGAAGCTAAAATAGATTTTCAGGAAATAGCGAATTCTCCGTTTGTCAGTATTACTTTAAATTCAAAACAAAAAATATCGCAAGAATTCTGTAAAAGATATAATCTAAAGAAAAAAGATAATAAAGTTTTTATTGCCATAAATACAGATAAAAATCCAGAAGATATTATTACTTTTTTTAATAATTTATATTTTGAAATTTACAAACAACCTCAAAATAAAAAAATTGTTATTCCCACTCAATTAAATATGAATAAATTACAATTAGAAAATCATAAAATTCCAGATGAAGAGAAAAAAGAATTAGTGGAATATATCGAGAAAAAACTGCACTCAATTAGTTTTGGTTATCCAGTTATGACAGATTGTTCAATTAATTTCGATAAGCCAACTCTTGAATTACTGGACGAGTTAAAAACTTTTTATATTGATCAAAAATCTATCCCACAAGCTTTTTTAGCGGATATTAGTAATTTTTATAAAAAGCGTTTTAATCTTAAAGATGGGTTAGTAACAATTTATGATGGCAGTACTGATGGATTAAAAGTTGGTTTACAAATGGGGCGTGCTCGTTTTCCTCAGGCAAAAGTTTTCTTTTCAGATCAAACACACTATAGCTTAAAGCAAAAATGTTTAGATTTAAAAATAGAGTTTAACGAACTACCTTCTAACTCTGCCGGGGAATTAGATATTGAAAAATTTAAAGCTGCCATAAAAAAAACTGGTAATGAGCCGCTTATTATTAATGTTAATGCCCTAACTACCATGAAAGGGGGAAGGGATGATATTAAAGCCATTATTAAAGCTATAAAAGAAATAAAAGGGCAATCTTTTAAAGATTATCATATTCATCTTGATGGAGCTCTCGGTGCCAATATTGCTAATTTTCATGATGGTCAAACTAGTTATGATTTTAATGATATAGATACTTGCAATATAAGTACGCATAAACCAGGTACAACTTTGCCTGGTTGCGTATTTATGTGTAAAAATAATATTATTCCATCTGATTTCCATCTAAAATCTAAAGCTAACGGACATATTATTTTAGAGCTTTGGGCTATTATCCAAAAATTTGGGGTGGCTGGATATAAAGAAAGAATGAAGCACGTATTTGATTGTAGAGATTATTTAATTAAAAAATTAAATAAAGAATTAAATTTAAAAATAAATCAAGATTATAGATATAATGACTACTCAAATATAATATTTTTAAAAGCAAAAAATACTAAAAAATTTGATGATTTTCAAAAAAGATACAATTTAGCTCGAGATAATGGTTTAGCACATATTATTATAATGCCTAATCATAAAATAGAATATATTGATGCATTAATATCTGACCTGAAAAAAGTGTATGTATAACTTTTGTTGTAATGTATATGGGGTGACTTAGAAGTTAAAAAGGCACTGAGGAGGTACAAAGGCACAAAATTGATTTCAAAGGAAAAATAATGAAAGCCAACGACTTAATTCTTATTTAGCCGTTTTTAATACCGGAAAACCAAGACATAATTCCCTTCCTAATGAATGAGCGATTTTGTTTAAAAGAGTTAAAGACGGAGTTCTTTTGTCTGTCCCTTTTTCCAGCCGAGCAATAACAGGCTGTGTGGTATGAGCTGCTTGAGCTAATTCTTCTTGAGTTAACCCTTCTTTTTGCCTTAATTCAACTACCAATTTGGCAATTTGATTTTTTATTTGCTCTTCTTCATAAAAAACACGAAATTCAGAATCTTTTAATTCTTCTGCTATTACCTCATTTAATGAAATCATTTTTCAACACCTCCTTTAATCGCTTTAAAGCTATTTCAATCTCATTCTTTGGCGCTTTTTGAGATTGTTTTTTATATGCATGTAACAAAATTATAATTTCTTTATTTATTATAATATAAAAAAATCTATAACCACCGCCTTGAGTTCTAATTTTAATTTCCCATAACTTGCCTTCAATTTGCTTAAATTCAACACGAGGACACTCAAACCCAAGTTCCTGAACACTTTCAAGACAACTCAATATTTTAGCTCGGTCTTGTTTAGCTAATTTTTTAATAAAATCTTGAACTGGGGAACGAGCATTTGTGGTTGAAAAAAAAATAATTTTCATTATGTTTCCTTATGAATAACTATATCCTATTGGATATAATACGTCAAATTAAATTACATACGGAAAAAATAGCTTTCTAAGGAGCAAGCACCCTTATAAAGGCTTATAAACTAAATAAACACCTTTATTGATTTTAGCTATAGCTTCGAAGGGTTTTTTGCCTTTAAATTCAAAAGTTGCATAATCAACAAAGGCATCTTTACCATCATTAAATTTAACAATTTGATATCCATATTTATTTAACATGGGTGTGAATGAAAATATATTAGTTGGCTCAGCAAGAATAAGCTTATATCCAGCCTCTTTAAATTTTTGATGACTCATTTTTACTAATTTAGCTAAAAGATTAGTTCCTTTAACAGACTCCCGAATCCCAGCTAGAAATTCATGCCCGATTTGCCCATAAGGAATTTCTTTCTGGTATTTATTAAAATAGTCTTTTTTATATTGACTATCTAATTTTTCTAAAATATTTAAAATAACTTCAAATTTTTCTGAAATACCAGTTAAATCAGGTTCTTGCCGCATAAAATCTTCGGATATCATTGCCGCAATTACTTTATTGTTTTTATCTTTAGCAATAACAGAAAAGCCTAATTCTTCATCAGATAAATTAGCAGTGTATTTTTCTAAAATATATTTAAACTCATCATAACTCATATTTATTTCTTTAAGCATAGGTTCTGACATTAATTTTTTGTCTTTGTTAGAAGTTTCCCCAACAAAACTTTCAACAATGCAATCTAAGGCCGCTGGTAAATCTTTTCTAGTTAAATAACTAAAAGTTACATCTTTTTCTTTTGATTCAAATTTTAGCGGATCCATTTTTTGAATTTTTGTGTCATCTATTTCTACCTTTTTACTTATGGCAAATATTGTTGGATTTTCATATATAATACCAGGATCTAATTTTAAACCTTGCTTCGTAGCCAGCGTTATCATTTCAATAACCTGTAAGGAATCACCGCCAAGCTTAAAAAAATTATCATGTATTTTTATATCTTTTTTATTCAATAATTTTTCCCAAATTGCAATTATTTTTTTATCTATTTCATTTGGTTCTGCACTTAAGCTTTTTCTATCAACTTTACCATTTGCTGTTAGAGGTAATTCATTTATCTGGACAAAAGATTTAGGTATCATATAATCATTTAGTTTTTTAGTAGCATATTTTTTTAAATCTGATTTTCTAATTTTTTCATCACTTACCATAAATGCAGTAAGATATTTGTGACCATCTGCACCGGTTTTGGCTACAACTGCCAAATTTTTTATTCCCGGATATTCTCTTAATGTTTTTTCAATTTCCCCTAATTCAACTCGCTTGCTTCTAATTTTTACTTGATTATCATTTCTACCTAAAAACTCAATATTTCCATTATCTAACCAACGCCCAATATCACCGGTTTTATATAATTTGCCGTTTTTTTCAAAAGGATTATCTATAAATTTTTCCGCAGTAAGCTTAGGTTGATTTAGGTATCCTCTACCAACTTGTTCACCTGCAACACAAATTTCACCATATGTGCCAATTGGCACTAAATTGTTTTCTGAATCAGTAATATATATCCGCGTATTTCCGTTTGGCTTTCCAATCGGCATATCAATTTCGCTTTCTTTTGAGTAATAACTTGTTATTCCACAAGTACATTCGGCTGGTCCATATTGGTTTTCAATTTGATAATTTTGTTTTTTTGTAATTCTAAATTTATCACCACCAACAATAACCTTTCTTAAACTTTTATTATTAAAATGCTGAAATTTTTCAAAAATAGATGCTGGGAAAATAGCCAAGGTAATTTTATTTTTTTCTATATAATTATTCAGACCTTGCATATCTAAGATAAGTTTTTCCGGAACTATATAAATGCTTGCGCCTGATAACAGTGCAGGAAATAACTCTAAGACAAAAGGGTCAAAATCAGGATTAATATATTTTAATACCTTATCATCGGCTTTTATTTCATTATCTCTTATCATCCAAGTACAAAGATTAACTAAATTTCTATGCTCAATCATAACGCCTTTTTGTTTTCCGGTTGAACCTGAAGTATATATTATATAAGCTAAATTATTAGGTTTATTATAAATTTCTAAATTATCACTATTTTTGTCATAATTATTTTCATCATCTAGATTTAATATCTTTGTATTACCTAAACTAAATTTATTTTTTAAAAAATCCTTACTTAACAGAAGTTTCATTTTAGTATCATTAATTCGATGTTTAATTTGTTCATTATTATTTCCAATATCAATCGGTAAAAAGGCGGCACCTGCTTTCATAATAGCTAACATGCCAATTATCATTTCTAAAGACCGGTCAATAAGTATACCAATAACATCTTCCTGATTTATTCCTATTTTCCTTATTGTACGAGCTAATTGATTTGCTCTTTTATTAAGTTCTTCGTAAGTGAAAGTTTTTCCTTCATAAAATAATGCTTTTGCTTTTGGGGTTTTTAAAACTTGTTCCTCAAATAATTCATTAATTGTTTTATCAAAAGGAAAGCTCATTTTTGTATTATTAAAGCTAGTTAATTTAAAATCATCTTTTAATTGTAAAGATAGTATTTTTTTCATAGATATAGTTGGTAAATAAAAACTTATATATTATTATTTAGTTATTAATTATCGTAATAGATAAATTACTCATTTCAATTTTTTTTTTATTCATTATAATTAAAGAATATATATTGAATCTGTCTCAAAATTGATAAGTTTGGCAAAGTACAAGGCAAAACGAGCCGAGCAACTGGAGTTTATAAGCACATAAATGAAGCTTGCGAGGCTCGTTTTAACGCTGTAATTTGGCAAAATCATCCTTTTGAGGCAGATTCAAAGAATCTTTTCAGGAAGGGATACCTCATGAATACTTTATTACTATCTTCTTTACTAGCGTGCTTATTTAATTTTCTCTTAGGCTTATTTGTACTTATTAAAAATTATAAAAATCGGATAAATATATTATTCTCATTATTTTTATTTTCTACTTCCCTTGCTATTGTAGGTGATTTTTTTTATTTAACATTTTTGAAGGATCTTGCCCCACCAATTTTTTGGTTAAGATTTGCTTATATCGGCGGAACTTTTTGTCCTTCACTATTAATGCATTTTACTCTAATTTATACAAAAATCAAAATCCCTAAAGCAATTATCTGTTTTTTCTATCTTCTTTCTTCTACGGCTTTATATTTAAGCATGTTCTCAAAAGACGTTTTTTCTAATGTACATATAAAAAATAACGTTTTGCAAATGAATACAGGGACTTATAGTGACTTATTATATGGATATATATCCCTTTCTTTAATAATAGTTTTAGGTTTAGGGATTTGGCGATTTTTTAATAGTGAAGGTTTAATGAAAAAACAAATGAAGAACTTTATAGGTGGGATACTTTTATATATATTTGCTGGTCTATTTTATGTACCTGCTATGCAAGGGATTTTCAATATTCGTATAGACAATATTTGTATAACCATATTCTCTTTTATTATTGCCTACGGAATAACAAAACAACACTTTCTAGACATAAAGTTAAACATTAAAAAAGTTACTTCTTTCATAATAACTTTAATTTTTATTGCTGTCTCTACCTCTATTGTTTTTGGTTATTTACAAGGTTTGAATTTTCTATTTCGGATGATAGCTATCACATGTTTTACTGTCTTTTGGGCTTTTACAGCTTATCCTTTTCAAAAATTTTTGATCACTACTGCCCGCCGTGCCTTTACCAAAGGCTACTACGACGCTGATAAGCTTTTAGTAAAAATAACAGAACTGGCGCAAAAATGCGGCACGTTTAGTGAAATTTTTGACATTATAGATGAACAACTTTATAACGAACTTGAACTGGGAAAAAGTATGCTTGTTTTAGCTAAAAAACAAAATAATAAACTTATTGGTTACAAACTAAAAGAATTTGATTATAAACTGGACCCAATAACTAAAACAGTTACCAAAAATGTACTTCAAGAAAGTGAATTAACGCTAGATAATCCGTTAACCAGCTATTTTCAGAAAATAACTGTTACCACTCAATTTAAAGAAACCAAAATTGAAATTCAAAAAGAAATTTTGAACCTTGGCTTTAGTAAAAAAACTCTTGTTTTACCTTTTCACTCGCCTGAAATATTAGAGGGTTTGGTTATTATTGGTGAAAGAAGTAATCAAGTTAATTTTAGAGATGATGATTTTAATTTTTTAAAGATGTTAATTCATAACATCAATGCTTTATTTTATAAACTCACTCCTTATGAAAAAATTGAACAAGAATTTCAAAAAAATAAAGAAAAACTTTATGAAACACAAGTACAATTAGTACGTGCAGAAAAAATCGCTGGTTTAGCCAGAAGTATTCAAAATACTAACCATGAAATCAGAACGCCTTTATATGCTATTAGTTTAGCAACCGAAAATATAGCTGATTTGCCTCATCCAACTTCCGAAGAATTAGCTAACTATTTTAATACCGTAAAAAAACAAGTAGAGCGCGGTATGCAAATTGCGGAAACCAGTTTAGAAATAGCCAGTAATAAATCTAAAAAATTGGAAAAATTAGATCTGAATAAAGTCATTGAGGAAGCGTTATTACTGTTACCGCCCAGTGGTTATAAAATAATTAAAAATTTAACCGATTTACCCCAAATTAAAGGAATTAGAAAAGACTTAATCGGTTTAATTATTAATTTATTAAATAATGCTAACAAAGCTATGCCTAATGGCGGTACTGTAACTATTAGTACTATTTATAATAAAAATCTAAAACAAATTATTTTAGAAATAGCTGATAGCGGTGTTGGTATTGCTCCGGAAAATTTGGAAAGAATATGGGAACCCTATTTTACTACAGATGCTACTGATGGGCATGGTTTAGGTTTAAGTCTAGTACATCAAATTGTTAATGATCATAAAGCTACTATTAAGGTAGAATCTATTTTAAATAAAGGGACTAAATTTACTATTAAGTTTTTTTGTGATAAATATGGTTATAAATAAATAAATAATATATAATAAATTTTAAATGGAAATAGAAAAAATTAAAAATTATTGGTTAATTACCGCAAATGAAGATTTTAAAGTAATGCATCATTTATTTGAGAAAAAAGATTATGGTTATGCATTATTTTTTGGACATTTGGTTATTGAAAAAACTTTAAAAGCATTTTATTGTTCTGTAAATAAAATGCATGCTCCTTATAAACATAATTTAGTAATGTTAGCTAAAGAGTCTAATTTAATATTTTCAAATGAACAAGTTCAAAATTTAGAAGTAATAAATCGTTTTAACATTGAAGCTCGTTATCCAGATATTAAATTAAGCTTCTACAAGCTTTGTACAAAAGAATTTTCTGAAAAATATTTAAAAATAATAGAAGAATTAAGAACATGGCTATTAAAAAAAATATAATTGAACAATTAAGGAAATATAAAACTGTTTTAATTAAACATGGTATTGAAATAGAACAATTTTATTTATTTGGTTCTTATGCCATTAATAATCAAAAAAAAGATAGCGATATTGATGTTGCTATAATTTCAAAAAGTTTTACCGGAAATCGTTTTTATGATTCTTTAACCGTAGCAAAATTAAGAAAGGCAATAAATTTACAAATTGAGCCAATAACCTTTAGACCTGAAGATTTTAATGATAATGATCCTTTAGCTAATCAAATTATACTTTATGGTAAAAAGATTTAGATTTTTTTATTGAAGAAAAAGATGTAAATATAAATGAAAAAAAATAAATTATATAGAGAAATAGTATTGAGAATTGTAAAAGAAGTCAGTCCTAAAAAATTAATTTTTTTTGGTTCTAGGGCAAAAAATAATTATTCTGAAGAATCAGATATTGATTTATTGGTAATTGAAGAAGAAGGTTTTAATAACAGAAGTAGAAGAAAAGAAATTGCTAAAATTTTAATTTCTTTGAAAGGTCTTATGACACCAACAGATATTATTGTATATAGCGAAGCAGAAATTGAAAATTGGAAAAATGTGCGTAATCATATTATACATAAAGCAATTAATGAGGGTAAAATTTTATATGCGAAATAAGGAGGCAATCTATGAAATATAAGCAATTTATTTTGTTTGTTGAAGATGATGAGGTTATTGGTGCTGAAACCGTTAAAATGATGGAAGAATTTTTAGCGCATAATCAATATGGATTAATTTGGTCTAGAAATGGTATAGAAGCATTAAAACAATATAAAAAACATAAAAGTTGGTTTGGTTTTAAACAAAATAAAATCAAGTGTATTTTACTAGATCTTCGTATGCCAGAAATGGATGGAGTGCAATTTGTGAGTAAACTAAGACAAATAGAAAAATCCAATATTTTCGCACAATTTGTGCCAGTAGTTTTTATCAGTGCTTGGGAAGATCAAGAAAAATGGGAGTCTGCTTTAGATAATTATGTTGCCAGTTATATTAAAAAACCAATTAAAAAAGATGATTTAATAACTACTTTATCTAAAATTATTCATTATCATGATGCTGAAGAGTTAGAAAGCATTATGCATAAAAAAGGGTTAGAAAAATTAACCGAATATTTTAGCCAAGAAAAAGAAGAACAGCAAATAAAAAATAGCAATTGATTTATGATTAGATTTTTAAAAACCACTTCTTTAAGAAAAAAAATTATTTTGCCTTTTGTTTTTATTATGGCAATAACCTCAGTTATCTTTATGTTCGTTTCAATTCATTTTATTTCTAATAATATTGAAAAAAGATTAAATAGCGATTTAGAAAGACAAAATTTGGCTGTTAGGCAAAACATTGACATCCGTTTAAAGAGGACTCTTTTTTATGCTCAACTTATTTCAGATATGAAAATAGTAGTTGACCCGGTACCTAATATAAAAATCGTTAAATCGGTTAAAAATATTTTTTTCGAATTGGCAAATCAAGATCGAACTACTACTTATTTAAGCCTTAATTATTTAACTGACTTCAATAAAAAAGATTTAGCAGAGTTAACTAGAGCTGGTTATCAAGGTAAATCTCAAGTAATGCTTTATTTAAAAAAAGAAAGTAATAGTAACAAAGATCAGCTGTTTGCTATTGCAGTTGGTTCTGTGAAAAATGAAGGTTTTTATTATCCTACTTATGCAGTTTATCCTTTTGATAATGTTTTTTTAGAGGATATAAAAAGCCGATTTAAAACAGATTTAGCTTTAATTTATTTTGATAAATCAAATAAAAAAGATTTTTCTGTTCTTGCTGGTACTAACAAATATTTTTCAAGTAAAAGCGGAAAAAATATTTTTAAGTATTTAATTACGCATAATAATAAAAATATTCAAACCGTCAAAATTTTAGGTTACAATTATAAAATTATTTTACAGCCTCTAGATTTAAACCCCCAAATTTATTTAGCTGTTTTGCTTAAAAATGAAGAATTAACCATGGCAAAACAAAATATTATTTTTGTTGCAATTTTAGGTTTTGTTGGGATTACCGTTTTAATGATTTTAATTTATTTTTATATCATCAGAAGAATTACCAGATCAATTGACGAATTATCAGCTGGTATTAAAAAAGTTTCAGCTGGTAATTTAGACCATCAAGTACAAGTAACTACCCATGATGAAATTGGAAATCTAGCTAAATTTTTTAATGCTATGATCTTAAATTTAAAAGAATCAAGACAGAATTTAATTAATGAAAAAGATCGTTCCGAAGCTATTATTGCTAATATTCCGGAAGGAATTATCGTAACTGATTCTGAAAATAAATTGATTTTAGCTAATCAAAAAGCAGAACAAATGTTTAATTTTGCTTTAGCTGAGGTTCAAGGTAAATTTATTCTAGAATGTATTAATAACCCAGAGTTATTAGAAACTATTAAAGAACAATTAAATGATCCGGATAAAATTTTTTCCAAAGAAATTCAAATGTTAAAAGAAAACCATAAAAAACAGTTTTTTGTTTTAACTTTTAGTATGGCACATAATAAAATTGGGCAACCAATAGGGGTTATTACGGTATTAAGAGATATTACGCATGATAAAGAATTAGAAGAATTACGTGAAAGTTTTTTAAGAACAGTTTCGCACGAATTAAGAACACCATTAACCTCAATTATTGGTTTTATTGAATTATTGTTTCAAGGGTTAGCAGGTAATGTTACTACTCAACAAAAAGAATATTTAAATATAGCTTTAAAACAATCTTTATATTTAAAAGAATTAATCAATAATTTGTTAGATTTATCCAGAATAGAAGCTGGTAAAATCAGGATGCTTTATTCTGAAATTAATTTACATCAATTATTTTTGGAAGTTGCTAATACTTTAAAACCTATTATTAAAGAAAAACCGCATCATATTTCCTTAATTATTTCGCCTACAAAATTAAAAATAATTGCGGATATTGAAAAACTAAGAAGAATTTTAATCAATTTAGTTAGTAATGCCGTTAAATTTACAGAAGAGGGTAGTATTACTTTAAGTGTTACAGAAGAAGAAGATGATAATAGTGTAATTATTTCTATAAAAGATACAGGGATTGGTTTAACAGAAGAAGAAAGTGAAATAATTTTCGATAAATTTTGTCAGATTGATTCTTCTTCAACCAGAGCTTATGAAGGTCTGGGTTTAGGTTTACCCATAGCAAAAGAATTAGTGGAATTACATAATGGTAAAATTTGGGTTGAAAGCGAATATATGAAAGGGGCAGATTTTAAATTTAAAATCCCCAAAAAACCAAATTAATGTTGTTTTTTTGATATGGTAGAGATGGGTTTTAAAACGCATCTCTACCATAATCAACTTGTTTTTATTATTTAAATGGGTCGTATGGTGGGTCGTCTGGTGGGTCTGGTTTTGGGTTTGAACATTCTATATCATATTTTAAACTTCCATTTGAAATATAAAGTGCGGTAATAGAATCTTGTGATTTATTTTTAGTAGCTTTTTCTGTTTTTATACTATCGCTAAGAACAAAAGAAGACATATCTACAATATAATAACATTTTTACTTATTAACTTCATTGGTTTATTAGTGATTAACTCGATTTTAGAAAATATTATCTGTAAAGTTTTACTACTATTTAAATCAATTTGAAAGGCGTTATTTTTATTTTTAGGAATTTCGTCTCTAATAGTTAGATTAAAACCCTATGTTATCATAAAAATAAGCAAATTGATATTCAGAACTTTTAGTTACATCATACCATAATTTATCTTCAGCAAAAATTAGTATCGGAACAGTAAAAAATAATAATAAAAGAATTAGTAATATTTTTTTCATTTAAAACCCTCCTTGTTTAATTTAATATAAAAAATTGTCTGAACCAGGATTTACAGGATTAAAGGATTAAGAGGAATAGGGAAGAAAGAAGAAAGAAATTAATCAAGAAAATCCTAAAATCCTGAGAATCGAGGTTCAGACAAAATAGCCCCACGGGGTTAAAGGGGCGGGCAAGAAACTAGAAGAACTCGAGGCACTAGGCAAAAGACACAAAGGCACAAAATTTAGCTCAGGGGAAAATTGAGTTTATATTGCGGCTTTTGTTTGAACGGAGAAATTTGA
>CAZFTP010000025.1:0-11072 GCA_964521915.1 uncultured Candidatus Marinamargulisbacteria bacterium
TGACTTTAAAAAAAAGTCTATTGCTAGCGCAAAAAAAGTAGTGGCTTTAGCCCGGGGCAGAGGAAGGTCTTTTTTTTAAAGTAACAATTGACCCTTCAAATTTAGGAGTGAGTTGAGCCGCAATAAGGCGTTTTTTCTTTTGATCTTAAGGGTTTTCTTTTTGGCGCCTTTTCAAAAAGAAAATCCTTAAAAATAAATAATAATTATAGATTTAAAAAATGAAAAAATAAATAAAATAAAAATTAAATTTAAAAATAAGCTTGTTGCAAAATAACTATTTCTCATTTTGCGACAGACTCATGTTACGCCTGAATATTTAGAAAATATTGACGAATTTTTATGCTTAAATTGCCTTTAAACCGACGAAGTCGAAAATTTTCGTGAAAAATTATAAAGAATTATGCCAGTGGCAACAGAGACATTTAATGAAGAGATTTTACCTTGCATTTTAATATGAATTTTAGAAGTTAATTTTTTTTGAATGTTATAAGAAATACCTTTTTCTTCATTTCCTACAACCATTACTAATGGAAATTCTGGCATGATTTTTTCTAAATCTGTACCTTGGTTTGAGTCTGCTCCGTAAATTTGGTAATTATTTTGGTAAAGTTTTTCTAAACTTTGGCTAAGGTTAGTTACTCTTACTAAATTCAAATGATAAATTGCCCCGGAAGATGCCTTAATTACCCCTGGTGTTAAATGACACGCTCGGTCTTTGGGGAAAATTACAGCAGAAATATTAAAGGTTTCCGCGGTTCTTAAAATTGCCCCGAAATTATAAGGGTCGGTAAGATGATCTATAGCTAAAATAAAAGGAAATTTTTCCTGGTTATTAATAATATCTTTAAATTCCAAAAAAGGTTTATTAAGTATAAAAGCAATTATGCCTTGGCTATATTCTTCAGGGTATTTTGTTTTAAAAGCATTACTAGGTAGAATTTGGTATTTTATTCTTCTGGTTTTAGCTAAATTAATAATTTCATTACCTTCATGATCTTTTAATAAGTTTTGGTTAAGAACTAACCGTTCTAAAGGCTGATTCGTTATAAGTGCTTCTAAAACAGCTTTTTTACCTTTAATTAAATTCATTTATTACCTTAACTAAAATTTCTAAACCGGTTAATAGCTCTTTTTTAGTAATTGTTAAAGGTGGAATTAAGCGAATAACATTATCATAAAGCCCGCAAGATATAATAATTAATTGTTTTTCTAGCGCTTTTTCACGAATTTTTTGCACTAAATCTGGGTACGGGTCTTTACTTATTTTGTCTTTAACAAATTCTAAGCCAATCATTAACCCAGTAACCCGAATATCGCCGATAAAAGGATGATTTTGTAAATTGGCGGTTAAATATTTTTTGGTTATTTTACTTAATTTATTTACTTTATTAATTTTGGTTTTTAAAACATCTATTGTCGCAATACCTGCTGAACAGGAAATAGGGTTTCCTGAATAAGTACCGCCATGCGCGCCAGTTGTCCATTTTTGCATTAAGGTTTTATTTGCAACACAAGCACCTAAAGGTAAGCCAGAGGCAATCCCTTTTGCTAAGGCAATGATATCAGGAATGATATCTTCTTTTTGAAAAGCAAACCAAGTACCGGTTTTACCAAAACCGGTTTGTATTTCATCTAAAATTAGTAAGATATTGTTTTTAGATGTAATTTCGCGTAACTTTTTAAGAAAATTAGGCGGTAAAGGAACATAGCCCCCTTCACCTAAAATTGGTTCAATAATAATAGCCCCAATATTTGGTGATGTTTGTAATTGAGCTTCTAAATTAGCTAAACAGCTTAAATTGCAATTTTCCGGTTTTTTTTCAAAAGGACAACGGTAGCAATAAGGGTATGGAAAAAATTGCATTTCAGCTAGCAAAGGGTGATAGCCGTCTTGATATTTTACTTTTGAAGTAGTAATAGATAATGCGCCTAAAGTACGGCCATGGAAAGCCCCTTTAAAAGCTAAAATTCCACTTTTTTTAGTAGTATATTTAGCTAATTTTATAGCACTTTCAATCGCTTCTGAACCGCTTTGGGTAAAAAAAACAGAGTTTAAATTTGAACCTAAAATTTCACTAAGCTTTTCCGCTAAATTAATATTGGGTTCATAATAAACAATACCGGCGCAGGCATGAATTAATAATTTCGCTTGTTTTTGAATAGCTTTTACAATTTGTGAGTGGCAATGCCCGGTAGAGGTAACGCCAATACCAGAAGTAAAATCTAAATAAGGTTTATTGTTAAAATCATAAAGATAAACCCCTTTACCGGATTTAATTTCAATTTCCGTATAATGGGCTAAAACAGGAGAAAGAAACTGGTCTGCTTTTTGTTTTAAACTTTTCATTTTTATTTCCTTTAAAATATCTAAAATATTAGCATAAATAAAAAAGAATTAAAATTACATGTTTACGAAGGTTCTGTAATAAATAAATATTTTTTGTTATACTTTTAACTTAAATGAATTTTGAAAGGGGTAAAAGAATGACTTTGCTTGAAATTGTTCGCAAAAAACAAAATGAAAAAGTAAAAAGATTAACTGTGGGGCCAGTACCGATTCATCCTGGGATTCTAGAAATTTTAGGTAAACAACATTTTTCTACCAGAGATGCTGTATTTATTGAAATTATGCAGAAAATGCAAGGTTTTTTACAAGAATCGGTTGGTACAACCAAAAATAATGTTATTTTAGAACATGGTTCTGGCAGTGCCGGTATGTGTGCTATTGGTAACCATTTGCTTAAGCCGGGAGATAAAGTTTTAGTTTTAAATACCGGTAAATTTGGAGAACGTTGGGTAAAAATTGCTCAAAAAAGAAAATGTGAGGTTATAGATTTAATTTTACCTTGGAATAAAATAATAGATTGGCAATTAGTAGCAGAAATTCTAAAAAAAGAGCAACCTAATTTTCTTTTAATGGAGCATAGTGAAACATCTACTGGTTCAGTGCATTCATTAAATCAAGCGCATCAGGTAATTATGGCTAATTCGGATCAAACTTTATTGATTGTAGATGCTATATCTTCTTGGGGCAGTATTCCGATTGAAATGGATAAAAATAAAATTGATGCGGTAGTTGGTGCTAGTCAAAAAGGTTTTATGTTACCAACAGGTTTACATTTATTATGTTTTTCTGAAAGGGCTTTAGCTATTATTAGCGAGAATAATACAGCTGGGTTTATTACTGATTTTTCTCATGCTATTCATAATGATATTAAAGGTCAATTAAAGGGTGAACCGCGGTTTTCTATGGATTCTAATTCTTTAATGGCCTTAGTTTATTTAAAAGAAGAAATTATCGATAAATTTGGTGGTTGGCAAAAGTGGTTCGATTTTACTAAGATAAGAGCTGAAAAATTAAGAAAAGCAATAACAGAAATGGGTTTAAAAATTTTTTCTGAATCAGCTGGTGATGTTGTTACTGCCATAGAATTATCAAGAGATCAAGAAGTCAAAGAAATCCGTAAAAAATTAAGTGAAAATGGTTTTGAAATTAATAAATCTCAAGATGAAAATAAATTTTACGGTATTAGAATAGGTAATATGGGGTATATTACTAATGAAGATATTGAAAGTTTAATTGTGGCTTTGCATAAAGTTTTTAATTAGCTTTAAATTCTGACCAATCGGTAATAGGTATATTTTTGTTATAAGGACATATTTCTTGGCAGATATCACATCCTTTTTGCCAATCTAAATAAGGTTTTTGGTAAATTGTTTGGTAACTAATACATTTTTCAATTATTAATTCTACGGATCCATTTTTGTTTTCTTTTAAAGCTGAAGTAGGGCAGTGGTCTAAACATTTTCGGCAATTACAACAGGCTGATTTATATTTTTTGGGTAAATCAAAAGGGAGTTTTAAATCTGTATATATTACGCCAATAACAAAAAAAGAACCTAACCCAGGTTTAATAACTAATTGGTTTTTTCCTAAAAAACCGATTCCGGCATTTATGGCTAAACATTTTTCTGCAATAGGACGAGAATCTACCCCCCAATAACATTTAGAAGGGTTATTTTCTAAAGAAAAACTAGTTGTAATAAACTCAGATAATTCAATTAATTTCCTTCCTATTATTTTATGATAATCTTGATTTATGGCATAACGGGCAATTCTTGGGTTTGTGTATTTACCTAAATTAAAATAGTTTTTTATTACAACAATGGCGGTCTGTACTTTTGGTAACAATAATTCCGGATTTTTTTTAAAAGGCAAATGATTTTTTAAATACGTCAGTTTCGCAAATTTTTTTTCTTGAATAAATTTTTGATATTCCTGAATTTGATCGGGAGTTAAAAAAGGGCTAGTAAAAGCACAATCATCAAAGCCAAGATTTTCTATTACAAAATTAAAGATTTTATTTTTCATTTTATAATATTATAACAATGAATTAGTTTAAATAGTATTTTATGACGCGGAGCACCATGGGTTCAAGAAAAGAAATATTGTAAAGCTTGTTTTTAGTTATGGAGCTTAAGGAATTCTTCAAAAGAGATTTGACCTAAATCACCTTTATCGCGAGAACGAATAGCAAGTAAATTAGCTTCCTTTTCTTTGTTACCAAGAATAATTAGAAACGGGATCTTTTCTTCAATGCCATTTTTAATTTTTGCTCCAATTTTTTCGTGTGAATAATCAGTGCTAACCCTGATTTCTTTTTCTAAAAGCTGTTCTTTAATTTTTTCGGCATATTCTGTTATTTGGTCATTAATGGTAAGTATTTTTACCTGAATAGGGCTTAACCAAAAAGGAAATTTCCCATTATAATGCTCAATTAACATTCCAAAAAATCTTTCTATAGAACCTAGCAATGCACGGTGAATCATGTAAGGTTGTGTTTTTTTCCCTTCATTATCAATATAATACATATTAAACCTTTCCGGTTCATTAAAATCAAATTGAATTGTACTGCATTGCCATTCGCGATTTAATGCATCTTTTATTTTAATATCAATTTTAGGTCCGTAAAAAGCACCGCCACCTTCATCAATTTCATAAGGCAGGTTTAGTTCTTCCAAAGTATTTTTCAAAGCTTGTTCAGCAGATTGCCATTTTTCATTATCCCCAACGGATTTTTCAGTAGGCTTGGTTGCTAAATAGATTTTGAATTGATCAAACCCAAATTTTTTTAATACATTAATAGAAAATTGTACTACTTTTTGAATTTCGGACGGCATTTGTTCAGTTGTACAAATTAAGTGAGCATCGTCCTGGGTAAAGCCTCGTACCCTTAATAGGCCGTGTAAAACTCCGCTACGTTCGTAACGATAAACAGTACCAAGTTCTGCGTATCTAATAGGTAAATCGCGATATGAATGTAATTTTGTTTGGTAAATTAAAATGTGAAATGGACAATTCATCGGTTTTAAAAAATATTCTTTTTTATCAATATCAATAGATGAATACATATTTTCATGATAAAAATCTAAATGTCCGCTGGTTTTCCATAGATCACTTAACCCAATATGTGGGGTATAAAGCAGTTCATAGCCATTTTTAAAATGAGCTTTTTTCCAATAATCTTCTATTATGTGTCTTATTCTGGACCCTTTGGGATGCCACAGAATTAAACCAGCGCCTACTTCTTCAGATACGCTAAATAAATCTAAAGCAGTACCTAAATGTCGATGATCCCTTTTTTGTGCTTCTTCCAGAAAAGTTAAATAATCCTGCAGTTCTTTTTCTGTATTCCAAGCAGTTCCATAAATTCTTTGCAACATTTTATTTTTTTCTGAACCACGCCAATAAGCGCCAGAAACTTTTAATAATTTAAAAGCTTTTATTTCACCGGTATTTTTAACATGAGGTCCTTTGCATAAATCTATAAAACTGTCATTTTGGAAAAAGCTATATTCATTAGAATCTAAATCTTCAATAATTTCTTTTTTAAATGGTTGATTTAATTTATCCACTAAAGCTAAAGCCTCTGCTTTATTGAGAAAGAATTGTTTGAATTCTTGACTTTTAGCTATGATTTCGTGCATTTTATTTTCAATTTTTTCTAAATCTTCAGGTGTAAAGTTTTGAGTAATATCAAAATCATAGTAAAAACCATCTTCAATAGCTGGTCCAATTCCTAATTTTACGTGGGGAAAAATTTCCATAACTGCTTGCGCCAGAATATGGCTTGTACTATGTCTAATTATGTTTAAATCATCTGACATAATTTAATTGAAATTTAGAGGTAAACCAAAAATAAAACCTTCTGGAGGTCTTTTGGCTAATACAGTTAGTAAATCTTCTTCTTTAATGCTACCAGTTGCTAAAATTTGGTATAAATCTTTATCTAAAAAATCAGTGTGTGGTAAAGATGACTCTGAAGCTAATTTTTTATCTGCTTCATTAATTTCTTGAATATAGTCTTGTAAATTTAAGGAAGATTTTATTTTTAAAGAAATTGCACCAGAAGTATTTTTGACCATATTATCTAAATTAAAAATGCGGTGTTGTTGGTTAGAATCTTGTTTTGATAGATCTAAAACTAATTCAGTAAAATTGTCAGAACAAATTATTTGTTCAAAAGCATTTTGCAAAGTTTTTGACAGTGATTTTGCAATAGCAGTGCTAAGATTTTTTAAAGCTTCTTTTTCATTTTTTCCAGTACCAATACATTTAGGAAACAGTTTAGCAGAAGCTTTGAATTTCTCTTTGTCTATTTTTTTAATGGTAATTTCTAATTGACCAAAAGAATTCAAAGTTAACCCCTTTTTTATGAATGTAATTATTAATGAATGGGATAAATTTAGCATAGTATTTTTTGAAAAACAATAACTAAAAAAATTAATCTCAGGTTATAGCTAAACAATTTGAATTAACAGCTTCTTGATAAAATTAGATTAATAAAATTCACATAATTCTGATCGATTTTTTTTATTTTGAAATTTTTCTAAAAAAATGGCGAAAATTAACAAGTATAATTATTGTAGGGGGGAAACAATGAATACTGCCAGTACAGTTGCGGGTAGTTCTACTATTAATACGAGTCAATTAAGATTACAAAATCCAACACAACAAGATGCTGTAAGCCCTAAATCAATTGAAATGCAATCTTTAACTTCAAATTCCGCATTTGCCGGACCAATTTTAGCGCCACCGCCATCTGTTCCTTTAAGGGAAATGCCCTCAGATATTCGAATATTTGATGAACCGCCAAGTTTAGAAATAGCGTTATTAACTCAAAGCGAAGGAACTAATGCTTTATCTTTTGGGCTTTTTGGCGATAGAAATTTAGATCTAGCTGAATTTGAAAGAATTATGCATGAATTAGAAACAAATCCAGAAATAAATAATCAACTTGAAGATATTTTTAAATGTATTAACCGGCATTCAAATTCTTTTAACCTACTAGATAAAAACTATTTAACTGTTTTATCATTGGCACTAAAAGTTTTTGTGGGCACTTGTGCTACTATGAAAGGTTTAATTACAGTTCCTTTAACTTGGGCTTATCATGGTGTTAGAGGGTGTTTAGGGAGACTCCCAAGATATCAAGAAATGATGTTTGGACGCGCAAGAAATCCGGAAGAACTTAGAGAAGGCGCATCAGTAATAGACAGAGCCAGAGAATTTAACGAGACTAACAAAGGAAGTAATATCGGGGTTGAAATAGGAATTGCGCTTATAAGTAATTTGGTGATAAATCAAATTAAAAGATATTCTGATGGCAATAAAATGGTTCAGCGGATAGCTGGAATTGTCTCACTTCCTATTGCATATGTTATTTTGCCTTTCATTGTAATTGCTGTATTAAGGTCAGCGGGAAAACCTGTTAGCCAAGCTGAACTAGCAGAATGGCATAATTTAGTTTCTCAAAACAAAGATGCTAGATTTTG
The DNA here is from genome assembly GCA_964521915.1 of uncultured Candidatus Marinamargulisbacteria bacterium. Classification (GTDB taxonomy): domain Bacteria; phylum Margulisbacteria; class Marinamargulisbacteria; order CAZFTP01; family CAZFTP01; genus CAZFTP01. Next base: position 7,837 of record CAZFTP010000025.1, read on the forward strand.
GGAGAGATATAACCGTTTACCTTCTTTTGTCAGAAGAATACTTAACCGTTTAAGTTGTGCACAAGAAGATCAAAAAATTTATACGGATAATTCTATTTGGTCCTTAATGACTAAAATGACTCATGCTATAAACCATCAGGTTGATGGTGTTGGGGGTATTGTAATTGATCGTTTTGCCGAAATAGATAATATAGCTCAAATTGCGCGTGAAGCTGGTGGTTTATTAAGTGCTTTGGCAATGACCTGTTTAGCCGAAATAGTGAAAGCTCAATTAGGTACTTCACCGGAAAGTAAAAGACTTAAAGTCCGTGCACTTCAGCAAATAGAGGCAATTATGACAGAAAATATGCGAAAACCGAAAGAAAATAAAAGTATATGGATTGAGTATGGCGGGATTATTGCGTTAAGAAATATCGGTTATAGAGTACCTCATACAACTGTAGGTGAATTTGCAATTCAAAATCTAATTAAACTTATTGGTATTTTAACTAGTTTTTTTTCAATTAAACAAGGCGTTGAGGAGATACAATATATGGCAGAGCATGGGGGAAGTCCTTTTTAAAAGTGAATTAAAGTTGAGGATAAAACATGAAATTAAAGGGGGCTATAAGCCCCCTTTCAAATTATTCTCCGTAAATTGTAAATGTTTCAGAAGTAAATAAACCAAAGAAAATAGAGAAAGTTTCTTTATCTATATTTTTAATCTGAGAGATTCCACCTTGTTTTGCTAAAGATTCAATACTTGAATTTCCAAAACCAACTAAGTTTAAGATACTAATGTTAGCACCTTGAATTTTTTTAGATGCAGTTGGTAAAGAAGTTGCTGTTACAGGTTCTTTTACACTTGTAAATATAATACCAATAGGAGTTGCAAAAATTGTTGTACCTATAAAAACCGTTAATAAAGCTGTAATAAATAATTTTTTCATAATACCACCTTTTTTTAATTTAATTATTCACCGTAAACAGTGAAAGTTTCTTGCACAAATAAGCCTAAAACACTAAAAGTGTCTTTATCTATATGATGAATTTTAGTGATGCCGGATTGTTTTGTTAGTGTATCAATACTTGAATCTCCAAAAGCAACTAAACTCAATATGGAAAGATTGCTCCCTTTATAATATCTTAGTTCTTTAGCTTGATTTGATGCTATATCGGTTGGTTCGGAAGTTAATGTTAATATGCTACCTCCAGTAGTTGCAAATGCAGTACAACTTATAATAGTTAATGCTAGTACACTCAATATTATTTTTTTCATTTTTCACCTCCTTTTTTTTTGAATATCCCTTAAATTATATGTTAATTTATTTATAAAAATATAGCAATTAAAATAAAGGGGTTAAAGGGGACGAAGTCCTCTTTGAAACTTTATACCGAGGAGGCTTTGCCTCCTGGGTATACAGAGAAAAAAATCCGCGTTAGAATAATGTGTGATGAATATTAACGAAGAAATCCAAAAACGTCGTACTTTTGCTATTATTAGTCACCCAGATGCAGGTAAAACAACTTTAACCGAAAAGTTTTTACTTTTTGGTGGAGCTATTCACGTAGCCGGTGCAGTAAAAGCTAAAAAAACTAACCGTTATACTACTTCGGATTTTATGGAAATTGAAAAACAAAGAGGTATTTCCGTTGCAACTTCGGTAATGGGGTTTGAATATCAAAATATGAAAATTAATCTTTTAGATACCCCTGGTCACCAAGATTTTTGTGAGGATACATACCGTACTTTAACTGCCGTAGATAGCGCAGTAATGGTAATTGATGCTGTTAGAGGCGTACAAGAACAAACTTATAAACTGCTTGATGTTTGTCGCATGCAAAAAACCCCGGTAATTACTTTTATTAATAAGCTTGATCGTGATGGTAAAGAACCGATTGAATTAATGGATGAGATTGAAAAAAAACTTCAAATTCCAGTAGCTCCTTTAAGCTGGCCAATAGGTATGGGAAAAGCTTTTAAAGGAGTTTATAGTATTTACGAAAAAAGGTTAATTCTTTTTAAACCACATCAAAAACAAGATACACCAGATATTGTTGAAATTAAAAGTTTGGAAGATACCAAACTAGTAGATTTTTTAGGTGAAGATGTAAAAAAATTAAAGGAAGATTTGGAGTTGGTAGAAGGGGTTTATCCTGTTTTTAATAAAGAAGATTATTTAGCCGGAAAAATAACGCCGGTGTTTTTTGGAAGTGCTCTTAACAATTTTGGAGTGAGGGAAATCTTAGATTGTTTTATCAAAATTGCTCCGCCACCTTTACCCAGATTAACTGAAACTAGGATAGTAATGCCAGAAGAACCTAAGTTTAGCGGGTTTATTTTTAAAATCCACGCTAATATTGACCCAAAGCATCGCGATAGAATTGCTTTTCTGCGTATTTGTTCTGGACAATTTGAACGAAATAAGTGGTTTTATCATGTACAGGCTGAAAAAAATTACCGGTCATCAAACCCAACCGCATTTATGGCAAGCGAAAGAACTGTGGTTGATGTGGCTTATCCTGGTGATATTATTGGGTTACACGATACCGGTAACTTAAAAATTGGTGATACTTTAACAGAAGGTGAAAAATTGATTTTCAAAGGCATTCCTAGTTTTTCTCCGGAGATTTTTAAATTGGTAATTAATGAAGATCCGTTAAAAGCTAAGCAATTGAATAAAGGCTTACAAGAATTAACAGAAGAGGGTGCGGCTCAGTTATTTATTTCGGATAAGTTTAATAGAAAGATTTTAGGTACAGTTGGTGCTTTGCAGTTTGAAGTAATTCAGTATCGGCTTTTAAACGAATATGGCGCAAAAGTGCGTTTTGATGATATGAATTTTCATAAGGCTTGTTGGCTTACTTCTAAAGACGATGCAAAATTAAATGTTTTTTTACGTTCACGTATTAACCAAATTGTTTATGATAAAAAGAATAACCCTGTTTTTCTAGCTGAAACAAGATGGAGTTTAGATAGAGAAATTAAAGATAACCCGGAAATAGTTTTTCATTTTACTTCAGAATAATTAGTCTGTGCAAAAAGGTTAGTCTGCCTCGAAATGAGAAATTTTTTCAAAATAGAAGTCCTATATTAATTTTAACGCACTAGTATCTAATCGTTTTAGTAAATATTTGTTGCAATTTCTTTAACTAATTTTCGATTTTTAAATATAGTTATGAAAAAGATTATTTCTTTAAACGATTCTGTCAAAAAGAATGTGTGAAATAGAAAAAAGTTAGGAGATAGGGAGCAT
>CAZFTP010000026.1:0-10600 GCA_964521915.1 uncultured Candidatus Marinamargulisbacteria bacterium
CTTGTTAATTAAATCAAACTTAAATCTATTACTATCAATTATTTCTTTATTACGGCTCTCTTTAAATTGGGCTAATTTAAGTGCTACTAATTTGCTTTTTTCAAAATAATTTATAGAATTATTTTTTAAGAATATAAAAGAAAAAAATAAAATTAAAATTAACAGCAATATACTAATCTTTTCTTTATTTGTTAAATTGTTTTCATATTGAAAATAAAAACATTTTCTTTTAATAAATATTTTACTCAATAAATAGCCATTATTTGCAAAAATAATTTTTAATTGATTTAAAATTTGTTTAGGAATAATATATTTTTGATATTTTAAGCTGAAAAAAAAATTTTTATTTTCTATTAAACAACTATTTTCCTTAAAAATAAAATCAATCTTTTTTACAGCTTTCATATACTTAAAAAAATGTTCTTGTAATAATTGATTATTCAAAAAACCATATAAACTAACACTCTTATAATTATTACTAATATTAACCTTATTAATACAAATAGTCTCAGAATGATGAAAAATTTTACTTATTAATTTATACATTTTTAGTAAAATACCCCTATAAAAATTTAACTACTTACGTTATATTATAATAATATAAATATTTAATTAACGCAATAACGTTTTTAATGGAAACTTATTATAATTTTTGCTATATTAATAATCATGTCAAAAACAGAAATGCTTTTCTTGAAAAAAAACTGCCCTCAATGTAATTCTCCTGAAACTTTAATAATTTCACAAAATCTTATTAAATGTACTCAAAAAAACTGTTCGTTTAAATATCAATTCCTCTGCCCTATTTGCGATCATAATTTAACCTCGGTACAAAAAGATAATTTGGGTTCCTATTATCAATGCGCTAATTGTCATAACAAAATATATTTAGAAAAAATTAAATATTTACTTGAAAATAGTTTAATAATAAATAAAGAAACCCGCTGTAATTTGTGTAATAACCCTACTATTCATAGAAAAAATCGAGAAAATGCTAGACGGTGTTTTTTCTTCCCCAATTGTTCTAAACAAATAGATTTATTTACAGAAACAAAAAAAGAAGCTTATGTGTTTTTAGATATTGAAACTACTGGTTTAGAAATAGGTAAAAATTCTATTATTGAAATTGGGGCCATAAAAATTGATACAACAGGTTTTATAAGCAATTTTCAAACCTTTGTTAAACCTAAAGAGCCAGTAAATGACCGTATTACCAAATTAACTGGTATTACAAATAAAATGCTGAATAATGCTATTGAATTAAAAATTTCTTTGCAAAACTTAGCAGATTTTGTTGGTGATTCCATTATTGTAGCTCATAATGCTGAATTTGATATAACCTGGTTATTAGCCGGTTTTTTACATCATAAAATTAATTTAAACTGTCAAAACATCTTATGTACGTTGAAGTGGGCAGAAAAAATTGGTGAAAATAACCGTGCACTAGAAACACTTAGTAAAAAGCATAACATTGTTCACACCAATGCGCATAGAGCAATAGCTGATGCCATAGCCACTAAAAATTTATTTTTTATCTTTTCAAATACAGCAAAACAAAATTTTGAGTTAGAAAATATTACTAACTATTTACCCAGAGCACAAAAAATCTGTGAAAAACATCAAAATATTTTCCAGGCTTAACCTACTTTTTAAAGAAATAGTTAATCTCTTTTTTCCCTGTAGATGTATTATCTGTAATACTTTTGCCACCAATAATATCTGTAATATCTGCTTAAAAAAATTACCCTATAAAGTAAAAATTAATTATCATTTATCAGATTATACTCAAATAATTTCCCTAATCGAATATAGCGACCAGATAAAAAAAATCTTAGAATATATTAAATTCACGAATGATAAAAACCTAGCCATATTATTAGGCACCCAGATAGAACTATTATTTAAAACTATTCCGTTTAGTGAAATAGATTATTGGGTAGCAGTTCCAATCCACAAAAAACGCTTAAAAAAAAGAGGCTTTAATCAAACAGAAGTTATCTTTAATGAATTTCTAAAAAAATTCAATTTATCTTTAACCCCTTTATTAATAAGATCTAAAAATACACCCAAATTATTTAAGCTAACCAAATATACCAGAAAAAACATATTGGAAAATGCTTTTGAACTAAACCCTGTTTTTAATATAAAAAACAAAAATATCGTAATTTTAGATGATATTTTAACTTCCGGTGCTACCTTAACAGAAATAGCAAAACTATTAAAACCAGCTAAAAATATATATGGATTTACGTTTACCTATGTTCCACTAAAACTGAAATAAAAATTCCAATACAGTCTTAATTCCTGATTCAAAACTATCTAAAGAAAAATGTTCATTTGGGGAATGAATATTATCCGTAAAATAACCAAAACTAAATAAGACTACTGGTATATCTAAATTATTTTGAAATTCTAGAACTACGGGTATAGATTCCCCAACACCTTGTATAATTGGTTTTTGTTGATAAACATTATTTAAGGCTATTAAGGCTTTCTGTAAAAAACTATTCTGAAAATCTAATTTAATTGGAGCACATCTAGAATATTCTATAATTTCCATATCAAACCCTTCTGGCTTAATTGCCTCAAGATATTTTTTTATTTTTGGTAATAATTGATCCGGATTTTGATTATTAACTAAACGCATACTCAATTTCAGGCTAGCAGTATGCGGGATAACCGTTTTTTGCCCTTTGCCTAAATATCCGCCTTTAATACCATTAAAATCAAGAGTAGGCCTAAACCATAAACATTCTAATAAATCATAATCTTGATCATGGATAAAATTATGAACTCCTAAATAATTTTGGTATTTATTTTTTTCAAAATGAAAATTTTTTATTTCCTGTTTTTCAAAAGAAGATAAAGTTTGTACATTATCATAAAAACCAGGAATTAAAACCTTTTGATTTTCGTCCTTTAACTTACTCATAATTTGGGTTAGCCCCATTATCGGATTAGGCGCTATTCCACCATGTTGACCGGAATGTAAATCTCTTTTTGCCCCTTTTAAAATAATTTCCAAATAAATCAAGCCCCGTAAACTTGTAGCTAAAGTTGGATGCTTTTGAGAAAAGGATGTTGTATCTGCTACTATCGCTACATCTGCTTTAAATACGTCTGGGTTAGTATGCATAAAAGTAATTAAATCTAAACTCCCTATTTCTTCTGAAGGGTCAAAAACAAATTTAATATTAATTTTAGACTTATTAGTTGTTTTTAAATAAGTTTCTACTGCTTTTAACTGAATAAAAAGCGGACCTTTATTATCACTAGCACCTCTAGCATAAATATTATTATCTTTAATATAAGGTTTGAAAGGAGGGTGTTCCCATTCTTCAATAGGGTCTGAAGGTTGAACATCATAATGCGCGTAAAATAAAACTGTTGGATAACTAGAATCTACAAAAAAATCAGCAATAATTATTGGATATTTTTTAGCATTAAAAATTTTAATTTTCTTAAAACCAATCTTTTTTAATTGCTTAACCAAAAAATTACCAGCAAAATGAATGTGTTTTAAATACTTTTTTTCTGCACTAACAGAAGGAATAGCTAAAAATTCTTTTAATTCATTATAAAAACGCATCATATTTTTAGTTAAAAAAGACGAAGCATTATTCATAGTTTAAATGAATTTTTCCCAGTCACAAAACTGCATAAATATTCGATTAATTTTAGCTAATAAGCTTAACCGTTGCTCACGTAAAATAAGATCTTCTGACATCACTAAAACTTGCTCAAAATATTTTTCAACAATAGAGGCTAAATCTTCCAAAATTTGGTAAACCTTAAAAAAGTTCTTATTATTTAAGTTTTTACTTATCTCATCATAAATCACCGAATATTGATTAAGTAGTTGATTTTCAATATCTTGGGGAAAAATAACCCCACCTAAATCTAACTCTTGTTTAGAATTTTTAATAATCCTTTTAACTCTAATCGCCGTTTCTTGAATAAATCTAAATTTTGCCTGTTTTTTTTCTTCCGATAAAAACTTTGCAATTTCAAAAGCAAGTTTTAAATTCGAAAATGCTTTTTCGCTAACCGCATCAATAATATCAGAAGAAAGATTTTGTGCCGAAAATAAAAAAGCAACACGAGGCATAGTAAACTTATATAATTGTTGGTAAAGATCTGCAGGGCAAACACATAGGCTTGCATCTACAAAATTACTTTTTTGCGATTGTGTTACGAAATTATTATACGCCGAATTAAAAGCCTCTTTCAAACCAAGATCTAATTCTAATTGAAGAAAAATTTGTAAAATACTTAAAACTTCTCTTCTTAAACCCCAAGGATCTTGCGAACCAGTGGGAATAATATTATTAATAAATGAAGTTATAACCGTATCTAATTTATCAGCTAAGCTTAATACAATACCAATTCTACTATTTGGTAATTTATCTCCAGTAAATTTAGGGAAATAATGCTCTTCTATAACATTAGCTATTTGTGGTTTAACCCCTGCATTTAAAGCTAATAATTTGCCAATGCAACCTTGCAAATTCGGTAATTCATAGACTAAATGCGTAGCTAAATCTGATTTTAATAAATCGGCAGAAGTAACTAAATCGGTATTTTCTGATTCTGAAAAATTTAATTTTTGCGCTAACGTAAGGGCTAATTTTTTTATTCGTTCTTGTTTCTCATAAATAGTACCTAGATTTTTTTTGAAATACCATATGTTGAAGTTTTTCGTTTAAAACAGAAAAATTAGTTTTAATATCTTCCTGCCAAAAAAATTTCACGTCTTCTAAACGTGCAACCAATACAGCCTGATTACCATCAATAATATTTTTTTCATTTAATTCAGTAACATTTTCCGCTATGATAATAAATTTATTGGTTAACTTATGATCTTGATAAATTGGAAAATATTTTTGATGTTTACGCATACATTCAACCAAAATTTCTTCGGGGATTTGCAAAAAATCTTTAGAAAAACTACCGATTAATCCAGTTGGGTTTTCCACTAAATAATTGACCTCGTCTAATAAGGTTTCATCATAATCTTCAACATATTGGGCAACTATTTTTTTAATTACTTCTTTTCGTTCATTTTGATCAATAATGATGGGTGGTTCAAAGGGGACATCGTCCCCTTTAACCTCTAATTTAAATACAGAAGAACTCTGTGCCTTAATCCCAAACAAATCAAACTCTACCAATTCTTCGTCCAACATACTAATAATTTCATGTATTGGTCGAATAAAAGGTCCTAAATTATTACCCCATCTCATAGCAATTGGTAATTCTAAATTTCTAATAGTTGTTGGAATTAAAACTGCTAAAATATCTTTAACTGGTTTGCCTAAAATAATTAAATCAGCATATAAATAAGCTTCATTATTATCTAACTTAGTAAATAGTTTAATAACAGCTTGGGGAAATTCTTGCACAATATTTAATTTAGGTTCAATTTCAACTTCACTTGTTAAACCAACTTCTTTATAAATTCGTTTTAAAAAACCTAACCCTGCTGGTAAAAAATCTTGATTTTCATCTAAAGCTATTTTAATAGCTGGTCCCTTAATTTCTTTTTGAATAACTGAAGAAGTAGTTGGCAGATCAGTTATTAAATAAACTAATCGACGATAAGTAGCATAAGCTTGTATTTCAGAAAAACAAATTTTTTCTAAAGTTAAAGCTTTAGCAAGTTTATCCTTCAGATTATTAAGAATTAATTCTACAAACCTAGCCGGAATTTCTTCTGTTTTAATTTCTAAATAATAATTCATAATTTTTTTATATTTTTATTTTCTTTTGGCATTGTATATAAATTCGCAGATTTTTCTGCTAGCTTACGAATTTTTAATATATACGCCATTCGTTCAGTTACAGAAATAGCTGACCTGGCATCTAATAAATTAAAAACATGTGAACATTTCAAAGTATAATCAAAAGCCGGGGCTACTAATTCTTCTGCTAATAATTTTTGAGCCTCTTGAGAATAAATTTCAAATAAATTAAACAACATGTTAATATCTGCTTTTTCAAAATTATAATGACATTGTTCTATCTCAGATTTTCTATAAATATCAGCATAAGTAATTTTACCAAAATTATTTTCCTGCCAAACAACATCAAAAACACTTTTTTTATTCTGAATAAACATGGCTAGACGCTCCAAACCATAAGTTATCTCTACGGCAATGGGGTTTAAATCTTTACCACCACATTGTTGAAAATAAGTAAATTGAGTTATTTCCATGCCATTAAGCCAAACTTCCCATCCTACGCCCCAAGCACCCAAAGTTGGCGATTCCCAATTATCTTCCACAAATCGGATATCGTGTTCGATAGGGTTAATATTAATTACTTTTAAACTATCCAAATAAATTTTCTGAATTTCTAAAGGCGAAGGTTTCATAATAACCTGGAACTGAAAATAATGTTGTAAACGGTTTGGGTTTTCTGCGTATCTGCCGTCTGTAGGTCTTCTGGCTGGTTCAACATAAGCAACCTGCCAAGGTTTTGTCCCTAACACTCCAAAAAATGTATAAGGACTCATCGTGCCGGCGCCTTTTTCGGTATCATAGGGTTGCAGTAAACAGCAACCTTGTTCAGACCAAAAATTGCTTAATTTAAAAATAATTTCTTGAAAGCTTAACATCTTCTAAATATACAAAAAAATAAGTGAATTTTCTAGTCTAAGTTAACTTTATCTATTATTTAAGTAGCAACGCATAACTATGGAGAACCATTAATATCGCCAAGAATATTAAGACCTTCTAAAATATATTGATCTTTAATAACCGTATCTTTAAATTTTTTCTTGCTTTTTAAAGTTAAATTATTTATTTCAACATCAATAATTTCATATTTTAAAAACGGTTTTTCGTATTTTTTAAATTTTTGCGTTTTATTACGAATTTTTTCTTGTTCCATTTTTAATTGTTGGCGATTAACTGTTTTTTTAGTAACCTTTTTCTGCTGTTGCATTATTATTAAATATGAATCTAAATATTTAAAATAATCGTTATTTTTTATTCTTTTAACACTTTTTGAATTTAAATTTTGAATATTATATGGCACATCTTTATCAAAAGAATAATTTAAACCAGAAATTTTTTGTCCCATTAAACGATGGTCTGTTTTTTTCTCAGTTAATTCTAAAAATGAATATTGATCATTTAAAACTATATCAGAGGTTACCCCTTGATTTTGAATTATTTCCCCGTTCACACGATAAAACAATTGCACTGTTAATTTTAAGGTTCCTAGAGGTTTAAGGTAATCAAAATCATTTTTTATTAAATCATCTAAACTAATCATTTCTTGTACTGACCCTTTACCAAAACTAGACTTACTCCCAATAATAATAGCCCGATGATAATCTTTTAACATTGAGGCAAGAATTTCACTGGCAGAAGCACTAAATTGATTAATAAGTACAACTAACGGTCCGTCATAAGCTTGATAATTATCTGTATCTAAAATAGTTTCTGGTTTTTCGTTAATAGCTTTAACTTGTAAAACAGGTCCAGATTTAATAAATAAACCACAAGTTCTAATTGCTTCTGTTAAAGATCCGCCTCCATTATTACGTAAATCTAAAATAATACCTTTAACTTTTTGCGTTTTTAAATTCTTTAAAGCATTATCTAAATCATCGGTTATATTACGACCATTAAGGCTATGAAAATCATGGTAAAATTTTGGTATTAGAATATAACCATATTTAAACTTAGTTTTATTATTAAGAAAAATACAACTTTTAACAAAAGTTTCTTCAAGTAAAACTAAATTTCTCGTAATTGCAATTTGTTGAATTTGCCCATCTGGTTTTTTAATCGTCAGGTTAACAACTGTTCCTTTTTTACCTCGAATTAGTTTTACGGCATCTTTAACTTCCATAGCAATTAAATCAACTGAATCTTTTTTGTATTCAGCAACTTTTAAAATTTTATCTTCTGCTTTTAAATCTCCCTGTAAATCTGCCGGACCACCAGGTATGATTTCAACAACTTTTATATAGCCATCTTCTTCGGTAAGTACAGCCCCAATACCTTCCAATTTACCAGTCATGCTAATATCAAAATCCGTAACATCTTCTGGAGGTAAATAATTGGTATGAGGATCAAAAATTTGAGCTACAATATTTAGATATAAATTAAAAAAATTATTTTTTGAAAGTCTGTCTAAATAAATTTTAGTGTTATTTCTAATTTTATCTTTAGCCTTTTTTTGTAATTGCTGATTATTAAGATTTTTATTTGTTTCTTCCATCTGTAAAACTAATAATAAAGTTTTATATTTAAGCTGATTTTGCCACCGTTTTTTTAATTGATTAAAGTTTTGACAATAAACTAGTTTTTTAGGATCAATCTCAACTATTTCAAAGGAATTAAAATTAAAGTTATGCTCTAATAATTGCGGATAAAAACTCTGAACATTTTTAATTCTTTCTTTTAATAAATTAGTAGCAATATTGAAAAAAACTATTGAACTATCGTTAAGCTCTGTATCTAATTTTGTTTCATATTTACTCAGAATTTTTATATCTTTTTGCAAAAAAAACTCTTTGTTAGGATCTAATTTTTCAATGAATTCCTTGAAGAGATTTTTGGAAAATTCGTGATTTATTTCTTTTGGCTGATAGTGTGCTTTTTCAATAGTAGTAAGAATAATATTTTCTAAAGCCTGTTTTTTTAAATTACTAATATTTTCAGCATAATAAGGTGATAAAGAAGCAAATAAAAAGAAAAAAAACAGTAATAATATTCCGCGAAAAAACATTTTAAAAATTTGTCCTAGCATAAGAATGAAAATCTTGCATAACTTTATTTTCATTTCTTATTTCAGCAAATTGTTCTATTAATTTACGTTCTTGTTGATTAAGATTCTTAGGGATAGCAATATTCATATGAACTTGTTGATCCCCTTTTCCATAACCACGCAAATTAGGACAGCCTTTTCCTTTTAAACGAAATATTGTTCCAGCTTGGGTACCGGCCGGAATTTTCAATATGGCTTTACCGTTAATTGTTGGTACTTCGATATCTGTACCTAAAATTGCTTTTGTTAAAGGAAGATTTATTTCCAAAATTAAATCTAAATCTACCCGTTTAAAATAAATATGCGGTTTAACTTTCAAAAATACGTATAAATCGCCTTTAGGTCCGTTATTCTGCCCTGCATTACCTTCTTGTGCCACTCTTAATCGAGTTCCATTATCAACGCCACCAGGGATTTTTACTTCAATAGTACGTTTTAATTTTTCTAAACCTCTGCCTTTACAAGCAGAGCAGGGATTTTTAATAATCTGACCAGTACCGCTACAATGCGGGCAAGGCATAGTTTGGGTAAAACTACCTAAAATAGTTCTTTGCACTGATCTGATTTGCCCTTGTCCCTTACATTCCGGGCAAGTTGTTTTACCGGCAGATCCGCCTTCAGCACCTGTCCCTTGACATTTTGCACAATTTTCTAAATGAAAAACCTCAATTTTTTTAGTTACACCTAAAACAGCTTCTTCTAAAGTAATTTCTAAATCATAACGTAAATCTTCCCCTCTAATAGGACCAGTTTTTCTTCGGCGCGATCCACCATGCCCGCTACCGCCAAAAAACACATCAAAAATATCATCGAAACCAGAAAAATCGCCTTGCTGAAAACCACCAAATCCTTCAAACCCGGAAAATCCGCCATAACCACCTCTTCCGCCACCGCCGGAGAATTGGTCATCTGTAACACCGAACTGGTCGTAATTAGCTTTCTTTTGAGAATTAGATAGTACATCGTAAGCTTTTTGTACTTCCTTAAATTTAGTTTCAGCATCAGGTGCTTTGTTTACATCAGGATGATATTCACGCGCTAACCTACGGTAAGCTTTTTTTATTTCAGCTTCTGAGGCGTTTTTATTTATTCCTAATACTTCGTATAGATCTTTAGTCATTGTTTTAATTAGATATCCATGTGGCTTCGCCACATGGATATAGGAAAAAGATTAATTTTTTAAGGGACTCCGTCCCTTAAACCCCGGTTTTGCCCTGCCGGGCGGGCTTTAAGGCTTCGCCTTAACAATTAAGGGGCTCCGCCCCTTAAACCCCAGAGTAAGAGGTTATTTTCTTAAGGGGCAAGCCCCTTAAAAACCCTGGGGCTTTTTTCCCCTGAGCCCCACTTTGTGCCTCTGTGCCTTTGTCCCTTTGTGCCTTGAGTTCTAAAATCATGCTAATCATTTAATCATATTAATCCTGGTTCAGACAATTCTCCGTCCCTTAAACCCCGGTTTCGCCTGCCGACGGGGCGTTAAGGCAGAGCCTTAACAATCTGATTTTTTCTTTACAAGAAACAATTTTTTTATTTTTTTACCCCATTTTCTTTTGAAAAAGAAAACGGGGTAAGCCCCAAAAGAAAACTTTGTCCAGTTTTTTCGGGGATTTTACTTAGGTTTAAAAATTTTACTCTCTCTGCTTTGAAAAATATAACTCGCTCAGCTTATATTTTCTCATATCTTACTTTTTTTTAATTAAATCTATTTATATCTATCTTTTATTTTTATTCCTATATTGCTTCGCTCTACAGATATTTTCCAAAGTCGCTTTCATAAAATTTTTAAAGTCTAACTAAAATATTGTATTTTCTAGCTTAACTC
>CAZFTP010000027.1:0-10522 GCA_964521915.1 uncultured Candidatus Marinamargulisbacteria bacterium
AGTTTCTATAGCCCAAAAGATCTAAAAGCTTTCCAGCAGAAATATTAGCCGGATTCTTAAAAATACTACCAAAAGTTTTTAAACCTAAAGGTTGCACAGATTTTCTTTTATCAAGATAAAATTTAATTTTTTCCTTAATTCTTTTTGTATTACTTTTTTCAAATTTAAAAACCGCTGAAATTATAATATCACGATTATGATGAAAAATACTATTTCTATAGGCTAATTCAAGGTCACTTTTTGAAAGCCAAAATTCTTCTTGTTTTTGATTAACACACCGAACTTTAACTAAATTTTCTGTAAATACCTTTTCATAGCAAGAAAAATTCATATTTATCATTCCGCCAACAGTTGCGGGAATTCCGGCTACAAATTCTACTCCAGTCAGATCATTTCGTAAGCAAATCTGTAATAATTGACCGGTTTTTATAGCTGAACCTAAGGTAATAAAATCTTGATCTATTTGATAATTACAAAAATCCCCTTCTAATTTTAAAAAAGAATAATTCTTAGTATTTGGGTTAATAATAAGATTTGTCCCGCCCCCAATAATATAGTAATTTAACTGATTTTCATTAATAAATTTTTTCAAATCATCAATATTATTAATAATAGCAAGATTAATTGTTCCAATATCTTGAAAAGAGGTCAATTCTTTTAAGGAAATACTTTTTTTTATCACTTTTATTTTTGTTTAAGTAAGACTAATAATTCTTTGGCAATAGTATAAATATCTCCAGCTCCCATGGTAATTACAAAATCATTTTTTTTGATTTTTGCAGAAATAGTCGGTAATATTTGACTTTTATTTGCAATAAATGTTATATCGCGATTATTTTTATTGTTAATTTTTTCAACAATTTGTTTAGCTGAAACATTATTAATATTAGCCTCATTAGCTGAATATACTTCGGTAATTATTAAAACATCGGCTAAATCAAAAGCAAAAGCAAATTCTGATAAAAATTCTTGAGTTCTAGAATACCTATGTGGCTGAAAAATACAAATAATCCTTTTTTCAGGAAAACTTTTCTTAATACCAAATAAAGTAGCTTTTACTTCAGTAGGATGATGAGCATAATCATCATATATTAAAACATCATCAATACTACCAATTAATTGCATTCTACGTTTAGTCCCTAAAAAATTAGCTAATCCAACTGAAACAACTTTAAAAGGAATCTTTTCATTAAATGCCGTTTGTATTGCAGATAAAGAATTATAAACATTATGTAAACCAAAAGCACTTAAACTGATTTCACCCAAAAATTCATTCTGATTAAATAACTGATACGTTAACCCTTTATCTGAAAACTCAATATTTCTGGCATTTAGCCCACTTTGATCGTTTATACCAAAAAAATAAACCATTTTTGAATTCAAATCTTTAGAAATCTCCCTTATATTTTCATCATCCTTATTAAGAACTAAATAACTGTTATCATTATTTAAAACTGTTAACAAAAAATTTTTAAAACTTTCCAATAGAAAAGCTTTAGTTTTGTAATGATCCATATGTTCTAATTCAATATTAGTAACAACACCAATATTCGGATTTAAAAACAAAAAAGATCCATCGCTTTCATCAGATTCTGCAATAAAATATTCTGGTTTTCCTAATTCGGCATTACCTAAAGCAGAATTCATATCAGAACCAATTAGATAACCAGGTTCTTTTTGTGCCGTTTTAAAAATAGACGCAATCATGGCTGTGGTAGTCGTTTTACCATGAGTACCGGTAACAGCAATTTTACGTTTAAATTGTTCCATTAAAAAAGCCAAAAGTTCACCACGTTTAAAAATTGGTAGCTGTAAATTTTTAGCTTCTAGATATTCAGGATTATCTTCCTTAATTGCGCTTGAAATGATAACTATCCCTGCCCCTCGTAAATTATGCTTGTCTTGTTTATAAAAAATTTTAGCCCCAAAATCTTTTAAATGAATTGTGTTAATACTTTCTTTTAAATCTGAACCTGAAATTTTATATCCTTGCTCCAATAATATTTTGGCTAAAGCACTCATACCAACACCGCCAATGCCAATAAAATGAATTAATTTATTTTTGGAAAAATGATCATTAATAATTGTACTTTTTTTAATTTCTATTTCTTTTTGCATAATAAAATAGCTTTATAAGAATTTTTCTTATCATATCATATTAAGTGGAAGATAAAAAGGAAATTGAAAAATTTAACTGCTTTTAATTTTGTGCTTAATCTTTATGATAGATAAAAATTAAGCACAAAAAAAATTATATCTGTTTATTTACTAGTTGACCCATTTAATAAATTATATAACCAAGCTAAAACAATACCAAAAATCGCACCTTTAATAAAACCATAAACTAACCCAATAATACTACCTACAAAAGTCACAGAATATCCTGGCATTAATTTAGCATAGACATTAGTAACAATTATATAAGCATCTACTTTAACCATCATTGTAGCCCAAGTTAATAATAGAATACATACTCCTGTTAAAATACCTAACGCTAACCCAAAATTCAAAACTTTTAAATTCATAACCTTTTCTCCTTTAATCATCAAAAAAATTAAAAATCTAGTTAAACTTGTAAAAGCACCATTAATTTAAAAAAGTTACATGGTTAAGATAAAATCTTATTAAAGCAACTAAATTTTTTATATAGTAAAATTATAAAAGATTATAGATTAAAACTCAAATAGTTTTTGCGTAATTGACATTTTTTATAAGCGCAATATAATACTTTCAAGGAGCAATATCATGAAAAATATTATTAAAATTTTTGATACTACACTTAGAGATGGTGAACAATCACCGGGTTGTTCAATGAATAAAGAGGAAAAATTAGAAGTTGCTCTGCAGTTAGAAAAATTAAACGTTGATATAATTGAAGCCGGATTTGCCATTAGTTCACCAGGAGATTTTGAATCTATTGAACTTATTGCTAAAGAGGTTCGTAAACCTATTATTTGCAGTTTAGCCAGAACTAGACCAATTGATATCGAAACAGCGGCAAAAGCTTTAAAAAAAGCTGAACACCCCAGAATTCATACTTTTATTGCCACATCACCTATTCATATGCAGTATAAATTAAAGATGACGCCTGATGAAGTAATCGATCATGCTGTTAAGGCAATAAAACTAGCAAAAAGTTTTATGAATGATGTACAGTTTTCGTGTGAAGATGCCGGCAGATCTGATAGAAATTTTTTAGTCAAAATATTGACCGAAGTAATTAAAGCCGGAGCTACAACTCTTAATATTCCAGATACTGTTGGGTTTCAAATTCCCATTCAATTCGGGGAATTAATTAGGTTTTTAATAGAAAATACACCAGGTATTGAAAACGTAACAGTGGCAACTCATTGTCATAACGATTTAGGTTTAGCTACTGCCAATTCTTTAACATCTATTTTAAACGGAGCAAGACAAATAGAATGCACAGTAAATGGTATTGGCGAACGAGCTGGAAATACGGCTATGGAAGAAATAGTTATGGCAATAAAAACTAGAGAAGACCTTTTTCATGCTAAAACTAATATTAAAACCGAGGAAATACTAAAAACTTCTCGTTTAGTAGCCAATATTACCGGATCATTAGTTCAAGCTAATAAAGCCATTGTTGGCGCAAATGCCTTTTCTCATGAAGCAGGGATTCACCAAGATGGTGTTTTAAAAGAAAGAACCACCTATGAAATTATGGATGCAACTACAATAGGTTTAAAAGAAAATATCTTAGTTTTAGGAAAGCATTCTGGTAGACATGCATTCATCAAAAAACTACATGAACTTGGTTATAAATTAAGTAAAGAAGATACAGAAAAAGCCTTTGAACGTTTTAAAATTTTAGCTGATAAGAAAAAAATAGTAGCAGATCAAGACATTGAAACCATTGTTGCTGATGAAATTTACCAAGCACCGGAAATTTACAAATTAAAATACGTACAAATAGTATCAGGGAATACCACCAGACCAACTGCTACTGTACAACTTATAAAAAACAAGAAAATAATAGAAGGTTCTGCTTTAGGATCTGGTCCGATTGATGCAATCTATCAAACAATTAACAAGCTGATCAATGAAAAAATCAAACTAATGGATTTTATTATTCATTCTGTAACCGGAGGTACTGATGCTTTAGGTGAAGTTACTGTAAGAATAAATGATAAAAACAAGGTTTACACCGGTAGAGGTGCAGATATGGATGTATTAGTTGCTTCCGCTAAAGCTTATGTTTCTGCTATTAATAAAATGTTAGAAATGAAAAAATAAGCTACTAATTTTTAATATGTTTCAAGAATTATAAAACAGGGTATCTATTTATTTAGGGGGGAATTAAATGGAAAAAACCCATGGCTGTTGTTTTTTTCCTTGGCGTCATAGATCAAGAGTTAAGGTTTACCAAGAACCAGCGGCTTCTAGTGTTGATAGACCAGATGAAGTTAGTATCAGAGTTTCCAGAATAAATGATTCTTCATTAGCTGTACCATCTTTACCAGGAAGCACAGAAAGTATAGCGCCGTTGCCTTCTATAAATTTACGTAGAGTTTCTAGTGAGGAGCCTTTCATAGTTTGGCAAGCTCCCGAAACTATTTCCTCTAGCACAGGTTCTGTAGATAGCGTTGGGGACCCAATATTAGGTGTTCCAAGTACTAAAATAGGCATCCATCGTGTTTTAACATCTATAAACGATTTAGTTGCAGAAGAAGAATTAATAGGCACCGGAACAACTTCACGCGTTACAATAGGTAAATTACCCAACGGAGATAAAATTGCGATAAAAAGGATACCTATAGAAAGATTAGCTAATCCAAAATGTTTTTCTCATTTACTAAATGAAATATCTGTTCTTTTAAATGAAGAAGTACGAAAAAGTCCATATCTAATGAAATTATATAAAGTAGAAATAAATAGCAAAGAAATTTTATTGGTTACTAAAGCCAGTTCTATTGGTGATTTATATTTTTATATTAAAGCTATTAGATTAAAAACTGAAGAGCAAATAACATTAATTTGTGCGGAAATTCTTAATGCTTTAGAAACGTTACATCAAGAAGGTTTTATTTATCGAGATTTAAAACCTGAAAATGTTCTTATTTGTGAAGAAGGTCATGTTAGTTTAATAGATTATGGTCTTGCCAAAAGGGGAACCTCTTTACCAAGAGTTGATTCTTTTGTTGGTACCCCGGAGTATTTAGCTCCGGAAATAGTCACCAGATCAGAACCTCAGGCAAAATGCGCTTCAGATTTATGGTCTTTTGGCATATTATTATATGAATTATTAAGTGGATTATCCCCTTTTTATGATGAAAATCCAGAAAAAATTTATATAAAAATTATAGATTATGTAAGTAAAAAAAGTAGACTTCCTTTGCCTATAGGTATTCCAGATACAGCAAAAGATTTAATTAGCCGTTTATTAACCACTGATCCGGATAAACGATTAAGTATTGCCGAAATTAAAGCGCATCCTTTTTTTGCTAGTATAAATTGGGAAATATTAAAAGAAAAAGCATTTCCTGTTTTTACTAAAAAAGAGTTAGAAAGAATTCAATTAAGAAGAGAAAAAGAAACGTTTGAAGCATCTGTACCATTGAGACCTTTGACGCCAAAAGAAAGACAAGAAATTTTTAACGAATTAAAACGTTTTTTTGGAACAATTCCCAATTCGCAATTTCGAGAATAATCTGTTTTTAGTCAAATAATATAATCGCTAATTTGATTTTGTTGTCGAAATTTTACGATTAAATCTTCAATTGTAATATTATCGACAATTTTTAAAATAGTTAAATTAACATCTTGCCAAATACTTCTGAAAATACATTTATTTATATCTTTACAACCATTATAATTATTTTCAATACACTCAATTGGTTCAATTGATCCATCAATCACGCGGATAATATTACCTAGAATAATTTGATCTGGCTTTTTTGCTAAAAAATAGCCTCCGATTTTACCGCGTTTGCTATCTACAAAACCGTTTTTTTTTAATTCCAATAAAATCTGTTCTAAAAATTTTTTAGGGATATCTAGTTTTTCGGATAATTCCTGAATATTAGCTATCTTGTTTTGATAATTTAAGGCTAATTCAAAAATTGTTTTTAAAGCGTAGTCTAATTTATAAGATATTTTCATTTTTTCTCCTTTTCTTTAGAAAAGAAACAAAATTTTGAACTCGAGGCATAAGGCACTAGTGAAAATGTCTTAAATCCTGGTTTTGCCCTGCCTGGCGGGCTTTTTTATTAGGGCAACCGCAAGGGTTGCCCCTACGCCTTAACAATCTGGTTTTTTAGGGGACTTCGTCCCCTTAAACCCTGGGGGGCAGAATCCCTGCACTCCAAAAAGATTTTTTTCTTCTGTCTCCTGACTCCTGTCTTCTGTCTCCTGAGCCCCACTAGTGCCTAGAGCCTGTTGTATTACTATTTCACTCATTTTAGCGGCGCAAATAATCACTCTTGGTGCTAATGGTGGATTTTTTTCGTTAACTTCTGTTAAGCCATCCCCTATTAAAAAAATATTCTTTTTTATTTGTTTAACCCTTATTTCTTCTCCCGTAATCCCAGCCATGCCATTACCAAAGATTAATAATTTATTACTGTTACCAAAAGTTTCAAGAATCAATTTTTTAGATTCAACATTGTCAAACGCTTCAAAAATAACATTACAATCTTGAAAATAATTATTGATATTCTTTTTAGTCAGTTTTATTTGTGCCTGCGTAATTTTTATTTCAGGATTAATATGTTTTAATCTCAGAGCAGTAATTTCAACTTTAGGTAAACCAACTTCATTTAAAAAATAATTTTGTCTATTCAAATTACTGGGCTCAATTAAATCAAAATCAATTAATTCAAAATTTATAAACCCAGTTCTGACCAATATATTGGCAATATTTGAGCCTAAGCCGCCTAAACCAGCAATACCGATTTTGTTTTTTTGAATTTTTTCCAATTGATCGTTATTAAGATAGGTTAATAAACCATTAATAAATTTATTTGTCATAATTGTATCCGTAAATTACCCCCCACCAACAAACCTGATTAAATTAATTTTGTCATTCTCCTTTAAAATAATTTTATGCCAATTGTCTTTGGTTAAAATATCCTCATTATATTCAACTACAATCGCGGTTAAATCTATTTTTAAATCTTCTAAAAAGTTAGTTAATTTTTCTGAATTATTTATTTCTTTTCTTTCATCATTAACAATAATTTTCATTATTTAGTCCCCTTGAAATAGCCAAGTAGATAAATACCTTTCACCGGAATCTGGTAAAAGCACTACAATGTTTTTATCCTTAGCCGCTGGTCTTTTAGCAATTTCTAAAGCAACTGCTAAAGCCGCCCCAGATGAAATACCAACTAAAATACCATCTGTTTTAGCAAGCTTTTTCGCAATTTCGCCTGCCTTTTCAGAAGATATTGTAATTACTTCATCAATAATACCTTTATTCAATATTTTTGGCACAAACCCAGCGCCAATACCCTGGATCTTATGTGGACCTGGCATACTGCCTGAAAGCACAGGTGATTCACTAGGTTCAACGGCAATTATTTTTATTTCTGGGTTACGTTTTTTCAACACTTCGCCTACACCGGTAAGTGTACCACCGGTGCCAACACCAGCAACAAAATAATCTACTTTACCGGCTGTATCTTCCCAAATTTCTTCTGCCGTGGTTTTGCGGTGAATTTCCGGATTTGCCGGATTAGCAAACTGTTGCAAAATAAGGCTATTTGGAATTGTTTTTTGTAATTCTTCGGCTTTCTCAATAGCACCAACCATACCTCTTGCACCTTCTGTAAGTACTAATTCTGCGCCAAAAATTTTTAATAATTGTCTGCGTTCAAGACTCATGGTTTCCGGCATGGTTAAGATTAACCTATACCCTTTAGATGCGGCTACAAAAGCTAACCCAATACCAGTATTACCGCTGGTTGGTTCAATAATAACCGTATCTTTGGTAATAAGACCTTTATTTTCTGCATCTTCAACCATGGCTAAAGCAATACGGTCTTTTACACTGGAAAGTGGGTTAAAAGATTCAATTTTTGCTACAATATTAGCATTTAATCCGGCATTGATTTTATTTAATTTTACTAATGGTGTATGGCCAATAGTTTCAGTAATATTGTTGTAGATTTTAGACATTGTAGTCTCCTTAAAATTATTTTTTTTGTATCCCCAGGGTGCAGAGCACCCTGGGGATACGAGAGAGATTGGTTTTTTAAGGGGCTTTGCCCCTTAAACCCCGAGAGCTCTTTTTCCCTGAGCCAAACTTTGTGCCTCTGTGCCTTTGTGCCTCGAGCCCTGAGTTCTCCCTAGTGCCTCGAGTTCTTAATCACAGTTCAAGACAATTCTCTAACGCCTGTCTTATATCTTCTATAATATCTTTCACATTTTCAATACCAATTGAAAGGCGGATAAAATCTTGAGTTACGCCGGTGGCTAATTGTTCTTTTTCCGTTAATTGTTGATGCGTGGTAGATGCCGGATGAATAGCTAAGGTTTTGGCATCGCCGATATTCGCCAAATGCGAAATTAATTTTAGATTATTAATAAATTTTTTGCCTGCCACTAAACCGCCTTTAATACCAAAACCAATAATTGCGCCGGCACCTTTAGGTAAATACTCATCTGCTTTGGCTTTTTCCGAACTTGATTTTAACCCCGGATAATTTACCCAGGCTACTTTAGGATGATTTGCTAAAAATTCTGCTACGGTAAGGGCATTTTCAGAATGTCTGATCATTCTTAAATGCAAAGTTTCCAATCCTTGTAAAAATAAAAAGGAATTAAAAGGGGAAAGTGCAGGACCCAAATCTCTTAACAAGGTTACCCTTGCTTTTGTAATATAGGCAATATTGCCTAAAAATTTTAAAGCTTCGATAAAATTCAGATTATGATAACTTGGGTCAGGATCAGCAATTAGCGGAAATTTATTTTTACCGTTTTCTTTGATAGCCCAATCAAATTTACCGGCATCTACAATTAAACCACCTAAAGAGGTACCATGCCCGCCAATAAATTTAGTAGCAGAGTAAACAATAATATCAACACCAAAATCAAATGGTTTAAGTAAATAAGGGGTTGTGGTGTTATCTAAAATAAAAGGCAAATTATTTTCGTGAGCTATTTTAGTAACTAGTTTAAGATCTGTAACATTTAATTTAGGGTTACCGATACTTTCTGCGTATATTGCCTTAGTTTTTGAGGTAATTGCCTCTTTTATTTTTTCCGGATGGTTAGAATCAACAAAATTTACTTTTATACCCAGTTTTGCCAAGGTGTAATGAAAAAGAGTATAGGTACCGCCATAGAGATTATCAAGCGAAACAATCTCATCTCCGGCTTGGGCAAGGTTTAAGATGGCTAAGGTAATAGCTGATTGCCCGGAAGCAACTGCCAAAGCACCAACCCCGCCTTCTAATTCTGCGATGCGTTTTTCAAAAACATCAGAAGTTGGGTTCATTAAGCGCGTGTAAATATTACCAAATTCTTTTAAAGCAAAAAGATTAGCCGCATGTTCAGAGTCTTTGAATTGATACGAAGTTGTTTGGTAAATTGGTACAGCCCTTGCGCCAGTAGTGGGATCTGGCTCTTGCCCACCGTGTAATAAGATTGTCTCCGGTTTATATGTAGTCATTAAAGCACCTCGTTAATTAAGTCTATAGAGATAGTAGTGTATAAACAAATAAATGTCAACAGATTTTTAATACTTAAAGCACGGGAACATTTTCAAAATTTTTTAAAAATTATAACTAGCCAATACTTTAGAATGCTCTGGTTCATTATAAGGGTCATTGACTACAAGTTGAAAAGAATTTACCTTTGCTTCTCCTAAAAAAGCTGAATGGTTTTTATCAATGGTTTTAATGAATTTTTCCGGGTTTTCTAACGGAGATGTTAACCGCATTAAAGTAATATGATTAAAAGGTGACTGATTTTTTGTTAAGGGCATTCCTAAATTTACTAATTCCGTATCTATTCTTTTTTTTAGTTCCGCCAATGCGCCATGTGAATAACCATTGGCAATTACAGCATTTGGGGTACAGCTAAGTCCTTTAAATTCCACGGTGAATTCAGAAAAATTCTTTAAAGCCCTTTCAAGTGCTAATTTACATTTAGCTACAAATTCCGGCGTTAGCTTTTTTTCCAAATCCGCTTTACCTGATGCTGTAAAAACATAAGCAGTTTGATGATAATTTTGCGGTTTATTTACCTTTTGATCAGGTTCAGATTTTGCTAAATCAGTCATTATACTTTTTAATGGTTCTTTTACAAAATCCGTTAAATTAACAATAACCGAAAATCCTCGTAAATCTTCATATTTTTCTTTGTTATAAGTTTTTAAGTATTCTTGATTAAGAACTCTCGATTTCGAAGTATTATGAACTTTTTCATATAAATTTTGTAAATAAAAATCTTCCGGGTTTAAAGGTGTAATAAAATTTTTATTCGTAATAAAAGAGTTTAAAGGGTTCTGTAAAATAAAGTGTGTGAAGTTTAGTAGAAAGAGTTGGCGGAGCCAAAA
>CAZFTP010000028.1:0-9943 GCA_964521915.1 uncultured Candidatus Marinamargulisbacteria bacterium
GGTTTTGAAATTTTTAGGCAGGCAAAACCAGAAAAACGGTGGTTATGTCAAGGGATTTCAATGGAAATTTGTTTGATGGGTTATTTAAAAAACATTAGAGTTGATGAAGATCGTTAGTAATGAACTATGGTATAATTTAATTAAAATTTATATCTAAAAATTAATAAGGAGTAATTAGCCATGAAAGTGTTTAAGCATGTAACTCTTAATAATATAAAGCTAAAACCTTTTCCCTTTTTAAGAGAATTAACAATGGAAGCTTATTTAATCGAAAATGAAGATGTATTAATTTTAGATGATGATAATTTTGAGAGAATTAAAATACTGGATTCTGAATTAACTTTAAAATACGGCAGAATGAATAAAGATACTGATGGACGAATTGATTTATTGGCATTATATAATGATAATACTTTGGGCATTATTGAATTAAAAATTGGAGAATTAACAGAAACTCATCTAAGCCAGTTAGAGGATTACTTTAAGGTAAAAAATCAAATTTTAGAAAAATATAAAAATGAAATACAAAAAGAACAAGAAAATGAAGTTAAATGGGTAGGTATTTTAATTGGTACTTCAATAAGTGAAACCCTCAAACAAAAAATAAATAATGGCTATTTAATAGAAAATAATATACCTTTAGCTGCTTTAATTATAAATAGATATAAAAGTGACGATAATCAAATATATGTTTTTACAGAAACATATTTTAAAAACATAAGTAGAAATTTTGATAGAACTCAATATAAGTTTGATAATCAAGTTTATCGAAAAGGAAAGTTAGTTCTAGCAATTATTAAAAAATATGTTCAAAATAATCCAGAGATAACATATTCAGATTTAGAAAAAGTATTTCCTCCTAATTTTCAAGGCTCTATTGGTGTTTTTACAACTTTCGAAAATGCGAATAAAATTTTTCAAGAAACAGAATATAAAAGATATTTTCTTAATCAAGAAGATTTAATATCATTAAATAACGATGTTAAAATAGCAGTTTCAAATCAATGGGGAAAAGATAATATTGACAATATCATAAAAAAAGCAAAAGATTTAAAATATAATATAGAAATTATTCCTTCTTAAAACAAATAAATATTTTTATTGATTTGTTTCATTTTTAAAAAATCCAGATATAATATATATTAATCAACTTTTATTAAAATAGGATAAAAATTGCAAAAAAAAGAAAATTGTTTTAATTTTTCAGCTTCAGATCTCGTTAATTTTGTATCATGTAAATATAGAACTTATTTAGACCACATTCAAAACGATTATGTGGTTGAAAAAGAACAGGAAGATGAATATACAAAACTTATTCAGCAAAAAGGTCTTGCGCATGAGATTAACTACCTAAACCACTTAAAAAAAAATACAGCCTCTTTTATTGAATGCGATATTAAAGGCAGTAAAGAGGATAAAGCTAAAGCTACTTTAACCGCACTTTCACAGAATGCAAAATATATTTACCAAGCAAGCTTTTTTGAATCTCCTTGGTTTGGCATTGCTGATTTTCTAATTAGAACTGAAACCCCTTCAAAATTAGGTAATTATTCTTATGAAATATTAGATACTAAATTAGCTTTAAGTTCAAAAACATCTTATATTATTCAACTTTGCCTTTATTCAGAATTATTAGCTTCTCTTCAAGGTGTTCTACCAAAACATTTTTATGTTTTATTAGGTAATGGTAAACAAGAGAAGTTTCTTTTAAGTGATTTTTATTACTATTTTTTACAAATAAAAAATAGTTTTGAATCATTTATAAATAATCCCTTGGATTATTATCCATATCCAAATGATCATTGTGGTAATTGCGCTTGGCATAATCATTGTAAGGAAAAATGGCTTGGAGATGAACACCTAAGCTTAATTGCTAATATTAAAAAACCTCAAGTATTTAAACTAAATAAAGCAGGTATTAATAAAATCACGGAATTAGTTAATTTTGAAGCAAAGAAAAAAGTCCCTAAACTAGCGGCTACTACTTTTCAGAAGATTCAAGATCAAGCAAGATTACAACTTTACAAATTACAAACAGGTGAAAATAAATTTGAATTTTTAAATAATACTGATCTCAAAGAAGGTTTAAACATACTGCCAATACCAGACCCTGGCGATGTTTTTTTTGATATTGAAGGTGACCCCTTAGTTACTGGAGGGTTAGAATATCTGTTAGGTTTGTTTTATTTTGATAATGAAGAAAAAATCTATTTAGATTTATGGGCACATAATGAGCAAGAAGAAAAAAAATCGTTTGAAGCATTAATGGATTTTTTTATTGAACGAATAAAAAAATATCCAAATATGCATATTTATCATTATGCCCCTTATGAAACTACAGCCATTAAACGCTTAATGAGTAAATATGGAACAAAAGAAGCTTCAGTAGATTTTCTTTTAAGAAGAAATTATTTTGTTGATTTATACCAAATTGTTCGTCAAGATTTGCGAATTTCAGAGCCTAAGTATTCAATTAAAAATTTAGAACTATTTTATATTGGTCATAAAAGAGAAGGTGAAGTTGCTTCTGGTGGTGAAAGCATTGTTATTTATGAAAAATGGGTCGAGACCAAAGAACAAAAACTTCTTGATAATATTAAAAGTTATAATCTGGAAGATTGCGAATCTACGTGGCTTTTAAGGGAATGGCTGTTAAGCCTTAAACCTAAAAACTCAGAATCAGAAAATAAAGAAACGCTAAATATTCCTAGAAATGGAGATGACTCTGAAAATATAGTAGAAAATCAAAAAAATCCTCATGAATTACGCTTAGATAAATACAAAGCTAAGTTTAATCAATTTTTGCCTGAAGATTCATCTCAAGACACAGATATTCAAAAATTAGGACGGATTCTTTATTACTTAATGGATTTTCATCGTAGAGAAGATAAACCCGGTTATTGGTCTATTTTTGATAAAGAAGCCCAAACCGCAGAAGAATTGTTAGAAGACCCGGAAGCTTTAGCAGGTATAACTCTCGAGCCTGATGTAGCCCCTTTACCTGAAAAAAGATCATTTATTTATACTTATACTTTTCCGGAACAAGAACATAAAATAAGAGCTGGCAAAAGTTATAAAATTCACCGGACGAAAGATAAAGTTAATGTTTTTTCCATTGATGATGAAAACAGAAGAATCCTATTCAAATCAACATCAAAATTACCAGAAAATTTTGTTTTAATTCCAAATGGCCCGCTTAAAAATGATACCTTAAAAGAAGCAATTTTTAGAGTTATTGATCATTATTTAAGACAAGTAACAGATAAAGAACCTTTTAATGATAGTAAATACAGAGCAATTTACGATGCTTTAAAAAGAGAATACCCAAAAATAAAAACTGTTGAATACGGAACGCCTATTTTAACAGGTAACAATAATATTAAATCAATAGTGGAAGCAGCAAATAATCTTGATAATTCATATTTATTTATACAAGGTCCACCAGGAACTGGTAAAACCTGGGTGGGTTCACATTTAATAATGGATTTAATAAAGCAAGGTTACAAAATCGGGGTAACTTCAAATAGTCATAAAGCTATCAATAATTTATTATTAGCGGTTGAAAAAGTCGCTAGAGAAACTAGTTTTAATAATTGGAGAGGTTTAAAAAAATCAAACAAACAGGTTGAAGATGAATTAATTAGAGGAAAATTTATTACAGATGTGTTTGAAAATAAAAACATTTTTAATCAACTAGAATCAACCTCATTAATTGCCGGCACAGCCTGGCTATTTGCCGAAGAAGAATTAGATCAAAAATTAGATTATTTATTTATTGATGAAGCAGGCCAAATTTCGTTAGCAAATTTTATTGTTTTGGCATCCTCTGCGAAAAATATTATTTTATTGGGGGATCACATGCAGTTAGCCCAGCCAATTCAAGGAGTTCACCCGCACAATACAGATCAATCAATTTTGGAATATTTGTTAGATAATCAGCCGACAATTCCGCTTAATATGGGTATATTTTTAAATGAGTCATGGCGAATGCATCCTGATATTTGTACTTTTATTTCAAAAGCTGTTTATGAAGATCGGTTACATGCTCATTTTGAGAATATAAAGCAAAGTCTAATTTTAACTAAGCCTAATTCTTATCGCTTAAAAACCGCTGGGATTAATTTTATACCAATTGAACATCAGAATTGTTCGCAATCAAGCCAAGAAGAAGTGGATTTAATTAAATCGCTATTGATTTATCTAACTTCACAGCATTTTATTAATAAGAAAGGTGATCAATCAAAACTTTCTACAGACAATATTTTAATTATTGCGCCATATAACCAGCAAGTAAGTTTGCTTAAACAAAAAATACAAAATCCAAACCGCATAGGAACTATTGATAAATTTCAAGGATAGGAAGCAGAAATCGTAATTATATCTATGACTTCCTCAGATGAAGAATCATTACCAAGGCAAAAAGAATTTTTGTTTAGTAAAAACCGGCTTAATGTTGCGCTTAGCCGAGCCAAAATTTTAGCTATTCTTATTGCAAATCCTAAATTATTAAAAATTAATTGTAATACGGTTGAACAGATGCAATTAGTAAATACTTTATGTTGGGTTGAGGCATATTCGAAGAAAATAATTTAAAGAAGGAAAATAAATGAAGGCAAAATATAGAAATATTTTTACGAAACAAGGCACACCTTTAGAAAATGATGTAACAAAAATACTCATTAATGTTTTACAAAACAGCCACCTTTTAACAAATTTATTTTTTAAGGAATTTGTTAAAATTGACACTAAGAGTGACAGGTTTTGGTATGACTTACAAATTGGTAACACAAAAATCAATGAATTATCAAAAATAAATAATCGTTTCCATCTTCTTATAACGTCAAAATGGAATGAAAAAAATATAGAGGAACCTAAAGTTAGGGACTCTTCAATTCCAGACGCAGCTATTTATGATGATACCTATCTTGTTATTATTGAAAGCAAAGTTTCTGCTTCAAAAGATATTGAGCAAATAAAAAAACAATCTGACCTTTATAAATTAACTGGAAATTTTGAAACAACATGGCAGGATATTAGTGATTTTATTAGAAGTAAGCAAGCAACACTTAAAAAAAATAATAAAAACGATATAGCTAATTATTTAGTTAGCCAATTTTTAGAATATTTGGAGGTTATTAATATGGGTGGATTTGGCGGCATTACTTTTATTGAAAAGAATGAAAAAGGTAAAAATAAAGTGTCTTATGATATAGATAAGGCAAAAAATAATCTGAAAAGTTTAATGCAAAAATTATATGATGAACAGTTAAAACAGAATGGCTATGAATGGAAAAAGAGAACTTATGACCAATATGTATGGGATAGTTTCTATTATAAAAATTTACCGGAAATGGTAAGAGAAAAAATTCATTTTAGTGTCTATATGTTTAAAGATTTCAGTGGTATGGATTATTTAATATCAACTGATATTTTTAAAAAACTATTCAAAGAGAACAGCGAAACACTTGTTTCTTTATTTTTTAATTTTTGCGAACAAATTACTAAAGTTGAAGATAAAAAAAATCTTCAATACGATTGGTTTTTAGAATTTTCTTCTTATAAAATAAAGGATCATAAAAAAGGGCAAATGAAAGGAGACAGATATAATCCATTTGAAATAAAGGTGAACTGTTTACATGTTAATAAAGATGACATAAAGCAAATTTTTAACTTACTAAATCATTCAAAGGGTTTAGTTGCTTGGAAAGAAATTAAGCTTATAAAGAAAATTAATTATTTTGATACATCATATAAGTTTGATCAACCAGATGAAATATTTAATAATTTTAGAGAAGCTTTTACTAGATTGAATGATTTTAATAATCAAATATTTGATTTGCTTAAGAAAAAAATATTGATTTTGAAATAATTCCAGTTAATAAAAATTATTAAAAAAAACAATATGCCATCACATTATATTACCTTTGATTATTTTTCTAAACATATGTTAGACCCAATGTTTGAACTATTTGATGTTTTAGATAATAAAAATCATCCTGAAAATAAAAACTTATACAATGATTTAAAATCGATTGATAAAAATGAATTAGAGGCGTTTGTAAAAATAAATCCCATTGATTTTCTTATTGATAGATTCAAGAATAAAGATATTGGTAGGCGCGCTTATTATCTTATTAATAAGCTTCAGCAAGATATTGCTCGAGTACGTATTGAAAAGTTATTGGATATAAATGACAGGCCGGCCCCTTATAATTTAAAGAATTTAAGAAATATTCATCTAGACAAAAATTTTCTTGTACCAATAGACTCCTTTAAAATTGATAATGAGGGATTTGAAAAAGATGGTTTTGTTTATACACTTTGCCCAATTTTAAATCGGTCAAATTCATCACATTGGATTTTTAGAACAATCTTAAAATTATCAAAAGAAAAAGGAATTAATTTTAAAATTAGATTAGATCCGTTCAAAGAAATTTTAGTAAAAGATTACTTCCTGATGTCTTATAAAATGTTTGTTTATGGTAAGTCCCTCGATTGGCAAAAATTAATAAAATTAAGAAATGATGAACATGGTAAGTGGACAAATGAAAGCAATACTGTAATTACTGATTATGTTTGGTCACCTAAGGATAACGAGATTCATTTTACTTGTGAAGAACTTCCTAACCTTGATAATAAAGAAATAAAATCAAGTAGATATTTCCATGCTATTTTTGATAAAAAAACAGGCGGTATTAATCATTGTGATGGTGCAATCAGGATTTATTCAGATTATGAACTTAATAATAGAATAAAATATCATGTTAAAGATTCAAATGTTCGCAAGGCAGGAAAAAGAATTAAAATATTTCAATTTGAAAGTAATTGCAATGGAATTGATCAAGATATGTTCTGTCAATTGGTAACCAGCTTTTTTGTATGGAATGACGATATTCAAAAATATTTTAATTTATAATCTTTACCCAAACTTCTCTTTGCCTTGGCCCGTCAAACTCCATAAAGAATACGCTTTGCCAGGTACCGAGTTGTAATTTACCATCTTCCACAATAAAGGTTTGAGACGAATTTACTAAAGCAGTTTTTATATGCGCATCAGAATTACCTTCGATATGGTTAAAATTAGCATTTTGAGGAATAAGCTTATTTAGATATGTAAGTATATCTTTTTTAACATCTGGGTCTGCATTTTCATTTACCGAAATCCCGGCAGTTGTGTGCGGAGAATAAACTATTACTATCCCAGAATTAATTTTTTCTTCAGATAGATAATTATTTATTAAATCCGTTATATCTAAAATTTCATTTCTAAATTTAGTTTGAATCCTAATTTTTTTCATTATTAATCTATATTCATATGTTTTGCTTAATAATAGATTAATTTTTAAGGTTTTTAAATAACCCATACAAAAAATTTCCATTGAAATCCCTTGACATAACCACCGTTTTTCTGGTTCCAAATTTTTTAAATTTCAAACGAAAAAGGGGTGTAAATATGGAAAGAAAAGAAGAAAGAAAAAATTCAGTCAAAGGTAGTGTTGGGCAAAATCCAGGTACAGACGCAAAATTTTGCGTCTGTACTAGTATCCGCAACATCGGGGTTGTAGGTTCAAGGTCATTACCCATAGCTTACGCAGATAAAGTAGGTCTTGTTACAGAAGATTTAATCGAACGAGGTTTTCATATTGCTTCAGGCGGGGCTTTAGGCACAGACCAGTTTTGTTTAGATCGCATAATTTCAACTGAAAATGCCGCCAAATGTACAATTTTTTCTGCCTGGCAAAATTTCTCTGGTTTTCCTGTAAACGTGCGTCCGTATGTTCGTGAAGCACAAAAAAAGGGAGCTTCCATTTTTTGGGGTTATGTTTCCAAAGAAGTTCCCCCTTATGTGGTTAAAATGGCGCTTCTTAAACGTAATGAACGTTTAATCGAGGCTTGTTACGGGTTAGTTGCTTTTCTTGTACCTGGTTCAAAAGGCACTCTTTTTAGCATTACCAAAGCAGTTAAAGCGCATTTACCTTTGGTTGTTTTCCCCATTAATCATCAAGGTTTTGAGACTAAACAAATTTTTAACCCTTTAATTTTACCCGCGTTTTCAAATGTTAAATGGGTAGCTCTTAAATGCGGCGGTTGTTGGGAAGGCGGGTTTAAAGCGGTCTACCTTCGGTAGTCGTTCAACGTGCGAGCGTTAATAAATTGGATAATTTAAAAATAATATCCTCTTTCAACGTTAGCACGGCAGCACTTTGAACGTTCGCACGATTTAAAAAAAGGAGTTTCTAAGATGATAAATAAAAGCAAATTAAAAAAATATGTAATAGAACAATTCCCGAATAAATACGATCGTAAAAAAACCTTAGAAAACTGGGTCATTAATTTTGTCTGTAATGATTCTGACAATGCCCAAACCAAGTTAATTGATATTACCGTGCATGGCTGTGTGAGCGGATGCGTTAACCCCTTGATATATAACTATGATTGCAAACGTTTTTATGACAAATTCGAGACTAAAATTTGGGATTTAATAGAAGAATTCAGGGAAAACATGGGGCAAACTTTTGGCGATTTTTTAAATGGTTTTTCTCACCCCATTGAAGATGAAACTAGTTTCAAAGTTCGTTTAGCCTGGTTTGCAGTGGAAGAAACCGCGTATCGTATTTTATCCCATTTTGAGGAAAATTAATCATGCAAGAAGAAAATCAAAGGCTAGTTGTTGATCTATACATTCGGGTTTCAACCGACCGCCAAGCTAAAGAAGGCGATAGCTTAGAAGAACAAGAAAGCGAACTCAAAAAATTTTGCGATTACCGCAATTTTAAAATCCATAAAGTATTAATAGAACGCGGTAAATCCGGCGGGAATACAAATCGGCCAGAATATCAAACTTTAGTAGCAGATGTTAAAGCCCAAAAGATTAATGCAGTTGTGGTTAAAAAAATAGATCGACTTTCTAGGTCTCTTCTAGATTTTGAAGATTTCATGAAGCTTTTACAAGAAAAAAACATTGAGTTCATCTCCATTCGTGAAAGTTTTGATACCACCACAGCTCTTGGCAAAGCCATGCTTAGGATTGCCCTGGTTTTTGCCCAGCTTGAACGCGAACAAACCTCGGAAAGACTAATTGATGTCTTTAATTATCGTGCGAGTCTTGGGTTATATAACGGCGGGATTAGGCCTTATGGCTATACAAGTGTTGATAAAGAATTAGTCCCATATCCAAAAGAACGTAAAGTTGTAGAAATAATTTTTGAACAATTTCTTAAAAATAAATCAACTACAGAAACCGCTAGGTTTCTAAATGAAACAGGATATAGAAACCGCAGTAACAAGCTATGGGACAAAAGACAGATTCAAAAGATGCTACAAAGCCCTGTTTATGTTGGCAAAGTTAAATGGAATGACAATACCTATCAAGGAATACATCAACCCATTATTTCTGAAAGAATTTTCTCTGAAGTTGACCTCATTTTTAATCAACGAAAATATTTTAGAGAATCCGGGAAAACTAAAGCCATTCTAAAAAAACTACTCTTTTGTGGGTATTGCGGATCACCCATGACCCCAAGTCATTCTTTAAACAAGATTAAACTTAGATACTATTATTACCGCTGTACAAAAACCAATAGCCAAGAAAAAGGCAAAATTACCTGCAAATTTAGATATACTCCTTTTAAAGAGGTTGAAGAAAGGGTTCTTAATTTACTGATTTCCCTTGCTGACGAATACCATTTTAAGCCCATTGAATTACAGATCAAAAAGCACAATGAGATCATCGAAAAAGCCAAAGACGAAATCACGCTTAGCCTAACTAACCTTAAAACCGCGCAGGAAAACTTAGTCCAAAAGAAAGAACGCTACTTAGACAATCTGATCTCAAGTCAGTTCCTCTCTAGCGAGCGCAAGCTCATCAGCGACAAGATTGCGAGCCTGGAACTCGAAGAAAAACAGATCTCCGGCCAAGTCTACAAATTCGAATTTGAGCTAA
>CAZFTP010000029.1:0-5173 GCA_964521915.1 uncultured Candidatus Marinamargulisbacteria bacterium
TAACAAGGTAGCCGTACCGGAAGGTGTGGCTGGATCACCTCCTTTCTAAGGAGAAAATTATAAACGCTTTATTGGCATGGCTTGTTATTAAGTTTTTAATATTAAATTAACCGAAGTTAATACTTCGGTTTTTTTTTATTAAAAAAGGGGTTTAAGGGGTTTACCCCTTATGCTATAATACAACTCGTTTTTGGGCTTATAGCTCAGTTGGTGAGAGCGCACGCCTGATAAGCGTGAGGTCCCTGGTTCAACTCCTGGTAAGCCCACCATTTTATATTATATTTATTTTTGCTTCGCAAAAATAAATATGAAAAATTCGGGGGTGTAGCTCAACTGGTAGAGCGTCTGCCTTGCACGCAGAAGGTAGCAGGTTCGATCCCTGTCACCTCCATTTTCTTCTTTATTTAGCCTTTATCTGAATCCCAAAAATGGCACTAGTTTGGAAAAATAGCCATTTTGCAACAGACTCAAATAAGGTATACTTAAAATAATATTATTTTATTTATAAGGATTTCAATTTGTTACTAAAAATCAGAAAAATTATTGATGAAGCAATAATTTATTCAAAAAAATTATTGTATATCAGAATTAGTATTAAAACAAAATTATTATTCTTATTTCTTTCTATTATTATCTTGTTTTTTCTTTTTATTAGTATCCCTATGCTTTTATATAATAAGGCTTTAATTGCATCTTCAAATAGAAATTTATTAATATTTCAGGAAAAAATATTGAATTTGGAAGAAAGAATTTTCGATTCAACTATACGAAGCGGTTTACATACCATTGTTACTGATAAAGCTGAATTATGTAATACGATTATTACAAATATAGATGCATTAGGAATATTTTTAAAAGAATACACTGAACATGTTTATGATAATACTTATAATAATAAATCTAGTAATAAAATAATCTTAGATCCGGATATTTTTGTACCAAAAGTTTTAAAAAATAAATTGAATGATCCAGAGATTATTAAAGAATATCAGTTTTTAATGCAAATTAAACATATTTATAATGCAATTGAAGATTATGATTTGAACACTGAATATGTCCAAATTGCAACTAAATCTGGTCTTTTTTTGAATTATCCATCAGAGAAAATTTCTGCTGATTATAATCCTTTAAATAGAGTTTGGTTTAAAAAAGCGGTTGAAACTAAAAAACCTGGTTGGACTAATGTATATGCTACAGAAATGGGGCGTAACCCTTACAGAATTAGTTATTTTACACCCGTATTTGATAAAAAAAATCATATAATAGCTGTCATTAGTTTACCTTTATCCTTGGTCCGATTAAATGATTTGATTTTTAAATCTTACATTTCTTCTGGTAATAGAGCTCGGTTTACTAAGCAATCGGTTATGAATACTTTTATTTTTAATAAACAAGGTATTATTTTTGCAAATTATTTGTATTTAGATAAATTCGATAAAGGAGTGGAAGAACAGAGTAAAAGTTTTATTGATAAATATAGAGATACCATTAGTAATGGTAAAGATGGAATATTTATTTTTAACCAAAACAATGAATATAAATGGGCGGCTTATAGTTATATTCCTACAACTGATTGGTATATTGTTGTTATTTATTCCATGAAAAATTTAAATCAGCCACTTGCCGTAATAAAGAAATTAACAACTGATATTTACAATAATTCACAAATTGAAATAAGGAAAGAGATTACAAAAATTTCTACAACGCAAATAATTTTTTATTGTTTTTTAGTAGTGGTTTTTATTTTTATCATTATTAGTATTGCTAAAAAAATTACAGCACCAATACAATTAATAACTGAAAAAACAAAATTAATAGGTGAGGGTAATTTAAATATTGAAATTGATAATATTAAAACTAATGATGAATTAGAAACCTTAGCTAGTGCTATTAATAAAATGACATCAGATTTAAAAATATACATTGAAAATTTAAATGAAAAGATTAAAGCCGAAGAAAAATTAACCAGCGAATTAAGTTTAGCGGCAGAAATTCAAAAAAGTATTTTACCAACTAATTTTATTGAAAATGATAGAATAGATCTTGCTGTTTTATCGCATCCCGCAAAAGTAATTGGCGGCGATTATTATGATTTCTTTCAATTAAAAGATAACAAAATCGGTATATTGATTTCCGATATTATTGGTAAAGGAATCCCTGCGGCATTATATATGGTTATTGTTGAAAGTATTATCCATAGTTATATCAATGAATTTGAAACAGCTGGCGAAGCTATGAAAAAAATAAATTTTATATTTTGCAAAAATCCTATTTTAACTAAATATATACCTACTTTTTATGCCATTATTGATATGAATAATTTAAAATTTCGAGGTTGTAATGCAGGGCACGAACCTATAATTCTTTTCAGAGATGAAAAATTTGAAATGATTGATACAGATGGTTTTCCTTTAGGTGCATTTGAAGAAGCTACTTATGAAGAAAGACTTATAGATTTGAAAATTGATGATATTTTGGTATTTTTTACTGATGGTATTACTGAATGCAGAAATATAGAACAAGTAGATTTTGGTATACAGCAGTTACAAGACTGTATTAAAAATGCAAAAGATTTATCAGCTGAAGAAATAAAAGACAAAATTTTCTCGACTATTACAGAATATTCAAAAGGTGCTATACAGCATGATGACTTAACTCTTTTAGTGTTAAAAGTTAAATAATTATGAAATTTCCCATTGTTAGAATAGTTGATGCTAATATTAACCGCATTTCTGAAGGTTTAAGAGTAATTGAAGAATATCTGCGTTTTGTTGCTGGTCAAAAGGATTTAACCTTTAAGCTTTCTAAAATTCGAAAAAAAATAAATATAACAGAAACAGATTTTGTGGCTAATTTATTATATCGCGATACTGATAAAGATATGAGAGCAAGAGAAAAACCAACAAAAAGAATGGATATTTTTATTTTATTAAAAGCAAATTTTAAAAGAGTTGAAGAAGGTTTAAGAGTTTTAGAGGAATATACTGGTAATCAATTATATAATCAGCTTCGTTATGAAATGTATGAATTAGAAAAAGAAATTTTGTTAAAAGTAATTAAGAAAAATATTGTACCTGGTATTTATTTGATTTCCGATTCAGTAAACATTCTTGAATTTGGCTTAAACCAAGGGGTAAGTTTAATTCAATTAAGAGATAAAAAAGCAAGTAAAACCGAATATTTGAAAAAAGCGTTAAAAGTAAAAAAAATTGTTCAGAAATTTCAAGTACCTTTAATTATTAATGATTATTTAGATATTGCATTATTAGTTGATGCAGATGGATTACATACAGGGCAAGATGATTTACCCATCAAAGAATTAAGAAAAATATTTGGTGAGCATAAAATTTTAGGTAGAACTACGCATAATTTCAACCAAGGTCAGATTGCTGAGAAAGAGGGTGCGGATTATATCAGTATTGGTCCTATTTGGGCTACTCCGTCTAAACCTGGAAGACCGGAAATAGGTTTTGAATATTTAAAAAAAGCAAAAAAACAAATTAATATACCATATGTAGCAATAGGCGGGATTAATTTGAATAATTTAGCTCAGGTTTTGAAATACCAACCACCGTTAATAGGTTTGATTAGAGATTATCAGAATTTACCAAAAATCATGAAAAAATTTCAAGCTTTCCTCTGAGTTCACCTTAGTGCTTTGAGATTCATATTGTTTCAAATTCCTCAAAACCGGGAATTAATATTTTAGAGAATTTTTTGAGGGGGAATTAAAAATGTCATCGATAAAACCAATTTTAGGTGCTTCAGCACCATCAGCTCAATCTATAGGAACTTCTGATCCAGCTACACAAGAAATAAGGTCAACGGCACCTACAACAGGAATGGGACCTGCAGCAGTTGCTGGATTATCCGTTGTACAACCAATATTACCAATAGCAATACCACCTGCTTCTGCTGTACCAGCACCTGTAAGTGCTCCACCTATTCCAGAAGGTTATTTTCGATTAATTTTATCGCCTGAGCAACCTCAAGGTATATTAATTAATTTAGCTCATATTAATAATCAAATAACTAGATTCGATTTACATCAAATGTATCCAGAAATTCCCCCTGCAATTTCTACTACTATTTTTGATGCACTTAATCTTACTCTCCATTTTATTGATAATGAAGGTAATATTTTACAAGACCCTAACAAGTCCGAAAATAAAAGGGCTCTTCTTGATTATCTAAATACACTTTTTGCACGTACAGATCAAAACCCACAAGATTTAATGGATAAAATTTTACAAATGTTTAAAAATATTTCAGAGTATAAAAAAAGATGCCCAGCCACCATTATTAATATAATTAGCATAAACCCTACAAAAAATGAAGCAATTATTCCTTTCGATAATTTTAATTTTCCTACTCACTTACAACCTGTTATTTCAGATTATATTAATTTAGGAATATTAAGACCCATTAAAAATAAAAATGATTTTTTTTGTTTATTACGAATGGCGAATTTTCTAGGTATGCCAGAAATGGAAAAAAAAATAAGTAAAGAAAATTTAGAACAAAATTTTCTTTTAGAAGAAGAAGCTAGAACATATTTACTTCAATCAGAAATATATAATAGATTACAAAACATAAGTGTAGCAACTGCAACAACTGCCGTAGGTCCAGCTACTGCGGCTAGTATAGCAGGACCACCACCGCCAACAGTATCAAAATTACCAATAGTAGAAGCTATTACCAATACTGCGATTGAAGTTTTAAATACAGAAGCTCGCAAATATATTCTAAGAAATATTGACCAGTTAAATCCGGAAGAATTTATTCACAGATTTCCGTTTGTTACTGAATTATTTTTGGCTTTTTCTGATATTAATCCCAATATTGCTAGAAATTTAACTGCAACTTTAATTAATATTAAAAGTTTAAGAGTATTGGATTTGAGAATGACTAAGCTTACACTTGAAAGCTTAAGAGCTTTATTGCCAATATTTAGACAAAATCCAAATTTAGAGGTATTAAGATTAGATGAAGTTGATTTATCTGAACCAGCTATAACTAGCCTTTTAACAGAAGCATTAATTAATATCCATGAATTAAGAACATTGGAATTAGGATCTACTCGGCTTTCAACTGAAAGCTTAAGAGCTTTATTGCCAGTATTTAGACAAAATCCAAATTTAGAGGTATTAAGATTAGATGAAGTTGATTTATC
>CAZFTP010000029.1:5273-9674 GCA_964521915.1 uncultured Candidatus Marinamargulisbacteria bacterium
TTAGGATCTACTCGGCTTTCAACTGAAAGCTTAAGAGCTTTATTGCCAGTATTTAAACTAAATCCTAATTTACAAGTTTTGCATTTAAGTGAAACTAATTTATCTAATTCAGAGATTATTCAATTTTTAACTGAAGTATTAATATATCTACCAAATTTGCAACAAATAATGATATATGCAAATCGAGAATATACTAATCAAGAAAAAAATAATTTTATTGAATTGCAAAGAAGATTTCCAAATATAGAAATTTACTTTTAGAATTAATAAAAGAAGGATTTAAAAAATTAGGGTTTCTTTAAATTTTGGTATTTATATTAATTAAGATCAGTAAATACTTTATCAAAAATTAATTGTATATTTTTAGTGTATTTAGAAAAATCAAAGATATTATTAATTTCTGTATCAGATAAAATATCGGTTATTTCTTTTTCGGTTTTAATTAGTTTATCAAACATAATTTTTTCTTGAAAAGCTTTTAAAGCGTTTTTCTGCACAAGTTTGTAAGCATTTTCTCTAGTTAGACCTTTTTCAACCAATTTTAATAATAATTGTTGTGAATAATAGACATTATAAGATTTTTTAATGTTTTCTTGCATTTGATCTTGGTTAACAACCATTCCAGTAATAACTTTGTTTATTAATGAAAGTTGATAATCAAGAACAATTGTAGCATCTGGAAAAATCACTCTTTCTGTCGATGAATGCGAAATATCTCTTTCGTGCCATAATGCTTGATTTTCTAAAGCAGTGAGTGCATAGCCACGCATTAACCTGGCTAACCCGGAAACTCGTTCGCATAGAATAGGGTTTTTTTTATGCGGCATAGCAGAAGACCCTTTTTGTTTTGCTGAAAAAGGTTCTTGGATTTCGTTAAATTCCGTTTTTTGTAAAGCCCGTATTTCAGTTGCAATTTTTTCTAATGTACCGCTGATAATGGCTAACACTGTCAAAAATTCAGCGTGTCTATCTCTTTGAATTATTTGGTTAGAAGCTTTTGCTGGTATTAAATTAAGTTTGTTCATAACAAAAATTTCTAATTCAGGATCAATATGGGCATAATTACCAACTGCCCCTGAAATTTTACCTACTTTTGTTGTTTCTAAAGCAGTTTCTAATCTCTTAAGATTTCTCGTTATTTCTTCATACCAAATAGCTATTTTATGTCCTAAAGTTGTTGGTTCTGCATGAACACCATGAGTTCTGCCCATAATTGCTGTAAGTTGATATTGCAGAGCTTTTTCTTTTAATGTAATTCTGAAATTTTTTAGATTTTTTAACAGAATTTGACCAGCTTCTTGAATTAATAAGCTGAAAGCAGTATCTACAACATCTGAAGAAGTTAGCCCAAGATGTACAAATCGGGAGGAATCTCCAATATTTTCAGCAACATTAGTTAAAAAAGCAATAACATCATGATTAGTTTCATTTTCAATCTCTTTAATTCTTTCCGGGTTAAAATTTGCTTTATTAATAATGTTTTCGTAATCTTTTTGAGGTATTTGTTTTTTTTGGAAATAATAATTTACAACAGCTAATTCAATATCTAACCATTTTTGGAATTTATTTTTTTCAGACCAGACATTATTTATTTCTTCTTGAGAATATCTTGGAATCATACCGAAATCATAA
The DNA here is from genome assembly GCA_964521915.1 of uncultured Candidatus Marinamargulisbacteria bacterium. GTDB lineage: Bacteria > Margulisbacteria > Marinamargulisbacteria > CAZFTP01 > CAZFTP01 > CAZFTP01. The sequence goes on from CAZFTP010000029.1 coordinate 6,906, forward strand.
CATTTTAATATTTTGTGAGCAAGTAAGATAAAGCAGACTTACTATTATAATCGTGAAACATATGCTAAAATATTGTCATGAAAAATTTTAATTGGCAAAATAGAATCTATTGTGGAGAAGTTACTTCTAAATTAGAAAATACAACCATTAATCTTTATGGTTGGGTAGATACTATCAGAGATCACGGTAATTTGCTTTTTATGCATTTAAAAGATGTTTCCGGGGTTTGTCAAATTGTTTTTGATTCTGATGTTTGTAAAGAAAAAAAAGTTTTAGAAATATCTCAAGCCATTAAACCTGAATATGTTTTAAATGTAACCGGAATTGTACGTAAAAGAACAGTTGAAAATGTTAATGAAAAAATTAAAACAGGTGAAGTTGAAATTGCGGTAACAGATATAGATGTTTTAAATATTTCTGAAACTCCGCCATTTTTAATTACAGAAAAAGAAAATTTAGATGAAGAAAATAAAGAAATTTTAAATGTTGATGAAGACTTACGCTTAAAATATCGGTTTTTAGATCTACGTAGACCCAGCATGCAAGATAATTTAATTAAGCGTTATGAATTTATTAAAATCATGCGCGATTATTTACATCAAAACCGTTTTATTGAAATTGAAACTCCGGTTTTAACGAAAAGCACTCCGGAAGGAGCTAGAGATTATTTAGTACCAAGTCGTATTTATCCTGGTAATTTTTATGCGTTGCCGCAATCGCCGCAATTATTTAAGCAAATGTTAATGGTTTCTGGGTTTGACCGCTACTTTCAAATTGCTCGTTGTTTTAGGGATGAAGATCTTAGACCTAACCGTCAGCCTGAATTTACTCAGTTAGATTTAGAAGCTAGTTTTATAAATGAAGAATTTATTTTTCAACTATTAGAAGGTTTAGTCCAACAATTATTTGCACATATTGGGGTTAAAATTGAAACACCTTTTTTACGCATGCCTTATGAAACTGCCATGAATAAATACGGGTCAGATCATCCTGATTTACGTTTTGATTTAAGCTTTGTTGATGTTTCTGAAGAGCTAAAAGGTTGTGATTATAAAATTTTTCAGAGTATTTTGGAAAAAAATGGTGCTATAAAGGGAATTAATTTAAAAGGGGCTAGCGAAAAACTGTCTAAGAATATATTACAAAATGAATACGCCATGAAAGTAATACCTAAATTAGGTGGTAAGGGTATGACTTGGATGCGGGTAATAGATAATCAATTAGAATCTAATATTGTGCAATTTTTTTCTCAGGCTCATCAAGAAAAAATCAAAACTAAAATGCAAGCAGAAAATGGGGATGTGCTTATTTTTATTGCGGATTATTCTTTAGCTAAAGTCAATGAAGTTCTAGGTAGATTTAGAATTTTTATTGCGAATGAGCTAGGGTTAACGTCCGATATCGGAGTGAAGGGGCAGAGCCCCTCTGGGGTCCAAGGGGCAAAGACCCTTGAAAAAGGAGGATCCTTTAGTATCCTTTGGGTAACGGATTTCCCGCTTTTTGCTGATAACTTAGGTAAACTTGAGAGTATGCATCACCCATTTACTCAGGCTCAAACAGATTTACTGAATTTAAATGAACATAAAGAGTTACTGCAAGTTAAAGCCCGTGCGTATGATTTAATTATTAACGGAGAAGAAGTTGGTGGCGGCAGTATTAGAAATCATGATCTTAAAACTCAAGAAAAAATGTTTGAACTTTTAGGAATTAATCAAAAATCACAAGAAGAAAAATTCGGCTTTTTTCTTAATGCTTTAAAATTTGGGGCACCACCGCATGGTGGTTTGGCATTAGGAATAGATAGATTGGTTTCCATGTTACTGGGTTTACCTTCTATTAGAGAAGTAATCGCTTTTCCTAAAAATAGAGCCGCATTTTGTCCTTTAACTAAATCTCCTTCAGTTGTTGAAGTAAATCAATTAAAAGAATTAGGGCTTACTGCGCGTATTTCAAATTAAGGTTATTTTATAATTTCAAAACTACATTTTTTTGAATTGTAATTATAAACTGAGCCAGTATTAATTTCATAATACCAACCGTATAAATTTATTAATCCTTTTTCATAACGTTCTTTAATAAAAGGGTAGGTTAATAAATGCTTGAGCTGTTCAACAATATTTTCTTGTTCAACTAACCATTCATAATCTTCATGGTTTTCAAAATTTTTTACAATTGATTCTGCTTTTTCTTTTGCACTTTTAGCTAGTTCCAGCCATTTTTTTGTTTGTGGAATTTTATTTAATTCATTTTCCGGTAGAAAAAGAGCTTTACAACCGCCGCAATTTGAATGTCCGCAAACAACAATATTTTTGACTTTTAATATTATTATTGCATATTCAATTGCAGAAGTAGTAGATAGATATTCAGCAGAAGAACGGTAGATTGGAACAATATTGGCTATATTACGAATAACAAATAAATCACCGGGTAAGCTTTTTGTAATTAAATCTGGTACTACCCGAGAATCAGAACAGCCAATAAATAAGGTATGCGGATTATGCACTTTACCTAGTTTGCGAAAAAGCTTCTTGTTTTGTTCAAAATCATTTTTAGTAAAATTTTTAACACCGTCAAATAATTCTTTCATTTATAAATTAATCTCCTATTTTTACTTTTTGAAAACCTCTTAAAGCATTAGAAATATAAATTTTGTCAAATAATGGTAACTCTTTTATTTTAATCGGTTTTTCTTTAACTTGAAATTGTTTTTTTAGTAAATTAGTAATAATTATTTTTTTCGTAATACCTGGTAAAATAAATTTATTTTTC
>CAZFTP010000030.1:0-8668 GCA_964521915.1 uncultured Candidatus Marinamargulisbacteria bacterium
ACTTAATAATATTTTTTTTCCTTAAATTAAGAATAGTTAAAAGATCTTGATATTCTTTAATTGATTTTTCAGGTAAAACTACGGGTTCAAATGGTAATGAGATATTTTTATTAAAATAATTAACAATACAAAAATAAATAAAACCTTCTTTTTTTTTGATAAGTATTAGATTTTTGTTATTTTCATATTTTTCAAATTTTTTTTTGGGTTCTTTAAAAAAGAGTAAATCAATGTTTTTTTTGCTAAAACTTTTTAGTTCAGAAAGGTCAAATTTACCCCATTCATGGTACCAGGCTAAATTTTTTTTTATTATGTCTTCTTCTTCCGAAATAGCTTCAAAAGCATTTTTTTCTTGAAGCACTAAATTTATTAATAATTCAATGTTTTCAGGATAATTTGGCTTTTTCTCCCAAATTTCGGTAGGGGATTTAAAACTTTTTAATAGTTCAATAATTTCTTTTAATTCACGTAATTTAGATTCTTTTGTTGATAAATCAAAATTTTCAGTTGTTTCACCAATTACATGTAGAAGTTGTAATGATTGAAGTTTTTTAAGAAAAGGATCTTTTTCTTTCTCTAAAATTAAATAAGTAATTTTTTTCATTTTTTCTATCATTTAGGTTGCCCTTATTAGTTTTTCTTTGGCTATTTTTGCTCTTATCATACCGGCTCTTTCAAAATCAGTAAGGAAAATCATGATTTTTTTTATGGATTCTTTAGCTTGCGGAATCTTAATTTTTTCAAATAAATTAATCCGTTGAGATATAATTCTTAATTCATCTTTTAGGAGATCAAATTGAGTTTTTAGAATTTCGATTTGTTTATTTAAAGTAACAAGCTTTTTAAGCGCAACTAGAGCTGGCTCAAGCCATAAAGGGTATTTAAAAAAATTAATATTTGATTCCGAAAAAGATATACTTTTAAGAATTGGTATTTCTAAGCCGGCTAAATTAGTTTTTTCTATAATGAGGTTTTCAATTTTGATAAGGTTTGTAAAGTCAATATTTTCATTAAATACACCGGACCATTTTCCGGTTTCTTGTTCTAATTTTAATTTTTTTTGTAGTTTTTCTTCAATAGCTTGATGTGTTTTATAAATCTCTAATTGCAATTGTTTTTTTTTTAAGTTAAGCATTGGTAAAAACTGATGATATCTTTTTAAATTTTCTTTTTCAGTTTTTAAAGCATTTTTTGTTAGTTTAATTTTCGTGGTCATTATTAATCTCTTGATTTTTAGGCCAAAATTCATTGATCAATTCATTTTTTAAGCTAGTTTCTTCAGGAGTGAAACATTGACTCAAAATTTGCCAAGCCTGATCTAACCCTTGTTCAAGAGGAATATTAACTTTTAAATTCATCATTTCATTTTCAAATAAAGTCCCATATTTTAATAGTTTTAGATCCCAATTACTCATTTTAAAACCTAAGGCTTTTTTTTCTGATGTTTCTTTAAATTCTGCATAAAGTTGAATCATTGTATCCATTATGGCACGATGATCTTTTCTGGTATGTTCATTAACAAATTGTTTTAATCTGCTTAAAGAGCCAAAAGGTTCTATTCTACCATTTCTAAGATAAAACTGACCTTCGGTAATGTATCCGGTATTATCAGGTATGGGGTGCGTAACATCATCACCAGGCATGGTGGTAACAGCCAAAATAGTAATAGAACCAGCGCCATCAAAATCAACCGCTTTTTCATATCTAAAGGCAAGTTGAGAATATAAATCGCCAGGATAACCGCGGTTAGAAGGCACTTGTTCCATGGTAATAGCTATTTCTTTTAATGCATCGGCATAGTTGGTCATATTGGAAAACAAAACTAATACTCTTTTGTTTTGCAAAGCAAAATGTTCTGCAACAGCTAAAGATAAATCCGGAATTTTTATGCCTTCAACAATCGGATCTGCCGCTAAATGCATAAAAAAGATACTTTTATAAATTACCCCGCCATTAATAAAACTATTTTTAAAATAGAGAAATTCATCATGTTTTAAACCAATACCACCTAAAATAATAATATCCGCATCTGTTTGTAAAGCTATTCTGGCTAATAATTCGTTATATGGTTCACCGGAAACTGAAAAAATAGGGATTTTTTGAGATTCTACTAAAGTATTAAAAAGATCAATCATCGGTATATTAGTTCTTACCATTTTTCTGGGAATTACTCTTTTAATCGGGTTTGCAGAGGGTCCGGCAGTATCTAAAAATAACTCTGTAATTGGAGGTTTACCATCTTTTGCTAAGCCACTGCCATTAAAAATGCGTCCTAAAATATTTTCTGAAAAGCCAACTTTTAAAGGATGCCCTAAAAACCTAACTTCATCTGAAGTTGAGATGCCTTTAGTACCGGAAAAAACTTGTAAATAAACAATATCGCCTTCAATTCTGATTACTTCTGCTAAGGATTTTGACCTGGCAGAAGTGATTTGGGCTAGTTCCTGATAACTAATATCATTAGCTTTTACGGAAATTACATTACCTGAGATACTTAAAATTTTTGTATAGATTTTTTTCATATTTTTAACTCAATTGTTTTATTTTTAATTTCTTCATTAATTATTTCTATAGTTTTTTGAAATTCATCTGAACCCCATTTTTGGTAATTCCAATTTTTAAAAGTATATCTAATATGATGAAAATAATCTCTTAATTCTTTTTTATCTGTAATGGTTAAGTCTTTTTGTAAAAATTCTTTTAATTTATTGAAAACTGTAATTTGCCGCTCTTCAGTAGTAGCAGAATCTATTTTATCAAAGGCGTTTTGTTCTAAAAATATATTATCAATTAATTCTGCTTTAAGATAAATTTGATAATCTTCAGAAGAAATACCTTCTTCGCCAACTACTTTCATCATTTGGCTAATTTCTTTACCGGTTTTTAGAATTTTTTTGGCAAAAAGTAAATCCTCTTCTTTTAAAATGCTGTTATATTTACTCCAACTTTCAATTGGGTCAATTGCCGGAAATCTCCTGGCATTTGCTCTATCTTTTGATAAACCTAAAAAAGCGCCGACAACTTTTAAGGTTGCTTCAGTTACCGGTTCCTCAAAATTACCGCCTGCAGGGCTTACGGTGCCGCCAATAGTAACACTGCCAAAGGTATTATCATTTAGTTTTACCATGCCTGCGCGTTCGTAAAATTGGGCAATACGCGATTCTAAATAACTAGGGTAAGCTTCATCGCCAGGAATTTCTTCTAAACGGGCAGAAATTTCTCGCATAGCTTGAGCCCACCTGGAAGTAGAATCTGCTAAAAGTAATACATCTTTACCCATTTGCCGATAATATTCTGCCAAAGTAATACTGGTATATAATGAAGCTTCTCTTGCTGAAACCGGCATAGAAGAAGTATTACAAATTATGATAGTACGTTCCATCAAGGGTTTATTTGTTTTTGGATCTGTTAATTCAGGAAAAGTTTTTAGTCCTTCCACTACTTCTCCGGCTCTTTCACCGCAAGCAGAAATTATAACAATATCAATATCCGCAAATTTACTAATTAATTGTTGCAATACGGTTTTTCCTGCACCAAACGGACCAGGAATACAATATGTCCCACCTTTAGCAATCGGGAAAAAACTATCAATAATTCTAATACCAGTAATTAAAGGATTTTGAGGCTGGCATTTTTCTTGATAATTAGTTATAGCTTGCTTAATTGGCCAATCGAAACACATGGTTAGGCTAAAAGTTTCATTGGTTTGTAGATTCTTAATTTCAGCTATTTTTTCATTAATGGAATAAGTACCGGTTTTTTTAATTGATGTTAAAATATATTCATCTTGTAAATAAAAAGGAACAAATATTTTATGTTCAATATTGTTTTCTTTAACATAACCAAGTATAGAACCGCCAGTAACTTTTTCAGCATCATTTAATAAAGGGTGAAAATCCCATTTTTTTGTGATAGATAAAGATGGTTCTTCTTTTCCTCTTGGTAAAAAGAAACCGTATTTATCTGCAAGTTGCGGTAATGGGTTCCCTAAGCCATCAAAGATATTACCTAATAAACCAGGTCCTAAATTAATAGAAAGTAGTTTATTGGTAAATTCAACCTGATCTCCAGCTTTAATTCCTTTAGTAGATTCAAAAACCTGCAAATAGGCAATATCATGATTAATTTTTATTACTTCAGCTTTAAGCCTAAGTTTGTCATAAATAATATAGCCAACCTCATTCTGCATTAGGTTTTCAGTAAATTGGACTGTAATCATGTTACCATTAATTGATATTATTTTTGCCATTTAGTTAACCATTTTTTCAAAATTTAAAAATTTTTCAAGCCCTTTTTCTTGATGTTTAAAAATTATTAGTCTTTCTAAAATTTTTAATTTTTCTAAAGCGTTTAAAAAATCCCATTTAATTTTTTCAAAGGTTTTTTCCCTTAATAAAGGGTTTTCTTGGTTTAAAATATGAGCAGAAAAATCTATCATGTTAAGAGGGATCATTTCTTTTTGATTATTTTTTAAATAAATAACAGCTTTTTTTAATTCAGTTTTAAATTGAATTATTTCTTGAGCTAATTTATGTTTTACCAAATTTTTATTTTTTGTAAAATCGAGTAAAATTTCTTGTTCTTGATAATTAAGCCATGGTAAAGCGGCGTTAATAAATATTTCTATTTTAATACCAGGTTCTTCATCAAAAAATAAAAAAGGTAAACTGCTGAAAAGATAATATAAATCTGACATAAGTTTTATTTCAAAATAGTAAAAATATGCGGGTCTAAATAAGTCTCAAGTATATTTAATAAGGCAGTATCTGTATAATCTTCATAGTAATTATTTTTAGTTACTTTTATTTTAAAGCCCTGTTGAATATTTTTGTTGGTTGTTATTGTAATACCTTTGATAATTTCTGGTTTTAATTTAGCTAATAAACTATTTATGAGTATTGTTTTGTTTTTTTCATGTATGATAATTTCTAAATCAGTTTTTTCTTCAGCTAAATATTGATTAATTATTTTAAGAATTATATCTGATATTAATTCGGTGGAAAAAGCAGTTTCTATTTCTTTTTTAAGAATAAGATTTGTTAGATTAATAATGGTATTTCTAATATCGTTAATAACTTCTTTACCAGCTAATTTTATGGCAGTAATACTATTTTTTTCTGTTAAATTAATTTTGTTATTAGCAGAGTTAATTAAATCTGCACTGGTTTTTTCTGCTGTAGCAATAATTTTTGCACTTTCTTCTTTTGCGTTAGCAATCATTTCTTGACATATTTTTTCGGCTTTTTCTACTGATTCAGTTTTAATTCTTTCAATGATATCATTTATTTCCATGAATTTTTCCTTTATTTGGGCATAATACCCCGGCTGAAATTACAGTTTTAATACCTTCTTCTATGGAAATATTTAAACGGATAAATTCATGTTCTTCGGCAAAAAGAATCCAACCTGAAGTTGGATTTGGGGTTGTTGGTACAAAAATAGCATGTAAATTATTATTAAAAACCTCTTTTTGGTTTTTATCATATAAAGCAACATCATTTTTGGTAACAAAACCTAAAGTCCATAACCCGATTCTCGGATATTGAACTAAAACACAAGAAAGAAAATGCGATTCTTGAAAGGCTAGTGCATCCATAAGCTGACGTGAAGATTTATAAAAAATATTAACTAGTGGTAATTTAGCCATGATTTTTTCAAAATAACGCATAAAAGTTTTACCAATAATGTTTCTGGTTATTATGCCAATAATGGTAATAAAGATAATAGTTATTAAAAAACTAAGTAACGGAGAATCAATATTAAACAACATATTTACCGGACCGGAGATTAAATTTATTAAAAGAAACAAGAGCCAAATTGTAATAAATAATGGCAATAACACTAATAAACCATATAAAAAATCTTTTTTGATATTATTTAATAAACCGGTTCTATTAGCAAAAATTTGTTCTATTTTTTTAAAATAGCGTGCTTCAAAATCTTGATCGGTTTTTTGCTCTGGTTCATTTTTTGGGTTTTGATTTTCTTCCATTTTTTTATTTTTACTCCGTCTAATATTCTATTTTGTTTTCGTTAATCTTAATACCCCTTGCGGATTTTGGGGATCAATAAGAAATTCTCCATATTTAATCCATTGGTAATTATTATTTATTTTACCTAATTTTACCAGATCAAAAACTCCGTATATTCTATCTCCCTTAGAATTTAAGTAAGTCCAACCTGTACAACCATAATAATAATTAGCATTAGTTATGATAGATTCTTTTATTTGTTCTTTTAATCGTTCTTTGTATGTTCTTTCCGCAAAAGCATTAATAACAATCCAAGTTGCATCATAGGCCAATAAAGCATAATGATCCGGTGTTTTTTGAATGGTTTTTTTTATTTTTTTCATAGTACTTTCGTAGTAATGAGGATTTTGTGAAGAATTACTAAAAATAGGAATAAATAAATTAATAGTATTAATAATTTTCATGTTTTTTTGATTAATAATATGAAATATTGTATCACTGCCAAACCATTTAATATTATTAAAAGACGGGTAAGTTATCGCTGTTTGACAAATGGGGATTACTTCATCATATGAAATAAGTTGAATACCAATATTTCTTTTTTTAAGTTTAATTAGTTTATTATTAATTTTAACTATTTCTTTTGTAAAGTTTTTTGCTTCAGGGTCATATTTTACGACAAAAATATTATTATTTAATTGAGGGTAAAATTTATTAATATGGTTTATTAAAGATTGATAAAAAGAATTACCCCAATAATCATTTCTAACTAAAATAATAAGATAATTAATAGCTTCTTTTTTGATCATATTAGCTAATGCTTTTGTTTGAAAATCATCACTAATCATGAATCTGATAATATTATCAGATTCATTTTGTAGATTCGGAGCACTGCTACTCGGGCTAATTAATAAAATATCATTTTCATTGGCGTAATTTTTTAGATCGTATAAAACTGTACTGCTATTTGGTCCGATGATAACATCGATTCCTTCTTTTTGTAATTTTTGTAATTTTTTTAGTGCAATATTAGAATTTCCGCCTGTTGCTTCAACATTTAGTTGAAATTGTAGATTTACACCTATACTAGGAAAATATTCATTAGCTTCGTCAATTGCCAGCTTAATGCCAGTAAGTATACCTGAGCTCATTGATGCTAATGAACCGGTAATTGGAACTAAAGCGCCTATTTTTATTATTTCGGTTTTATTTTTATTTTGGCATGCACTCGTTAAAAGTAGAAGAAACAAAATTAAAATAAGGCATAGATTTAAGAATAGGTTTTTCATAAATGCTCCTGGTTTAACTTGCAAGATATTTTTATTTTAGAATAAATCTTAATATTCTACTAGTGAAAAATCTCTATTGACATTCTTAGATTAGTTTTATATAGTTTTGTCTTGCGAATTTAATCGCTAGATCATTGAAAATTGAATATTAGGTAATAAAGTAAGTAAATAAGAGATATTCCAAACATTATTTAATTAACAAGCCAAGGTAAAGAATTAAGATACTAAGGGCGTATGGGGGATCTCTTGGCATACAAGCTTACGAAGGACGTGCTTAGCTGCGATAAGCTTCGGGGAGCCGCTAGAGGTTTTGATCCGGAGATGTCCGAATGGGGCAACCTAGATAGGGTAATGCCTATCTATCCTTATCTGAATACATAGGGTAAGGAAAACTACCCAGTGAACTGAAACATCTTAGTAACTGGAGGAATAGAAATCAATTGAGATTCCCTTAGTAGTGGCGAGCGAAACGGGAACAGCCTAAACCCAATATATGTTAGTAGCATGCAGGCGCTGTATTTTGGGTGTTGCAGGGAGTTTTGTTATACAACTGCTTATGTATAGATGAGTTACAAAATGTTATTTTAGTAGAAATTGCTGGAAAGCAATACCGTAGAAGGTGATAGTCCTGTATACGAAAAAATAACATCTCATCATAAACTTTCCTAAGTACCGCGAGACACGTGAAATCTTGCGGGAAGCCGGGTGGACCATCATCCAAGGCTAAATATTCTTGTATGACCGATAGTGAACTAGTACCGTGAGGGAAAGATGAAAAGAACCCCGGGAGGGGAGTGAAATAGAAAGTGAAACCATACGCTTACAAACGATCGGAGGAGGCTTCGGCCTCTGACGGTGTGCCTATTGAAGAATGTGCCGGCGACTTAATATTAGTAGCAAGGTTAAGTTTTGATACGGAGCCGTAGCGAAAGCGAGTCTGAATAGGGCGATTAGTTACTAATATTAGACCCGAAACCGGGTGATCTATCCATGAGCAGGGTGAAGCGAGAGTAAGATCTCGTGGAGGCCCGAACTAGTTGGTGTTGAAAAACCATTGGATGACTTGTGGATAGCGGTGAAATGCCAATCGAACCCGGAGATAGCTGGCTCTCCCCGAAATGGCTTTAGGGTCAGCCTTGAGGTTAGGTGCTTGGAGGTAGAGCACTGTTTGGGCTAGGGATGTCAACCAACATTGCCAAACCCATGCAAACTACGAATGCCAAGTTACTATACTCAGGAGTGAGAACTAGGGGGCTAAGCTCCTAGCTCGAAAGGGAAACAGCCCAGACCGCCAATTAAGGTCCCTAAATATATGCTAAGTGGGAAAGGATGTGGAATTACTTAAACAACCAGGAGGTTGGCTTAGAAGCAGCCATCCTTTAAAGAAAGCGTAATAGCTCACTGGTC
>CAZFTP010000031.1:0-5166 GCA_964521915.1 uncultured Candidatus Marinamargulisbacteria bacterium
TGCTCCCTATCTCCTAACTTTTTTCTATTTCACACATTCTTTTTGACAGAATCTTTTTTTAAAAAAATTTGATTTTTTTTAAAAAATAATGTTACACTATAAATATAATTAGAAAAAAGGAGTATATATTAATGATCATAAAAAACCTTGAGGTTTTAATTAAAATAATTCGTGAATTTGCTGATAATGCGGAAAATACTAAAAAAATGGAGAAAATTATTCTGAAACTTACTGATTGTTTAAAGCTAGGCAATAAAATTCTCGTATGCGGTAATGGGGGAAGTGCTTGCGATGCTATTCATTTTGCAGAAGAATTTACCGGCAGGTACCGTAAAAATCGTGAACCTTTACCTGTATTGGCTTTAACGGATCCTGGTGCTATTACTTGTATTGCTAATGATTTTGGTTTTGAGGAAATATTTTCTCGTCAAGTTACGGCTTATGGTAAAAAAGGTGATGTTTTAATTTTAATTTCTACCAGTGGTAATTCTGAAAATTTGTTGCGGGCAAATCAATCTGCTAAAGAGAAAGGGTTATTTACCATTGCTTTTTTAGGTAAAAAAGGCGGTAAATTACTAAAATATGCAGATGAAACTATATTAATACCAGATATAGCTGAAACTTCTGATCGAATTCAAGAAATTCAAATGGCATTATTACATATTATTATTGAAGGGGTAGAACGGAATTTGTTTCCTCAACTATATTAATTTTTATATTAATATTCAGGCGTATTTAAAATCTTTTTTTTTTGCTAATATTAAAAGATAGATTATTTAAGAGGATATAATGTTGAAAAATCAAGATTTAGAGGTCAAAAAGAATTTACCTAAAAATATTTTCTTTATAGAAATTATTCTTATTATTTTAATTATTTTGTTTTTAGGTTTAATAGTTTATTTTGCAAATTATAAAATAGATATTACTATACCTATTGAGAAAATAGCTATTAATGAAATATTAATCAATAAAAAATTTATACCGTATTTACCTAATAATTTGAATCAGATAATAATAAAATCCGGTTCAAAACATTATGGTTTTTTGGTAAAAGAAAAAAAAATTAATAATCAAAATTTATATCTTGTGTTAGATCATAATATCAATTTGCAAAACATTCGTCTTTTAGTTAATAAAAAAAGAGTAATTAATTTAGTTTTATCTAAATAAATAGATCCTTGTAAGATTTTATAACTTTTTTAGAAAAATTTATTAATAAGGATTAAATAATTGAATTTATTAGAATTAGTAGCTCATAATTTAAATACTTTTAGTGCGGAAATAAAATCTATTTTAAGCGATTTTCCAGAAATTGATGGTATTAATATCCCAGATATTACTACTTTACCAATAAGAGCTGACATTTCCAGTAAAGTCTTGCTTAAAGAAGGTGTTTTTACCGTTACGCATTTACGAAGCCAAGATCGTTCTATTCAAGGTACAGTTGAATTAGTGAAAGAATTGTTTGATTTAGGTTTAACCAAAGTGTTGCTACTTTCTGGAGATACTGTTTCAACAACTGTGAAAGTAGAAGATTCTGGTACAGTTTTAGAACAAATTGCAGAATTAAAAAAGAATTTCCCCACACTTAAAGTTTATGGTGCTTTAGATCCCTATCGTAACACCATTAAGGATGAACTTAATTATTGTGAAGAAAAAATTAAGATAGGTTGCGATGGTTTTTTCACACAACCCTTTTTTGATGTTAATTTAGCTAAATTTTATTTGAATCAGTTAAAAGGAACGGAGGTTTTTTTAGGTATTTCGCCAGTGCTTACCGAAAGTAATTTTAAATATTGGCAAAATAAGAATATGGTTAAATTTCCTTTAGATTTTCCTCTTGATTTAGATTTTCATTGTCAACTAGCTAGAGATTTAATGTTAATTGCGAAAGAATATCAGCAAAGTACTTATTTAATGCCGATTTTAGCTCCGGTTAAGGATTATTTGAAAGGTATTTTTGAACTCGAGGCACAAAGGCACAAAGGCACAAAGGCACAAAGTTAAACCCAATAGGATTTTTGCCTTATGCCTTATCCCAAATTAATCTTTACTGTTGCATTAAAAGCAGAATTACCTCAAGAATTTTTAAGAGAAAAACAAATACTTTTTTTCACTTTAAATCAATTTTTACAAAACCCGGAATTAAAAGCGACTATTAATTCTACTTTTTTTATTTTAATTACCGGAGTAGGGGAAGAGAATTCTAGAAAATCCATTACCTGGATATTAGAAAATTTTAAGCCTTTGTATATTGTTAATGTTGGTACTGCAGGTACAAATGATAAGTCTGTATCGTTATTATCTAGGATAGATTTGGGGGTTGAAGGGGGCTTGCCCCCTTCTAAATCATTTTTTTGTATACTCGGTGGGCTTTGTCCACCGAGTATACAAAAAAAAAACTTTATAGATATGGAATACCAAACCCAATCAGAACTACTAAAAAATACCGGTATTAGTTTTCAAACAATTAAATTTATAACTGATTATAATGATGAAAACCTTCGACAAGATTTCAAGAAAAATCTTCCACTTGTACGTGAAAAAATCAAAAGTGTTTTTGATTTTGTGAAAATTCGTGATAAAGAACCAAAAATTTCAGTAATTGTACCTACTTATAATCGAGCAAAAACTATAAAAAGTTGTCTTGATAGTATTCTAAATCAAACATTAAAACTGCATGAAATAATTGTAGCGGACGATGGTTCAACGGACGAAACTAAGACAATTTTAGATCAAATACCTGGATTAAAAGTCATCAGGATAGAGAAAAACGGTGGTGTTAGTTATGCTCGTAATTTGGCAATTAAGCAGGCAAAAGGCGATTGGCTTGCTTTTTGCGATTCTGATGATACCTGGACTAAAGATAAATTACAGAAACAGTGGCTGTTTTTGCAACAAAATCCGTTTTACGAAATTATGCAAAGCCAAGATATTTGGATCAGAAACGGGGTAAGAGTGAATCCGCAAAAGCATTTGTTAAAAAAAGAGGGTTGGATTTTTTCTTTAGCTTTAGAGCGTTGTTTAGTTTCAGCTTCTAATGTTTTACTTAAAAAAGAGTTATTCGATAAATTCGGTTATTTTGATGAAAAATTACCCGCTTGTGAAGATTATGATTTATGGTTAAGGATTTTACGCCATAAACCAATTGGGTTAGATCAAAATTATACTATGTATCGTTATGAAGGGCATGAAGATCAGCTTTCTCATAAATATGAAGCTATGGATCGTTTTAGAATATATAGTTTAGAAAAATTATTAATAAATGAGCAAGAACCGGAAATTAAAGTTATGATTAAAAATGTTTTAGAACAAAAACAGAAAATATATATTAATGGCGTAAAAAAAAGAAATTTAGGTCAATAAAAACACTTATGCTGAAAAAAAATCTCATTTTGCGACAGACTTGTTTAATTACAAAATTTTTAAAAGTTCAGTAGTTAAATTTATTATAAAAGGGTCTTTTTTATATTTAATTTGAGAGTTTAAATATAAAGATGTAGCTGAATATCGTAAATCATCCGGAAATTCTTTTTGATTAATATTTAAACCAATACCAATAATAAGGTTTTTAGGTAAAGGCTGAAAAGGTATTAAGATTGTTTCTATTAAAATACCCCCAACTTTTCTTTGATTAAGAATTAAATCATTTGGCCATTCTAAATATAAGTCTAAATCCGTAATATTTTTTACTACTTTTATTACCTGATAGCCGATATTTTTTACCAAATTAGGGAGTTCCTTAAAATCAAAATATTTTGGTTGTATTGCTAGAGTATAGTATAAACCTTCTGTATCTGCTGAAAACCATTTTCGACCGTTTCTACCTTTACCATGAGTTTGTGTTTCACTGATAATTACCCCAGTAAAGTTATTTTCTAGGTAAGCTCTTCTTTTAGCTTCTTCATTGGTAGAATCAATTATTGCAAAATGATATAAAGGTACTTTTAGTTTATTTAGTTTTTTGAATAAATCAATTGTTTTGTTATAAGTTTTCATGTGTTTTTTTGTTTAATTCTTTCAGATAATGGTAATTCAAAAGTTGAAATTTTATTGGTTATAGGATGTTTAAAACTAAGATAAAATGCTTGTAATAATTGTGCTCCCTTTTTTGTTTTTTTATTATAAAGCAGATCGTTAATTATCGGGTAACCGATATGTGCTAGATGTACTCGGATTTGGTGAGTTCTGCCTGTTTTTATTTCTACTTCAACCAAACAGGTATTTGTTCCTCTTTTTATTATTTTAACATAACTAAGAGCAGACTTCGCTTTTAATTTTTTGTTACTGTTTACATTTTGCATAGCTTCGGTAATTACTTTATATTTAAGTCGGTTTTTTGGGTCTCTACCAATCGGAAGATTAATTTCATATTCATCTCTAGGTAAAACACCTTGTACTAAGGCATAGTATTTTTTTATTACGTTTCTGTCTTTGAATTGGTTTTGTAAATTAGTTAATACTTGATAGTTTTTAGCAATAACCAATAATCCTTCGGTATCTTTATCAAGTCTATGTACTATCCCTAAGCGTTCCTGGTAGCAAATATTTTTTGTGTGATCTGGTTTTTTCAAGCAAGGAAAATGAAATAATAAGGCATTAACTAAGGTATTATTGTAATGTCCTTTTGCGGGATGCACTACCATATTTATAGGTTTATTAATGACAGCTAAATGCTCATCTTCATAAATTATATCTAACGGAATATTTGTTGGTTCTAAATTAATTGGCTCTAGTGGCGGAATAGTTATATTGATTTTATCTCCTAGTCTTAATAAGTAACCACATTTTGTTTTCTGGTTATTTACTTTAATGTTTTGAGATTTGATGAGATTTTGTAGAAAATTTCTATTATATTCGGTATTTTGAGCTAAGAATAGGTCTAGCCGCGGTTTATTTTCTTTTAATTCTTGCAGATGATTTTCGTTAAATGTGATTTCCATTATTTTTACACCTGTCGGTGGAATGTATCCCTAGGGTGCTTACGCACCCTAGGGATACGAGAGAGATTTAGTTTTCTAAGGGGCTTTGCCCCTTAAACCCCAGAGGGTTATTTATGTATACCCGGTGGGCAGAGCCCACCGGGTATACGAAAAAAAAGATTTCTAAGGGACTCCGTCCCTTATTGGCTCAAAGGGTAAACCCTGCTTTATTTCAAAGAAACTC